>NZ_CP099546.1:3118335-3836670 GCF_023973145.1 Natronosalvus vescus
GCTGACACTATGTGGGTGTATCACATAGATAGTGGGGGTAATACAGCCCATGGCAAAAGCAACACCGCCAGACGAAGGGGCAGAAATGGAAACCGTCACGTCTGCAGATGGAACTGAAATCGCCTTCGAGCGAACAGGAAGCGGGCCACCGCTTGTGCTAGTCCACGGCAGCGGGGTCAGTGATCACCGGCGATGGGAGATCGCTGATGTTCGCTCTTCCCTGGCCGACCACGTGACGGTATACGCCATCGACCGTCGCGGTCGCGGCGAGAGTGGCGATGCAGACACCTACTCGCTGGAGAGGGAGATCCAGGACGTCGTCGCCGTCGTCGAGTCCATCGACGACCCGCTGACACTCCTCGGACATTCTTTCGGCGCCAACCTCGCACTGGAGGCGTCACTTCTCACCGACTCCCTCAACGGACTCATTCTGTACGAACCGGGGATCCCAGTGGGCGATCACGACATGAGCGATCCAGCGGTAATCTCCCAAATGAACGACCTCTTGGCAGAAGGAAACAACGAGGAGGCCCTCATGGTGTTCCTTCGTGAGATCGGCGGGCTTACATCGGACGAAATCGACATGTTTCGCGCCGATGCCAGTTGGGATGATCGAGTCGCAGGAGCTCACACCCTCCCACGGGAGGAACGGGCTTCAAGCGAGCATGAGTTGCAACCGAATCGCCTTGCGGCAATGACCACTCCCAGCTTGCTGTTATCCGGTGGAAAGAGTCCTCAGAAGTTCAAGGACGCGACGAAGGCGATCCACGAAGCACTGCCGAACAGTCGGATTGTTACCTTCGAGGACGAACAGCACGTGGCGATGCAAAACAAACCAGAACGGTTCGTCGACGAGGTGCTTTCGTTCGTTCGTGAGTCGAATTGATAGATCAGCGATCATCTCCTGCCGTTTATGCCGTTCGTTCGATAGGCATCTGTAGCGATCGGCTGGTTCTGTACATCGGAAGTATCTACCTGTGGTGCTGACTACATCCTCTGTATGCAGCAGTCCGTTCCTTTCGAATCACGTACATTCGCTGTCCTCAGATGAAATAGCGAGGCTTCGCTCCAGATTGTGAACCACGCACTTGATGACGAGTTCGCGGAACTGCTTCCACCAAAGGGATCGCAGAACGAGTACGAATCGTAGATCGTTCACACGCCCGATCCAGTGTGAACCGGTGCCGCGGCCCCCTCAGTCTGTTCGTCCTCGAGCTGGATCTTCATGTAGATCCGGCCCAGGATCGTGTACAGGAAGGCGGAGTAGTAGAACACTGCCATCGGAATGATGATGATCCACCCGATGATGGTAATGAACGAGACGACACTCACCAGTGCGACGACGACCCAGCCGCCGATGGCGCCGACGAGGGCGACGAGAAGACCGACGGCGTACGTCTTGTGCGTGAGCAAATGCTGGAGTCCGTCCACGTCGTAGGCTCCGGAAAACGTGTGCGTGACCGCGAACTGGAGGAACACTGCCGGAACCACGTAGTAGAACGCCAGCGTTGCGATGACGCCCAGCGATTCGCTTACCGTTCCCACGACGTAGGATATGAGGGACATCGCTATTGCCAGCGGAAGCATCACCAGAATCGCTAGCACGCCCAGTTTGAGTAATTCGCCCCAGTCATCGAATCGTGGGGGATTCGGCTTCCTACTTGCGACGGCTTCGGTGAGTTTGACGAAGTATCCAGTGACAAGAAATAGTGGAACGATCAGCCAAATAAACAGGGTGAGCGCTCCGCCGATCAGGATCGTTCCCCACCCGTTTCGATGCGGGTATCCGATCGCGTAGTCGAGGATCGAGTTGGTGTCCTGCTCCTGTTCCAGTTCTGGTTCCGGTTGCAGTTCCGGATCCGGTTCCGGTTCTGGTTCCGATTTTGGATTGTCGGCCACCTCGACCGGTTGTGTCTCGTGTTCTTGTGTCTCTCGCTCGGTCATCTCACGTGTCTTCCGACTCGGGCCCGCGTCGATCTCCACGCCACACTCCGAACAGAACCGTTCTCCCCCCCTCGAGTTTCGTTCCACAATTTGAACAGTATGGCATAACTCACGACCTCATGTACTTGTAGCGGTCAGCACAGATAGAGATGGTACATGATTCTACAACTCAAGAATTGTTAGATATCAATCAATAGGTCTTAGCGTCACGTCACTCGAGTTGTCGCCCACGCGGCTATCGAGCGAACGCCCTCGTCGGGATCGGAGTCTGCCATCGATCGTAACTGTTCCAGGGCTACCGTCGCCTCGAGGTGGCCGAGCGCCTTGCACGCGTTTCGCCTCACAACTGGCGATGGATCGTCCAGCAACTCGACGAGGGCCGGGATCGCTACCTCGGTCGCTTCGCTATCGTCCACGGCGACGTGCAACAATGCTGCTGCAGCGTTACCGGAGAGATACTCGTCGTCGGTGTGGAGACAGCTGACGAGAACCGGAACGTGATCGCGGACGTCAGCCGGGTGTTCCGTAGCGATGTCACCGAGGAGGCCGACCGCGTTCGCGCGGACGTTTGTTGGTGCGCCCGAGCCAGCAATCTCGGCAAGCGTCTCCGTTGCCGACGTCCCGATGGCCGGATACGCGGACACGACCGCCCCGAGTGCGGAGAGTGCGTTCGCCTGATACGCGTGGTCTCGATCCGTGACCCCGTCGATCAGTTGGGGAACTACGGGTTTCACTTCCTCCGGGTACTCGTGAGCGACGCCGGAGAGGACGTACACTGCGTTTGCGCGTATTTGATCGTTCTCCGTATCGAGGAGCGTCGAAAGCGTCGGGACGAGATCCACAAACTCGCCTGGTGCCGTGGCCACCAGTTCGACGCAACACCCGGTGGCCGCCTGCGTGACGTCGGTCGGCTTCGTCGAGACGTGATCGACAATTTCATCTCGGAGCACGAGCACCGCCTTCGGATCGTTCGTGGCAAGTTGGCGAAGACACCGAAGGACGAGCGCGGTCTCGAGTGAGGGCCGACCGAGTAACCGACCGAGATCATCGACGAACGTCGCTCCGACGTCGTCGCGGACTCGAGCCACGTTGAGCAACGCGACGATCGCCGCACCGTGGGCTGGGTGTGAAGCGACCGGATTCGAGAGGATCGCTCCCACGTCGTCGGGATCGACCTCCATCGGTTCCGTCAGTGCGAGATGCCGAAGCTCCGTTGCCCGTTCGACAAACTGGTCGTCTGACTCGTTCATTATCCATACCTCCGTCAGTGTTGACAATAAATGACATGGCACATGTGAAGGTGATCTGACTACACCTGTCTGACCAGCCACCAGTCGTAGCTGTGAAAGGCCACGTTCGATTCGGTGCCGAACGAAATCACGCCAACTCTCCTTTGCTCTCTATCACGCCCTTTTCGTTACTTCGAACGAACACTGGTCGTCGAATTCCCACAGCGGGACGACGTCGGTCGTTGCGTACTGACCGACCGTCGTCCCGTGTTCCTGAAACGCTATGGGGTCGGTACAATTGATCTCGAGCACGTTCAGGGACGTTCGCTTCGATACCGTGCACCACAGCACACTGGTGCCAATTTTGCTGTGATCCGTCGAGCAGTGGGCACGTATGTTCTCTTGAGCGCTACGCAAGGATCCAGTATTATCTCCGAAGCGCGTGAGACGATTGATTCGATGATCGACGCAGGCTGGTACTGTGCGCCAGAGTTGGACACAACGCTAATCCACACACTCGAATCCCTCGAGCAATACCGACGGTGTATCGCGGTAGCTGGCCGAAACCAGCACCGGGAGGGCACACGGCAGTTCGTCATAGGTGCAGCAGGTCGAACGTACGCTGTGATGGTGATCGGGCGATTCACTCCCGATGTGAACGGTCGGAAACTGCTGTTGTGGGCATCAGCTCGTCAAAATCCTGCTTGTGCATCCACTCACACAGCTGAACCAGCTGGTCACACGCAGCGTCGAATAGTCGTTCACCCTTTGCTTTCGAGGCGTCTGTCGGGTCGCCGAAACTACCGGTTTCCGAATTCCCAATCGCATCGTAGTACGTTCGTGCACCGTTCTGATGCGTTTGAACGTCAGCAAGGTCGACACACCCGGTCTCTCTGGCCGCCTCGAGCTCTCCCTCTCTGACGTTCTCCGTGAGATACCACACCATCGACGTCTCCTTCGGCCCCGCGTGAGGACCGTTCTGCTCGAACAGTTCCGTCACTAGCGCTGGAATGCTCTCGTCCCACATCCACTCGATTGCGTACGCGATTTCATCTTCGTACAATCGACGACCAACCTCACGCAGGTGTGGGACGTTCCCGCCGTGGGCGTTCACGTAGACGATGCGATCGATACCGTGAGCGGTGAGGTTCCTGGAAAAACTTTCGACGTACGTGCGGAACGCGGACGCATCGACCCACATCGTCCCCGGAAACTGACGGTGATGAGAGCTGACGCCGATAGTGATGGTGGGAGTGCACAGATAGCCCGCTCGACTGGCCGCTTCTCGAGCAAGCCCTTCGGCGATCACGTGATCGGTTCCTTCGGGGAGGTGCAGTCCGTGTTGCTCCGTCGAACCGATCGGGACGATCGCCACTGACTTTTCGTCGAAATACGACTCGAGTTCGGGCCACGTGTGATCGGCAAGATACATGTCCATCTGTGTACGATCCGAATCGAGAAAAATATCGGGTCGTGGTCGGTTCGTGGTGTCCATGGATTCTCGGACACAGCCTCGTTCGTGTAGAGGCGAACGAGACAGTCAGTCGAGTTCTTCGTCCGCCGACACCGCTTCGCCGTCTTTCATCGGCCACTCGAGTTCGATTTCTAGCTCTGCCTCGTCGTCGCCGACCTCGTACTCGACCTCGAGTTCGAAGCGTTCCGGGATCGCCACGGTGAACCCGTTCTCCCCTTCGATGTCGATCGTTCCGTCTTCGACTCCGGCAGCGACTTCTCGCAGGATAGCCGCGCCCTCCGCTCGACTCATCACCCGCTCTCCTTCGCGCTCCGTCTCATCGGCTGTCGATTCCGTTTCGGTATCGGCTTCGTGCTCGTCGTCTGCCATACCTGGCCTACCACGACCGTCGGTAAAATATACGGGCCTTCAAATCGACGCGGTTTGGACGGCAGCGATTTCCTCGAGCCCTCCGGATCAGCGCTATCGAAGTGTCGTTCCCGGTCGCTCGCCCGTATGTTCACCGTTCCTGACGACGAACTGGCCGTTGACGAGCACGTGGGGGATTCCGTCCGGATAGACGGCCGGGTCGACGAAGGATCCACCCTGTCCAACGGTCTCGGGATCGAACACGGTCACGTCCGCCCACGAACCCGGTTTCAATAAGCCGCGGTTCTCGAGCCCCAGTCGCGATGCTGGCTGCCCGGTCATTTTGAACACGGCCTGCTCGATCGAGAGCAGGTTCCGTTCACGAACGTAGTGACCGAGCACTCGTGGGAAAGTGCCATAGCTTCGAGGATGGGGAACGCCGTCACCCAGGGGGCCTTCGGGAACCATCGCGTTGCCATCGCTCCCGATCATGGTGAGGTCGTGACTCATGACCTCCTCGACGTCCGTCTCGTCCAGACAGAAGTGAATGTGCTTGGTTCGACACCGATCCTGAATCAGCGTGTCGATCGCGATATCGACGGCCGCCCGCGTTTCGTCTTCCCGGTCGGCGAGTTCGCCGACGGTCTTTCCCTGGAGGTGTTCGAGAGCCGGCGTTCGGACGTTCGTCAGGAGGATGTCGTCCCAGGAGTCGGTGTTCGATTCGAGTTCCCGACGAATACGTTCGCGGGTGGCCTCGTCCTGTAAGCGCTCGAGGAGCGCCTCCGTCCCACCTTCGCGAGCCCACGTCGGAACCCGGGCGCTCAGACTCGTCGAGGAGGCGGTGTACGGATATTGCTCACACTGGATGTCGATGCCGTCGCGGTTTCGGGCGAGTTCCATCCGACGCAGCGTGTATCGAACTTTCCCCCAGTTGTCCCGACCGACGGCCTTGTGGTGGGACACCTGTACCGGAACGTCGGCACGGTCACCGATCTCGATGGCCTCCTCGAGCGCCGAAAAGATGTCGTCGCCCTCGCTTCGCATGTGGGTGGTGTACAGCTTGTCGTGGTCGGCGACGACCGATGCGAGTTCGACGAGTTCTTCGGTGTCGGCGAACGCCCCGGGCGTGTATATCAGCCCCGTCGACAGCCCAACGGCACCGTCGGACAGCGCCTCGTCGACGATCGCCTTCATCTCCTCGAGTTCGTCCGCCGTCGGTGCCCGATCTTCGTACCCAAGCACGGGAATGCGGGCGTTTTCGTGCCCAATCAGCGAGCCGACGTTCACCGAAATTCCGCCCTCGTGTTCGAGGTGATCGAGGTACTCACCCATCGTCGTCCAGGCGGTCGTATCGACAGCCTCCCCGACGCCGCGGTAGGCGAAGCTCTCTGCAACGTCCTCGGCTGCCGCCCCGTGTTTCGGTGCCGCACTCGTTCCACAGTTTCCCAGGATCTCGAGCGTAACGCCCTGTCGAACTTTGCTGTGAGCGTCCCGATTCGCCGGGAGGGTGTAATCGGAGTGCGTGTGGATGTCGATGAATCCGGGTGCGACGACGAGTCCAGATGCGTCGAGTTCGGTATCACCGGTTCCCGAAACGGTGCCCACGGATTCGATCCGTCCGTCCCGAATCGCCACATCACCGTCGAACCAGGGTGCGCCGGTTCCATCGACGACTCGAGCGCCCCGGAATATCACGTCGTGTGCTGACATACCCCTATGCAATTCACGCCGGTCGTAAAAATCCCTCCCTCGTACGCAAGGGTCGCGGCCGAACGGACGGTTCATTGGGAACGGTGTTTCGATACCCTGTCGATCGCTCCTCGATCCCTCTTGGAGAAAACGTCACCCAGGTTGACTCACTCCGGCGTATCCGGAACCATGCTGGGATCCGGAACGATCCCGTGACCGGGGCCACGCGTCTCGAGCGTCGGCCCGACAGTGACGTCGGCGACGTTCCGTTCGAACGAGAGGTTCCCGTCCAGATCGACGTACGAAAAGCCCCCGAGACCCGCCACGAGGTGGGCGCTCGCGTGCAACCCGAGCGCACTCTCGAGCATACAGCCGATCATCACCTCGAGGTTGGCCCCGCGGGCGATTTCGGCGATCGCTGCACCGTCTGTCAGTCCCGACTTCGCCGCTTTGATATTGATGACGTCCGCGGCTCCCGACGCGGCAATACGGTGAGCATCAGTGGGCGTGAAGACGGCCTCGTCGGCTGCAACGGGGATCCGAACCGCCTCCGTCACCCGCTTGAGTCCCCGAACGTCGTCGCGGTGAACCGGCTGTTCGAGGAGCGTGAGGTCGAGACCTCGAGTCCGTGCTTCGTGAGCAAACTGGATGGCCTCCTTGGGCTGCCATCCCTGGTTTGCATCGACTTTGACCCCTGCGTTCGGGGCCACCTCCCGTACGGCGGCCACTCGCTCGATATCCGCCGATACATCGCCGCCAACTTTCACTTTGAGCTCGTCGAATCCTGCCTCGAGGGCTGATTCGGCTTCGGCGGCGGCCGTATCGGGGTCGACGATCGACACCGTCAGGTCAGTGCGAATCGGCCCGGGCGACCCACCGAAACACTCTGCGAGAGAAATATCACGCTCACGACAGTAGGCGTCGTAAAGCGCCGTCTCGAGGGCAAGTCGTGCCGAGACAGCGCCGGGAAGCGCTGCCTCGAGATCGGTCACGATCGAGCGCCGATTTCGCAGGTCTCGCCCCTCCAGCACCGAGACACCGGCTTTCGCCGTTTCGATCGCGCTGTCGATCGTTTCGCCAGTGATCGGCTCGAGCGGCGCGGCTTCTCCCCACCCGACGGTACCCGAGTCGGTCTCGACCCTGACGAGGAGGTTCTCCGCCTCGTGTTTCGTTCCGAGCGAAATCTCGAAGGGATCGGTCAACGGGACGTCGAGGCGGTACACCTCGATTCGCTCGACGATCATCGAGCCCCCTCCGCGGGGAGGAACCGCTTCATCGCCGTGACCGACTCCGCGAGCGACTCGACGTACTCGGCGTGAGACGGGTCGAGGCTGTTTACCGTCACTTGTTCGGCGCTTCCGTAGGCGTGAACGAACTCGGAGCCGCCGAGGCTGATCGCGACGTGCCCGGGGAAGAACAGGAGATCGCCGGGTTCGAGATTGTCCTGCGAGACGTCCGTGCCGAGGTCACGCTGCTGATCCGCATCGCGTGGTACGGTGACGCCAACGGACGCGTACGCGACCCAGACCAGGCCAGAGCAGTCGATCCCTTCGATAGTCATCCCGCCCCACTCGTAGGGCGTCCTGAGGAACTGTCTGGCGACGGCGACGACGTCGGCTCCGGTTCCCGTCGACGTCCGTTCGTGGATGGCCGTCTCTGGCAGCGTCGCCCGAACCCCGGTTCGAAACGAGACGGTTACCTCCTCGTCGTCGCGTGACTCGAGATGGCAGTCGACGCCGGCCGGGACAGTCTCCGGAGTGGCATTCGACTGGTGGGGGGTCGTCGGTGCCGTGACGACGCCGTCTGGCCGCCACTCGCTCTGATTCGTTACGTCCACACCGTTCCTCGTCCCCCTCGGATCCGTCGTGTCCACAGCGTCCACCGCCGTTCCCGGATCCGTCACGTCCACATCGTCCGCCGCCACTCTCGGATCCGTCAACGCCGTCGCTTCGACCCACCCGAGGTACCCACCGGGCGTCCGAACGCGCCGCCAGCCATCTCTCGAGTCGTAGGCCGTAAGCTCGGCACCGTACAGCACCTGCGTGACCTGTTCGGCGTCCTCGTGCGGCTCGCCACGGACGGCACTGACGTGCAGATCGGTCGTCATCGCTTCGCCGGTTCCCTCGAGTACCGAGAGCGAATCGCGTACGGTTCGACCGGTGGATAGTTGGCGCAGTTCCTCGAGGAGACTCTCTTTAGTTCGATCGGTCTGTACGGTTCCAGCAAGCACGATTCCCGGTGTCTCGTCGTCGCCCTCATCCTCCGCCTCGACGGTGACCTCGAAACAAACCACACGATCGTCGGGAGCGTGGACGGTCTTCACCCGCTGGACGGCGAGTTCTTCAACGGAGGTCATCGGGCACCTCCCCTTTGGCGAACACGTCCGCGGGTTTCTCGGGTCGGCGAATCACGTCGATCTCGCCGTCCGATCGACACAGCAACACGGGTGGCTTCGGCTGGGCGTTCGTGTGTGACGCACTTCCCAGCGAGTACGCACCGATCCGATCGATTGCGAGGAGGTCGTCCCGCTCGAGCGGCGGCAGCGGGACGTCTTCGGCGATCACGTCGCCGGTGTAACAGAGCGGCCCTGCGACGTCGTAGTGCTCGCTTGACTCGCCATCGGTGAGGGCGTAAATCGGATACGGCCAGTACGACGAGACGGTGTTCGTACCGGCGTCGAGCACGGCAAACGACGCGTGCGGCGTCTCCTTGATTACGCCGACGGTCGACACCAGCGTCCCGGCGTTGCCGACCAACCGTCGCCCGGGTTCGAGATACAGTGTCGGGAGCGGGAGGTCGAACGACCGCGCGGTCTCGCGAACCGTCGTCGCAATCTCCGTCACAATCGCGTCGGTGTCGGGAACGGGGCCGTCGTACGGAACCGGAAACCCGCCACCCAGATCGAGGATGTCGATTTCGACACCGAGTTCGTCCCGAATCTCGGCCGCAAACGAGAGCATCTCGCGGGCGGCAACGCCGTAGGGTTCGACACCCTTGATCTGACTCCCGATGTGCAACTGTACGCCTGCGAGTTCGACTGCCGACGACGATGCCGCCCGTTCGGCGACGGCCATCGCTCGACCGGAGTCGATATCGAGACCGAATTTCGACTCCCGGGTCGCCGTCGCAACCTCTGGGTGGGTTGGCACTTCCATCGCTGGATTGCCCCGAACGAGCACCTTCGGTTGCATCTCCGTCCGTTCGGCGGCGTCGATCAGCCGCTCGAGCTCCATCGCGTTGTCCACCAGGAGATGTTCGACACCCATCTCGAGCGCTCGTTCGACGTCTTCGGGACGGCGGTTCATCCCCGTCAACAGAAGTTCCCGAGGCTCGTACCCAGCGGAACGTGCAGCCGATAGTTCGCCGGTGGCGTACACTTCGGCGTGACAACCTTCGTCCCGAAGCACCGAGAGGATTCCCGGGTTGTAGTTCGCTTTCACGGCGAAGTGAACCACTGAATCCGGATACTGCTCGTCGAGTGCCCGCCGTACCGTTCGATAGTTCCGCCTGATGTCGTCCTCGAAGAAGACGTAAACCGGCGTTCCGTACGGAGAGAGGAGGTCGGATTCGATCCCGAGGAGACGCTCTCTCCGCGCCTCAATATCCATCACTATCGGACGTGCGTACTGGAGAGGGAAAACACGCCCCCTCGCATACTAGGCGGCGCTTCTCGAGGACGTTCCGCCCTGGGAAGGGATGTACGGCTCTCGCAGGGGCCGTACCGAAGTTTCCACCGCCCCCAAACGGTCGAGGTGGCGATCGGCGGCGCGTCGATACACCCGCCTCTATCCCTCGAGACGGCCGTCCAGTGCGCCGAACCCGTCCGGTGGCCGGCGATGGCGTGCCGCCTGTTCGTAGGCGTACGCGAGTTCGAGTAAGCGCGGTTCCCCGAACGGCCGCCCCAGCAATTCGACGCCGACGGGGAGGCCGCCATCGGTAAACCCGGCTGGCACGACGATGGCGGGGAGGCCGGTGTGAGCCGAGAGCTCACAGTTCAGTTCCTCGAAGGGCTGGTGCTCGGGAATCGCCACCGGTGGAATCGTCGACGGCGGATACAGCAGGGCATCTACCTCGTGAGTGGCCATTCGGCCGAGCGTGTCGATGCGGAGTTCTCGTCGCCGCTCGAGCCGCCGCACGTACGCCGGATCGTCGTCGACCGTTTCGGGGTCGGTCTCGAGAATCGGCTCCCCCTCCAGTCGCGAGCTGACCGCCGGTGCGACCGCTCCGGAGTCGACGATCGCCTCCAGCGAGTCGTACGGGGCGTCCGCCCCGAGCCCGTCCAGATACCGATTGAGGTCACGTTTGAACTCGAAACTGATGACGCGGGCAGAACCCAGAAACGACGTGTCGACGATGTCGACGGGGTCGACGATCGTTGCCCCGGCGCGCTCCATCTCGTCGATCGCGGTGTCGAGTACGTCAGTGACCGACTGGGCTGCCTCACTGGGCGCACTTCCTTCTGCTTGCAGTCCGAACAGTTCCCGCACGACGCCGATGCGCGCACTCTCGAGTCCCTGTTCGTCGAGGTGTGAGACATACCCGTCGTCCGGGACGTTTCCGACACCCGTGGCCGTAACGGGATCTGCCGGATCGTAGCCGGCCATCACGTCCAGCATCCGAGCAGTGTCCGTGACCGTACGGGTGATCGGCCCGGCCGTATCCTGGGTCTCGCTCAACGGGATCATTCCCGTTCGGCTGACCAGTCCCCTGGTGGGTCGCAAGCCGACCAAGTTGTTGAACGCGGGCGGCGAACGAACCGACGAACAGGTATCCGATCCGGTTCCGATCGCCCCGAGGTTCGCCGCGACGGCCGCTGCCGTCCCACCGCTCGATCCCGACGGACGCCTCTCGAGCGCGTAGGCGTTCCGTGTCTCGCCACCGAGTGAACTGATCGTGTCGACACCGTAGGCGAACTCCTGCAGGTTCGCCTTCGCCAGAATAATCCCGCCAGCGGCACGGAGGGCCTCAACGAGAAACGCGTCCGCCGACGGGATCGATTCGGCGAGCGTCACCGACCCCGCCGTCGTCGGCATGTCGTGGGTGTCCTGGTTGTCTTTGAGAACGATCGGAACACCGTGGAGCGGGCCGACGAAGCCGTCGCGTTCGAACGCTGCGTCGAGTTCGCTGGCCCGCGCCTCGGCGTTCGGGTTGATCGTCAAAATCGAGTTCAGGTCGTCGTCGTACGCGTCGATTCGGTCGAGATACCGGGCTACGAGCGACTCGGCTGTCAGCGTTCCCCGCTCGAAGGCTGCGTGGATATCCTCGACGGTCGGGTCGACGAGGCTGAACGAATTGAGGTCGGCATCGGAATCGGGATCGGATACTGGGGGCATGTCCTTCCGATTGGATACTGTCCCATCCGCTATAGTAATAGGGATCACTGAAGTCACTGCTGTCGGTCGTCCATCGGGGGATCGGCGCTCGAAACCGGTGTGGTCGAGCAGTTCGGTTCGATCCTCGAGCCAGGTCTCTCGGGCTCCCGCCTCGTGACCGTCGAAATCATTGGTGGTTGCAAGTGTTACCGACGTCGTTGACACCCGTTTGTCGTAGGAACCGCCAAACGTACTAACGAGGCCTGAGCGAAGGGGACGACAGAGGCGGGTCATGCCGATAGTCAATCGTCACAGACAGAGTCCGATCTAGCCGTCAGTGCCAGCCTTATGCTCATCGCGACCGCGAACACGATTGTATGCCAGACCACGACACCGACACGCTCGTTACGGCCGACTGGGTCGAAGATCACCTCGAGGAATTCCAGTCCGACGACCCCGAGTACCGACTGCTGGAAGTCAACAACCCGACCGTCACGGCAGATTCGGAGTACACGCCCTACGAAGAGGGACACATCCCGGGCGCGATCTTCTTTCACTGGAAGGAGGATCTCAGCGACCCGACGACCCGTGACCTCCTCGATAAAGAGGCGTTCGAGCAACTGAACGCCGAGGCAGGGATCACCGAGGATTCGACGGTGGTTCTCTACGGCGGCGGGCGTGTCCCCAATTGGTTCGCGCTGTTCGCCTACTGGGAGTACACGTACTACGGCCACGAGGACGTCCGCGTCATCGACGGCGGGAAACCGTACTGGATCGAACACGACTACCCGCTGACGACCGACGAACCCGACTTTTCGACCCACGAATACCACGCTCGCGGCCCCTTCGAGCGCATCCGTGCCTACCAGAACGACGTCGAGCAGGCGATCGACTCCGGCGTTCCGCTGGTCGACGTGCGCTCGCCCGAGGAGTTTACCGGCGAGGTCATCGCTCCCGAAGGCCTCCAGGAGACGGCCCAGCGTGGCGGGCACATTCCCGGGGCGAAAAACGTGCCGACGACGTCGGTGTTGGACGACGACGGAACGTTCAAATCGCCCGACGAGCTCCGGGCGCTGTACGACGACGTCGGCATCACCGAAGATCAGTCCGTGATCACCTACTGCCGGGTCGGCGAGCGGTCGTCTATCGAGTGGTACGTCCTCCGCAAACTCCTCGGGTTCGAGGACGTCGAGAACTACGACGGCTCCTGGACGGAGTGGGGCAACCGCATCCGGGCACCGATTGAGACCGGGACAGCCGAGTAGCGACGTCTCACCCGTCTCGAGTCGGAAACCCGAGTCCAAAGCCGATTCCGTTCTCGAGCTACGTCCCCGATCGATCCCGTGCAACATCGATTCGACGCGGTACGGATACCTGCCGCCAACGCGGTCATTTAAGCCGCTCCCGGTTTCACTCTCGAGTATGGCGAATCACGATCCCGGAACGGACGATCCGCTCTCGATTCACGGCGTCGTCCCACCCACGGTTACGGCATTTCACGACGACGAGTCGGTCGACTACGAAACGACGGCCGCCCACGCCCGGTTCGTCGTCGACGGGGGCACTCACGGCGTCTTCCCGCTCGGGACGAACGGCGAGTTCCCGCTGCTGACGCCCGACGAGCGGAAGGGTGTCGTCGAGGCCGTCGTCGACGAAATCGACGGCGACGTCCCCGTGATTGCGGGCGTCGGTGCCCCGAGTACTCGAGAGACCGTCGACCACGCTACGCACGCGGAATCCGTTGGTGCAGACGGCCTGGTTGTCGTCACCCCCTACTACTATCCCCTCGATCACGACGCGTACCTCGAGCACTATCGTCGGGTCGCGGAGGCGACGTCGCTACCGATCTACATCTACCACATCCCGAGCAAGACGGGGAATTCGATCCCCCGAACGACTCTCGACGAACTCGTCGAGATCGACTCGGTCGTCGGTCTCAAAGACTCGAGCAAGGACGTGCCGTGGCTCGCCCAGTCGATCGACGCCCACCCCGAGATGACGTTCCTCGCTGGATCGGACTCGCTGCTCTTTACCGGCCTCGAGATCGGTTGTTCCGGGATGGTGAGCGCGGTGGCGAACGTCTTCCCGGAACTGGTCGTCGATCTGTACGAGGCCTACGATGAGGGTGACGAAGCACGGGCTCGGGCCCTCCAGAGCCGCGTGTACGATGTCCGCGACGCGCTCAAAGTCGGCGGTGCGTACATGTCCGGGGTGAAGACTGCACTCCAGTTGCGCGGGTTCGACGCCGGGCCGCTTCGCAGTCCCCTCCGGCTCAAAGACGAGGCAAGCGCGGCCGAACTCGAGGCCGAACTCGAGGCGCTCGAGCTGCTGTAGACGGATGGACGCCGGGTTGTGGCAGGTGTCGGCTACGACCGACACAAACCAGTGGCATTTTTTGCCGTTCCCACGGACTCTGAGCCATGGAACTCACGCCGGAGCAGGAAGCGATCAGGGACGTGGTGCGGGAGTTCGCCACCGAAGAGATCAGACCGACCGCGCTCGAGGCCGACGAGACGGAGACCTTCCCCGAGGAGGTCTGGGACGGACTGGCGCAACTCGATCTCACCGGACTCACGGTTCCCGAGGAGTACGGCGGCTACGACGCCGATCCGGTCACCTACGCCATCGTCAACGAGGAGGTCGCATACGGCATGCTCGCGGTGGCGACCGCGCTCTCCGTACACTGCCTGGCGACGTCCTGCATCGCCAGCTTTGGCGATGAGAGTCAGAAAGAGCGCTGGCTCCCGGAGATGGCCACCGGCCGCCCAGTCGGCGCGTTCGCCCTCTCGGAGCCCCACGCGGGGTCGAACCCGGCCGAGATGACGACCGAGGCGCGGCTCGAGGGCGACGAGTACGTGATCAACGGTGACAAACAGTGGATCACCAACGGGCAGCGGGCGGGCGTCATCATCCTCTTCGCCAAGACCGACCGAGACGATCCGTCGACGGTGACCCAGTTCCTCGTCCCCGCCGACGCCGACGGCCTCACGGTGGGCGAGACGGAAGACAAACTCGGCCTCCGGGCGAGCGATACGACCGGACTGCACTTCGACGACGTCCGTATCCCCGCGGAAAACCGGCTGACTGAGGAGGGACGTGGTCTCTCGGCGGCGTTCGACATCCTGACCGGTGGACGGATCGCCATCGCCGCCCAGTCGGTCGGCCTCGCCCAGTCGGCTCTCGACGAGGCACTCGCCTACAGCCAGGAGCGCGAGCAGTTCGACAAACCGATCGGGGACATTCAGACGATCCGGCACAAACTCGCAGAGATGGCGACGCGAACGCAAGCCGGTCGCTTGCTCACCCGCGACGCCGCCCGAAAGCGCGGCGTGGGCGCTACCGACGCCGCGATGGCTGCAAGCATGGCCAAGTACTTCGCCAGCGAGGCCGCGATGTTCGTGACAAACGAGAGCGTCCAGATCCACGGCGGCTACGGCTACGTGACCGAAGGCGAGGTCGAACGCCTCTACCGCGACGCCAAGATCACCGAAATCTACGAGGGGACGACCGAGATTCAGAAGAAGATCATCGCTCGGCACCTCCTCGAGTAGTCACCAGTGTGCGACCTTCGACAACCGGTTCGTCGCATCCTCGTAAGACGACCAAAGGCGCTATTTTCCGGGACTTCCTATCTGCTCCTGTGACTGCTCGAGCCTACGACGCTATCGTCTACGACCTCGACGGAACGCTCGTCCACCTAGACGTCGACTGGCACGTCGTCGCGGGTGACGTCCTCGAGGTGTACCTGGAGGCAGCGATCGATCCCCCGGGAAGTGACCTGTGGGAACTGCTGGGAAGCGCCGCCGAATTCGATCTCGCACCGCAGGTGGAGGCCGCGATCGCGACCCACGAACGAGAGGGGGCACGGTCGTCGACCCGACTGGCTCACGCCGACCACCTCGAGGAGGCCGCCCAGCACGTCCCCGTCGGCGTCTGTTCGCTCAACTGCGAGGACGCCTGTCGGATCGCCCTCCGGGAACACGAACTCGAGCCATCGGTCGACGCCGTCGTCGGTCGCGATACCGTCGACACTCGGAAACCCGATCCCGAACCCTTGCTCGAGACGATCGACGGACTCGACGCCACCCCGGAGACGACGCTCTTCATCGGGGACTCCTCGCGCGACGAGAAAACGGCCCAGCGAGCGGGGACGGCGTTCGAATACGTCGACACCGGTCGGTGACGGTTGGGCGGAAACGGCTACTCCTGCCTGTCATTCCTGCGTTCGCTTGGCGTAGGCAAACACGCTCAGCGCGGTCAGAATCCAGATCACAGCACCAACTCGGATCGCGAACTCCGCTCGATCCCCCCACGTTGGGAGCGAGACGGTCGTCGACGCGAGCGCGACCACCGGCGCGCCGATCAGAATCGTCGTGACGAACGTCACCTGCATCACCCAGCCGTAATCGACGCCGTCCGGATCGGAAGTTTCGACGGGTTCAGGCACACTCGAGGCTCTCGAGGCAAATGGCTTAAAGACGCCGTTCCCGCCCGATAGGTGGTGATTGGCCTGTGTGTCGACGACGGTGCCCGGCCAATGAGTTGATGACGGTGGAACCGAATAGCCAGATAGCTACGTCTACTACACAATGGCCGAGCGAGACACCCTGTACATCGTTGCCCTGCTCGTAGCGGTCGTGCTGTCTGTCGCCGTCGCCCTGTATGGGCGGTGGGGTACCCATCAGCGTGACGACCGACTGGCGACGCTACTCGCGGCCATGATGGGGGTGACTGCTTTCTGGGCGATGGGGTCGCTAATCGCCCACGTCACCGTACACGAGACGGCGACGCTCGCTGGGTGGGGAATGTCGAATATCGCGACGATTCTGTTACCGATTGCGTGGGTTACGTTCGCACTCCAGTACGCCGGATACGGTTCCCATTTGACACCGCGAACCGTTGGAGTGCTTCTCGTTGTGCCCGTCGTTTCGTTCGTCGGAAGGATCACAAACCCCTTCCACGGCTGGTTTTACACGTCGGTGACCGTGGCTGATTCGGGAACGTACATCGAGTACACGACGGGGTCGCTCTACGCGCTCCACGTCTCCTACAGCTACCTGCTGGTGTTGCTCGGAATCGTCGTCGTCGGCCACTTCGGATACACCGCTCGGCGACTCTACCGCCGACAAGCGCTGACCATCGTTTCGGCGGTTCTAGTGCCGTTTCTCGTCAACGTCGGATACGTCAGTACGACGGGGGCAGGCCAACTCAACTGGACGCCAGTCGCCTTCACCGTAACCGGCCTGGCGATTACCGGTGCCGTCTTTCGGTATCAGTTGCTCGATATCGTCCCCATCGCCCGCGAATCTGTCGTCGAAACGATGCGCGACGGCGTCGTCGTCCTCGACGACCACGACCGACTGGTCGACGTCAACGCCGCCGCTGAGTCGATGCTCGAGCCGCCCGGCGAATCGCTTCTCGGAGCATCGGCCGAAGCCGTGACTATCGGAACGAAGCCGATCACCGAGGTTCTCGAGACGACCGAAGCGGTCGCGATCGAACACGGCAACGGTACCCAGTATGTTACGGTACGAACGACGCCGCTTGTCGGTACTGACGGCGGGACGCTCGTCCTCTTTCAGGATGTGACCGACAGTCGGCGAACCGAACGTCGATATCGGACGTTGATCGAGAACGCGAGCGACGTCGTGACCGTCCTCGGGGCCAACGGGACGATCCGGTATCAAAGCCCGTCGGTCAGTCGCGTTCTCGGGTACGAGCCAGCAGCGATGGTCGAGACGAACGCATTCGAGTACGTCCATCCGGCCGACCGGGAGACGCTGGTTCCGTACTTCGAAGAAAACGTTAAAATGACTGACGAACCGAGGCGCGTCGAATTCCGCATGCAACACGTCGACGGTCACTGGCGTACGCTCGAGGCCACCGGCCGCAACATGCTCGAGGATCCCGTCGTCGACGGCGTCGTCGTTAACTCTCGAGACGTCACCGAACGTCGGCGACGCGAGCACGAACTCGAGCGGACGAACGATCGACTCGACGAGTTTGCGAGCGTCGTCAGTCACGACCTTCGGAACCCGCTGAACGTCGCGGAAGGGTATCTTGACATCCTCGATTCGCGCGTCGATGACGATGCGATCGGGGTGATCCAGGAACAACATACCCGGATGACACAGATCATCGACGATGCGTTGACCATGGCTCGGGAAGGAGCCACCGTCGAAACAACCGAACAACTATCCCTCGAGGCAGTCGCACGAGACGCCTGGAGGAGCGTCGACACCGAGGGAGCGACACTCACGGTGCTTGGCGACCGTCCGCTCGAGGCGGATCGTGATCGACTGCTTCGGGTGTTCGAAAACTGGTATCGAAACAGCATCGAGCACGGTGCCGATCCGGATCGACCCGACGATGGAGTCTCGATCGCCGTTGGGCCGACCGACGAGGGCTTTTTCGTCGTCGACGATGGTTCGGGAATCCCGCCAACCGAACGTGAGGCGGTGTTCGACTCGGGCTACTCGACGAACGCGGACGGAACCGGATTCGGCCTGTCGATCGTCGATCAGATCGTCACAGCCCACGGCTGGACGGTGACGCTCGAGGAGAGTCCGATCGAGAGCTACGACGGGGCGTACTTCGAGGTGACAGTCGAGTCGACGACGCCAGTTTCGACACCATCGCTGGCAGAAAACAACGCCATTTAATCGCTCGCACCCGACTAGCCGGTATGCCCACCGTTCGTGACGTCCGTGACAACACGGGAGACGAACCGATCACGATGCTCACTGCCTACGACGCTCCGACGGCCGCGATCGTCGACCAGGCAGGCGTCGACGTTATCCTCGTCGGCGATAGCGTCGGGAACACGACACTCGGCTACGAGACGACGCTGCCGGTCACCGTCGAGGACACCCTCAGACACGTCGGTGCCGTCGTCCGGGCCACCGAGGACGCCCTCGTCGTCGCCGACATGCCCTTTCTCTCCTTCGGCGTCGACGACGCGGAGAGCCTCGAGAACGCCGGACGCATGCTCAAGGAGGCGGGGGCGACAGCCGTCAAACTCGAATCCGGGCCACACACGATCGAGTTGACCGAGAAGATGGTACAGCTCGGGATTCCCGTGATGGCTCACCTGGGATTGACGCCCCAGCACGTCAACCAATACGGCGGGTTCCCGCGGCAGGGAACCGACGAGGAATCGGCCCGGCGAATTCTCGAGTTGGCGGAGGCACACGCCGACGCCGGCGCATTTGCACTGATTCTCGAGCATGTCCCCTCGAACGTCGCGGCGCAAGTGACCGACGCAATCGACATTCCGACGATCGGCATCGGCGCGGGGCCGTCGTGTGACGGCCAGGTGCTGGTCTTTCACGACGTCGTGGGCCTCAGCGAGTGGAGTCCCTCTTTCTCGAAGCAGTTCGGCGACGTCAAAGCGGCGATGAAATCGGCCGTCGACGAGTACGTCAATTCCGTCGAGGACGGAACCTTCCCGGGTGACGAACACAGCTACGAACAGTCGGATCTCGATCGGATCTACTGACGAGTGAGTCAGTAGCGAGAACGTGTCACTGAATCCATCAATCAGAATAACCGATGTTTTTGGCAATTCGGTGAGTCGGAATCCGTATGGGATATCACGTTATCGATCCCTCGAGTCTCGAGCCCATCGGCTGGGAGGGACGCAAACTGCGTTCGATCAGCGAGGCCGCCGGCTTCGAGAAGGTGGGCCTAAACCACTTTCTCGCCGAGCCAGGTGAACAGCTTCCACTCGAGTACCACCAGCACGATACCCAGGAGGAGGCCTTCTTCGTCAGTCGTGGGACGATTCACGTCGAAACGCCCGACGAGGAGTTCGTCGTCGGTGACGGGGAGTTTTTCACCGTCAACCCCGGGAATCCACACCGCGCGTTCGTTCCTGACGCCGCCTCGGAACCAGCGGCTATAGTCGCAATCGGTGCGCCTCGAGTGAGCGACGCCGAGAAATACGACCCCTGACCGTATGTTACAGCATCGTGGGTGCTGATCGTACGCCCCATTGCCTCCACTGACCACAATTCACCACACCCTCTGACCCTCAGTCACCGATCGTTGCGTCGAGAAACGACACCAGCGCCTCGTTGAACGCACTCGGCTGCTCGAGCATCGCGAGGTGAGCAGCGTCCGGGATTTCGGCGAGTTCTCCGTTCGGTATCTCGTCGGCCAGGAACTCGTGGAACCGGGGCGGCATGAGTTGGTCGTGCTCACCGTACACCGCAAGGACGGGGACGTCGATCGCGTCCAGTCGATCCCGGACATCGAACTGGTGGCAGGTGAGGAAATCCCGCTGTATTACGTCCTGCCCACACTCACGCATCGTCTCGAGAGACTTCGAGCGGAGGCGCGGATCAGGGTCGTGAAAGAATCGATTGGGTTCGTGCAAGAACTCGAGTGCCCGCTCGAAGTCGTTTTCGAGCCACCAGCGAAGATCCTCGAGCACGCCCAATCGAGCACCGGTACCGGTGAGCACGGCGGCGTCGAGGTTCGCCTCGTCGGCGCGCTCGATGAGAATGTGCATGGTGATGGCCCCACCAAGCGAGTTTCCGACGAGGACTCGTGCGTCGGTGTCTTCGAGGACGGCAATCACGTCGTCGGCGTAGGCTGACAGTGTCGTATAGCCGGGGTTGGCGTCGACGTCGTCCGACTCGCCGTGGCCACTCAGGTCGACAGCAACGACCGGATACCGGTCGGCGATCCGATGCTGTGATTTCCAGACATTGCTCGATCCCCCGCTTCCGTGGACGAAACAGATCGGCTCCCCCGTGGCGCCACGGTCGGCGAGATCGTACGCGGTCTCGCGACCGTGGTGAGTGACCGTGTACATAGTGGTACTCACGGGGGGTGGCCTGATAAGTGTCTGTTAGACCGGTCGTGCCCGTTTCAGGTGCTCCCTCGGCTGGCAGAACCCACCACGACGTGGAAGCGCTCACGTCGAAACGGACTCACTCCTCGAGAAATCGGTCGCGAATCGCTCGAGCCGCGTCCGTGCCGTAGTGGTCGACCAGCCCCACCAGGGCATCGCCGAACGCCCGTCGGCACTGCCTCGTGGATGGGTACTCGAGTTCGTCGGCGACGGTCTCCCAGGAGTGACCCTGCAGCACGCGCCGCACGAACAGGCGCTCCTCCCGCGGGGAGAGTACACCACTGGTTTCGGCCGGTCGTTCGATAAGGAACCGCGTGATCAGCCGTCTGAACGGTTCGGGATCGACAGCAAACCTGGCCGGGCCGTACGCCGCCCCCGCTACCACGTGCCAGTCATGGTTCGAGGTCGCGAGCGAGGGGGCGTGGGCAGGGTCGATCGAATCGGTGACCGCACGAACTACGTCGGGGTCGAGGTTGCAAAGGGTATCGGACAGCATCGCGGGAAGCCGACTGGCGAACCAGGAACCGTGGCCCTCGAGCAGTTGCTCGCCGCCGTCGCTCGTCGGCCGCAGCATAATCGCGGAGTGTTCGCCGCTGGTGGCGTTTCGGGTCGTCGAGAGGTGCACCGTCCGATAGCCGTTGTTCTGCCAGAACGAGACGAGCGGAGCCGTCGCGCCGAACCCGGTGCCGAGCCAGTCGACCGTACTCGCGTAGTCGGCCTCGAGGCACTCGAGCAGGTGTGAGCCCAGCCCTCGCGAGCGAACGGCATGGTGGGTGGCGATCCGGACGACCCGAATTCCCGAGAGCCCACCCGCTTCTTCGTCGCGCAGATGGGTCGTGAGGATGTCTGGGATCATGTTCCCCCTCACGCGAGCCCCCTCGTACATCCGTCGACGGATGTCTACGTCGAGTCCGCCTTCGCGGGCCAGCAACCCGACGGTGACGACGTGCCCGTCGTGGAACAGGCTGCAGACCTCGAGGTTTGGGGCGTCGAGCAATCTGGCTAGATCGTTCGGTTCGGTTCGGTAGTGTGCGAGCACGAGCAGCCCGAACACCTCCCGCAGGAGGGACTCGTCCTCGAAGAGGGTATCGGCGTCGAGTCGGCGGAAGGTTACCGTCTCCGGCGTCGCGTTCTCGACGAGCGATGCGACCGGCGGCCGGGCGTCGAGCAAGAGGGCACGAAACGACCAAACCTCGAGCGGGTCGCCGCCCGCGTAGCGGATTGGGTCGTACAGAGTATTCGTCGTCACGTCGTGATCGCTCGCCTCGAGTCGGTCGCGAAACCGAACCGAAAAGCCCCGGCCGGCACCTTCGTAGCCGTGGATTGTCGTCGCGAACGCGATTCGGTCGGCCGTGAGCAGCGACTGGAGGACGCCGACCGAGAGCGCTGCGGCCTCGTCGACGAGGACGACGTCGGCCTCCCTCTCGCCGGTGACGGCCTCGAGCGGTGGAACGTACTCGACGACGCCGCCGGTGCTCGAGACGAGTCGCCGACGTTCGCCGTTACCTCCACCAGACTTGTCGTCGTCACCCTCCAGCACTGTGTCCAGTGTCGCGAGGAGCTCGCGGGCGCGGGCGAACACGTCTCCGACGTTCTCGGAAGCGGGTGCCGTAACCAGAACGCGCCCGCCTGCGGCGGCGAAACACCCGGCCGCCAGTCCAATCGCGCTCGATTTACCCCGGCCACGATCGGCCTCGAGCACGACGGCCTGGTGTCGATCGTGAAGCCGTTCCAGTACTTCGAGAGCGTCGCGCTGGTCGTCGGTGTAACAGGTGTCGTAGGCAGCGGTCGGAAACCGCCTCTGCTCCAATTGGGGCATCTCGTCGTCTCTGCTCGAGTCCCCCTTCGACGCCCGTCCTCCGGCAGGACGACCAACCAGCCGTGGTGCCCGCTCGATCAGTCCCTCCGACTCGAGCGTCCGTGTGTCCACGTCGACGATAGCGATACCCCGGTGTGCCTCGAGCGTCTCGAGGAGGCGCTGTCTGAATCGTCCGGTGACGTCCTCGAGTTCGAAAGGGGGAACGGCAAGAGATCGCTCGAACGCCCCACGCTCGCTCGCCCAGGTCGAACCTGATGGGAGCAGGAGAACGAAGAGCCCTCCGCCGTCGACCGTCCCCACGACCCGACCAATCGCGTTTGGTTCCAGGGTTTCGTGGCCGTCGACGATGACGACCTCTCGCGTCGTCCCGAGCAGGTCGCCGGTCTGACGCTGCGAGTGTTGCTCACAGCGCAATCGATCTTCGGGGCCGACCAGCGCCGTTCGCGTGATGGGTACCTCGAGCATCTCGAGGATGGCTTGCAGGTCGGCATACCCACGCTCGCGGTCGCCACAAAGTACGAGACCCCGGCGTTCGTTCTCCGCCAGCGCTTCCGTGCGGAGGGCCCGTGCGTACGCGGCGATGTCCATACGTCCTCTCGGAACAGCGCCAGTAAGATACTGTCGCCTCTGAGGGTGATCGTCGTGGTTCGTCCCCGATTCCGTCTACCCGTGCAATGGTTTCCCACGGGCCCGTTCGTTTGAACACGCTTTTAAGGGGGGCAACATTACTGAGGAATACACCCTACGTGGGGTTGATGATACTCCTAGCCTCACAGGACTTTCGCCGGGTTCGACCCGGCCCGGGCCCAGCCCCGGATGGCAGGGGAGTGCGAGCCCGCACGTAGGAGAGGTGAACAACCAATGGCAGTCTACGTAACCACAGACATCCCAGCCGACCTCGCCGACGACGCCCTCGAGGCGCTCGAGGTCGCCCGAGACACAGGTAGTGTAAAGAAAGGAACGAACGAAACGACCAAAGCCATCGAGCGCGGCAACGCCGAACTCGTCTACGTCGCCGAGGACGTCAGCCCGGAGGAGATCGTGATGCACCTCCCCGAACTCGCCGACGAGAAAGGCATCCCAGTGGTCTTCGTCGAGACCCAGGACGACGTCGGCCACGCTGCTGGCCTCGAGGTCGGCAGTGCCGCCGCGGCGATCGTCGACGCCGGAGAGGCGGCGAGCGACGTCGAGGACATCGCCGGCAAGGTCGAGGATCTCGACTGAGGTGATTATTCATGAGCGCTGAAGACGGAGAAAGCAGTTCAACGCCCGCCGAGGTCATCGAGATCGTCGGCAAGACCGGTATGCACGGTGAAGCCATGCAGGTCAAGTGCCGGATCAAGGAGGGCGAGAACCAGGGACGCATCATCACCCGAAACTGCCTCGGGCCGGTTCGCGAGGGGGACATCCTCCAGCTGCGCGAGACCGCCCGCGAGGCCGACTCCATCGGAGGACAGTAAGATGGTCGAGAAGCGAACCTGCGATTACACGGGCGAAGACATCGAGCCCGGAACGGGCATCATGTACGTCCGAAACGACGGTACCGTGCTCCACTTCGTGGACTCGAAGGCGGAGAAGAACTACAAACTCGGCCGCGAACCACGTGACCTCGAGTGGACGGCCGAGGGTCGTCGCGGCAAAGGCCCCGTCCAGGACGCACCCGAGGTCGACGAGGAGCCAGAACCGGAATCGGCATCTGAATCGGAAGCCGAAGCCGAAGAAGATATCGAAGACGTCGAAGCAGACCTCGAGGACGAGGACGAAGCTGACGATGACGAGGCTGGAGCCGAGGACGAAGACGCCGAAGCAACCGAAGACGACGAAGCGGCTGCGGAAGCCGACGACGCGGACGCTGACGAGGTCGACGACGAGAGCGAGGAGACAGCATGAGCGACCACGAGCGAACCTTCGTGATGGTCAAACCCGACGCCTTCGCTCGCGGACTCGTGGGCGAGGTCGTCTCCCGACTCGAGGAGCGCGGCCTCAAACTCGTCGGCATCAAAGTGATCAACATGCCCGAATCACGGGCCAAAGAGCACTACGCCGAACACGAGGACAAACCGTTCTTCGACGGCCTGATCGACTTCATTACCAGCGGCCCGGTCGTCCCGATGGTCTGGGAGGGTCAGGACGCGACGCGTCAGGTTCGCCAGATGATCGGCGAGACCGACCCGCTCGAGGCCGCCCCTGGTACGATCCGGGGCGACTACGCACTCGACCTCGGTCGCAACGTCGTCCACGCGGCAGACCACGAGGACGAGGGCGCGAACAAGCGCGAGATTGCGATCCACTTCGACGAGGACGAGCTCATCGACTACGACCAGCACGACGCTGGCTGGCTGTACGAGTAACTTCGTACGATCGGACGCGTCGAGAGGGTCGATAACTCGATTCGGTTTTCTTTCAGCGACTTACTCCGACCTCGAGCGGTCGCTATCGTAGTGTCAGACGGTTTTTTGATACCCCAATTGCCATCCACACGGACGTCCCGAACGAGTTCGCGAGGATCTAGAGGCACCTCGAGGGCAAACCTGCGTGTATGTCCGGTTACCAGCCCCTGTTCGAACAGACCAGCGTCCCGACCGATCGACCCAGGGAGGTACTCGACGTCCGTACGCTTGGGCCGCCCCAGCCACTCGCCCGCACGCTCGAGCGACTGGCAGCCAGCGACGACGATCTGGTGTTGATACAGCGGAACGATCGCGCCCCACAGTTCCTGTACCCGAAACTCGAGGATAGAGGCTACACCTACGAGACGGTCGAGACCGAAATGGAGGTCGTCACGGTTATTTGGCGGGAGTGATCGCACCGGTCGCGGATGGTGTACAGAACCGTTCTGAGTACGGATTCTGTGCGAACGATCTGTCGAGATGGAGTGCCCCAGACCACAGTTGAGTGTATCGTTCGCTGACAGAGGGCGCGTATCCTGTCGCTGCATCCCCGAGACGAGATCGCGATGCCGATGTTACACTGTCGCTGAGAGTCACTATACCAAAGGTTAATGCCGTTTGATAGGCTATTTGTAAAAAGAACCGTATGACCGATAGTTCGATCGATGAAAAATCGGGTGAGGGGGATTTCGATGTCGGCCCGAGCATGGACGAACTCTTCGGGGAGATCGAAGAGCTTGAGGAGGGGGAGGTCGATCGGGAGGAGACACAGTCGGCAGACGACGTCGAAGACGTGACGGCGGCGGACGTTTTTAGCCAGCTCCGTACCGAAGCAGCCGAGGAGTCCGGCGTCGACGACTTTCTCGAGGACGAGAGCCCGGAAGAGATCATCGCGAGTGCCGACGACGAGACCGACTCGGAGCCGGACGAATTTGATGCAGATCTCATGGACGAAGGGGCTCTGGACGATCTGTTGCTCACGGGACGAACGCAATCGGACGAGTTCCTCTGGGTCGACAGCGGGGGTGCTGACCAGGACTCGTCAGCCACCGAGGCGGAACCAGAACCATCCACCGAGGCAGAGTCGGATACCGACTCGTCCATGCCCGACGACGCGGACACTGAAGCGGACGAAAACGCGGCAGTCAGCGACGATGCACCCATCGATGCTGGACCCGAGCGATCCGATACCGACCCGACCGAGTCCACTACGGCGTCGGAGAGCGACCCGGCTGCTGAAGCCGATTCCGTTGCAACCACTGATTCGTCGCCGTCGAACGGGTCAGAACGGGAGGGTGTGTCGGCCCCCCTCGGGTCTGAAACTGAAACTGAAGCGAAAACAAAAACCGAATCCGAAACTGAAGAACCCGCCGCCCCGACGGACGACGATGGGAAAGAGACGTCTAAGGGCAACCGACAGGCTGGTAGCTCCCCATCCTCAAACGAAGACGACAGTGATGGCAACGACAAAACCACACCAACCGGCCGCGTCGACTACGCCCTCGAGTCCGACGCCGACGACGCCTCACCCGAAGACGAATCGCTGGTCGTCTCCGACGTCGAATCGACGACCACCGACCTCGTCCCGACCGAGACCGAATCCGACGAGAGCGGCGGGTTCCTCAGTTGGATACGGTCGAAGCTACCGTTCTGAGTCGCGTATTCGACCCTCATCGTGCGGCGAAATCGTTTTTGGGCATTCCACCGAAGCACCTGGTATGAGCACGGACGACGAACTCGAACGAATTCGCGAGCAAAAACGAAAGGAGCTACAGGAACGCGCCGAAGCCGAAACGCAGGCGGCCTCGAGTCCTGACGAACCGATTCCGATCGAAAACTCGGCTCACTTTCAGGAGACGCTACAGGATCACGACCGCGTCCTCGTGGACTTTTACGCCGATTGGTGTGGCCCGTGTCAGATGCTCGCTCCCGTCCTCGATCGGATCGCGGCCGAGACCAGCGGAACGATCGCGAAAGTCGACACCGAAGCCCTCCCTCAACTGGCCCAGCAGTACGGCGTTCGCGGCTTGCCGACGCTGATCCTCTTTGAGCACGGCGAGCCAGCGAAACAGCTCGTCGGGATGCAAGAGGAGTCGACGCTGCGGAACCTCTTCGTGTAGGCCGCGTTAGCTCGCCCGTCCGCGGAACGTGCGGACTTTGTGAGGTGTTCGGTACGCTTGTTTTGGAGTAGTATGGGTACGTGAGGGCTCGAGTCGCGGATTCGACCGTCTTCTTCGGGTAACTGATCCGGTTTCACTCGAGCCAGGCCGAGGGAAACGCAGAGAGAGGGCGGTAGAACGAGAGGGCAGTAGAGCGAGCGTGATGTCCGGACGAGAACTAACCGCGAGGCGGCCGAACTACTCGTAGAGCGGATTCGCTGCACAGAGGTCGTCGACTTCCGCGGCGACGTCCGCAATGACCGACTCGTCGTCGGGGGCGTCGATGACGCGGGCGATCAGGGTTCCGACGGTGCGGAGGTCGTCCTCGTCGAAGCCGCGGGTCGTTAGCGCGGGGGTTCCAACACGAATACCGCTCGGGTTGAACGCCGACCGGGTCTCGCCGGGAACGGTGTTCGCGTTGAGGACGATTCCGGCTTCCTCGAGGGCCTCTTCGGCGTCGCCACCGGTCGTCTCGGGGTGTGATGGCCGCAGGTCGACGAGCACGAGGTGGTTGTCGGTACCACCGGAGACGAGCGAAAAGCCGTCCTCGACGAGCGCCTCACCGAGGGCTTTGGCGTTGGCGACGGTCTGTTCGGCGTACTCCTGGAACGCGGGCTCGAGCGCCTCGCCGAAACCGACGGCTTTGCCGGCGACGTTGTGCATGAGCGGGCCGCCCTGGCCGCCGGGGAAGACGGCTTTATCGATATCGTCGGCGTACTCCTCCCGGGTCATGACGATGCCACCGCGGCCGGCACGGATCGTTTTGTGGGTCGATCCCGTGACGAAATCGGCGATGCCGACGGGGGATCCGTGGACGCCCGCGGCCACGAGGCCGGTGATGTGGGCGATGTCGGCCAGATGGAGGGCGTCGACTGACTCGGCCGCGTCCTGAATGCGCTCCCACTCGACTTCGCGTGGATACGCGGAGTAGCCCGAGACGATGATGTCCGGCTCGAACTCGGCGGCGTGGTCGGTGAGGCCATCGTAGTCGAGGACGCCCGTCTCGGAGTCGACTTCGTACTGTTCGACCTCGTACAGTTGCCCGGTGAAGTTCGCCGGGTGGCCGTGGCTGAGGTGGCCGCCGTGGGTCAGATCCAGCGAGAGGATCTTGTCCCCGGGCTCGAGCATCGCGAAGTAGACGGCCTGGTTGGCCTGGGTTCCCGAGTGGGGCTGGACGTTGACGTGTTCGGCACCGAAGAGTTCCTGCGCCCGGTCGATGGCGAGCTGTTCGACCTCGTCGGCGTACCGACAGCCGCCGTAGTAGCGGGCACCCGGATACCCCTCGGCGTACTTGTTCGTCAAGGCGCTCCCCTGGGCGTCGAGGACGGCGCGGCTGACGTGATTTTCGCTGGCGATCATCGACAGCGTCGACTGCTGTCGTCGAATCTCTCCCTCGAGGGCATCAGCTACGTCGGGATCGACGTCGCGAACCTGGTCGTGTTCCATATTCTCAGTGGCGTCTGGGCAGTGTATAAGTGTACCTTTCCTCGGCAATATCGGACTCGAGTGGTATCGGACTCGATCGGCGTGGTGGAACCGACATTATCATCGATCGTACAGACGATACAACTATCTTTCAGGGATGAGTTTCATTACAGTGAATGATAGAGTGGGACGGTGCCGACGATCACGTTCGCGTGGTCGATGCGGATAACACCACCCTGTGTGTCCAGGGAGTCGGTCTCACCATCGACGGTACGGGCCCCGACATCTCCCGACCGGTCGACGAGACCATCGTCGTGACGGCAAAAGCCCTCCAGTTCCCCCACGCCGTCGTCTACGCGTCTGCACTCGGCCGGGACGAGTGGTACCAACTCGAGCCCGACGAGATCGAACTGGAACTGCCGCCAGCGGAGTACGTCCTCGACATCGATACCGGCATCAAAACCTATCTGCGGTTTTCGGGGCCGGCGGTCATCCAGCGGGCGAGTGATTACTCGACGCTCGTGATCTCCTTCCCCGAACGAACGCGGACGATTCTGGGCTTTCGCAGCCGCCACGAGTTTCCTGCGGAGACGATCACCGTTTCTGAAACTCCCTCGGGTCTCGCCCGCGGCCTATCGCTGCTGTCGTCGTCGATCAAGACCCAGCTCCCGGATCGAACGTATCCGACACTGCGCGGGCACCCGCCACTGCTCGAGACCGGCGAGACGTTCTCAGCGCCGGCGTCGCTGCGAAATGCCGACCGGTCGGGAATCGAACTGGTCGTTCCACCCAGGTACGACGCGCTGTTCGTCGTCGCACCGCTCGCGTACTTCCTGCAAGCGACCGTCAGCACCGAATCGGGAAGCACGCCCCGTATTCGCCTCCCCGACGTGGCTCGTGAGCGGGAACTCCAGCCGATGCCAGACCTCGAGGCCGATGTCGAACGGCTACTTCGACAGTGTTTCTTCCTGGACTGTCTGGTTCGCAATGCCGGCCCGTACGGAACGCGATTGGCCGAGTTGAATCTCCTCGAGGCGCTCGACATCGACGCGAAGGCGTTGTACGAGGCGACCCCACAGGAGCGGCTCGCAGCGTATCTCGAGGTGCCGTATTCTGCGCTCAGCCATCGGCTTCCGACGTGGCATCTGTCGACGTACGTCGAGCCGACGGTGCCGAGCGTGGAGGCGATTCCGTATCTTCTCGATCGACTGAGCCTCATCTTTATGCCCCGGACGTCCACGCTCGAGGGCAGGGAACTCGTCGAGCGATCGCTCACCGACTTCTACCGTGGCGACCGCTCGGGGGCGGGACAGGTCGCGTCGGTCAACATCGTCAAACCGGAGCTTCGTGGCGGGCGTGTCCACGGCTGGCTGGCCGACGGCGTCCCGATCGACGTGTTCAAATCGAACGTCGCCGCCTACCGAAATCGACTGTCGTTCCTCGAACGAGACAACGGAACGCCGTCGATCCGGATCGTCCTGAACGATCCCGAGATGGCTGGCGAGCGCGAGCGGGTGGCATCGATCTATCAGCAGCGCGCCGAAGAACTCTCACTCGACGTTCGCGTCGACGAGCACCTCAGGACTGACGCACTCGCCCAGGTGTTCGAGAGCGATCATGCGTTCGTCCACTACATCGGCCACTGTGAAACCGACGGCCTCCGGTGTCCGGACGGCGCGCTCGCGACCTCGAGTATCGACGACTGCCGGGTCGAGACGTTTTTCCTCAATGCCTGTGGCTCCTTCTATGAGGGAATGAATCTCATCGAACGCGGGAGCGTCGCTGGGGCCGTGACGTTCAGGCAAGTGCTCAACGATCACGCGCTGAAGGTCGGTTCGACCTTTGCGAAGTTGCTCGTCCATGGGTTCAGTTTCGAGCGTGCGATGCGCCTCGCTCGCCGACGGATCATGATGGGGAAAGATTACGCCGTGGTCGGTGATGGCACCCACTCGGTGACCGAAGGGGACTTACAGGTTCCAACGACGGCGACGATCGAACCGCTTCCGGACGGCAATTACCTCGTCGAACTCGAGTGCTATTCGACCCGGGTGAACGGTCAGTACTATTATCCACACGCGGCCGACAACGAGTACAGCTACCTGTGTGGGACGCCCTCGTCGATCACACTCGAGAAGGTCGCGTTGACACAGTTCCTCCAGGAATCGAACCTTGCAGTCATCTACGATGGCGATGTCTACTGGTCGAGTGAACTTGCTCGAACAATGAGCGGCGATCAGGGGCCGCCGTAACTGCTCACGCGTTTCGACGATGCTGATCCGAGATCGGCTTCTCGGCGACGCCGTGTCCGCTGTTCGTTTCGTGACAACTGTGGTACCCACGCTCGATCGTCGGAGACACCCATACGACAGCAAAAATGGAATTCAGTATAGTTAACTGTTGCTGTTGTGTGCCACGTTGCCATTGAGTATGACAACACACCACACATTTGGCAGTCCACTCGGGCAAATCGAATTGGTGTATGGACACCCCCAGTCGATTCGCACAGATAGAGTGTAAAAATCGACAAAAATCTCCGCTTTTGTCGCCTGAGTATAAGTTGTGGCGTGATGATGGCCAACAAAATTAAGTACTGCGCTATCGTTTACTTCTGTAGAGAGATGACTTCGAATTTACTCAACCATCAGATAGAGGAGATCCTCGAGACCGTTCTCACCGACGCCTCGGGTGACGTGTACATGGTCAATCCGTCGTGGGAGGCCATCGAAGAGTTCGTTACCGTCGCAACCGAGTTCGACGGCGATCTCCCGACCGTCCACATGCTCGCCGACGATCGGACGCTGAAGGACGTCATGGGCGACTTTATCGTCGCCTCGAACGCCGCAGACCTGATCGATGAGGGCACCCTCGAGCTGCGCACCCTCGAGCAGGCACCCGAAAACTCCCTGCTCATCACCGACGACACCGTCGTCGCCGTCGTCCACGCAGGCGACCGCGTCGGTGGTCTCGTCACCGACGACGAGGAATTCGTCGACGCTTCCTTCGACACCTACGCAGCCCGCTGGGAGGACGCAAACGCGTTCAATCTCCGTACACCGCCGATCACCCGCGTCCGAGAGACGCTCTCCGACGAGATCAGCGCCGATGCCGAGGCCGACTTCACGGCGATCCTCAACTCGCTCGAGACCGCCCGCGGCGACGGCGACGGCCTCGACGAGGTCACCATCTCGCTGCTCGTCGCAGCCAGGAACGAGGCGCTGCTCTACGACATCAGCAAGTGGGGCGAGGACGTCGGTATCGCCTCGAAGGCGACGTTCAGCCGCACGAAGACCAAGCTCGAGGACATGGGCCTGATCGACACCGAGAAGGTGCCGATCGACGTCGGTCGTCCGCGCCTGCGTCTGAAGATCGGTGACGACCGACTCGACGAGGCCGACAACGGCCAGCTCGCGACGGTCGCCCAGTCGATCCTTAACTAAGACCACCGACCTTTTACGCTGCGCTTGTTCGCGACGACGACAGCGTTGCTGTCGTGCGTCGCGTCGTCGCTCGGTAAAAGCTCGACCAAAAGCTCTCCTCCCTCCGTTCGTTCACTCCGTTCACTCACATCAGTCGTCGGCCCGCTCGCTCACTGACTCACGGGCGTTGCCCGTTTGTCTGTCCGCGGCGCTACGCGCCGCGCTTTCGTTCGCTCGCGGAACACGTTCGTGGCCTGCCCTTCCCCGGAACGCGGGACTCTCGCCATGCTCGAGGCCCGCGTCTGGCCACCGTCGCTGAACGGAGTCGGTACGGGTTTGATCTGATTCTCAGGGCCGCTGACCACAGAAGGACGCATATCCCAAGGACGCAAACCCCAAGTCATCGCCGTCCCTCGAGACGCGTATGTACGAAGCCGTCCACGTCGACCCCGAGCCAGGCAAGGGAGCCGACGTCGTCGCTCAGGTGGTCGAGACGGCCGCCAGATACGGCTACGAGGGCGTGGTGGTGCGCAATCACGACGGCGTACGCGTCGCGTTCGATGCCGACGAACTCGCCGACGAGTACGGGATCGACGTCGTCGACGGCGTCGAAATTCGATCCGATGATCCCCACCAGGCCAGTGGCTCCGTCGGCAACTACCGACCCCAGTATACGATCCTGGCGATCCACGGCGGGACGAACGCGATCAACCGATTCGCCGTCGAGACCGACAAAGTCGACGTGCTGGCCCACCCGATGGACGGCTCCGGGGACGTCAACCACGTCCTCGTTAAAGCGGCGGTCGAGAACGGGGTTCGTCTCGAGTTCTCGTTCGCGAACGTCCTCCGTGCGACCGGCGGCCGACGGGTGCGAGCGATACAGTCCCTGCGCAAGCTCCGGGAACTCGTCACCTACTACGACGCGCCCTACGTCGTGAGCGCCGATCCACGCGGCCCGCTCGAGCTGCGAGGCCCGCGAGAGCTATGCGCACTCGGCGAGGAGCTCGGATTCGACCAGGAGTGGATCGTCGACGGCCTAGAGGAGTGGGGGTCTCTCGCGGGCCGCAATCGGCGGATCCAGTCCGATTCGTTCATTGAGCCGGGGGTCGAACGAGGGAGATATGAAAAAGACCGTTGCTGAACACGCGGCCCGATTCGACGACATCGCGAGCGAGTACGACGATTCGGGCACCGAGGAGTACCGGGCCTGTGCGAGCCTAGTGATCGAACACGCCGCGCCCGAGAGCGACGACGTCATCCTTGATATCGGCACCGGAACCGGGGCAATCGCGCTGGCGCTGGCTCCCGATGCCGAGGCGGTCGTTGGCAGAGACATTAGCGAAGGTATGATGGAGGAGGCACGCTCGAAAGCCGCCGACCAGGGTCTCGAGAACGTCTCCTTCGGCTACGGGACGTTTCGCGAGCCCGAGTACGACAGCCCCGTCGACGTGGTCACATCGAACTTCGCCATGCACCACCTCTCGGACGAGGAAAAACGCGAGGCGATTGACGCCATCGCGAGCCTCGAGCCCCAGCGGTTCGTCCTCGGTGACGTCATGTTCTTCGGGGAACCCGATCCGAGCGAGCCGTTCTACGACCCCGAAGTCGACGATCCAGCGACCGTCGGCGAACTCGCCGACGCCTTCACCGATGCGGGCTTCTCGCTGACGGCCGTCGAACGAGTACACGATCAGGTGGGCGTACTGGTCGCAGAACGGGGAGCCTAATCCGTCACCATCGATGAAACACCTCCCGAAACACCTCCGGCCACGGTGGCGCTATCTCGCCATCGAACTCGAGACCGACCCCGATGCCGACGTCACCCGCCGCTCGTTCCAGCGGGAGGTCTGGTACGCCGGGCAGAACTTACTGGGCGACCCGGGGAGCGCGGACGCCGACCTGACGGTGGTTCGCTACCGATTCGACGACGGCAGAGGTGAGGCGATCGTACGCGTCCGCCACGGCGAGGTCGAACGGGCTCGAGCGGCGATCGCCTGCGTGGATTCGATCGACGGCAATACGCTGGGTCTGTTCGTCTGTGGCGTCAGCGGAACGATACGGGCCGCCGAAACTAAATTTTGACTGTCGGAACGATTTTTGTTGCGGCTCATCTCCTCGGGAGTGTAGCCAGCAGCCTGTTCCAACCCGTCTGTAACGGCGACAGTCAGCCGCCACGACGGTTGTGATGAACCGGCGCATATGCAGCAGTAAGAAAACTATTTAGGACGCCGCCGGTAACATCGGGTAGAGAGAGCCGTCGTGTTCGACATCGCTGACCGAGTCGCCGTCCGGCGAACTGAATCTGTAGACGTGCGACTCGATGACGTGATCGTCGTCACGACACCCCTCAATACAATTTAGCGTGATACTATGCAGGGACAAGCCCAACAGCAGGCGTACGACCGCGGCATCACGATCTTCTCACCAGACGGCCGACTCTACCAGGTAGAGTACGCCCGTGAGGCGGTCAAACGTGGCACCGCGAGCATCGGCATTCGAACGGCGGGCGGTGTCGTCCTCGCCGTCGACAAACGGATTCCCTCCCCACTGCTCGAGGACTCGAGCGTCGAGAAAATCCACAAGGCCGACGACCACATCGGCATCGCGAGCGCCGGCCACGTCGCCGACGCCCGCCAGCTCATCGACTTCGCCCGCAGACAGAGCCAGGTGAACCACCTGCGCTACGGCGAGCCAATCGGCGTCGAGACCCTCACCAAGACCGTCACCGACCACATCCAGCAGTACACCCAGGTCGGCGGGGCTCGCCCGTTCGGCGTCGCGCTCATCGTCGGCGGCATCGAAAACGGCGAACCACGACTGTTCGAGACCGATCCGTCGGGAACGCCCTACGAGTGGAAGGCCCTCGCCGTCGGTGCCGAACGCGGTGAACTCCAGGGCTTCCTCGAGGAACACTACGACGAGGAGGCCGACCTCGACGGTGGCGTCGCCCTCGCACTCGAGGCCCTCGCCTCGGTCAACGACGATTCGCTGTTGCCAAACGAGGTCGGTCTGGCAACGATCGACGCCGAGACGGAGACGTTCGTCCAGTTCGAGGACGACGAAATCGAGACGTACCTCGAGGAGAACGAGTTGCTCGACACCGGCGAAGACGCTGACGACGAGTAACCGACGCCGTCACCACTCCGTATTTTTTCGGCGACGTCCCATTGGCGTGTCCAGATACGACCGCGAGCACTCAGAACGCGGTTCGAATCGGTTCATGCCAGTCGGCGTGTACGCTGAACACCACCGGTTCCACACGGGAAAGGTCTTTTAACCGCCCGTGGATATCTTCGGGTATGATATCGCTTGACGAGGCAGTCACCGCGCGACTCGAGTCACACGGCGCGCGTTTCGAGGTGCTAGTCGACCCGGATGCAGCACTGTCGATCAAACGCGGCGAGTTCGATGGCGACCTCGAGGACGTGATCGCCGCCGAGGACGTCTTCGACAACGCCTCGACGGGTGATCGACCGGCCGAAAACGATCTCGAGGACGTCTTCGACACCACGGATCCCCTCGAGATCATCCCCGAGGTCATCACACGCGGGGAGATCCAAATTACCGCCGAACAGCGCCGTGAAATGCAAGAACAGAAGCGAAAGGAACTGATCACGACCATCTCGCGAAACGCGATCAATCCTCAGATGGACAACGCCCCCCATCCGCCCGAACGGATCGAGAACGCCCTCGAGGAAGCCGGGTTCACCGTCGATCCGATGGAACCCGCGAGCGAACAGGTCGACGACGCGCTGGATGCCCTCCGACCCGTGATTCCGATTCGGTTCGAAGAGATCACGATCGCCGTCCAGATCCCGCCGGAGCACGCCGGCAGCGCGCAGGCGAAGATCCGACAGTACGGTGACCTCGAGCGAGAGGAGTGGCAACCGGACGGCTCGTGGATCGGCGTCATCACGTTCCCCGCCGGCTTGCAGAACGACTTCTACAACGTCGTCAACGAGAACACGAGTGGTGAAGCGGAAACCCAGATAGTCAGCGACAAAGACGAACTGAGCACCCGATAAAACGATTGGCGAACCGTCCTATCCGCGGTGGAACCCGATCATGAAGCCGGTCGCAAATCCGGCACCGACCGATAGCGTCGAGATCAGCGACTCGAGATAGCTCGCATCAGCTCGTTCCGAGGTACTAATCAGCCCCCGCGACAGTGCATCCCAGTCGACGATGAGAATCCCCTGTGACTCGAGGTACCGGAAAATAACGAGCTGGACGCCGATGATGACGGCGATCAGTTTGGCAATCTTCTTGGCTGCAAATCCCATCAGCGCCCCGATCAGAGCGCCACCGCCGAACTCGAAACCGAGCGTCGTGAGATCGATATCGACCATCGTAGGGTGATTCGAGGCAGCCACCATGACTGTTGTGGTGGCCAACTGGTCACGCACCGATCAATTTCATCGGTTATGGGCGTGGCCGACGTACAACGCAAGGAGGTGTGCACCGAGCAATACGAGAAAGACGCCCGTTCGGAGGCCGTTCGAGAGGCCGATGACGAGTAACGGGAGATACAGAATCGGCAAGACGATTGCGACCCAGAAACTCGCCACGCGGAGGCGCTCTCGAATCGTCGGAAGCGACCACTCGAGATCGTTCTGGCCGTCGATAGTTCGGTGGTCTGTGGACTGTTCCCCGCCACGAGTCGACTGTGAATCCGACATTGAGTCACCAGTACCAGGTGAGTAACCGACGTGACGCGATATATACCATCACGTACGTTTCACGCGATCAGTCGAAATTCACCGAGCTAGGATCTGCCACACGAGTTCGGCCACACGAAACGCCCGGCGAAATGACTGCTTGTACGCCCGACAGCAACCGTGTACGTCCACTATGCGAAAACCAGCCAGCTCGAGGAATCGATCAGCCGTCGGTGGTACCGTTCGGTCAGCTATGCACTGGGTAAACTGTTTACGGAATAATCGAGCGACGCCCAATCGAAATGCCGTACGGACGAAAGCTGGTAAGCCCAGCTTACTGGAACCCGATTCGGCTGCCCCGTCGCCCCGTTCCAGGTTCGACGGCCCTGGTGCCGCCTCTGAACTCCTGTTCGATCTGTTCGTAGTACTCGAGGATGTCGTCGGTGATCGTCGGCCGGACGTTCTCCATCGCCTGGCGGAAGTGACGCATCTCGACCAGGTCGGCGTCCTCTTCCTCCCGAAGCGCTTCGATCGCTGCCTCGCGGGCGATCGACTCGAGGTCGCTACCGACGTAGCCCTCGGTGATCTCGGCGATCTCGCGGAGGCTCACGTCCGCTGCCAGTGGCGTGTCCTCAGTGTGGATCTCGAGGATGCGCTCGCGGCCCTCGGTGTCCGGTTCGCCTATCATGACCAGGCGATCGAACCGACCCGATCGCAGTAATGCAGGGTCGATCATGTCCGGGCGGTTCGTTGCACCGATGACCATCACGTTCTCCATCTCCTCGAGGCCGTCGAGTTCGGTCAGCAACTGGTTGACGACCCGTTCGGAGACGTTGCTGCCGACCTCGCCGCCGCGGCCGGGTGCGAGGGAGTCGAGTTCGTCGAAGAAGATCACCGTCGGTGAGACCTGCCGGGCCTTCCGGAAGGTCTGTCGGATGGCCTTCTCGGACTCACCGACCCACTTACTGAGTAGCTGGGGTCCACGAACCGAGATGAAGTTCGCGTTGGTCTCGTTGGCGACGGCTTTGGCCATCAGCGTCTTCCCGGTGCCTGGCGGTCCGTAGAGTAAGACCCCGGCTGGCGGGTCGATTCCCATCCGTTCAAACTTCTCGGGGGTGCGAAGCGGCCACTCGACGGACTCCTGTACCTGCTCTTTGGCGGCGGTGAGCCCGCCGACGTCGTCCCAGCTCATCTTCGGCAGTTCGACGAGCACTTCGCGCATCGCCGACGGCTCAACCTCGGCGAGCGCCCCGCGGAAGTCGTCGCGTTTGACGATCATCCGGTCGATGAGGCTTGGTGGGATGTCCTCCTCGTCGAGATCGATCTCGGGGAGGTATCGGCGCAGCGCTTTCATCGCTGCCTCCTTCGTGAGCGACTCGATGTCGGCTCCGACGAAGCCGTGGGTTTCGTCCGCGAGGTGACCCAGGTTGACGTCGTCGCTCAGCGGCATCCCGCGGGTGTGGATCTGGAGGATCTCCTCGCGACCGACCTCGTCCGGAACCCCGATTTCGATTTCGCGGTCGAACCGGCCAGGCCGGCGGAGTGCGGGGTCGACGCTGTCGACGCGGTTGGTTGCCGCGATGACGATGACCTGTCCTCTGGCCTCGAGACCGTCCATCATCGTCAGCAGCTGGGCGACGACACGGCGTTCGACCTCGCCAGTGACGTCCTCGCGTTTGGGAGCGATGGAGTCGAGTTCGTCGATGAAGATGATCGCAGGGGACTCCTCACTCGCGTCCTCGAAGATTTCTCGCAGTTGCTGTTCGGACTCGCCGTAGTACTTCGAGATGATCTCCGGGCCAGCGATAGAGAAGAAACTGGCCGAGGTCTCGTTGGCGACCGCCTTGGCGAGCAACGTCTTCCCGGTACCCGGCGGCCCGTGCAACAGGACACCCTGTGGCGGCTCGATTCCCAGTTTCTTGAAGATCTGGGGATGTTTCATCGGCAACTCGACCATCTCGCGAACGCGCTGAATCTCGCCCTGGAGGCCCCCGATGTCCTCGTAGGTGATGCCGCCGCCAGTCTTCTCGAAGCCCGAAATCGGCTCCTCACGGAGTTCGACATCGGTGTCCTCGGTGATGAGGACGACGCCGTCCGGCTCCGTTTCGACGGCGATCAAGGGGATGGCCTGGCCCGGCGAGCGCATGAACGGATGGTTCGTCGAACTCATCACGGGAACGATGTCGCGGCCGACGACGGGTCGCTTGAGGATCTGGCGTTTGACCATGCCAGCGGCGTCCGAGCCGAACTGGACGGACGCCTCCTCGGGCGGGGCCAACACCAGGGTCTCTGCTTTCGTCGCTTCGGCTTTCCGGATCGTCACGCGTTCGCCGATGCCGACGTCCGCGTTCTGTCTGGTGAATCCGTCGATTCGAACGGTGTCGGTGTTCCAGTCCTGTCGGTCAGCACGCCACACCTTGGCAGCGGTCGTTTCGGATCCCTCGATCTCGATGATGTCGCCCGGACTCAACTTCAGATGAAGCAGCGTGTCCGGGTCGAGACGGGCAATACCACGACCCGAGTCGTTCGGGTACGCTTTCGCGACCTCCAGTTGCACTTCGTTCATGATTGGGGGTAGACGGGGATGTTCCTGAATCCGACTCGCCGTCGGATAGGTTTTTTGCTCGCACTGGTTTTCACCTGTGCTAGATGCTGTCACATGTAACTGGGCGAGGGAAGTACATAGATGTACCGACCTCGGTCGTTTTTCGAAATGAGCAATGGTACCTATGACGGGGAGAGTGATGGCTTTTTACCCTCACCGCTCGCCGATGTAGCTATGACGACACGCCAGCTCGTCTTCGACGGTCGAATGGGTGCCAGCGGCGACATGCTGCTCGCAACCCTGCTCGAGGTTGGTGCCGATCCGGCTGTCCTCGAGCCCGTCGAGGACGCGCTCGATCTCGAGTATTGGATCGGGACGACGACGAAGTGTGGGATTCGCGCGAAGACGGTCGACGTCGTATTGGCCGGCGATCACGAGCGTGGCGATGGAGACGCCGACGGTGACGCAGAGACCGGGCACGAGGGGCACGGCCACGAAGGACATCACCACGATGGCCACGACCACCACAGCGACGACGAGCCAGGCCACTCACACAGACACGATCACACGCACACCCACGCCGAAGGCCACGGCCCACACCGCAGCTACCGCGAGGTCTGTACGATCGTCGAGGAGATGGGCCTCGAGCCGCCCGTCGAAGCCGACGCACTCGCCATCTTCGAACGGCTCGGCGAAGCCGAAGCCGCCGTTCACGGCACCGATCTCGAGTCGATACACTTCCACGAAGTTGGCGCGGACGACGCCATCGCCGACGTCGTCGGTTCCGTCGCGCTCGTCCACGATCTGGACGTCGACCGCGTCTCGACCACTCCCGTCTCGGTCGGCGGTGGCACCGTGTCGATGAGTCACGGCGAGTATCCGATTCCAGCGCCGGCCGTCCTCGAGATCGCCGAACGAGCCGACTGGGAGATCAGCGGCGGCCCCGTCGAGGCCGAACTGTTGACGCCGACCGGGGCAGCCATCCTCGCCCACGTCGCCGACGGCGTCGAGGGCGTCCCGCCGCTTTCGGTCGACTTGTCCGGCTACGGTGCCGGCGGCTACGACCTCGACCCGCACCCGAACGTCCTTCGGGCGATCGTCGGCGAGGCTCGAGGCACCCTTCAGCGGGACGACATCGCCGTCCTCGAGACGAACCTCGACGACGTGGCACCCGAGGTACTCGGCGGCCTCCAGGAGACGCTCGCCCCGGCCGGCGCTCGAGACGTCTCGATCGTGCCGGTGACGATGAAGAAATCCAGGCCGGGCCACCTGGTGAAGGTGATCTGCAAGCCCGAAGATCGCGAGCGCGTGGCCAGAAAACTGGCCGAGGAGACGGGGACGCTCGGGATTCGCGACGCGGGCGTCACCCACCGCTGGATCGCCCAACGAGAATTTGAGACGGTCTCCCTCGAGCTCGACGGGAATCGATACGACGTGTCGGTGAAGGTAGCGAGCGACGAGGACGGGGCGGTGTACGACGTGAGCGCAGAGTACGACGACGTGGCGGCCGTCGCCAGCGAAACCGGGCTGAGTATCCGGTCGATCGCCAATCAGGCTGAACGTGCGTACGACGAGGCGGACGACCGCTGAGCGCTCGAGAAATCACGGGAAACAGTCCGATTCCGTTCCAGGCGAATTCTCAATAAACCTCAGTCGCCGTTCCGATGTTCGTCGAGGGCTTCCTCGATCGACAGCTCACCGCTCGCGACCCGCCGGGCGAGCGCTTCGTCGATCGCTCGATTCGTCTCGCTACGCTCTCTCGAGCGATCCTTGATCACCTGTAGCTCGCCGGCAGTTGGCTCGATCTCCCGCGTCTCGATCGGGTCACCCTCGCGACGGGCGATATTCGCCGCGGCGAGGACGTCCCCCATGCCGCGTGCACCGGTACCGAGGTACGGCGTGGTGCCGGTTTCGTCGACCAGTTCGACCCGAACGGCCTCGAGTTCGTTGATCAGGGTCGCGCTCTCGAGGCGGGCACCATCGCCGATTCGCACCACGGGGTCGGCGGCATCGACGGCCTGTATCTCTCCCCGGATGACGTCGACGGCGTCGGCAATCGGTACCTGAAAGGCGGCTATTACCGTCTCGCCAGCGAGCACGGCGATACCGGGTTGGCGACCCGGGTCGACGCCGATAACCGTCCGCCCGTCGCCACCGCGGAGCGTGCCGAGGGCCTTGTCGACGGCCAGACGCGGGTCGTCCGGATCGGCGACGATCGTCGGGACGCCGGCATCGTCGAAGTCCTCGGCGTGTTCTGCCCCGGTGAGCACGACCGCCGTCTCCGACGGTAACGGGTCGTCGATCTCGATGGTCGTGAACGTGGTTCCCCGGTCGCGAAGCTCGTTCACGACACCGTGGTACACTTCGAAGTCTGCGGTGGCGACGACGATCACACCGCTCGTTCGTTCTCGATCGAATAAAACGTGTCCGTCCCACTGTCCGTGCTCGAGCCAGCGGAAATTCGACAGCGCACAGATCGGTACCGGGGGCTTTTTGCGTGGTACGTTCGAACGACGACTGTGAACGACGAGTCGATTCCGACCGGCTGTAGCCCGGTCGATGCGTTACTGTCGGGCGGGTTCGAACGCGGTGCCGTTACGCAGTTGTACGGCCCACCGGCTGCGGGGAAGACGAATCTGGCGCTGTCTGCCGCCGTCGAAACGGCGGCGGCGGGAGGCACCGCCGTCTACATCGACACCGAGGGCGTTTCCGTCGACCGGTTCGAACAGCTGCTTCAGGCCCGCACAGACGACGTCGAATCCGTGGCGTCGCGGATCATCATCGAGGACGCCTACGATTTCGCTGAGCAGGCCGAGGCCGTCAGGGACGCCGAGGAGTTCGCGACGCAGGCCGACCTGATCGTCCTCGACAGCGCAACCGGCTTCTACCGACTCGAGCGAGGCGAAGACGGGGAAGCCGGCGACGCGCTCAGACAGGTGACCAGTCAGATCACCCACCTGCTCTCGCTGGCGCGCAAACACGACCTCGCGGTCGTGATCACGAATCAGGTGTACGCCGACCCCGACTCCGACCGGACGCGTCCGCTCGGGGGGAACACGATGGAGCACTGGACCGGCGTCGTCGTCCGCCTCGAGCGCTTCCGCGGCGGAAACCGACGGGCGACGCTGACCAAACACCGGTCGAAGGCGGCCGGCGAATCGGTCACGTTTCGGATCACCGGCTCGGGCGTCGAAGGAAGCGACGAGAGGACTGTATAGCGTCGCTAAACGAGCGCATGAATTGGCAGAAAACGGTGTTATGGAGGTGTACCACCCGGAGCGGAGCTTCGACGCCGGTCTGGTGAGTTAGAGTTCGTTGAGCTTTCGTAACAGCTGTCCGCGGTATTCCTCGTCGCTGCGGACGCCTTTGAGCTCGAGGACGTTTCGCTCGAGTTTGTCCAGGGCGACACGGAACGCGTTTTCAGCGCCGTAGCCCTCGCCGGAGCCGGCTACCTGTGACTTGTTCGTCCGGAGTCGAATCTGACACTGGATCAGTGGGGTGCCACGAAGCTTCTCTTTGTGCTCGTGGAACCGGACGTGTGCGTGGTGAACCTGCATGTCGGCGTACTTGTCGGCGACCTGCTCGATGCTCTGGACGACTGACTCCCGCGTGATGGTGTCCATGAGCGAGATGTTCGTGATCTGGACGTCCATGTGCTCTTCCTCAGTGAACGTCAGCGCTCGGAGGACGTCCGTCTTCGTGACGACGCCCTCGATGACCCGGTCGTCGTCGTCGGGCGTCACGACCAACCCGGCGTAGTCGTGCTCGAGCATCGTCTCGACAGCCTCTCGAGCGGTCGCATCCGCCGTCGTCGTCACCACGGGGCTGTTCATGATATCGTAAATCGGGACGTCCAGCATCCGCTCGTTGTCGCCGACGCGGTCGCCCGTCGTCATGCGCTCGTTTTCGCGGATGACGAAGTCGGCGATGTCGTGGGTCGTGACGACGCCCGTGAGGTAGCCGTTCTCGTTGACGACGGGAAGCCGGGAGATGCCGTGTTCGCGCAGGTGATTGATCGCCTTGCCGATACCGTCGTCCTCGGCGAGGCGTATCGGATCGTCGGTGTAGATATCGGCCACGGTGAGCGCGTCGAGGTTCTCGAGGACGGCGGTGAGCAGGTCGTCTTCGGTGATGACGCCCCAGAGCTCGTCGTGTTCGAACACCGGCGCAACCTTTGTGTTCCCCTCGACGAGCATTCGGGCGACCTCCCGAATGTCCTCGTTTCGGTCGACCTTCGGGGACGGATCGTTCCGGCTCGGTTTGATCAACGCACCGACTTTCGCGTCGTCTTCGACGTGAGACTGGAGCACCTCTCGCTCGCTGATGACGCCCGCGTAGTCTCCGTCATCGGTGACGATCAGCCCTTTCGGGTTGCCGTTTTCGAAGGTAGAACGGACTTTCCCCATTCGCGTACCGACGTCGACTTCGATATACTCCGTGGTGGCGATATCAGCGATATTCATCGTTCCGCGTGGACGTACTCCGGCCGGACTATTTAACGTACCGACCTGCGGGATATGCTGCCGGGAACGCGACAGACACGGCTACGAGTTCGTGAGGAAGTGGCGGCTGACGGAGCTCAAGAGCCGTACAGCGGTCGCTCTCTCGAGTGACCACTCAGTTTGAGGGGACGAGATGGCCGGGGAGTAGTTTGAGGTAGAGTAACGGAAGGAACCATTCGAGGCCGTGTGGGAGGTTCACGACGTACAGTGCCAGGAGTAACCCAATTGCAAACAGACCCATTGCAATTGGTCGGCGGAGACGCTCTGGGACACCGAGCACGATGACCGCGCTGCCGAGGAGAAAACCATACGCTATCGTGGTTTCCGTCCACGTCAGAAGGGGAAATACCGCTGCCAGGATGAACGGATGAACGTGGAGAGCGATAAACTGGAGATGTGCCCGTCGACGGTGTGACGGCCTGTGCCACCACCGACTTCCCGCGACCGTCGTCGTAGCAATGATCCCACCTGCAATATCGAGGCTGATCACCAGAACGATCGCAATCTGTAACGTGTTCCAGCCGAGTGCGGCCACTTGCGAGTAGACGAAAACCGTGCCGGAAAAGACAACTGCGAACCCGAGAATGAGCCAATTCTCTGCCCGCGTTGTATCCGGGCCAACGAGTCGATCCCAGCTTCCCCGTACGCCGGTTCGTGGTGCACTCGGAGACTCCGGATTCGAATTCATACGTATTCTGTCGAACGGTGTTGAAATGAAGTCTCGGTTCGTGAGCAAATACTATGCGTATGCATCAACGCTGAAAATCGGGTAAACGACCACGGGTCGGGTGACCCGTGGCTTTTCTTGTTCCCTCAGCCTATGCCGATAGCACTCCACGCGACACGATGTCGCGGGATGAGGATGGGCGGTTTACAGAGCGCCCCGACCCAGACAGGCTCACCTTCCGAACAAACGGTTGGGTTTTGCGAGTCCGGTAATTAACTGATTCAACATCTACACCAGCATGTTTCGCCCACGCTCGCCACGCCACATTCACACTCGCGTTCCGGTCAGCATGGTCTTGCTGAACCTCACACGAATCATTCGTACACCGGAACCGCCGACCTTGACGGTAGCCACGGTGTCCACAACACGAACACGACTTCGAGTTGTACGGCGACTCAACCGTCTCACACGGAATCTGATTCCACGTCACCTTGTAGCGAACCTGCTTCTCGAACTTATGGAACGGGAGTTTGTGCAGACGCCGATTCATGTACGTACCGTACTTGATGGCGTCTCGAATCCCACTCAAGTCCTCGAACACGATAACTGGGTTCGAGAACTGTTGGGCGAACTCCACCACAACCCGAGACAGCCGGTGAAGAACCCACTCAGTGTAGCGTTCTTCTTTCTCCCCGAGTTGGTGATGGATGGAGTGTTGGCCGTGTTCTTGACAGCGTTTCGTGATGGTGTGGTAGCGTTGGCGTTCGGCTTTCACCGTACCGTAGTCAAGCACGAGTGTTCCGAGCGTGTCCATCGTCTCACGATTAAGAGCGGTGAGAGCGATGTTGCGCTCGTTAATATCGACGCCGACGAGAGTGTCAGCGTCTTCGGGTTCAGGCACCTCAACCTCTGTTTTAACCGTGACGTGTAGGTAGTACACGCCATCTCGGTACACAAGTTCAGCCTGTCCCAACGACCACTCATCCTCCGTCAAGGATTCCCCAATCAACGCAAGGTCTTCCGGTCGCCCTCGAAGGTGCCCTTTCACCTTCTTGTACGGCTTCGGACTCACACGGAACTGAACCCGGTCATCCTCGTCGTTGTAGGTGAGGCGGTAGCCTTCGGTGTGCGCCATGACAAGTGGGTAGGCTCCTTTCTTGTCCGTGGCGGGTGGCGACGGTTTTCCGACGTGAGTGTTGTCTTGGTCGTGCCACCAGTTGAGGAGTTCTTTGTAGGAATCCCACGCTTGCAGGGCTTTCCCGACGACCGCGCACTTGTTGTTCCGAAGGAAGTCATCGCGGTCAACTTCCTTCTGAATCTCAGTACGGTTGTATCCGTCTTGTTTGAGTCGGAGTGTGTCGTTGGCGATGTCTCGTGCGGTGAAGCGGGCATCTTTGAGCCACGACCGCTCACCAGACTCTATGCAGAGTCGAGTGCGTGCGGTCTTCGTGACTTCTTCGATACCCATACCTTGACTATCGAATCAAATGATAATAAAAGTGGGGATTAGGATGGGAGAATACAGGAGTCATGCACATTCGATTAGTCTGTGTAAGTATCATTTCGTGTGGTGCCCGAAGTCAAGCAAAGCAGAGCTTTGCGTACCACGCGGAGCTTCGCTCCGCTTAGTACCGACACGAGATGTTGGAGTTCGTTCGAGACGAACTTGCGGAATTGTTCCAAGGAACTGCCGAGCGATTCGGTCACGAGATTGTGTCGATGGAGATTGCCCCCGACCACGTTCACTTGTTCGTGAAGACCGGCCCGAAATGGAGTCCTGCCGAGATAGCGAAACAATTCAAAGGTTACTCGGGACGAACGGTTCTCAAGCGTCATCCTGAACTCAAACAGCGGTATTTCTGGGGAAGTGACCTGTGGAAGGATGGCTACTACGTCGGAACAACGGGTGCAGTTTCCGAGGACGTGGTTCGTCGGTATATCGAGGATACTGAACATTAGGCGAGCGTACGCGATTCACCCACGGGTCAGGTGACCCGTGGAACTCTCGCTGTTATCTTTAGATACTGTCCCCTATCTCGCTAACGGAGTCAGTACCGATCGAAGTGTCGATCCTGCACCTTCACGAAGACTGCCATCAACAGCGAAAACGCGAGCGTCGCGACGCCGATCTGTGCCCAGTGAACGACTCCGAGTGGCTCGACGCTGAACAGGAGTTGTCCGGTTGCGGTATAGAGGACGAGCAACTGGAGGGCGACCGCGATTGCGACGGCGAGTATGAGCCAACGGTTCGAAAATACGCCGAGCCCGTACCGGAAGCGGATCGCTTGGATACGCACGATTTCGAAGACGACGAACCCGGTGAACACCATGGTCTGGGCGAGTTCTCGACTGGGCTCGTAGCCCGGGTTCCAGCCCAAGAGCGCTCCACTCAGGTCGTATCCCGGAATTACGTTTCCGAAGTAGTTGAGGGTAAACAGCGGCAGCAGACAGATCGTCATGAACGACGCGATGCCGACGATCGACGTGACGATGCGTTTCGTGATGACCCCCTCACCCGGTGGGCGTGGATCGCGCTCCATGATGTCCTCGGCGGCCGGGTCGACCCCCATCGTAAGCGCCGGAATCCCATCGGTGACGACGTTGATCCAGAGGATCTGTATCGGCGTGATCACGAGGCCGAGTCCGGCCAGCGTGCCCGTAAAGATCATCGTCACCTCCCCGCCGTTGCCTGACAGGAGGTAGTTGACGAACTTGCGGACGTTGTCGAAGATCCGTCGTCCACCCCGGACGGCGTTCCGGATCGTCGCGAAGTTATCGTCCAGCAGGACGATGTCCGAGGCCTGCTCGGTGACGTCCGTTCCCCGAATCCCCATCGCCACGCCGACGTCGGCGTTTTTCACCGCCGGGGCGTCGTTGACGCCGTCGCCGGTCATAGCCACCGTGTGGCCCTTCTCTTGCAGCATTTTGAGAATCCGCGTCTTGTGCTCCGGCGATGTTCGCGCGAAGATGTCGACGTCGTCGACGAGTTCGCTCAGTCGGTCGTCGTCGATCTCCTCGAGTTCCGGGCCAGTGACCACCGTCGTCGACCGGAGCCCGACCGCCTCGCCGACTGCTCGAGCCGTGATGGCGTTGTCGCCGGTGACCATGACGACGTTGATGCCGGCGGACAGACAGCCCTCGATCGCCCCAGGCACTTCCGAGCGTGGCGGGTCGAGCATCCCCTGATAGCCCAGAAATACGAGTTCCTGTTCGATTGACTCGTCGGCTGCCTCGAGTTGGTCGTCGGGGACGTCGGGTCGATACGCGAACCCCATTACCCGAAGCGCGTCGTTCGCGAATTCGTCGCGCTCGTCCTCGAGTTCCGCCCGTCGTTCGTCGGTCAGTTCGACCGGGTCTCCGTCGACCTGAACCTGTTCGTGGGTACACCGCTCGAGTACCGTCTCCGGTGCGCCTTTCGTGTATGCGACCGTTTCACCGTCCGGCGTTCGGTGCACGGTCGTCATCCGCTTTCGTGTGGAGGTAAAGTCGACCTCACTGAGTCTCGGGTAGTCTTCCTCGAGTTCCCGATGGTCGAACCCGGCTTTCTGTGCGGCGACGAACAGCGCGATTTCGGTGGGGTCTCCGAGGTAAGTTCGATCCCGTTCTCTGTCGCCATCTGAATCGTCGCCGTCCCGCTCGCGCGTCCCCTGATCGACGTTGTTACAGAGCATCCCACACCGCAGAATGTCGGATACTTCGTCGGTATGGACAGGATCGCCATCTTGCTGGAAGGTTCCGTCGGTGGCGTAGCCGGTGCCGGTCACCTCGTAGCGCTGCCGGTTGGTGGAGAGGCGCGTGACGGTCATCTCCGCCTCGGTGAGCGTCCCCGTTTTGTCCGTACAGATGACGTCGACCGAGCCGAGCGCCTCGACGATCGGCAGGCGGCGAACCAGGGCGTTTTGCTCGGCCATCCGACGGGCACCCAGTGCTAGCGAGAGCGTGACGACCGCTGGTAACCCCTCGGGAACTGCGGAGACGGCGATGCCGACCGCCGTCAAAAACACCTGCAGCGGCGGCGTATCGCCGAGCACCAGTTCCGTGATCGCTATGACCGAAACGATGCCGACGACGCCCAGTGCGATCAGTTTTCCGAGGCGATCCATCTCGGACTGAAACGGCGTGTCGCGATCCTCGGCTTGCTCGAGGGCCGTCGCGATCTGACCGATCTCCGACTCCGGGCCGGTTTCGACGACGACCGCCACCCCGGAGCCACGCTGGACGACGGTGTCCTTGTACAACATGTTCGTCCGCTCGGCGAGCGAGGTGGCCGAGTCGACCCATCCGACGGTTTTCGAGACGCCGGCACTCTCACCAGTCAGTGCCGCCTCGTCGACGCTGAGGTTCGATTCCTCGATAAGACGGGCATCCGCCGGGACGATGTCACCCGATCCAACGAACACGACGTCACCCGGGACGACCGTCGTGGCATCGATTTCGGTCTTTTCGCCGTTGCGTCGCACCAGGGCGTACGTCGTCGAGAGTTCGGCCAGCGCCTGAATGCTCTGCTCTGCGCGATAGTCCTGGAAGAAGCCGAACACGGTGATGAAGACGACCACGCCCGCGATCACCGCGGCGTCAATCGTATGGCCGACGACCGCCATCACCGCCGCAGCGACGATGAGAACCCAGATCAGTGCCGGCTTGTACTGCTCGAGGAAGATGGTCAGCGGCGAGATCCCCTCCTCGGCCTCGACCTCGTTTGGCCCCTCGCGCTCCAGGCGTTCTCGCACCTCGTTGCGATCGAGTCCAGACTCCGAAGTGGATAGGCGGTCGTAGACCGTCTCGAGCGGGATCGAATGCCAGTCCTCTCCTGGCGATTGCTCCGGGAGGTGCTGTTCGGAGTGGTCTTGCCGCGACACGAACGTTTCACACCGGCTACCGTGTTAAACACCGGGTGAGTGGCGGTATTCGGGGCTCGAGTGCAATGCCGATCGAGTAATGAGTCCGTCGCCTCACGTGTTTCCGACGGGTTTCGACACCACCTATTGCACCGTTTTCAGTCGATTATCCGGCGGCTTGCTCGAGTACCGTTCCCGTATCGATCACACTGCTATCCGGCGATGGTCAGCGAGCGATGACGGCGTGGTCACCCTCGACAACCCTGTCGACCTCCGCTCGAGTGACGACCGCCACGTCGCCTGGAATCGTTCGCTTGAGCGCAGCAACAGCACCACCGTACTCGAGGGCGGTTCCGAGCGAGCGATCTTCGAGTCGGCTGGCGAGAAACCCACCGACGAATGCGTCGCCGGTGCCGATCGGGTCGATCGTCTCAGTCTCGAACGCCGGCCGTTCGACGAGGGTGCCGTCCGCGTAGGCCGTCGCGCCGTCGGCTCCACAGGTGATCACGACCGTCTCGAAGTCCCACTCCTCAGCAAGATCTGTGGCGATCGTCCCGGCGTCCCCGGCACGTTCCAGCACGTTTCGCGCGTCACGGGCTGGCGTGATGAGCACGTCGATTGCGGGGAAATACTGCTCGAGCGTGTCTCGAGCCTGGGCCGGTGTCCACAATGTGCTCCGGTAGTTGACGTCGAATGCGGTTTGGACGCCGGCCACCTGTGCGATCTCGAGTACGTCACCGACCGTTTGCTCGAGCGTAGAGGAGAGGGCGGGCGTGATGCCGGAGGTCAGAAATGTCTCCGCCTCTCGAATAGTCTCCGTGGCGAGTTCGTCCGCGGTCGCGCTCGTCACCGCCGCGTTTGCCCGGTCGTAGATGACGCTCGTCCCACGAGGCTGGCCGGCGCGCTCGAGGAAGTAGGTGCCCTGACGACCCGACTCTGTCCAGACGACCTCGACGGTCACGCCGTACCGGCGCAGTTCACTGACCACCCGACGACCCAGCGGAGAACTCGGAAGTTTCGACAGCCAGGTGGCTGGTCTCCCGAGACATGCGGCGGCAACCGCGACGTTGCTTTCAGCACCGCCCGGTACGACCTCGAGCGTGGTCGCCGACTCGAGTCGCTGCTGGTCGGGCGGTGAGAGTCGAAGCATCGTCTCGCCGAAAGTGACGATCGCTCCCATGTCGAAGCCGACACCAACTATGGCTATAATAGGACCACTCCCCTGGCGGTCGCGATGGTTCCATTGCCAGTTAACCACGACTGACGTCGTGGGCTTCCACCTTGCGTCTGTGTGGGTGCGCTCGCCTCAGGACGACGCGTGGCGTCGCTCGAGGACGAACAGGTACAGAAAGGTGCCGACGAGGGCGAGTTGGACGACGGCATCCACGACGCCCAGCGCAAAGAACTGCATCCCACTTAGCACCCAGACGACCAGGAGCGTCGTGACGTAGACAGCACCGACGAGATAGAGGATGGGTTGCCAGAAGACTGTGAAGAAGACGACGACGCCCGCGAACAGGGCGAGCCCGAGGAGTACGAACTGCGTCTCGCCGGTCGTCAACCCGATGTATCCGTGGATGGCGGCCGTCAACGTTGCAAGTACGATCACGAGGAGGTGTCCTGGCGTCCAGTCGATGGAACGGCGGATCGAATGATCGGTATCGTCTCCCGCTGAATGTTGACCCATCCCTACCAGGTGGTTTGTGAAGACAGGACAAAAACGTCCGTACGAGCGACCCCCTCCTCTCGGCTCGAGTGGTAGTCTGGTTGGACCGAAACCTGTGCTCACACATCCAATCCTATTCCGTCACCGGTCGAAACTCCAAATTCTGTACCTTTAAGCTATAGTGTATGTATTTAGGGAATTATGGGCGAACAGGCCAAACCTCGCCGTTTATGGCAGAGATGCTGTCAACGAGCGGCCTCACCGACCCCTCACCGCTCGAGTCGTGCGATACGGGTCTCTCCGCTCGAGCGGTCGATGTGGACGTTGAATCGGACGCCGTCGCCTTCGGTGCGGACGATCCAGTATCGGCCCTGTTCGTACGGGTCGTCGAGAACCGAGACGTCATCGTGGCCGTCGTCGGCTACCACCTCTCGAGCGCGGTCGATCGCCTGTTCGGCTGTGGCGACGGTCACATCCGCCTCGCTCGACGGTCGGGTCACCAGGACGGATCCCGGGGCCTGACGGAGCACTCGTTCGGTGACGCTCCCGAGGATGACGCGGTCGAGGCCGCGGCGACCGTGGGTTCCCATCACGATCAGATCGATCTCGTGGTCGTCGGCGTACTCGAGGATGCGCTCGTGAGCCGCTCCGTCCTCGATAGCCGTCACGACGTCGATGCCGTCTGGCGCTCGGTCGGCCGTTTCGGTCGTGACGGTTTTGCCTTCCTCCTCGTAGGCTTCGATCAGTCGATCCGCCGAGAGTTCAAACGGGTTCGTCTGATCGACGTCGATGACGTAGAGGACGTGAACAGTCGCACCGAACCGCTCGGCGATTTCGTAGGCCTGGCCGACGGCGCTGTCCGCGGCGTGGCTGCCGTCCGTCGGAATCAGAATCGAACGGTACATACCTCATAGTCACCCTCCACTCTCTTAGATTCTTCCGCGAACGTGCCGGAATCGATGCTATTTCGAGCGCCCAAGTTGCGGCGATCCCCTGCTCTTTCGACTCACCGAAGATGCGTCGCGAACCATTTCCGGCGTGACCCGCGACCGACTCCAGCGCACCCGGCTCCTCGAAAAGGTGGGTGGTTCCCTCGAGGTCGACGCTATCCGCGGTGACCGTCACGGTGCGGTCGCTAGTTTCCATCGAGTCGTATTCGATGTCCCCCAGCTAGAGTTTGGACGGGGCACTCGACGGCTCATACGGCACGGCCGTGAACTGACTGGTTTCACTCGAGTACCAATCCCGTTGCCTATCGAGCCTGCTCACGTTTCAAGCGGGATAGTTGTAAGTGATCGTCACGCGAACGAAGTGTATGATCGATCGGTTTCTCTCCTCTCGTACCCGGAAACGAGATACGAGACCCCGTATCCACCGTCAGCGCTTCGGAGGACGATAACGATGAGCGAACCGATCGCTAGCCGATTAGCGTGGGGGGTCAGAGGCGCACTCGTCTTCGTGTTCGCGGTCGGCGTCCGTCATCGAAATCCGGGGGCCATCGTCAACGCCGCCGTCGCGTTCATCGGATCATTTCTCCCCGACCTCATCGAGCGACGGTATCCCGTTACGTTCAGACCGTGGCAACGGGTCTATGCGCTCACCGCGTTGTTGACTCACGCCGTCGGTATGCTGGGGCCGTACGACGAAGTGGGGTGGTGGGATACCCTGACGCACGTTCACTCCGCGAGTATCCTCGGCGGAATCGCTCACACCGTCGCTCGACGACGGGGAAACGATCCACAAACGGCCGTCGTGCTTACCGTTACGGTCGTCGGGTTGCTGTGGGAACTGCTCGAGTACCTGATTCACGTTCTCGCCCGTCGATTCGACCTCGAGCCGGTGTTGATACAATATGGGAAACGAGACACGGCACTCGACCTCGTGTCGAACTCCGCTGGCGCATTGATGGTGGTGCTCTTCGGTGATCGATTTCTCGGGAACTTTACCGACGACGGAGCCGCCAGCGCGCGGTGAATCATCGAGGGAACGGGGGATAAATAGTGGCGGGACGAGTGTGGATAACGGGCGAGCGATTCGATGGATCAATTTCAGAAATGTGCAGGTATTGCTGTGATTGGTTACAATCAGCCGGATAATTATATCGTTGACGGTGGCGAATCGGAACTAGAATGTCCCAAATGGTCACAAAATCTTCGGACGCACAGCCCAGGGAATACAGCGGCGTGAACTTCGAACTGCTGGCTGTTGGCGAGGAGTCGATGGTGACGAAGATGCTCTTTGAGGTGGGGAACGAGGTGGAGATGCATAGCCACCCGAACGAGCAGAGCGGCTACGTGATCTCCGGCCGCTACCGGCTGATCGTGGCGGGCGAGGAGACGATCATCGAGGCCGGCGACAGCTATGCGATCCCCGAGGGCGTCGAGCATGGACTGGAGGTACTCGAATCGGGCGAGGTGATCGACGTGTTCGTGCCGCCCCGCGAGAAGTACCGCTGACTGCTCGAGGTACCGGATTTCGACCGTCCGACAGTCATCATTTCGAGCGTCCAGCCGCCGCCATCATTCGACCGATCGTCGTCACCAACCACGACGGGCCGAGTTTCGGCAATACTGATGGCTGCGTGCCGCGGTCGACAGCGACTGGAACGGACAATCGACACCTCACTCTCAAGTGCTGCCCGTGAGGACCACGGGCCGATCTGTCTCGAGAATGACCGACTGGGTGACGCTGCCGAAGATCGCTTTGCCGACCGGCGAGCGTTTCCGGCCACCGAGAACGATTGCGTCGACGTCGAAGCGATCGGCTTCTGCGAGGATGTCCGCGACCGTATCTCCGCTTTCGTCGAGGATCGTGTACTCGACGTCGTGTTCCTCGAGATGTTCCCGTGCACGCCGGACGGATCCGATTCGGAGCGCCGATTTGAACGGCTGGAGTTCGTCGGGGAGGTCACCGCCTTCATCGTGAAAGACGAACAGAATAATTGCCTCGACGGCGTTCGACGCCTCCGGCAGCGACGCCACGTACGCGGCCTGTCTGCGTGCTCGTTCCTCGTCCGTATCGACCGCCATCAGTACGCGGTACATGGGTGCACACTCGATTCCAGCGGTCATAATACGGTGCTGTGGGTCGGCGTTGAGGTGAAGCGTCGATACAAACGGAACGAAACTGCCACTCGATCGAGGTGAATGCGAAAGCGCGAACGGCAAACGTATCGCACTCGGGCACCCGATCCGTACGTTCAAGGCGGCGTGGCCCGAATGAACGAGCGAGTGTATGTCGTCGGGTATTCGCGCGACGGTAACAGTAGGGGAGCCGAATAACTGCCCAATCGCACGGTTCGCTGCAACGACGGGAACGACGATCGAGAACGTCTCGACGAGCGTCGCCCGGCCGGGAGAAGCCGGCAGTACGGCCGAGTTTCTCGCCGCGACCGACGCCGAAGTCGAGGGTGAGATCACCGGGCCGGTGTTCTCCTACGGCTCGAGCAACCTCTACCGGCGAACGTACGAGGCGGACGCCACCTGTCCCTGTGCGTGTCTCGGATCGTTCGGGTGTCCAATCCATCGATACGCCGCCGAAGACGGGGACGTCACGCTCGTCTTCCACGCCGACAGTTTCGAGCAGTTACAGGCGGTGATGGCCGAATTCCGGGAGCAGTTCCCCGGCGTCGACGTCCAGCGACTCCTCCAGCCACCGCTTCAGGGAACGCCGGAAGAACAGGTGTTCGTCAACCGGGGAAAGCTCACCGATCGCCAGTACGAGGTGTTACAGACGGCCTACGATATGGGCTATTTCGAACGACCGAAGGGCGCAAACGCCACCGAGATCGCTGATGCACTCGGTATTACCCAGTCGACCGTCACCGAACACCTCGGCGCTGCACAGCGGAAACTCCTCGAGGACATCCTCGAGAGCGACACCTGATGGCGACTGTTGTACCATTGAACCAACGATCACCCGCAGGGGTCTGCAATCGGGGGGCCGTGACTACGACGATCCCTCTGAGGGCCGTCGCTCGAGCGAACGCCGACGTGATCGTACGAATCGTTGACATCCGGATCATAACGGAAATAGTTTAATGCCCCATCGGCTTTCACTCAGCATACGACGATGCCACTAGCCGAGGAAACCGAAATGACGAAGGCGGAGATCGACGCCTTTCTTAGTCGGCACGAAACAGGCGTCTTAGCGCTTGCTGATGGTGATATTCCCTACGCGATCCCGATCTCGTACGGCTACAACGCGGACGCGCGAAGGTTCTACGTTCGTCTGGTCTCGACGCCCGAAAGCGAGAAGCGCCAGTTTCTCGCCTCCTCCCCACAGTCCCGACTCGTGGTGTACGAAGAGCGCGAAGCCAGGACGAACTACGGCAGTGTCGTCGCCGTGGGTGCGCTCGAGGAGATCGATCCCAGTGAACTGACCGTCGAACACATCGAGCAGTACGGCGAGGCGAGGCGCCCGCTGTTCGAAATCTGGGGCGAGTCTAAGCAGGATCTGAACATTCAGCTCTATCAGTTCGAGCCGACGGAGTTGAGCGGGCGGCGAACGGTTATCGAACGCGACGACGAGTGATTTCGGCTGCGGTGTCGTGCGTTTCACGTGCTGATTGTTCGTGCTGTTCTCCCGTCGCGATGCGTCCGTGCGTGCAGCCGTCGAGTGGTATCTCGACGGGAAGCCGCCAGGACGACCTGAAACAGGTGCTACTGTAAAGGGGAAAAATTGTCCGGCGTCACCGGTGCGCCACAGACCGGGCAGCCGTGGGCCAGTGTGGCCTCTCGAATCGGCGGGTTCACCGTGATCTGTTGGCCGCAGTCAGTGCAGCGGAACTCGTATTCGGTCTCCATAGGCTGGTCTCTATATACAGACACGGCTACCATCCCGATAGATATTTGCCCCTTCTATACGGGTCCATTTATATGCGGAGCAGGCGCAATACCACGTCGTTTACGGCGTGTATACGCGCCGTCGTGGGATGACGTGAACCACCGATAACAGCAGGGCAGGATATTCAACGCGCTCGCAAAATGGTTAGTGTTATGTAATCTTGTCAACATAAGTTATGTATGGCGATAGAGGTCGTGGATAGAACCTTCGTTGCTTCCATTCGGAATCAGCGAGAGGTTCAACCCGACCTCGATGCGCTTGGCTTCGCCGCCAGTAAACTCTGGAACGTCGGCGCTGGACGTGTGACCGCGTATGGAGCGAAACTGGCCTCATCCCCGACGAAGGCGACCTGAAAACCTACCTGAAAACCCACGAACGCTACGCCGACTTGCCTTCTCAATCGAGTCAGCGCGTTCTCGAAGAACTCGCTGAAGCGTTCGACGGTTGGTATGGGAAACGTCGAAACGGGGATTCGAAAGCGAATCCACCCGGCTACCGCAAACACAACGACAACCACCCTCGTTCCACGGTCACGTTCAAAGCCGCAGGATTCAAAGTCGATACCAAGTTCGGTAGGGTACGCCTCTCGAAAGGCAAGAACCTGAAAGAACACTGATCCGACTTCATCCTCTGTGACATCGAGGCGCGACCGGACGTGGACTTGGAAGACGTGAAGAGCGTCCAGCAAGTCCGCACCGTCTGGAACGCGTCCAGCGGCACGTGGGAACTCCACCTCGTCTGCAAACTTGTAGTCGAGATTCCCGAGACGCCCGGCGAGAACACCGTGGGGGTAGACCTCGGCGTCAACAACTTCGCCGCACTCGCGTACGAGGGCGGTCATGCGGAGTTGTATCCGTTGAACTGCCTGAAGCAGGATGACTACTACCACAGCAAGCACATCGCCCGCTGTGACGATACATCATCCGAACGGGCCACGCGGTTGAACGCGAAGAAGGCCAATCGGCGCACCCACTACTTCCACGCTCTCTCGAAGCACATCGTCGAACGCTGCGTCGAAGAAGACGTTGAACAATAGCCATCGGAGACCTCGGTGGCATCCGAGAGGACGAAGACGGCGACGTGAAGGACTGGGGCAAGCACGGCAACTTGGACCTGCACTCGTGGGCGTTCGACCGGTTCACGTCGATGCTTGAGTACAAGGCCAAAGATGAGGGAATCTCGGTTGAACGTGTTTCAGAGCGTGACACGTCGAAATCGTGTTCGTGTTGTGGGCGTACACGAAAGGCGAATCGCGTCGAACGTGGGTTGTACGCGTGCAATTCGTGTGGGATGGTGGCTAACGCGGACGTGAACGGGGCGGAGAATATTCGGCAGAAAGTAACTCCGAATCTCGCTATGGGTGGCGGTGATAGGAGTAACGGCTGGTTGGCACAGCCATCGACCCACCTGTTCGATTCCGAGAGCGGCTGCTTTGCACCGCGAGAACACGTAGGCTCGTAGACCATAAATATCCCAAACGCGGTCGGGATTCCCGCGTCTTCAGGCGCGGGAGGATGTCAAAACCGACGACCCAACCGGTAGAGGGCATTGGTTCGAGCCGATACACGCCGTCGTCGATCCACCCGTTCATCGCCCATCTTCGAGTTCGCCGACGAAATCGAGCGCGAACACCCCCTCCGGCGCGGCGACCAGGGGGTTGACCTCGAACGCCGATAGCTCCGGGTGGTCGGCGGCGATCGACGAGAGGCGAACGAGCGCGTCGACCACGGCTGTCGTATCCGCTGGTTCTTGCCCGCGAACGCCCTCGAGGAGCGGTGCGACCGGACTCGAGTCGACGAGCGTGCGTGCGTCGGCTCGTGAGAGCGGTGCCAGCGCGTGGTCGACCGCTTGCTGCTGTTCGACGAGGATGCCACCGGTGCCAAAGGTGACCAGCGGGCCGAACCGCGGGTGTCGCGTCACGCCGACGAGACATTCGACGCCGTCGGGGGCCATTTCTTGTACCTGCACGCCGCGAATTCGGGCTTCGGGGACAGTTGCTCGAACGGTCTCGAGTAGTTCCGTACAGGTCGACTCGACGGCCGAAAGCGGGACGTCGATTGCGACCCCGCCCACGTCGGTTTTGTGTGGAATGTCTGGACTCACGATTTTGAGGGCGACCCGGTCGACGCCGCCCATGGCCACCGCTGCGGCTTGGGCTTCGGCGCCATCCTCGACGATGCATCCCTGTGGCGTTGGGACACCGTACGCCTCGAGAATTGACATTCCTTCGACGCCAATGGTCGTCCAGTCGGTGAGCTGTGCACCGGCGAGCGTCGTCGTGGCCGTGCCCCGATCGGCATCGACCGGTTCCGGGGGCTCGTACGGCCGTCGACGAAACCGGTCGTAAGCGACCATCGACGCGATCGTCTCCGCCGCCCGTGTCGCGTCGGAATAGTTCGGAATCCCCGCCGCCAGCAAGGCGTCGTCGACGGACTGCTCGAGCGGCCCACCGGAAAAACACGACAGGACGGGTTTGCCGTGGCGGCGAGCGGTCTCCCCGATGGCCGTCGCGAGCGAAGACGGATCGACGAGCGGATGCGGGGTCGTTGTGACCAGAACCGCATCGACACAGCCGTCACCGAGGACGACGTCCAGGGCGGTCTGGAACCGGGCCACGTCGGCGTCGCCGAGGACGTCGACCGGATTCGACGCCGAAGCGGCCGACGGGAGTCCGTCGTGGAGCCGTTCCCGGGTGCTCGAGTCGAGCGACGCGAGCGTCAACCCGGCTGCAGAGAGGGCGTCGGCGGCGAGGACGCCCGGGCCGCCAGCGTTCGTCACGACGGCGACGCGATCGCCTCTGGGAATCGGTTGCTGGGCGAACGCTCGCGTCAGATCGAAGAGCGCCTGCTGGGAGGGGACACGTCGGATGCCTGCCGCGTCGAACGCTGCCTCGAACCCGGAGTCGTCTCCCACGAGCGCACCTGTGTGAGACGCCGCAGCCCGTGATCCGGCGTCGGTGTGTCCCGATTTGAGCGCGACGATCGGGGTCGATCGGCCGACTTCCCTGGCGGCCTCGACGAACGCCTGGCCGTCGGCGACGTCCTCGAGGTAGGCGACGATCACGTCCGTGTCGGGGTCGGCTCCCCAGTATCGCACCAGCGCTGCCTCGTCGATTCCGGCCGTGTTTCCGAGCGAGACCACGTCACGGGTGCCCAGCCCCTCAGACTGTGCCCAGTCGAGGATCGACGTGATCATCGCCCCGGAGTGACTCAGCACGGAGACGGTGCCCGCGTCGGGGAAGGTCGGGGCAAAACTCGCGTTCAGCCCATTTCGGGTGCTGAGTACGCCAAGGGAGTTCGGCCCGATCAGCGTCAGGTTGTGGCGGTCGACGAGCGCACAAAGCGTTTCCTCACGTTCTGTGCCGCCGCCGTCAGTTTCTCCGAAGCCGGCCGAGAGGACGGCGACTGCCTCGATCCCAGCACGACCGGCCGCGTCGACCGCATCGAGTGCTGGCTCCGGCGGTAATACGACGACAGCTAAGGAGATGGCGTCACCGTCGAGTGCTTCGAGTGAGTCGACGGCTGGAACGCCACCGACGGTCTCGTGGGTCGGCGTGACGGGAACGAGCCTGCCGCCGTACGTCTCTCGGAGGTTCTCGAAGACGAGTCGGCCGATGGCATCCTCCCGGTCGGTCGCGCCGACGACCGCGACGCCGACGGGATCGACCAGCGATGAAAGATCCTGTGGCTCGGCGATATCCGCTCTATCGGTTGGAACGCGCGTCGCCCTGGTCGCCGCGTCGCACTCGAGGTCGATCGTCACCGACTGCGGTTCCCGCCGAAGCAGTGCATCACGATACTCGCGTCCGATCCGACGGAGCGACGGCGGCGGTGCCTCGAGTGTAACCGTTTTCTCACCGGAATCCACGCCGTTGGCGATGACGTGTCGACAGAGTTCCGTCCCGGCGACTGTGTCAGCGTCGCCCGCGACCGTTACGCTGGTACTCGCTGCCGACCGGTCGTAGCTGGCGAGTCCGACCGGCACGCCGTCGGTGATGGCGACGAAGTCGGTAGGGTCACCGCTCTGTGAGACTCCCGGAGAGTTGTCGGCCTCGAGTCCCACTGGAAGCGTCTCGAGCGACAGGTATTCACGAATCTCTGCGGGGGAGACCGGGGCGGTAGCGACCGGATAAATCGTGTACGACGTTCCGTCCTCGGCGACGTATCGGGGACACCGCGGCGGGCACTCGGGTGCCCCCTGACAGTCGGCTGGGCGGAACACCGGACAGGTGTATGAACGCGACATCGTGCTGGCTCGAGTGGTTGTACGCTGTGTTCGAGCATGGCCCTACGTCCGAACATGTGCTCGTGGGCGGGTCACCGGTCGGTGGAAGGGGTGCTGACCGGATGAACGTACCCGACGACTCAGGAGCGGCGCCGAACCAGCGCCGTCACGAGGAGTCGCCAGGGAAGCACGAAGAGCAACCCGAAGCCAATGTTGACGAGGATAAAGTCGATCGGGGCACCCCCCGGGAAGTACGACGTCGCGCGGATGAGGCCGCCGAGAACCGAGGCAGCGATCCATCCGAGCGTGATAAGCCCGAGCGTCCGGCGATAGCTCGAGAGTGTTCGGGGGCTGAACAGCCCGAGGATCGGACCGACGACGAGCCAGGCAAGCAGGAACGGCGTCGCCGTTCTGAGCAAGTGTTCCGGGTACACCCAGGGCTCGATCGAGTGAGAGAGCAAGCCAACGCCGATGAACGCGATGACGACGAGTGCGTCTCCGAAGAGGATCGCAACCGTCGACAGCAGGCGAAATCGGTCTGGCGGATCGGTTCGGAGGCTGGTGAGTGTCTCGGTCATGGTCGTGATCAGATGAGGAGTGCTTCGGCGACGATCGCGAGCAGGACAACTCCAAGGTAGGCGTTCGAGGTGTAAAACGTTCGCATCGTCGCCCGATCGGTTCGGACGCGACACTGGGTGACGGCACTCGCGAGGAACAGGCTTCCAGCGAGCACGATCGCGACGGTAAATAGCCACCCCAGCGGCGACACCAGCGTGAGCGTCGCGGCCGTCAACAGCGTTGCGCCGAGCGTCAAGAGAACCCGTCGCCGGGCAGCAGCGACGCCCGCGACGACGGGAAACATGGGGTAGCCGCCTCGGGCGTAATCCTCCCGGTAGACGATGGCGAGGTTGTAAAAGTGCGCCGGCGTCCAGATGACGACCAGCAGTGCGAGCACGAGCGCGGGCAGGCCGATCGAGCCCGTCACCGCAACCCAGCCGATGACGGCCGGGAGCGCGCCGGCCCCGCCGCCGAGGGCGATGTTCCAGGACGTGTTCGGTTTGAGGACGACGGTGTAGAGGACGCTGTAGTAGGCGACGGCGATGAGCGTCAACGCCGCGGCGAGTGTGTTCACGAGCGTGAGGAGGACGACCATCGAGAGACACAGCAGCGCCACGCCAAATAGCAACGCTCGCCGGATCGGGATCTGTGCGGTTGCAACGGGTCGATCGGCCGTCCGGGCCATCCGCTGATCTCGATCTCGTTCGAAGGCGTGGTTGAACGTACCGCTCGCGCCGATCGCCAACACGCCGCCGGCCAGCGTGGCGACGATCGTGACGCCGCTGGGCCACGTACCCGTCGTCGCCGCGAGCGCAATGCCAGCCAGCGCGAGTAGACACAGCAACCACATGAGCCGCGGTTTCGTCAACTCGAGATACGCCTGCACTCGGCTTTGGATAGCCTCGAGAAGACTGTGTTCGGTCGAGGCTGGCTGTCGACGGATTTCGTTGGCCGGTGGTTGGCCAGGTTCGTTCGCCGGTGGTTGACCGGGTTCAGCAGCCTTCGACTGCCGAGTACTCGCCTGTTCCGAGACCCTCGGTGAGTTGGCTGGCTGCCCAGCGACACTACGTACCGTCCTCGAGTCCCGCGTCGTCCCCTCGAGTGCCCAGCCGAGCGAGAGCAACAGCGCCACGAAGATGAACGTGGCAATTCCGAGATGGAGCTGGGTCGCGTAGGGAACACTCGTTAGGACGACGAGGGCACCGACGCCGACCTGAATCGGGAAGGCGACGAAGCCGGCGGTGACGGCCGCGCGAATGTGCCAGGAGGTCTCCGTGCGCCACGCCATCGCGAGTGTCAGGAGAACCAGAACACCGGCAACCACCGAGAGCAGTCGATGGCCGACGATCAGGAAGAACTCCCCGGACAGCACCTCGAGACCGCCACAGAAGGGCCACGTCGAACAGGACGACGCGGCCCTGGTCGTCGTCATCGCCGCGCCGGTAGCGATCAGCGCGTAGGTCGTGAGAATAGTCGCAGTGAGGACGGTTACGAATCGTCGTGTCGTGAATAGGGGTGTCATAGGGAACTCGAGAGATATCGGTGACGTTGAATCGGTAGTTCTCGACTGCGCGGGGTCATACTGCGGGCTTTGAAGCCAGCCCACCCGATGGTTCTCCCGAACATGTTTCGGAGGAGTCCCATCTCATGCACCTGCCAGATACAGCTGTCCGATCCCGGCGGCGATCAGGACGATCCCGGCGATCCTGACGATGCAGCCCGTGGCGTTTCGCGTCCACTGCGAGCCGACGTCGTATCCAACCGCCGTTGCCACGGTGACCGAGAGCATGAGAACGCCGAATCCACCAGCATAGGAGCCGAGAACGAGCGCCGTCTCGAGGGGTGCCATCGTCACCGATCGAAGGGCGAGCGCGAGAAATACCGGTAGTACGCAGGCGGTCGCCGCCAGCGCATACATCCCGCCGAAGACGGCGAAGCCCCAGCGACTCGAGCGCCGCTCGGGCAAGAGGACGTGGATCGAACCCGTTCCGCCCCAGAGAACCCACGCCCCCAGCAGGATCAGGGCGAGGCCGACCCCGTACTCGAGAAACGGGAGAACTCGTGCGAGCGCTTCGCCGAACACGAGCGCGACTGCCGAGAGGGCCACCAACACGGTGGTGGCGCCGGCTGCGGCGGCAAGGCCACGCACTACGGCCCCGCCGAGGGGCGGGCTGTTCTCGCCCGTCGAAGCGACATAGTAGCTAACGTATCCGGGCAACAGGGCGTACGAACAGGGCGCGAAGAACGTGGCGACACCGATGCCCAGCGCGAACAGTATCGTGCCGATGAGTTCTCCACCGAACATTGTCACACCCCGTCCACTGCGCGCTCGATCGGCTCCAGGAGTTCGTCGACGGACTTGTAGCCGCGGCCAGCGTATCGAATCGCATTCGAGTCGTCCAGCACGTACGTGTAGGGGACGCCCGAGGCGTCGAGCGCCTCGGTCAACGCGAGATCGTTATCGAGGGCGACCGACCACCGCCCGTCGTGGTCGATCCACCAGGTTGCCACGTCCGATCTGGTGACGGTTCGACCGACCGGTTCGTTCGTCACTGAGAGAAACTGGACGTCGGGATGTTGGCCAATATCGTCGTACACCGCCCCCATCGGCTCCATCTGTTCGGCGCAGACGCCACACCAGGTCGCGAAGAACTCGAGAACCGTCACGTTGCCACGTTCGGGGACGGACAGTGTCCCAGCTTGGCTTCCGGGAGCGTCGATGGTCTCGAGTTCGATCGGTTCGACCGTCGCGGCCAAGCCGAGCGGGTCGATGTACCCCGTCGCGTACGCGGCCCCGACCCCGCTTGCACCGAGTGCGGCGGCTCCGGCGAGGAGGTCGCGTCGTCGCACCCTCACCACCCCTCGACCACTGTCCGGGCGTCCTCCACGACCGTCGACGGTGGCGGAACGTCGCCGGAGTATGCCCGCTCGACGTAGCCGTCCTTGTTGGCGAGGATGAGCAGCGTCGTGTGCATAAATTCCATGTCCATCATCTCCCCTTCCGAATCGGACTCGGCGTCCTCCGTTGATTCGAACATACAGCCGAACGTCTCCTCGACGACCTCTGTTGCTCGCTCCGGTGACTCGGGACGGAGCGTGTACCAGTTATCGAGCTCCCGGTCGACGCCGTGGCGTTCCTCGTACTCACCGAGTATGTCCGGGGTATCGTATTCGGGATCGAAAGTGATCGGCATGAACGCCACCTCGTCGGCGTACTCGTTGCTAATCGAATCGTCCTGAACGTGTCTGAGCGAGGCCATCAGCCCCGGACACGCCCCCGGACAGCGGGTGAAGATGAACGTAAAGAGGGTATGCCGTTCGCCAGTGAACGCCGTCGTCGTCACCGACCGCTCGAGCAGCGGCGCCGGCACCGTCGCTTCTGGAATTCGGTCGCCGTATATTGGCCAGGGAACGTCGGCCTCGACCGTTCGCTCGTGAGCGTCCGGCTCGTCGAGGACGACGTTCTCGTTACTCGACCCCTGCCCGAGGCAACCGGCGGTTCCGGCCACGGCCGTTGCGGCGGTCACCCGGAGGAACGTCCGTCTATCCACCGTCGAGGGACTCGAGTGCGTGTTCATGGGTGAATAGAGGTTCATTCACACCTAATCCGTCTTCCTCGTTCCCGAGCAGCGGGAGACGGGACGAACATATTCGTGGCATCGTTCTCGAGTGGGTGATTGCTTGCCCGGTGCCGGGATGGCTTTCCCCGGTGGACGATTCCACGGTCGCCATCGCCGATTCCGGTCGTCGGCGGTCAGCCCATTGAATGTACAAGGGAGAGACCGAATTATCGAGTCGACAAATCGTCCGTTATGACGACGTACTACCTACACGAACCCGAGTTTTCGGGAACGACGACCGATGAGTGGGACGACCCGCAACTCGAGGATTTCCACACCGACGATCTGAGCGACGTCTCGAGCCACTTCTTCCTCTCGGTATCGGGTTTTCCGCCAGAGATTTTTACCGACTGCAAACTCCCCGTGGTCGATCCGGATGGAAACCTGAACAAAAACGCACTCGCGACGGCGAAAAGCGGTGGGCGCGGCGTCGGTGTGGTGAACGACATCGACGAGGAGACGAAAACGGCGGTCGAGAACCTGATCGAAGACCTGGCCAACGAACACTTCGAAGACGCCGACTTCGGCGACTGAGGCGGTCAGAGAACGCGCGTGAGTCGTGATCGGTGAAGAGAGCTACGGCCCCGCCTCGAGGACGGGTTTCGTCTCCACGTTGAACCCATCGATACCCGTCTGCACTCGAGTGGGGAGCGCTGGCTGTGGGTCAGTCAGCCCCGGTTCCGTCTCGGGGTTGGGCCAGCCGACGACGACCCGGCCGATCCCCCCGGCCACTTCGTGGGACGTACAGACGTGGCGCGTGTCGGCGTAATCGTACACCCCCTCCACGTCGAACGTCCGCTCGAACGTGTGTCCCTCGAGTCTGAGCTGGGAGCTCGCCCAGGGCTCGGCCTCGTCGGGGATCCGCTGTGGGCCGTGTGTATCCGGGTGATACGAAGTGACGTCGTGTCGCCCGTCTTCGTTGACCCACGTCACGGTGGCGCCGACGGTGACGTGCACGATCGTGGCCATGAACTGCGGGTACGGGGTGGACGTGACGCGAACTTCGACCGCGTCGGCCGGCGATCCCAGCTCCCCGGTACCGTCAGCGGACTGGCTCGGTTCGGATTCGTTTCCGTTGCTCTCGAGAGTACCGAGACAGCCCGCGAGGGCGGATGCGAGGCCGGTTCCGGTCAGGGCGAGCGTCCTACGGCGGGAGAGCGGTGACATGGTGATGAAACGTGTCGGCCGTGGTCTGTGTGCGATTCTACTCGGGGTTGTCGTCGTAGATCTCGGTGTTGGGTTCACCCTGGACGTCGATGACGGCGAGGGCACCCTTGTGGACGACCCGCGAGAGCGCGTGATCGACGATCTTGACAGGGCCGGGGACGTGCAGTTCCATCTCCCCGACGGCGACGGTACCGGGGGCGACCGGGGTCGTTTCGACGTATCGTGCGGGATCCGAGAGCAGATCGCCGTCGCGGTACAGGTTGCTCCAGACGTTCCCGATCGGATGCCAGGCGGTGGTGAGATTCGGGCCACCAACGGCCTGGTACACGCGAACGGTCTCGCCAACTTCGGCCGTGACGGGGCCGTGTGCGCCGTTCGGGGTGAAGCCGTAGGCCTCTCCGTTCAGCAGCACGTAGGTGGGGTCTTCGTCCCTCGAGGACTGGGTATCCCAGCTGTGGTGGCCTTCCTCACCAGGCTGGCCGTTCGTGTACAGCTCGTGTTGGCCGAAGTAGAACTCCCGGTCGACCTCTGGGAGTCCGTCTTCGGGTTCGACGAGGATCGCACCAAACATCCCGGCGCTGATGTGGTGATCCATGTTCGGCACCGCACAGTGGTAGATGTGGACACCGGGGTACTTTGTCTGGAAGCGCAGTCGGGTGGGCTCGTCACCCGGGGCAATTGTCGTGGCTTCAGCACCCCCACCCGGCCCGTACACCGCGTGGAAGTCGATGTTGTGCATGTCGATGTTGTACTCGTCGGGCACCTCGAAGGTGAGGTCGATCGTGTCACCCTGGCGAACGCGGTACATCGGGCCGGGAATCTGGCCCTCGTAGGTCATGTAGTCGAAGGTGACACCCGGTTCGACTTCCGCAGTCGCTTCGATGCACTGAATCGTCAGGTCGTGCGTACGCGGCTCGTCCCAATCGACCGGCCCGGGCACGTCCGTTGGATCGGCCGCGATGTGATCGACGTCGACTGCCTTGGCGTCAGGTAACGACTCGACGGCGTCGGAGGTCGATCCACCCTCGTCACCGCCGTTGCCGGTTCCGTTCCCGTTGCCATTGCCATTGCCGTTCGTTTCTCCGCCTATGCACCCAGCAATTGCAACTGCACCAGTGACACCGAGTCCCTGCAGGAACCGGCGTCTGTTTGTATTTCGGTGAGTCATTGTCCTCACTCTCGAGTAGGTTACGACGATCGTTCAATAGTGGAGATGATTCCCGCCGAATGGAAATACCTCCGGAGGTGTTCGGACAGGTGTTTAAATAATTTGTACCACCCCGTTATACGGGTGTCAACATTATACCGAAAAACTCGATTTCAGCGAGTGGAGTGCGAATGCCCGTGAGTTTGCAACGAAAACAGATTGCGTCATTCGGTGAATAACTCCGACCTCTAGGCTCGGGGTTATCTCCCTGCGCTGCATATAGTGGATACCAAACACGACCGAACCGGCCACGCCGACGAGGAAGTGGATACCGAGGGCGAGCCGTGAGATGGCGACAAATGCGTACGGAATCCGCAAATAGCTCTGTGCAGTCGTGCTACGTTTGAACTAGGTGGGGTAGATCCGGAGTAACGAATTCGCTCGAGCGATGTGTTTTTCGTGGGTCTCGTCTGTGCTCAGTGGTTTTTCGAGTTTCTGGGTGACTCGAGTTCGTCTCATCGAGGGTGGCAAATCCCCTTCCTGAGGAGTTCATAATCGGTTTCCGTCTATCGATTTGGGGTGGGTAGTGGTGTCATTTGCATGAGGTGATGAAATCCTGCTTCAGGAGGGCACCTATAGCTGGAATTGGGTGTTGTGAGGCTTCTATGGGGCGAATAGAGAGTGCAGATTAGTAACACGATTGAATAGTCAATGTGATGAAGTATATTTCATAATCGGTTGCAGTCTATCGGTTTCAGTGGTGAAAATCAGGCGTTGTTACTCGAGATGGGGGCTGATTTCGTCGGTTTGAGCGCGTTCCTGTCGGGTTCCGTACCGTACTCGAGCGTGTCTCGAGGGGAATGTCGAGATTTAGAACCAGTGTCGGACTCGAGTGAGGTGGTCGAGACGGTCTTTCAGCGATGGTCTGAGGAGATGTGTATGTAGCCGAGATGGATGATTGACGGTTGTAAGCGCCCCCAGTGGAATAAATTGGGTAGAGGCGATTGCTTGAGTGTTTCAGTGATTCGTATTGGACTGTCGAATCGTGTGTGGATTGTCGTCGTTTCGCTTTGGCCCTCGATGCAACGAGTTCGGACACAGTTGATGAACTCACCAGAAGGGAGTTCCTACTCGAGTACCCTCGAGACCGCGCTCGTGACCCTGAAGCGGTTCCAGAACGGTGATCTTGCTCGAGTTTTTCGCCCCATGTTCCTAGTTCACCCTCAGACACCTCACAGCACACTAATTGCGGGCTTAATAGGCAATTATGACTTCTAGGTACCTCATCAAATTCCTCGAAAACCGCTCTCGAGCGGTCTGCTGACCACATCCGGTGGACACCTCCACGAGATGCCGAACTCGAGTATCACTACTGCTGTTTCTCCCATCCGGATTTTCGATCAATTTGGAACACGCAGCATCAACTCGAGGTGACGCCTCTCTTTTCACTCCCGATGATATCGTGAACGTGGCAGAACCAGACGAGTAGTTCACTCCACATTTTTCAATTTCGTGATGATGACGTCCTCGTCGACCATCAAACGTCATCTTCAGCGAGGCGATCAATGAACGATCGCCGTTCTTCGAGTCGGGATGCTTTCGAGTCCTCGACTCAATTTTTGAGGCGGCGCTGATCGGTGACTTTGACCGTCTCCTCTCCATAGAGAATCGTCCCCTCCTCGAGAGCGTTCAATGCAATTTCATCTGGCAACGCTTCGAGATAACTGACGTCGACGAACGCCTCTGCGTACCGCTGAAGTTTTGCATCGATGCGGTTTCGCTGGCGAAATCGCTCGTGTCGAGTCCAGTCATCAGGGAAGCGAACACAAATATCGACATCAGAGGTGTCTGTTGGGTTCCCACTCGCATACGATCCGAACAAAATCGCATAGGTAACTTCCGTGGTTCGGATATAGTCACGAACTGCCTCGAGATCCACGGTGGTCTGTTCCATGAGTCCCCGTTTGTACGGGACTTGTTTATATATTCCTCGTGGAAAGGCACTGACTGCTCGAGGTTCTGGCCGTGTATCTGCCGTGGACAGTCGTCGTCTTCGGTGAAACGTGACAGGCCGTCTTCTGTGATGACTGCCGAGGATTACTCGAGCGAACCACTTTCCAGCAACCACCCAACCAGTTCCAGTGCGTCGTTCAGTGATTCCAATGAGATGTCTGGCCCCCCTTGAGAGTGGTCACGCAGGGGTGTCCATGGTCACCCGATGACGTCAGCTGTCTCCAGTGGCTGTGTGTTCTCACTCGAGTGGCCTGCCTCACCGGGAATCTCCACATTCGTCGGAATAATCAGGCGGCGTTCGGTGTACTCGAGGCCGTTCTTTCGCTCACTGCATTTGCAGATGGCCAACCGATTGTTCGAGAGCTCGAGGAGGGCGTCGATGGTTCTCTAAACGAGGTTCTTCGCTAGGAGTTACTGACGCCGCGCTCTTGATGGCGGCTCCCGTGATTGAGGTCGCTGGCTTTCCCGTCCTCCTTGATGCCCTTGCAGCCGTTCGTCCAGGGGTTGTCGCCCACATTCGTGTCTGTAGGCGCGTTCCACATTGAGCAAGCAAATCTACGTTTCCGGAACGGCGTCACTGTCGCTTTCACCACTCTCCGTCACATGAGCGTACTACTAATATGTGGTTCTCGAATGTGGGTACCGGTAACATGACCGCAGACACGTACTCTGTGATCGGTCTCGATGAAGCTGAAGAACGAACATCCCACGATTCGATTCCAGCCGTGAAGGCCCTCGGGTACGAACTGCGCGCTCGGAATAATCCACGTCCGCTCGAATCGCGCTTCAACTATTTCATCTACGACGAAGGACAGGCCATTCCACGACATAAACAGCGTGAACAGGAGGAGCTGTTTTTCGTCGTTAGCGGTCGTTGTCGATTTAAAGTTGATGGGGACGAGTTCGAGGTTGAAGCGAACGACTTCGTCGTTATCGACCCCGGCCCATGGCGACAGATTACCGCGCTTGAGCCATCAGAAATTTTCGCTGTCGGCGCGCCGAACGTTCGTGATGATGCTGTCTTCGAGGGTGAGAATCCGTTCGACTGAACCAATCACCAGTGGACAATTAGAGGGGGTACAATGAGCTTCACAAGTGCGTTGGACTATGGGGTCGCTCGAGTCAGCGTCCGTCGAACGACCGGCAGTTCCACTATTTGCCAGCCGATGACTGCCCCGACGGTGCCAATCAGGGCGAGAATGGGTCGAGCTTCGCCTCCGGTAGTAATCGTCCCGAGGAACGTGATTACGGAGTCTGCGTAAAATGGAAGAAGGATCTCAGTCGGTCGGCGGCTCCATCACACCGAGTTGCTGGAAGAAGTCAAGATTGTCCCAGTAGTTGAAGTCCTCGACGGCTTTCCCGTTCTCGAACCGATTGAGAGTCATCCCGGGGCTCTCGACGACGTTCCCGGTTGCCTCGATTCCCTCGATCTCCCCCTCGTGGGTGGCACGCCAGGTAAAGTGGGTGACGACGACGTCATCGTCGGAGAACATGTCGTGAACCTCGATCTCCGTGTCAGGAAACGCCTCCCTGTACGTCCGAATGTACTCTTTGTATCCATCGATCCCGCGAATCTCCGGTTGCCCAGGCAGGCGCAAGGCGACGTCCTCGGCCAGTACTTCGTCGAGTCCGTCGAGATCGTTGTCTTCGATGAGATCCCAGATCCGCTGCGTTACCTCTTTGTTGGTGACTTCGAATTCTGTTGCCATTGTATCCCCCCGCTTATCGAGCTAGTGCGTCAATCGACGCTGACGCCCATGACTGCACGCGTGTAATCACGCGCACTGCTCACATACGACGGCAAATTACTTAGTATGCAATTGTGGAACATATATGGATTCCAGGCAGAGTTTTCGACTGCGAATCCAGTTGTGTTCCAGCAAACAGGTACGAACGAGACGTGAACTGGACACGACCGAAGATGTTACGCTCGAGTGAGCGTCCGTCGAACGACTGGTAGCTCCACGAGTTGCCAGCCAATGACGGCTCCAACAGTGCCGACCAGAGCGAGTATGGCCCGTGTTTCGCCGCCAGTAACGACCAGCGCAAGGGCGGCGATTGCGATTGCGACGAGGAAGACGCGTAGCGGGCGAATCCCGACCACGTACCCGATCACCGCAAGATAGAGGATACCGAATGCGACCGAGGCGACCACGTCGACGAGGTAGTGGACGCCAAGGGCGAGCCTGGAGAGGGCCACGATGGCGACGACGAGGGTGGCGATCGTTACTCGAGTTAGGAGTTGGGCGCGCTCGAGCCACAGCGCGAGCGCCCCCCAGAAGATCGTGGCGGCCATTACGTGTCCGCTCGGGAAGCCGTGTTTGCTGGTCTCGACGGCGTGCAGGTCTGCGGGTGGCCGTGGAAGGGCAAAGGATCCTTTCACGAGGACGACGAACGCCAGGCCGCCGAAGACTGTGGCGATCAGGAACACCGTTCTCTCGGAGCACAGTGGCTCCTCTAGACGGTCGGATCTAAGGTTGGAACCGACCTCGAGGAGGTACAGCAGTCCCAGGAGGGGGACGATGACGATGAGATCCCCGAGCAATGCAAGGGCGGCGAAGGCCTCGACGGCCCACTCCGGGAGGTGTTCACGGAGGGCGACGGTGACACCGAGATCTCGAGTCATCTATGAGCCTCATCGGGGACGTGGGGTGATAGATGGACGCGTTCAGGTGGGAGCCACATTCGCATCTCAGGATCGTCGTACCAGCGGTTCGTACCAGTCACGGTTTGCCTCGTACCACTCGATGAACGATCGGACGCCCTCTCGGATCGACGTCGACGGATCGTAGCCGAGGAGGCGGTTGGCCTTCGAGACGTCCGCATGGGTGTGTTCGGCGTCGCCGGCTCGAGCTTCGTCGTACACGATCTCGAGCGACGGGTCGATTTCGTTGCGGATGACCCGTGCCAGGTCGTCGATCGAGATGTTGTCGGTGCTGCCGACGTTGAGGGCTTCGCCGTCGGCGGCGTCGTCGGTCATAAGCTGGTGGTTCACCCTGACGACGTCGCCGACCTGCGTGAAGTCCCGCGTCTGGGTTCCGTCGCCGTAGATGACGGGTGGCTCGCCGTTGATACATCGCGAGACGAAATTCGAGATGGCCATGTTGGGTCGCATGCGCGGCCCGTACACCGTGAAATAGCGCAATGAGACCGTGGGTAAGCCGTACACGTCGTGGAAGACGCGTGCGTACTCCTCGGCGGCGAGTTTCGACACGCCGTAGGGGCTCGTCGGTTGTTTTCGCTGGTCTTCGACGTAGGGGAGGGATTCGGGCACGCCGTACACCGAGGAGGAACTCGCGAGGACGACGCGCTCAAGGTCGGTGTCGCGGGCGGCCTCGAGGACGTTCATCGTGCCATTGACGTTGATCGAGTTCGGTTTCGAGGGATCCTCAACGCTCGTGCGGACGCCCGCCTGTGCAGCCTGGTGATAGACGATGTCGGCTTCGGTGACGAGTTGGGTGACGAGGTCGGCGTCGCGGACGTCGCCCTCGACGAACTGGTAGGTTCCGTCGGTGTCGTTCGCGGCTGTACGGGTGGTCTCGATCGTGTGACGTTTGATCCCGACGTCGTAAAACGGCTCGAGGTTGTCGAGGACGGTTACCTGGTGGCCGTCGGTGACGAAAGACTCGGCGAGATGGCCGCCGATGAATCCTGCGCCGCCCGTGACGAGAATGTTCATTCTGTTATGCTTGAGAACACGACGGGGCTACTTTGACGTTTTGACATTCACCTGGGCTCGAGGGCGATACTAGATGTCCTGATATCAGTGAAATGGTCGATTCAGACATCAAGATCCGAGCGATTGCTCGAGCGTCCGCTTCGAAACACTCACGAACTGAACCCGCGGCTCGATGAGATACCAGCCAAGACTGATCGCGACGGCGACGGCGTTGATCAGGATGTCGATGCCACTCATGTGTCGGGCAGGAACGAGTCCCTGGCCAAGTTCGATCAGGGCGCCGTATCCAGTTGCGATGACGAACACGAGGAGCATTTTCCGTGAGCGAGGGAGGTTCCGGTCGGTGATAGCGTAGGCAAGGGAGAGACCGAGTGTAACGTACGCGAGGACGTGATTCCAGGTTGGAAGCGGCAGGGTATCCGGCGATGGCGTCTCAGGCGGTATAGCGAGTATGGAGAAGTAGAAGATGATAGCCGCGACGGCGAAGACGCCACCCAGTCGCAGGGAACGCGGAAACAACGGAACGGGAATTGTCATAGCATGTGATTTGACCAGTACTGGAAAAGAGTAGCGAAATAATGATGTAGTGTCGACAGTATCATTCAGCGGACTTCGTGTTCGACGTCGCGTTCTCGATTCGTTTCGACCTCGACGAGGCACTCGAGTTCGAGTTCAAACGTACAACTCAATGAATGGTCTATTGCTTCGAAGTAACATAGATGACTTAGAACCCGTTACAGCCAGTACCTGGATATATTATCAAAATATAAAATACTGGTATCCACGAACGTCTCTATATTAGTTTGTAGGCAAAGGATCATATTTTACGTTGATTTCGTAGGCAATATATCTATCAAAGCGCTTATTAATCGACCGTGTCATATAGGTGATGGATGCTTACTGGGTGGCGCTATCGCATTGCTGGATTTACAGGAACCGTGGCCATAGTCGTTGGCGCGGTTCTCCTCGCGAACCATCCAGCCGCTCAGGCCCTGTTCACCACCCACGTTCCGTTGTTTAATCGGCTCGAGCCAACCGTTCTCGAGGGCGAGTCACGTCGCTGGGCGATTTTGTTGAGCGTCGTGTTCGTCGGTGGGGCGTTGCTTCCGTTGTACAAACCCCAACCACGACGGTTGCTCGACACCGTGTTTCTGGCACAGAAACGCGTCGTCGTCGGCGGGCTGGCAATGGCGACGCTCGGATACTTCAAATGGAGTCATCGACTCCCGCGCCAGACACTCGCGATGACCGTGGCGATTCTCGTCGTGGTAATTCCGCTCTGGTTCGTCTGGATGCGCCGCCGACCGACTGGAGAGCCCGGTCGAACGCTTCTCGTCGGCGACGACCTCGAGCAGATCGAGCAAATTGCGCCGACGATCAACGCACCAGTGATCGGCTACCTGTGCCCCACGCGTATCGTGCACCACCAGGGGAAGGCTTCTGCGCGCATCGACGACGTGCTGACTGACGGAGGCACCGTCAGCGATTCGAGACTTGCCGAAATCGAAGCCACCATCGATCAGTACGGGCGACTTGGCGCGATGACCAGACTCGGCGGGCTCTCGCGCCTCGAGGACGTCCTGCTCGAGCACGACGTCGACACTGTCGTGCTGGCGTTCGCCCAGCCCGATCGGGCGGAGTTCTTCGGTGCGCTCGATGCGTGTCACGAACACGGTGTCTCGGCGAAAGTGCACCGAGAGTACGCCGACAGCGTGCTGGTGTCAGAAGGTGACGTGGGTGAGCTCGTGGACGTGGATCTCGAGCCGTGGGATCCGTTCGATCACGTATTCAAGCGGGTGTTCGACGTGATGTTCGCGACCGTTGGATTGGTCGTGTTCGCACCGCTTTTCGTCCTTATCGCCGCAGCCATCAAGATGGACAGTCGCGGGCCGGTGTTCTACAGCCAGGATCGAACCGCTGGCTTCGGGGAGACGTTTTCCGTGTACAAGTTCCGGTCGATGCTTCCCGAGAGCGAGGACGTCAACCCGGGCGAAGACGACAGTCGCGTGACGCGCGTTGGGTGCTTCCTCCGGAAGACCCACCTGGATGAGTTACCTCAGCTGTGGTCGATCTTCGTCGGGGACATGAGCGTCGTCGGGCCACGAGCCGCCTGGACTGAGGAAGAACGGTTACTCGAGCAAGACGTCTCGTCGTGGCGCAAACGCTGGTTCGTGAAACCCGGGTTGACGGGGCTGGCACAGATCAACGACGCCAAGAGTACGGATCCGGATCTGAAGCTTCGATACGACCTCGAGTACATTCGTAAGCAGTCGGTGTGGTTCGATTTACAGATCGTGATTCGGCAGATCTGGAATGTGGTCGAAGACATCGCTGAAACCGTTCGTGATTGAAGCGCGTTTGCTGATGTTGTGATTTTTGTGCCGGTCTGATAGTGCGAGTCAAGCATGAGAAGTGAGATGGATCGCCCTCGAGTGGAAATGACAACCGATTAAACCCGGAAGTGAGAACATCTATCTGAATGCGATTTCCCTGTGGCATACTGTAAGTCACTGGGTTCAACGCCAGGGGAGCCCGGTTGGTGTAGCAATGAACCAAAACGAACAGAGTGACGCTAATTCAGAGCGTGAAATAAGGGCGTCCAGTGATACCTTTTCGGTACTAATCAGTGTCTACAAAAACGATGATCCCAAGCATTTTCAGATTGCTCTCGAGAGTATTTTTGGTCAAACACTCGTACCTACCGAGGTCGTCATCGTCGCTGATGGGCCACTGACGTCGGAATTGGACGAAGTGATCGAGGAATTCGTTTTTCGACATTTAGAAACAATACAGGTAGTTCGCCTCGAGACGAATCAAGGACTCGGTGCAGCACTTCGAACTGGACTCGAGGCATGTTCGTACGATCGGGTAGCACGAATGGACGCCGATGATGTCGCCGTTTCAGAGCGTTTCGAAGAGCAAGTAGCGTATCTCAAGTCGAACCCAGACGTCGATGTCGTAGGGAGTCACGTCGGAGAATTTCGCACCGATCCAGAGAACGTTGACACTGTTCGATCAGTACCGTCCTCTGCGTCAGCGGTTGAATCGATGGCCCGCTTTCGGTGTCCGACGAACCATCCCAGCGTGATGTACCGTCGTCAGGCTGTTCTCGAGGCAGGGAATTATCGTCCACTTCGATCGATGCAGGATTACGAGTTATGGATGCGGATGCTGTCACAGGGATATACGATCGAGAACCTTCCACAAGTTCTGGTGAAATGCCGAGCCGGAGAAGACCTCTATCGCCGTCGGGGCGGGTTGTCGTATGCTCGTCTCGAATTCTCTTTACAGCGTGAGTTCCACCGGTCAGGGATGATTTCTGGTGTCGAATTTATTCGGAATATTGTATACCGAGTTCCGATTAGACTGATTCCATCTCGCCTCCGTGGTGCTATTTACAAGGTTGCGCTACGCGATTAGTCGTTGACGATGTTCGACACATCGATGATGTAACTTCTTCGAACGCCTTCGTGAGTAGAATCGATTGATATTGCAGTTCCATCAGGTCTCCAGCGTGGGTGGAGGTCACATCTGTTCACACCCTCGTATTCGAACGGAGAAAGAAACCGACCGATTTCGATCTCACGGCCTTTTTTCCTGTCATAGAGCAGGAGGTGACGTTGTCGAGCACGATCAGGATAGGTATCGGTGACGATCCACTGGCCATCGGGTGAAAGAGATGGATGGCCGTCACCGTACTCCTCAAAGGTACCGAGTAGTGCGACCTTCCCCGTTGTGGTATCGACAACGTGGTATTTGCTCCCATACGTTTCAGAAGTGCCCCAGACGAGCAATTGCTCATCGTCGAGCCAACAGTAATGGGAGATAGTCGACCAGTCTAACAGCGGTTCATCGATATCATCCGAGGCGTACAGTCGGGAATTTCGTCCGCGGCTATCGCGCCATCGATGGAGGAACACGAACCGGTCACCTGATGGATTATACAGGACATGGTTCAAGTAGTGGTTCGCCTGTTCCACGTCGTTATCTATGAGGTCGCCCAAGCAGACCAATAGGTCAGCAGATCCGTCGTCAAGGTATACACGCCAGAGCCCGTCATTGGAAGGATCTGGTATTACTGTGGGATCATCAAGACCGTACCCGTAATCTGGTCTGTTTCGATCTAAGCGATGGTAGTTGAGTGATATGAATTCCTCACCAGTGGGGGCGATCGCCTGCAATGGCCAGTCGTAGCGATCAATTTCCTCACCGTTCACGTCTACGATACGGGTAACGAGGTTACCGTCCTGGACGTCATTGAAGAGGATCCTGTCGTCCTGTGTTGGGTGCCACTGTACCCGACTGCCCTGCTGATAGTTCCAGGCGTCCGTAGCTGCTATCGATTGGTTACCATCGTCATCATACAAATGGATCGAGACGGACGCGTCCGCGGATAGGTGTTGATAGACTGCATTGTTCATCGACCTGTTCCAGGGTGTCGTATCGAAATACCCGAAGAACGATTGCGTAGCAATTCGAGTTTCGTCAAACCACTCCCCTGGTGTCAACAGAGAAGCTTTAGGGTGCGTCCACGCAGAAAAGTCTCGGTCACCATATATGACGTAGTTCCCACGTTGGTACAGCGTCTTGGCTCCTTGCTTTGCCCTGGGAAATCGATCTAACAGTCTAGCTATCGATCGCTCGACTGGATTGTACGTCCCCATCTATCCGGATCAGTTATCGAGCCCGTAAATTAGGTATTTCGGGTTTCGGGTCGAGATGGAAATCATTTACTAGCTTCACTCCAACATCAGTATACTCACAACAGATGGGAACGGATCTGCTTTACATTGTTTCGACACTCCGTCGCAGCGGCCCTACGAACCAGCTCTATTACATCCTCAAATACCTTGACGAGGAGTTCGACGCTACGGTGTTGACGCTCTCACCAGAACCCGAGGATACCGAGCTCCCTCGATTTCGGAATCTCGACATCACGTACGATACGCTCGGTCTCTCTCGAGTCGAAGGCGTGACCATTGGGCCCAAGCGACTCCGCTCGGTGGTTTCCAAACACGATCCAGATGTTATCCATACACAAGGAATTCGAGCAGACACGCTTTCTGCCGCGTTCCTCTCCAAGTATCCTCGAGTGACGACGATTCGGAATTACCCGTACGACGACTACCCAGCAAAGTTCGGGAAGCTCCAGGGAACGGCAATGGCGTGGGAACACCTTCGCGTCTTCAACCGCTTGGATCAGCCTGTTGCGTGCTCCAAAACGATCGCTGGCATGGTGGAACCACACGGTATTGATGCGGTTCCGATACAGAACGGTGTCGATCATCACAAGTTTACGCCGCCAACCGACTCGAGGAAGAAAGAGCTTCGGCGAGAGCTAGAACTTCCAGAAGAGAAACGGATCTTCGTTTCCGTCGGATCATTAATTCCGAGGAAAGATCCTGAACTGCTCATCCGTGGGTTTGTACAGAGTGACCTCAGTGACTCGTTATTACTTTTCTTAGGAGACGGTCCACTTCGTGAGTCGTGCGAGGAATTAGCTAGAACAACATCATCGATCAAATTCAAGGGTTGGGTAGAGAACGTCAATGAGTATTTACAGGCAGCAGATTATTTCGTCACTGCTTCTCACTCTGAAGGCTTACCCAATGCAGTAATGGAAGCCTTGTCAACGGGGCTACCGGTATGTCTTTCTGATATTGATCCGCATCGAGAGTTAGTCACGAGTCATACTGAAGGTGTTTTTTTTGAAATAGGTAAGCGGGATAATCTAGAAAAAGCGTTACACACTCTTGTGAACAGCGACTACGAACGGAATTCTAATTTGGCGCGCGATACGGCAGTGAATCAACTCAGTGCCGAACATATGTCCCATGAATATCAACAGATCTACAATAGATATTAGTCAAGTTCATAATCCATCTAGTTTTAACCCGGTAAATTAATTCGTTCTCAAAATTTCGATCATCCTGAATAAATAAGAGATATGAACCCTCGCTTGATATGTGACCCTATATGCTGAAGGGATTATTCCTAAGGGCGGTAAGAATATACAACGAAGATGGAGCGATCGAGCTAATATCAAAATCCAAAAAATTTGCCTTTAGATTCATCAAAAACGGGTTTAAAGTACATCGGTATCAGACTGATGAACGAGTTGATACACAAAAACGGTTGGAAATAATACAAAAACAGATCGATGAAAATGATTCAAGTCTATTAGATATTGGATGTGCTGATGGATATCTCACTTCAAAATTTCACGAGAAGGGCTTGTTTTGCATTGGGGTAGATCAGGCCGAACAAATGCTTGCAATAGCCCGCTCAGGACGCCAGTATAAAGATGGTCTCGGTTTCATTAGGAAGGAAATTACCCCTGATTCATTATCTAAACTACCAGATTTCGACGTAATTTTATTATTGACCGTATATCATCATTGGGTGAATTCATACGGTCTTAAAACGGCAGAAGATATGCTAGTCGAGCTTACTGAAAAGGGAAACAAATTATTTTTCCAACCTCCGGGAAAAGAGATCCACAATAACGTTCAAAAGTCTTCAGACCAGTCAATTGAGGAGTATTATATGAACTATTTGAAAGAAACACTTCCAGAGAGCACTGATATTAAATTACTTGATACTACGGATTACACTGATGGCGAAAGGCGCGACCCTCTTTATCTAATCATGAGAAATTAGCCATGGCTAATTTAAAATATCTCTATAACCGATCGATTGATATTTATCGTAATCAAGGCATTAAAAGGTTAGTTAAGTCCAGTGGAAGGTTTTTGATTGGAAATATTATTGGCTCAGACAGATATTATCGTGTGAAGTATGACATTAGACAATTTCGTCAGCAGCGTAAACATGGGCCAGTTCCCCATGCATTGGACATAAGATCCGCATCACCGAAAACGATCAAAAGAATGTCTAGTACAGACCCTTCGTTAAAATGGCAAAAGGCCGGTTTAATTGAAGATGGTGACTGGGATCGGTCAGATTGTTTATTCAAGAACTACGATCTTTATATCGCATTTCAAAACAGATTTGAAAGTGGATGTTCATGGAGAGATACTGGGTTTTATCAACGTGCATCTAATCAAATCAAAGAAGGGCGAATTAAATGGGGATGCCAGACAGTCGACGAGTTAGATGCTAGATGTGAAGCGTTAGATGATTTATACACATCTATTAAGAAAAACGGTTATATTGATCGAAAAGACATGACCAAAAATAAAGGAGAGCTACCTGCTACTGATAGCTTTGCTGCTATAAGCAGCTCACCCTTACACCAATACGACGAAATAGCAGTTGATGTAGGTCGATCTGGTGAGCTATTATTTGTTGATGGTCGAAACAGGCTCGCCATATGTAAAATACTGGATATCGACAAAATCCCTGTTCGTATTGTTCGACGGCATGAGATCTGGCAAAACCACCGTCAAGATATTATTGAAAAGGATGAAAAAGCATATAATCACCCCGACCTGGTTGATCTCATATGAGCAAATGAAGAAGTTTCCATACTATAGACATGACTAGTAAATAAAAAAGATGGTGAACTATGTCCACAAATTCTATTAAACAACACAAACTCAACTTCACAAGACCATCTCAATATGTTCAATACATTTTGTATTTTAGCACATTTCTTGCACCCTGGTTTGCAATTTTTCCGACCAGTGCCGGTCTATATGAGTTCGTTATCATAGGCCTATTCATATACATTATTGTATCTGATAATAAATTAGTAATGCCGGACAGACATGTTACTGCGGCTCTCTTTCTAGTATTTTTTGGATATTCTATATCAGTATTCACAGCTCATCAACCACTTAATGCGGTTAGCTTTTCAATACAATTTGGATTCATATTATTGGTACAAGGATCTGTACTATACACACTTACTAGAAGTAGAATTGATCTGCACTATCACGCCGTAGCTCTAACGATTTCGTTAATGGTAATGATTCTATACTTCATTATTTCCGAGCCGTTTTTTGACAACTACATGAATAATAGACTCGTTTTATTTTTTAGTAATCCAAACATATTTGCTCTCCATATTGCCCCAGCCACAGTATTAACGATATATATGTCTTACTCGAAATGGAAACAGAGTCGGATACCACAGACTGCCATTTTTTCTGCCATAGCGATTATCGGGATTATTTTAATATTTCTTTCACAATCTAGGCGTGTGTTTATTTATCTATTCATCTGTATTTTTCTCATTCTCGGTACCAATTTTGGACAGCGTACTCGATTGATTGAGTTAGTTATGAAAGGAACGGTGGCAGTAATATCCCTTGGATTAGTTGGGTTTTTAATGTATGTGTCTGGAATATTACCGCCAATATTCGCAGAGAGATTAGATGTTTTTGAGGGGCGCGGTTCATTAGAGAATAGATATGTGCCGATACTATTAGCTGCCAGATACTTCAGTGAAACTATGATACTCGGGTCAGGATATAATAACTTTGAGTTACATTTGAATGACTTAGCAGTAACAGCAGCAGAAGAACATTATGCTCACAAACCACATAATATGCTTATCATCCCATTTGTGGAGGGTGGCATTTTCGCCGGTTTTGGGATTTTAGCTTTAGTGGGCATTATTTGTTGGAGGTCGATCATCAGCTGGAGAGCAGGGAGGTTTAATAATTCAGAAGTCGAATTTGTGTTTGTAGCCTGTACAATTGCTTTCTTCGCGGCACAAATGTTTGGAGTTCTATCAATTTTACGAGTTAATTGGCTAATTATATTTTTAGGACTAGTATCACTCCATATTATAACAGACAAAACAAGGATGTCCGAATTGAGGAACGGGCGAAAATAAATAAGTTAACGTCTTTGTCTAAATTTGTGCGATAAATAAGTAGCTATCTTGAACGTTTGTCTTCCGAAAATTGACAATAATAAGAACACATATGCTTTGATGTTTTTCGGATCATATTTGAGAGATGTCCAGAAAAGTTGGCGAGAGGCGTGAATATTACCTTGATTAGCATTTATGAAACCCCGGTTAAGTAACGAATTTGAAATCCATCTTTGATTAAGGACATCTGAATGCTTCTCAAATAGCATGGCTGAACCAAGCTCTTTAGCTTTTGTATTCGTTGAGATTCGATCATCATGGACATAGTGATTCACCTTCGGTTCATTCAATCCGTGAAAATAATATCCATTTTTTAATACTCGCAAATAAAAATCGTAATCTTGTTTTGAAGGTAGCTCTTCATCTAACAGCCCAACTTCAGTTAGGATATCATGCTTAATTGTAACACAGGAAAATGATCCAATTTCGTTCCTTACTTTTAAATCACCTAACTGTGTTTTCCCATCAATTACTTCACTAACCTCCTTGGAACCATCATGGAAAACTTTTTCATATGATGTATAGACTCCAGCACAATCTGAACAAGATTTTTCAAAAGCATTGATTACAGACTCAATATAGTCTTTTTGGAATTCGTCATCTGAATCAAGGAATGATATGTAATCACCACATGCTAATTTCACACCCGTGTTTCTGGCCGCGTTTGCACCCAGATTTTCCTCATGCCGAACTACACAATACCGAGTAAAGACTTCTTCAGGCACTGTGAGTGTTTCCTCAATTGGTTGGTCTGATCCATCATCCACAACAATCAATTCGAGATTTGTATACGATTGCTGGGTAACTGAGTTCACTGAACGTTGCGTTTGTTGGTGACGATTATATGTGGGTATGACTACTGACACAATCGGATCCGTACTTTTTTCAGTGATTGAATTGACCTTCATTTACTAACTTTATTATATGAGATGATGGATTCTACGTTTTTCTTTTCAGAATACGGAACCATCCCATCTTTATCTGGAAAGCCAATTGCCATAAACATTACCACCGTTTCATCATCATCTAATTCAAGTATATTGTTTAACTGGCGTTCATTGTGCGGGATCGCGGGCCAATTGATGCAACAAGATGCAAGTCCTTGAGTTTCTAACGAAAACTGAAACGCCATTGCGGCGAGACTAGCGTCAATATAGATGACATGCTTGTCTCGAGCATCAAAATACGCTCGTTGTTTACCGACGATGGCCGCTAAACATGGGATATTGTGTTTGTATCCTCTGGCGCCAATAGCCAACGAAGAAAGTTCTTCGATCAACTCCGGCTCGTCGTATAATCTGAATTCGAATGATTGTCTATTGCATGCACTTGGCGATTGCATCGCAATTTCGAGCGACTTGTCAACGAGCTCTCGTGGAACCTCTTTATCCTGAAACCATCGAGTACTGGTTCGCTGGGTCGCGAGTTGCTTGAGATCAGCGTAAGAAACTGGTGAGTCACTTAGCTCACGACGAGGATATGGTACACGGTTTCCAGGTGTATAGTCTATCTGTGCTAAGAATTCTGAAAACTCCTCATGAGCTTCAGCTATGGCATCGGTATGTTCGACTGTTTTGAAGTAATTGGCAAGCACATCGATAGCCCAATAGAGTTGTTCATCGTCTTCTTCGGGATTCCACGCAGTTTTTAAATCTCCGACCACATTTCCAACATAACTTTCTGCAAACACAGGTCGCCGGTTCCTCATTGAAAGCCCCTTTTCTATCCGATGAATACTTCGAATGATCCTGTGGCGCGGGGCATCTCGTTGTTCTTCGGCCTCGTGATATTTAGCAACACCACAGAGTACTGCCCGCTGTTCTTGATAAAATGTTCCTTTGAGGGTAAAATAAATGCTGGTTAAAACTCGTGAGCGAGCGATAGTTCTGAGTGTTTTATTTTTTGGGAAGATTTTCCAGACAACGTTTTCATAAAACTTGTTCAACGAGTACCGCGTGCTTTTTCGGAACAGTTGTCTGGCGCCTTCCTCGTTGTATATTGATTTTCCTCGAGAAAGCAACGATGGCATTCCTGATGACGTCAAACCACTGGCGATACTTCAACGTGTCTTTTCGACTATCGCGGCGATATCTTCGAGGCGTTTATACTGGTTGCGAAACAGTTTTGTGATATGAACGGGAATCACCGAAAGGTCACTCGAAATCTTTCTTTAGTTGCATCCGTCGAGCGGGAATTCCTATCGAATTTAGTGTTTCCCGAGAATAGCCGCCCAAAATCCTTCGATGGACGAAAAAATATTGCTATAGTCGGTGGTGAGCTGTTCAACAAGGGGGCTCAAGCGATGACGTTTACCGTCGTCGATCATCTATCAAAAACATATCCCGAAAAGGATATTATCCTCCTTTCTGCGCAGGACTATCACCGACCACCCCACGAGAAATCACAGTACACTTTCGAAATACTGCCGTGGGATCCTGAGGTTCACCTCTCTTTGCTTTCTCCCTCGATTACTACAGTAAACACTACTGAATATCCAAGCAGGGTGATGAAACAGGTTAGAGAATTATTTTCAAGCTGTGCTTGCCTAATCGATATAAGTGGCTATGCGTTCTCTTCCCAATTTAGCTTCAAACGTTCGTTCACGTACCTCACCAATCTCGTAATCGCTAAAAAATTCGGTATCCCACTATACATTTTTCCGCAATCAATCGGACCCTTTGACTACTCTACCCCGAAAAAACTCGTCTTTAACCCACTCATGCAAACGTATCTCCACTATCCTGAGGTAATTTGTCCACGAGAAAATGCAGGCGTCGAATCTCTCGCTCCGTACACACAAAGTAATGTACAACGGGAAAACGATATTGTCCTTCAGAACAAGGATTACGATCTAAAAAATATCTATTCAAGCCAGCCAGATATCGAACGCAGAGCAATTGACCCAAATGGAGTCGGAATTGTTCCCAATTCAAAGGTATTCGAACGTGCAGATCCTGAAGAGTTGTATTCGCTCTATGATGCAGCTATTGAAGAATTGCTTTCGAAAGATCGATCAGTTTACATCCTTAGACACTCAGTTGAAGACCTAGATCTTTGTAGGAATATAAAACGACGGTTCAGAGACGATGATCGAGTTGTTCTGATAAAGGAAGAGTTGAACGCGATAGAACTCGAATACATTATCGATCAGTTTGAGTTTTTGATAGGCTCTCGGTACCACTCGCTCATTCATGCATACAAGAACCATGTTCCTGTAATTGCTATAGGATGGGCCGTAAAATATGAAGAACTTTTGAAAAACTTTGATCAAGAAGAGTTCTTTTTCGAAGGACGTAAGCAGATTAGTGTGGATGAGTTCATTGATGCAATAAACAGAATGAGTAAACAGTGTAGCCACGAATCTGGGGTCATTGAAACGAAAGTCAAGAGTATACAACAAGACGATTTGTTTAGTAGACTGTTTGGTGAGTGATCAAGGTGCCCCGGAATCTCGTTCGAGCTTTCCTCTCAATTTTGGGGACGAAAATAGGTGTTCTTTTTCTGGCTATACTTACTACACCGATTATTGTCCGTCTTCTTGGTAGTGATGGATATGGCGATTATGCTTTAGTGATGTCCGTATTCGGTGTACTATCTGTCTTTACCACATCGGGGATTTTCAATGGTATAAGGAAGTATATTGCTGAGGATCGATCCTTCAACTGCTGGAGCGATCACGTTTTCGCATTTTACTTTAAGGTGTCAGTGTTGGTTACGGGAGGGTTTGCGCTCTTCTTGATACTCCTCTCACAGACGAGACTCGTTGAAGAATCACTCTCAAGTGAGTTCCAGCTATATTTTTTAATCCTGGCGGCTTATCTCTTCCTTGATCAATTCTATTCAGTAGGAAGAGGCGCATTAATGGGATTCGGGTTAGAACACCACTCCGAACCTCTCAAAATTGTAAAAAAGCTCATATATGCAATAACAGCGATTGCATTACTATATTTTGGACTAGGTGTAGAGGGAGTACTCCTTGGCCAAGTTACTGCAGCACTGATTGTTGGTGTTACAACCCTTTGGTTGATCCGAGAACGGATATCTTTCGCACAGGTTTTTAGAAGATCTCACTCTATTCCTAAATATGAACTCTTGAGCTTCAATGTGTACAGCATATTACTTGCATTCTTAACAATATCACTATATCACGTAGACATTCTAATTTTACGGCCAGTAGCTGGAAACGTCGAGACTGGCTATTACAAGGCTGCACTTGTTATTGCTGAGTTCCTCTGGATGGCTCCTATGGCAATCCAGTATACCCTTGTTCATTCAACTTCCGAAATGTGGTCAAAAGGGCAACACGAAACGATTACCGAAATTGCCTCCCGATCAACGAGGCTTAACCTTTCTCTAATGGTTATTATGATGATAGGGTTAGCTGCTCTTGCAAACACTTTCGTTCCAATTTATTTTGGGTCTGAATTTTATCCAGCAGTTGTCCCTCTATTAATTCTTCTTCCAGGCGTACTTGGATTCGCATTAGCGCGGCCGATCTTTGCCATTGGTCAAGGTAAGGGCGAACTTCGAAGCCTAGTTCTTGCTACCGGTGCTGCTGCGGTGCTTAACCTGTGTCTGAATCTCTTGTTGATCCCATCATATGGGATGATTGGTGCTGCACTTGCGACATCTATCGGATACGCCTCTATGTTTCTCTTCCACACTTTGATTGCACGGCGTATCGGTTTCGATCCGATCGCCGACCTTCGCGCGATTAGAATATTTGCTGCCGGTCTTCTCACTGCACCAGTAGTATTTGGTTTAGCAGAAGTTCTGACCCCCCTCTTTTCGCTTGTCGTCGTCCCAATTGTCGGTTTTATGCTGTATTTTGCACTCTCCGTACAGTTAGGGGTTATCAGTACCGATGAATTAAAAATGGTTCATCAGAAAGCACCGAGCAAGTTCGATCCAATTTTCAAATGGATATTTGCTTTCAAGGGATAATTTAGAGAATGTCGATTAATTCTATCGGCGTGTGAGTATAGTAAGACTCAGTTGGTTGGCGATAACGTCGGTCAAGTCTCGTTCAACATTTCGCCAGCCACCTCGGGTAATGTGGATGCGAAGATTATGAATCGACATCCAATTTAATTGAACGACCTTGCAGTTATATCCTCACAGCTGGATACTCTAGGATCAACGGCGAATCTTCCACCTCACTCCACCTCAAGCGTCGCGGCACCTGCCACATCTTCCTCGGAAACGACTACCTCTTCACCATCAATCAAATAAGTACCAGGATTCGAAACTGTCACCTCGAGTTTCCCGTCTTCCCCAACCGTCACTGTTCGCTCGTATTCTAACGACTCACCCGACACGAAAATGTCGCCGCTGACGATCACGTTCTCGCCCGATTCACTGCCGACCTCTAGCGTCGCACCAGGAACCAGTGCGAATGCTGCCACGGATCGATCGTCGTCGACGTACAACAGTTGGTAGTGCTCGAGTGGCTCGCCATCTCCCTCTCCGACACCCAAGCCTTCGAGTAGGTGTGTCTGAACAGTCCCCGAATGCGCTTCCCTATCAGTCACGAGGACGTACCCAACTCTGTCACCAAACGCCTCGTGATAGCGGTCTGGATCGTCGTCGAGCCGGAAGTCGTCGAAGTTCGATCTGGCATAGCCGTACCCGCGAGATTCCCCGTTCACGAAGTAGTTATGCATCCGGTTGTCCCCCCAGTGGCTCAACACGTAGTTGCCAGGGAATTCACGCTCGGTTTCGTTTGCGTGTTCCTCGATCGCCATGACGGCCTCGTACTCGGGATCATCGTAACTTACCTGGCCTGCAAGACCCGGCGCGTAAATGAGGCTCATCCCGCAAATGAGCAACCCGATTCCGACGATATACGCTGTCGTCTGTACATCCGGAGCCGTAATGACTGGATCGTCACCACCGCCATCAGCTCGTGCTGGCGTGACAGGCTCTGGCGACCGAAACGGCATCGGACGTCGAACCAGATCGAGCGTCGAAAGGACGTAGACGAGTCCAACCCCGCCGAGGACGGACAGCGGGATCGCGAGCTGTGCGGCAAACCGGATCTGAATACCGGCGAGCACCGTGAGGATGATCGTGTAGACGCCGAGAAGCAGCCACGCTGGTTCGTAGTCACGGTAGAGGGCCCAGCATACCCAGCCGAGAATAGCCATGGCCAGATAGAAGCTGACCCCGAGCTGGATGACCGGGCCGAATATCACGCCGTAGTCGAACGTGAACAACGACGCGGATTCCGTATATCCTTCTCGAAGAAAGAGGTCGTCAGCCCGTGCTCGTGCCTGCGCCCAGTCGTCGGGTCGATACGTCCGAAGCAGGTACACCCCGAGGCCAGCAACGACCGCCTCGAGCGCCGCCAGTCCACCGACGTGGATCTCGAGGTGACGCCACAGGTCTCCCAGTGCCATCACGGCGATCGCCCCACCGAGAACCATCGCGGGCGTGTACGCCACGAACGCCAGTCTCCAGTCCCAGCTGGTGTGCATCCAGACCGAAATCACTGTCCCAATCACGAGGCCCCCGAGCACCGGCAGGTTCGCTAACGTCGGTGAGATCCCCTCTCGAACGTCGAGGAGCGTTCGAAGGCCAATGTACGCCGCAAACGGGATGAACAACAACGGCGAGCCGCCCCAGAGGTGTACCGAAAATCCGAGGGCCACGCCGAGGACGACCGCCCACAACCACGTCACTGGAGACTCGAGATGGCCGCGAATCGCCTCCTGAGTCTCGCTATCCTCTCGTCGTCGAGTGAAGTCCACAGCGAGCCAGGCCAGCGCCAACAACGTCACGCCAAGCCAGAAGTACTGGTGGAGTCGGTGCTCGAGAAATCCAATCTGTGTGTACACAACGTGAACGGGAGCGATAGCGAACAGAACGACTGAAGCGATACCCATCCGTGGGTCTCTTGTCACAACAACAGCCAGCGCGTAAATCACGACGCCGAGGGCGATCGACGCAACAACCGGAAGCCAAGCGGCAACCATATCGGCAGCCCACTGGTCTCCGCCGAGCAACGTTGCGAACCACCAGTTGAGTGCATGAGTCAGTGGCCGGCGAGACATGGCACCCGCAGGCATCTCAGCAAGCAACCCGATGTCGGTCGGACTCGTCGACTCCGCCAGCAACTCCTCCATCCAGTAGCGATAGTGGTACGGGTCGTTCCCCGGGGAGACGACGTCGTCGCCACGCATCACCGACCCGTACTGGGTAATCCGCATTACGAACACCAGCAGTAGCGCGCCAGCCAACCCAAGGAGTGCTCGCACGTCGCCCCAGATCCCCAGATCGATCGACGGGAGGGTTATCGACGGCCCACTGTCGCTCGAGTAAGCCCCTATATCCTCGCCAGCAACCACCGCAGCAACAATTTCCCGATTTACCAGTTGATATTCTCCGTCGACTTTCTCAACGATCCCTCGAGAGACCAGCTCGCCAAACGTTCCCGAATCGAGTTCGACGTCGTCGAACGTCCACGTCTCGTGTTCCGCATCGACCTCGAGGACGGCCTCGAGTGCCCGTTCCCCGTCGGGTTTCTCCTCGAGGAACGTGGCCGTCGCGTCCACAAGTGCACTCGAGTCGCCGTCATCGCTCATTGGAAAGCAGGTGAGTGTATAGGGCCATGATAGTTTCGTTCTGCAGAGCAACGGGTGTAGTGGTGGAAAGCCCTGTACTATGTCCACGACAGTTATACCCCGAACGCGACCAGCTTGAGGAGAACTCGAGATGACTACATACAACCAGGATGAGAACACCTATATCGGGCCACTCACATCCACGATACAATGTTCGAGCGTGGTATGCGATGTCGATAATAGACGACGAAGGCAATCTCTTTGGCGTCGTCAACGTGATCGACGCACTCGCTGTCTTGTTGATTCTAGCCGTCCTCGTCGTGGGAGTCGCTGTTGTCGGCGTCATGTGGAGCGACGGCGAACCGGAAACGCGATATGCGACGATCGATCTCGGCGAACAGCCCGACTACGTGGCCGACCGAATCGAACCGGGTGACCGAATGGCCGTCGAGGGATACGACCAGAACGTGACGATTACGGACGTCTACGTCACATCCACACCCGATGACGACAACGCCGACGCCGGCCCGTCCATCGTCGTCCGCGCCGCAGTCGACGGCGAACTCATCGAGAACGACCACGGCCGCCTCGAGTTCACCCACGCGGGCGATCGTTTCCGCGCAGGCAACGAACTCACCCTCGACATGCTCGAGTACACGGCCACCGGCGTCGTCACGACCATTGACCAGGAGGGAGACACCCTCGACACGCAGACGACGACCGTCCTGCTCGAGTCGACCCTCCCCGCGAGCACGGCCGACGCGATCCAGGTCGACGACGAGTTCGGCGTGGCGGGCCACACCTTCGCGACGGTCACCGAGGTTCGAACGTACGCCGTCGGCAGCGACCAACGACGGGTGCAAGTCGGCCTCGAACTCGAGACCATCACACGCGGATCGACGCCCCACTTCGCGGGCAACTCGGTCGCGATCGGCTCCGACCTGTCGATAACAGCCGGCGAGTACGCCTTCACCGGCGACGTCATCCGTATCGGCTCACTCCAGGAGGCAGGCGACATCGACGAGACGACGGTCGAACTCAAACTCGAGAACGTCAACCCCGATCTCGCGGATAGCCTCGAGGCCGGGATGACCGAGACCGAGCGCGGCGAAACGGTTGCCACCGTCCAAAGCGTCGAGAGCCAGCCCGCGGAGGTCGTCCTCGAGAGCGAGGACGGAAACATCTACCTTCGCGAGCACCCGAAGAACATGGACGTCCGACTCGTGGTCGACGTACAGACCGTGGAGACCGAATCCGGTCTCCGATTCAAGGGTGACTCCCTCAGAGAAGGAAACACGATCCACCTCGACTTCGGCTCGATTTCGGTCGACGGAATGGTGACCACGATCGACCACGACGACTAATCAGTCATGCTCGAGTCATACCGAGAAGGATCGGTACTCGCCAGTGCCGCCCGCCGCTGTCGAGCACGCGTCACATCGGTGAGCAACGGATCGCGGCTCCTTGAGCGGGCTGGATCCCTCTACAGCTCACTTCGACGCCGAGCCACCGGCATCGGTTCCCGACTCCAGCACACCTTCGAACACTCCACGATCAGCAAACGGACTGCTGGCACCCGTACACGAATCGCAACGGCAGCCGCCGAAGCGAGCGTCCGATCGCTCGGAACGACCCTCCAGCGGTACGTTACTAGCTCGTTTGGCTACCAGTGGCTGACCGCAGAGCCAAACCCCGACGTCATCGTGATCGACCTTCGTGAGACCGTCGTCGGCACGCTCGTAATTCGACCGCTCGAGTGGACGATCGAGACGATCACGGACGCCTCGAGCGACTCGCGACTCGTCGAACCCCTGCACTACGTTCATCACGAATTCCGGAGCAATCCAATTCGGCTACTCGGATTTGCTGGCCTCGCGAGCATCCCACCCCTCTTCGGTGTCCTCGCACTTACCGGGAACCTGTCCGTTGTGACGACCGCCGGAGTCGTGGTGCTGGCCGCAGCAGCTGGGCTCGCGACTCGAGCTCGATGGTCGTTGGACGAGTTGCTGGAAACCCGGGTCGCAAAAGCACTCGCTGCAACGTTCGAGCCACCGGCCCCACCAGAGAGAGCGTCCACTGATGGGAACGATGAATCGACGTCGGAAGACGATACTGACCGAGAATCTTAGTCGTCGCTCGCAACCGCCATCGCATCCTCACGCTGTTCCAGCCGCCGTTCGGCCTCGTCGCGATCCTCGGGATAGCCGACGTCGATCCGCCAGCCGTCGATGCCGATCGCGTCGATCGTCCGACCCGACTGAATCAACAGGTCGATCGCCTCGCTGATCTCGTACTCCCCACGATTACTGGGCTGCACGAGATGGCAGGCGTGGAAGATCGCTGGCGAAAAGGTATAGAAACCAGTCATCACGAGGTTCGACGGCGGCTCCTCGGGCTTTTCGACCACGTCGGTGATCTCGCCGTACTTGTTCGTATCACAGACCCCATAGCGAGAGGCATCCTCCCAGGACACTTCCTCGACCAGGAACGCGGCATCCGCGCGCTCCTCGCGCTGTCGGCGTACCACGTCCTGTAGATTCGCCTCGAAGATATTGTCGCCCAGGATCAACATGAAGTCGTCGTCGATGTGCTCCTCGACGGTCAACAGCGCGTGAGCCAGCCCCTTCTGCTCACGCTGGTGGCAGTACCTGATCGGGACGCCCTGATAGGAATCGCCGTAATGATCGATGATCTTCTCTTTCAGATAGCCGACCACGACGACGAACTCGTCAGCGCCCAGCTCGAGCAACTGATCGAAACAATGCGTCAAGATCGGTTTCCCTGCAACCTCGACCATCCCCTTGGGTTTGTCGTCGGTGAGTGGCCGAAGCCGGGTTCCTTTCCCCCCGGCGAGAACGACTGCTTTCATCAACTCTAGGTGTAAATTCGTCGTACAATAACTTTCTGGCTTGCCAGTGAACCAACACCTCGCCGGTGACAACAACGTTCATCGCACCACAGCAACACGCCGCACTCAATCCACGTCAACCTCGAGGGTGTCGACGGTGCGCTCGTTATTACTGGTTGGGATGAATTCGCAACCCTCGACGAGGAACTCGACTCGATGGCCCAGCAGTCATCGGTGCTGGATCACGATTCATCGAGCCTTCGGACGGAAAATCACGACGGCTTGAGCTGGTAACATCCGCTGGGCGGAGTGTGAACGATTCGTTGACGAAGAGAACAACCTGCTTGCAGCCACGACCTCCAAGCAGTGTTGCTCGTGTTCTATGGATGGGTGGGGAAGACACCTATCATGGGTCGTTCTCCTGATTAGCATCCGTACTGACCCGTTCTCGAAGCCAGTAGCCAGCGCCAGCGAGTCCTGCGAGAGCGCCTGCAATTCCAAATCCGGGTGATTGGTCGTCCACCTCGTGATCATCCCCAGTCACGGCGCCCCCATCCTCGGTCGTGCTGTCGTCATCTCCGATCTCGTTGTCGTCATCCCCGGTCGTGCTGTCGTCGGACGAGCTATCCGAATTGGAGTCCGTAGCGGCTTGAACCTGGAATGAGCGTGTATGGCTATCGTCGTCCGTCTCGACGGTGAGTTCGTACTCCCCAATCGAAAGTCCCGCCGTGTCGAGGGTGACTGTCCGCTCGAGGCGCTCGCCGTTTTCGAGTGACGACTCAACCAGCTGGTCGGTGAGCACGGTGTCACCTGCTTCGTCGGTGATCGTTGCGACAACGTCTTGCTCTCCCGCAACTCCCCGATTACGAATGGTCACCGACACCGGTGCTTCAGTGTTCTCTTCGACGGACTCGGGGAAGGCGACCTCGTTGAGTTCGAACACCGGCGTGTCCTCGTCGACGAGGGTCACGCTGGCAGTGTGATCGATCGCGTCTGTGACGATCCTATAGTCGTACACGCCAGTCTCGAGGCCATCGGTGTCGGTCTCGAACTCGAGTGTTGTCGACTCGTCCGCAGCCAACGCGACTGGTCGGCGCTCGACGGCCTCGCCAGCGAACTGAAACTCGATGACTTCCTCAATCGGCGTTGGCCCCGTGTTAATCACGGTAGCGGTAACCTGGGCTGTATCGCCAGCGACGAGCGTATCTAACTCGGATAGCTGCTGAATCGAGAAGGCATGCTCCCATGCAAGTACCGGATACTCGTCGGTCACCGCCCACGTTTCCTCGAAGTCGAACCCATCCAGGGTAGAGATAGCATCTTCACCGGTCATCTCATCGGTGTTCAGCGCTGTGCTACCGCCGTCCGAAGTCCCCACCCCTGTCGTGTCGACGTCCCAGTAGGAGTCGGTGACGCTACCGTCCGAGTTATTCGCGACGACCCCGCCCCCATCACCCTCGAGCGTGGCACTGGCGTAGGACGTGCTTACAATCCCGCCGAAGACGTTGAGTCCGAGCACGCCGGCAACGTCGCCACGTCCGCTCACCACACCGCTCGCATAGGAGTTCGTAATGCGGTCGCCGGAGGATTGGCCCATGATTCCCCCGACCTTCCGTTCTCCCTGTACGTTCGCGTGTGAGGCGGCCTCAGAGATGACGACGTCTTCGCCGTCCTCGCCGGTTGTCGTGCCGCCAATGATCCCCCCGACGTTGTCCTCGCCGACGACGGTTCCCGAGACGGTAACGCGAGAAATCTCTGTGGGGCTTTCAGCCATCCCCACTAGCGCACCGACGAAATCGTCACCGGTCACGTGCACGTCCACGAGGTGAAGGTTCCTGATCGTTCCCCACATGACGTTGCCGAACAGGCCGATCCCTTCGAACTGATCGACGGACTCCTCGAGGTGCAGACCCGTGACCTCGTGATTGTGACCATCGAATGTTCCCGAAAACGGCTCTCGAAGACTTCCGATTCGAACGAACCGCTCGAACCCGGAGAGGTCGATATCCTCGGCGAGATCGAAGTGGGCTGATGGCTCGAAGTCGACGTACGCGAGTTCCGTTCCGGTGGTGATTCGATACGGATCGGCGTCCGTGCCATCCCCCTCGGTGGGGGGTGTGGCCAGGATCACCGTCTCTTCATCGGTTGTTTCTCCCCACGTGGCGCTGACCGTCAGTTCGTCTCGGTCGTATCCGTCGGTGGGGACGTTGAGAGAGACCGTTTCCGTCTCGCCGACCGATGGTGAGACCGTCACCGTGTCGACGACATCGCCGTCGACTGCACAGTCGATCGGAAGATTGGTCAAGTCATCCGCATCACCCCCGATCACCCGCACAGCGATCTCAACGGTGACTGCGTCACCGGCTACGACCGCCCGCTCGGCGTCAACGTCGATCGACAGCGCCGGCTCGTTTGGCGTGCCGATCGTTATCGTATCGGTTGCCACTGGGTCGAGGCCCTGTGGATCGTCGTCAACGATTGTCGCCGTCACCTCCTGTCCCTGCTCGAGTGGGATCCCATTTTCATCTGCCTCGAGTGGGAGGGTGACCGTCTCGCTGGTGCCTGGATCGACCTCTGCCAGCACGACCGCTCCGCCCTGTTCGGTCTCGAGGCGGAGCATTGCCTGATCGCGAACCGAATACCCTGACGAGAGATCGTACGTTATCCTCACCGTCTCATCGCCGGCAGCCGGCGTCTCGACGAACTCCACTCGCCCATGGACGGCGGCCGATTCTGATGTGAGCGCCGCATTGCGATTGGTACGCCCGGCTTCGAACAACTCGACTATCACCATTTCGTCATCAGCGAGCGGCGTTGCCAGTTCGACGTGCACACGGTCGTCCACAGCGGGATCAAATCCGTGTGTCGAGTCGGTGAGTTCACCGCGTTCGTCGCTGAAGACACGCAGTTCGTACTCCTGGTCGTCCTGGGCTCGTGCGAGAACGGTCACCGTCTCCTTCCCGATTGCCGGCGGCTCGGCAAACGAGACGAAGTGGGGGACGACATGTTTCCGGTGAAATGCGATGAGTTCCTCGGTGACGGGACGGTGGCCGATATTGGGGTACACCTCGACTCGACCGGTTGCCCCGGAGTCCTCGTAGACCGATTTGCAGTAGGGCATCCGGTCATTTTGCATGTGCTCACCATAGACCTCGAGAGCGATATCGCGCTGGGTCGGGTTCCAGGCATCGTCGTAGGGGATCGTATCGTTCTCGTCGTCCCCACCCATATAGACCAGTTGGTCGACCGCTTGCCACTGGTCACGGTCGAATGCTTCCCCGGTGAGTGACTCGAGGTCGGCGATGCCGATGTGGTAGTTCAGAGTTTGGCCCTCTGCCTCCTCGAGAGGCAAGATGGCGGTGCCGTTGATGCCTCCGGCGGTAACCGACCGCACGCGGTCGGGATGGAGGGCGGTGAACCGATTGACGAAGGTTCCCGACGCCGAAAATCCGTTCATGATGATGTCCTCGGCGACAGGATAGGACTGTACCGACAGGAGTTCCTTCGCGTGTTGAACCATCCGCAGGAGCTGTTCGTCCACACGCTCGAGATCGCCGGAGTCGATCTGCATCGTCTCGGTATCGAGGGCGTGGACGTAGTGTCGCCAACTGACCGGATCCGAGGACGGTCGCGGAAACACCGGAACGAGAACCGGAACCCGAAGCTCGTCACCGATCCGTCTGGGTGTCCCGTACTCGATCAATCGCTCGGCAGACTCACGGTGGACATCGAAGTCGTCCGTGGCCGTTCCCGTGTTGTTCGGCTCTACGAGGAGGGGTCGGTTGAACGCATCGTCGACCGCTGGCGCGTACAGGTAGTACGGATAGTTGAACCCGAAATCGCCATCAGCCGGAATCAAGGTGACGTCCATTCCCGCACCACCAACCGATTCGTTGCCGGTGGCACCGGCGGCCGTTCCAATCAGCCCGCTGGCCGCGGCGACGGTTCCAAAAAGTCCCGACCGTAACACGTCTCGGCGGCCGAGCCCAAACTCAATCATCTCTTCCCCTCCGCGTCTTGCTCGAGGGCGTGGTGGTCGTTAGGTCGTAACCCACAGTATGAGTCTCCACAGTAGACTGTCCAAAAAGAGACAATTTATCAACCATTGGACGATTGTTCGCTCCACGTCACTTAGTTGTGATGATCCGTTGTTAGACTGGTGAATCAATAGAAATAGAAGGTGACATAACGAACTCGAGACAGAATCACCGACGACGGGGTGACTTGACTGCCCGGTTGAACGCACCGAAGATGAGATTTGTGAGCCTTCGTGCTAGATGCTGAGCGTGAATGCTGCAAACCGACTTCGGTTGTTCTGAGTATTTTCGACGAACCAACCGATCAGTAGATCTGTCTCGAGGAGTCGCCTGACTGATGAGTCACTTAGAAAAATCGTCCTCACTCGGTACTGACGAGGGAACCACACCGAACCGTACAAACCGAGCAGCAAGTCATGCCGGGTTCGAGCGATCGAACGCCACCGTGACGATCGTTCCACGAGGATCGTTATCCTCGATCTCGAGGTCAGCGCCGAACTCCTCGAGGAGGGTAGTCACGATGTAGAGACCCATACCCATGCCGGAAAGGTCATCGAATCTAGCCGTCGGATCGACGAGCCGTTCTTTTTGACCGTCCGGAATGCCGACCCCGTCGTCAGCAATGGCCACTCGGACACGATCGTCGTCTACCGCAGTGGTCACGGAGATTCGTGGCGTCTCGCGATCGGTGTGGATCACCGCGTTCTCGAAGAGGTGTTTGAACGCGATCTCGAGCATCGAGGTGGCTTTGACGAAGACCGGTTCGTCTTCTGGGTTCTGGCCTGATAGCCTGAAGGTGATTTCGGCGTCGGTCTCGTGTCGCACGCGCTCTATCTTTCGCTCCAACGCCAACGATAGATCGGTCGGTTCGAGGTCGTGCTCGCGCGTCTCGAGTACGTCCAGGAACTCTGCCGCGGCGTCAGTTCGATCGAGCAGATGCCGGCTCGCTTCGAGCAGGCGTTCGATGACAGGTTTGTCGGCGCGGTCGACCCGATCCTCCAGGTGATCGCTCCAGCCCATAATCATACTCGCGTCGGTTCGAACATCCGTTCTGACGAAGTGGTGCAAGAGTGCGAGATGATGGTTCTGCTCCCTGAGTTCGTACTGGGTGTGGGCACGTTCGATCGCGTACCTGAGGGTTCGAACGAGCAACTCCGCGCTGAGCGTCCCTTTGACGAGATAATCCTGTGCACCTCGTCGGATCGCCTCGACGCCGACGTCGACTTCGCTCTGTCCGGTCAGGACGACGATCGGAACCGTCGGCGCGTGCTCGACCACGGCCTCGACGGTGTCGAGTCCGGCGCTATCCGGAAGCATGAGATCAAGCAGCACGACGTCCGGTGATCTCTCTTCGAGCGCCTCGAGCGCGCTCGCCAGCCGATCCACGTGTTCGACCGTCACGTCACCGTCAAGCCTGCCACCGTAGGCTCCACGATTCGTCCCCTGGTACTGCGCGAACAACCGTTCGACGGTGAGGGCGTCTTCGAGATCGTCCTCGACCAGGAGGAGGTCGACAGGAGCCGCCACGTTCATGTCTGTGGTCTCTCTCAACCACTACTATCTATTTCGGTACCCGGCGAAACACGTCTGCTTGCATACAATTTGCAGCGACAAATTCGATGAGTTTTCCGAAGGTCTTTGTCATTTCGAACATACCGACCCGCATGGATCATTCTGAGGTCGGTGTATCACGGGAGCACGCCACGACCCTCACGGTTCTCTCGCTGCTCTCGAAGAAGTGGCACCCGGTTGTCGTTCTTACGCTTATGGACGACGATTCCCTCGGATTCAACGAACTCCTCGAAGCGATACCGAACATTTCGGGTAACATGCTCTCGAAAACGCTCGATGAACTCTGTGAGGTTGATCTCATCGAACGACGGGTCGTAAACGAGTCCCCTCTTCGGGTCGAGTACGAGCTCACTACCGCGGGGGCCGACATGGAGATGATCTTCGATGCGAGCGTTGCGTGGGCACAAACCCACCTCGAACCGTCGACGCCGACGATCCTCTTTGTCGACGGAGACCGACGAGTGACGGAGATGTATCAGGAGTGGCTAAACGACCGTTACATCACGTTGCGAGCGCACAACATCGACGAACTCGAGTCGCTTGTCGACCCTGCCGTCGACGTCGTGCTGGTAGACGAAGGAGTTCCCGGCGTCGACCCGACCGATCTCACGAGTATTGTAGGGAGTACCTGCCGAACGATCGTCTTCGTGGACGATCGGCCCGGGGTCGATGTATACGAGGTGGACGCCGACGACATTCGACGGAAACCGATCGTGCAATCGACCGCCGTCGACGCCATTGAATCTCAACTCCATAGACGGGAGGAGGACGCGGCCGAGCGTGAACGATCGGCTCTGTCAGCAAAACGGTCGATCCTTGAATCGTGCTTCTCGCCCGTTCAACTCGACGCCGACGAGCGATACGCCGAGTTGTGCGAGCGTCTCGACGGGCTCGAGGAATCCCACTGATCTGAACCGGGTCTCGCGTCCTTCGTCGGCCTCGAGTCGACTACACGCGTCCCGATGGGACGAATCAATTTCGGTTGGTTGGCGTTGCTCTCTCTACGGTGTCGACGCCAGTTATCTCGAAGCGAGCGCCGCCATGCGCACCCTCCGTGGCACAGACCGCCCATCCATGTGCGCCGGCGATGTGACTGACAATGCTGAGGCCCAGCCCTGTTCCGTCTTCGGAGGTTGAGTACCCGCGGTCGAAGATGCGTAAACGTAGTTCCGGCTGGATCCCTGTCCCATCGTCCTCGACGAAAAACCCGTCAGCGAGCGATCCGATGCGGACACACATCCCGTCAGCCGTGGGGTCACCGTCGTCCGAACCGGCCATGCCATCCTCCTTCATATCCACCCCCATTCCCGTCGCGAATCGGTCGCCTGCGCTGGGCTGATCCATCGCCAGTGACCGATCCCCTACTTGCGGCCGATCGTCCACAGAGCCGTGTTCGACGCTGTTTCGAAAGATGTTCTCAAGTAACTGTTGTAACCGATCGGGATCCGCGAGTACGGTGTCGTCAGTCTCGACGACAAGCTCGGCATCCGGAGTCCACACGCGACTCCAGGCGTTAGTGGCCAGATCCGCGAGGTCGACCGGCTCGAGGTCGTCGATTTGGTGACCCGTCCGTGCGAGGTCGAGCAAGTCTTCGAGGAGGTGACGCATCCGGTCAGTCGCTTCGAACACGAGGTCGAGCCTCGAGACGTCCTCTGTTTTCCGAGCGAGATCCGTGTTCACGCGAATCTGCATCAACGGCCCCTGCATATCGTGTGAGACGATGCCGGCGAACTCGTCGAGATATTCGTTTTGCTTGATGAGCTGTTGTTCGCGTCGCTTGATCCCCGTGACATCACGAGCGACGATCACTCGGCCGAGCGGTTCGAACGTATCGCCCTCGACGGGATCGATCGACACCGAAGCGTGCCGTCGTCGTCCGTTCCGTTCGAAGGCAATCTCAGCTTCGGCTCGCTTCGTTTCTACGACCACCTCGAGGGTTTCAGACGACACGGCGTGGAAGAACGTCTCGGGTGCCATCCCGGCAACCGGGTCATCGACGTCGAAGAGCTCGAGTGCAGCCCGGTTCCAGTCCACGACTCGGTTCCGATCGTCGATAATAACGACGGCATCGGCCATCCGCTCAACGACCGTTTGCCTTGCAACTGGGGTGACGTCAAGGAACTCCGTCCGGTACAGCGCCCACCCCATGAGTACAACGCCGACGATAACGCCGATCGGCGTTGGGTCGAACCCGAGGAGGCCGACGTCGAGCAGTAACAGCAGATTTGCGCCTACTCCAACGGCTGGGGTCATCGCCAGAATGGCTGCCTGTCGGCGACGAAGGCCGCTGGAACTCGCCCATTGCGAGACATAGAGCGTCGTCGAGATGAACACGAGCACGTACATGGAAACGATATGAACCCAGTACAGCGGCCCGCCGGCAATTCGGATGCCCCCAGTGTTATCGACCCACGCGTTAGACCGGTACGCCAGGTCGTGTACCCAGAAGAAGTTGGTCCAGAGCACGACGAAGTGGATGACCGCGAGTGCAGCGAGAAAGAGGATGAGTGACCTGGCCGGGCGTCGACCCGTCGCGAACTCGACGGCGACGAGAAACCAGCTGATGAAACAAATTGTAATCACAAACTGGACGGTAGTGTACAGGATCAACGAGCCAGTCAAGCTGTGAACAAAGTAGTAGAGACCTACGCAGCAGAGCCAGAGCGAGGTCGCGACGATCGTTACCGCGAACCACTTGCTTCCGGGTCGATTGGGGTAGCGCAACGGCCGTCGGAGCAAGAACAAGACACCCGCCGCAGCGATAAGGTATGCGACTCGGAAATGGAACTCCTCGAGAACCATGTTCGGATTGCTAAGCGATGAAAATCACACATTCTGATATAATTACCGATATTGCCCCGTTCAGGGACGACCGACGTTGGGCACTGTGACGATAGTTGAGATCTTCCACACGACTGAAATCGGGGAGTTCCTCGCGCTCGGGGTCAATCATCGGCGGTGGTGCCAGTTCGCCGTATCCTCCTCCCATCGTGTTATGATCCGATTTCAAACGAACCGGTTCCAGACCGACATCATTGTAAGTTAGATCAACCTAACCTATGAGACAATCTCGAGGTCAGATAACGCTCATAGTCGGGAAAAATCGTTTCCACGTATGGAGGTTCGAGCAGTGACAAGAGGTAGGCTCGCGAGGCAAGCCGACGGCGGAAGATCGTCGTTAGGGTGCCGTCGGGAGACGTGGGATGAATGTAGTAGTAACGCGATTCAATCGATCACATCGGTCGGACAGAACGCGGGAGAGGTGGCGTGTGACGGGTGAACACCTCGACATCGAGTCGTCTGGACGGTATCTACTCGTGGCAGGACTTGTACTCATTATCCTCGTCATGTCAGCCGGTGTTGCGCACGCTGCGACCGGGGAAATTGATGATCCAGCTGTTGCAAGTTTTTCGGAGTCACCCGCAATCAGCAGCGAACACGCGACGAACCTCCAGTCGTTGGTGACAAATGATACCCAAGACGAAGAATCGACCCCAGCAGTTCGTATCAACAATACTGTCCGAGGGGAAAACGATAATTTCGGAAGTAATGGGGTCGCGACATCGGGAGACACCGCATACGTCATGGAGGGGTCGGATCGGCTCGTAGCGGTCGATCCCTCCGGTGAGACGCAGTGGGTCGCGGATCTCCCGGGATCGTCCACGTCCCCTCCAACAGTCGCTGACGGGCGTGTCTACGTGACGGTAAGTGAATTCGCCGCGGGTGAACTCGTCGCCTACGATGCGGTGGACGGAACCGAACTGTGGAACACATCGGACGCGGGCGTCAGTCTCAGCAGCGGGACTCCAGCCGTCGTTGGGGAGCACGTGTACGTCTATGAGTTCACGTCACCGCGGACGATCCACGCATTCGATCCCGAGGACGGATCGCTCATCTGGAGTGAGGGTGTCTCAGATGACCTGTTCACGTTTGACGCGGACGACGAGACAGTTTACTACGCCACCGACGACGTCGTCGGTGCGTTGAACGGTTCCACGGGCGACCTCGAGTGGGAGTTCGATGATGTCCTCACCGGAGACGTGGTCGAGGGGCCGACCGTTCACGACGGCCTCCTGTATGTGTCGGTCGAGAGCGGGTCGGTCGACGACATCAATAATCCCCCGTCACTCCTCGCTATCGATATCGAAGATGGAACCCTGCTCTGGCGCGTGCAGTTCGAGGGCAATAGCGCCCTCGAGCCAGTCTTCGCCGATGGGACTGCCTTCGTCGCGAACGATCAATCTCTCTACGCAATCGATACTGATACCGGCGTAGTGATCGATCAGTACCTCGCCAGCGGGGAGATCAAAGATATCGCCGTTGACGGCGACGATCTCATCATTCCGACCGCCGACGGATTGCTCCGCTCGCTCGACACTGACCTCTCAGTGAACTGGTCACTCGACGTTCCGCCCGACACGGGCGACATGTCGGATGTGGGCTGGGTAGACGCGGTCGAATCCGTGAGTGAGACCACGTTTGTAGTGGCGCGAACGCACTGGGAGCTCGATCATTCGAACGCCGACTACGCGGTGTACACGATCGAACCGACGTCGATCGGTGTCACCGGAGTCGAGGTTTCGACGACAGAGGCCGAACCCGGTGACGTTGTCACGGCCGAAGCGACCGTGACGAACGTCGGAGATGTGACGGCTACGTCCTCAATCATCTTCGAGGTGTACGGGCCGCTATCTCCGATCCAGCCAGACGAACACGCGATCGACGTGGCACTCGATCCTGGTGAGGATCAGACGGTCGATGTCACATTCGAGGTAACATCGACGGGTGAGTACGAGATCACTATGCTCGAAGCCGGAACGGGCGGACTCCTGCCCGATCCCCGCCTCGAGTCTGCGGTCGTCTCAGTGAGCCACCCTAATCCGAACCATGACTGGGGTCACGAGCAATTCGACGCGGCGGGAGCGAACAACAACCCGTACACGAACGCACCCGGCGGGCCGCTCCAGGAGGTCTGGACGCACGAATTCGACGGCGGGGCGAATCCAGCGCTGGTCGGCGACGGATTCGTCATCGTTCACAACGGAACGGCGATTCAGTCAATTGACCTCGAGACGGGTGAGGTCGAGTGGGAGTACATGCCGGAGGTCGCCGACGAAGATGGCCAGGAACAGATGAGTATCGAGCGACACGTCGTCGCCGACGGGGTTGTCTACTTCACGACCGAGCACTATACGGGTGACTTATCGTGGGGGGACGAGACGTACCACGTGCGACTATACGCACTCGACGTCGAGACAGGAACTGCCGTCTGGGAGCACGATTATAGTACGTTCCCCGAAAACCACCGACTCAATGGGAATTTCCTTCTCGTCGATGAGGAAGGAGTGCTCCTGGAGCTCCGCGAGTACCACAGGGAGAGTCCCGACGTCCCCATGATCGACGGTGACACGCTGCTTTCGGTCGACCGCGATACCGGCGACCTTACCGCCTTCGCCCCAACGCTAGACGTATCGATCCAGCGAGGTATCTCCACTGGCGATCACGTCGTCTTCGAGGCGAATCGAACGCTGTACTCGGTGGAGCGTGATTCGCTGAACGACGTGAGCAGTCGGTCGCTGAACACGTACACAGCCGAACTCGCCTCGAACGGCGAGGACGTCTTCGTTGCCACTCGCTACTACCACGGCGGAGACAACCCCACGCCGAGTGAGCTTCGAGATGTGGGCGACATCTACGCGCTGAACCCAGAGAACCTGTCGGATGAGCGCTGGCACGCAGCGCCGGACACCATCTACACCGAGATCGGTGAGTACGATCGTCACTACGATCTCGTCATGACGGACGAGACGCTCGTCAGTGCGGCGTACCAAACGGATCCGTTGACAGTCCACTATGCATTCGATCTGGAAACAGGCGAACTCGTGTGGGAGGAACGCTACGACTCTCCGGGGAGAGAGAAGCGCGATCTCACCGCAGGCGACGGAGTGCTCTATGCCCCACACACTGGTTTGTCGCCGTACACCAGCACGCTTGACCCTGCGACCGGCGAACCAGTAGTCGAATCGAGTTTGGCGGGACTGTACCACACCACCGTTTCGAACGGAACCGTTCTCGTTACGGATACCGGAGGTGTCTCCGCGCTTCGGGAGTCTCGCGCCCCCGAAGTCGTGGATCTATCGCTCTCGGCAACTGAGGTGCAGTATGGCGACACGATCGATGTCGACGTCACTGTTCACAACCCAGCCGACGTCGTCGTCGACGTGGCGCTCGAACTGGACTGGGGCGCGCCCCTCGACGACGTGACCGACGACTTCGAACTCCAGCCCAGTGAGACGCGGACGCTAAGCTATGAGTTCGATGCATGGTTCGGTGACAACTCCGCACATGTTGTCGTTGAGAACTCTGGTCTTCGAGATCACGTTCAAACCACGTCGATGCACGTTCCCTACACCGGCCATCGCAACCCGCTGGCGACATTCGAGTTCGAGTCAGCAGAGCCCGTCGCCGGGCAGTCGATCACCTTCGACGCTGGCGAGTCATACCCGCGAGGTGGTGACGTTGAGGAGTACCGCTGGGACTTCACTGGAGACGGGGCGATCGACACAACGACTGAGAATGTAGAGACCACCTGGACATTCGAGGAACCCGGTGTGAACCTCGTGACCTTGGTGATCGTAGATGGAGCTGGTTACCATGGATTCCAGACAGCCGTCGTCGACGTCGAGGGCGAGGGCGATGACGTCCCGATCGAGCGGACTGCGCTCGAGGACGCGCGCGATGCGTTCGACGCGCTGGCCGACGCCTACGAGAGCGACGCCGCCGAGGCGCTTGTCGCCGAGGTGGACGCTGGCCTCGACGAGGGTGCGTACGAGGACGAATCCGAATACGCCACGCTCATCGGGAGCGTCCATGCCCACGCCGATGCTGTTGCGGACGACCTAGAGCGGAACGTTTCGACAGCGAGCCTCAACGCTTACAGTGGCGCCATCACGTCGCTGCAAACAGCCCTCGATGAGGACGCCGACACCGAGACACTCGCTGCAGAACTGGATGCGCTGAACGACGCGGCAGCGGAACTCGAGGGCTGGTACTTCTCGGTCGAACTCCAGGCAGTCGATACGGAGGTAGTCGCGGGAGAGACACTGACGCTACCCTACGAAGTGACGAACGAAGGAACCGAATCGGGAACGCAGGAAGTTGCGCTCCTCGTAAACGGATCGACCGTCGTCACGGAGACCCACACGGTAGACGCCTCGACATCAATCGAAGGCGAGTTAACGTACGAAACAACGCAAGTAGACGCGCCATCGATCGAGATTGTCATTCAGAGTCCGGACGACACTGATGTGACAACCGTCGCCATCAATGAGCCGGAAACACCCGATCCAGTGGCCAAGATAGCCCTTGAGAACGCGAATACCACCTTCGAAGCGGTAGGTGACGAGTTCGACAGTCCAACTGCACAGTTGTTGGTAACCGAATTTGACCAGGCCGTCGACGACGGGGTGTACGACAACGAAGTCGAGTTCGATCTATTCCTCGAAGACGCCATGCCGCTCTTAGAAGCAGTATCCGACGAGCTCGACGGCCAGGTGACGGACTCGAGTCTAGCCGATTACGACGAGTCAGTGACCGAACTGGATTCGCTCGTGGGATCAAAGTCGTCAACCAAAGCGCTGGCTACGGGACTGGATGCGGTGAGCGAGGCGGCGGGCGCCTTCGAGAAACCGTCGCCTGATCCGGACGACGACGAGTCTGAGGATGACAGTGACGAGGACGATGCCGATGAAGACGAATCGGACGAGGACGAATCGGACGAGGACGACAGCGACGAGGATGATGCTGATGAAGACGAATCGGACGAAGACGACAGCGACGAGGACGACAGCGACGAGGACGACAGCGACGAGGACGATGCTGATGAAGACGAATCGGACGAAGACGACAGTGACGAGGACGATGCTGATGAAGACGAATCGGACGAGGACGACAGTGACGAGGACGATGCTGATGAAGACGAATCGGACGAGGACGACAGTGACGAGGACGATGCTGATGAAGACGAATCTAACGGGGATGCTGACCAAGACACAGGCGGAGTAGACGATGAAGTGGCGGACGATGAAGATGATTCGGATGACGAAACCGACACCAGTGATGAGGAGGCCGATGATGAAACCTCAGACGGGTTGCCCGGATTCGGTGTTACCGTCGCCTTTATCGCACTCCTCGCGACTGCCCTGTTGGCGCTCCGTTCAGAGCGGTAGGCAACGACGACCAATCGATTAATCCTCTCTTTGCGGATCGGCTCTTGAGTACAAGAAATCCGTATACGAATATGCAGCAAGCCGATCTCGGTTGTTTCCAGTGTTTCTCGACGAATCAACCGATCAGTAGATCCGTATCACGGAATCGGCCGACTGCTGAATACCGGTGGAAATACGTCCTCACTCACCACCGAACGACGCGTCGGCGAGCAGTTGTCGAACGGCGGTGGCGGCGTCTTCGAACGCGTTCAGATCCATACTATCCGTCGTCATGATCGTACCGACCTCGCCCTCCAGCACTCTGACCACGAATCCGTCCTCGTGGAACCTGATAGTGAACTCGTACGGGCCGATACCCGTTCCGTCTGTCTGGGGAGCAATCGACGTTCTGACTGGTACCTCCGCGAATCCGACCCGCTCGAGTTCGACCAGTGGTTCCTTGGCCGTTCGGGCGGCTTCCACCGAGTCGTAGAGCCCCTGACGAAGATAGAGCACGTCGAACGCGGATGGCGTAAAATACACCACACCCCGGAGTGTGTCGCCGAGGCTGGTGCGTGCGGCGCTCACAAGGCCGGTCGCCACGTCGTCACTGATGGACGTTCTGAAATCTTCAGCAATCATCGAACACATAGAGGTGCTACACCATATCAAGGATTTCGCCTACAGTTACACGAATCCATCAGAACCTCGGTAAGCCAATTTGTCAAACCATCAGGCCCATCGTGAATGTGTTATTAGTACGTCATCTGTGGTACCCTCGAGTATGCGGCGCAGAGAACTCATGGAAGTGGGGGCCAGCATGTTGGCTGTGTCCATGACGGCACGACAGCGCCGATCGCCCGCTTCACAGTCCCAGACCGGCACCGCTATCGAACAGCTCGTCTCTGACACGTACGACCAACTTGGACTCACGACCGGGCTCTCGCCGTCGGGGGACGTCGTGGTGTACGGGTTCGACGACGGAAACGTGATGATCCACGATGACGACCACGACGGCGAGGTGATCCCTCTCTCCGTCGATCGATACGTCAGCCACCTCCTCGTGCGTGAACCCCAGACCGCAATCGTCGCCTGGATGGACGCCGATCTGTTCGGCCCACTGGATCTCGAGGTCGGTGACGGCCCGCTCGTCGAACACCGAGGGCTGTGGGCTATCGACGCGACGACCGATGGTGAGCGAATCGCATCCGTCTCCCATCCCGCCGACACCGTCGGCAGCGTTGGCGTCGCGGACGGCCAGGGGTCAGTGATGTGGTCGTCGCCGCTCGAGGAGGCAACCGGGTACGCGGTCGCGATCACCGAAAACGGCGAGTACGTCGCAGTCGGGGCCGCCCACTACTGGGAAGACGGGGTCGACCCTGCCGGTCGTCCGGGGATCCGACTGTACGACGACACCGGTACTGAACTGTGGCATCACGACCACGATGAAGACGTCCTCTCGATTGGCATCTCCACCGCACACGAGGTGGTGGCCGCGGGAACGGACGACGGCCAAACGATCGTCCTCAACCTCGAAGGAGACCTGCTCTGGGAGAGCGATGAGTATGGTGGGTGGATCGCCCTCTCTGGCAATGGCGAGACGATTCTTTTGTCGGAAACGGACGGAACGCTCGTTGCACTCGAGTCGACCACCGGAGACGAACGCTGGATCGCCGACGTCGACATGTGGGTCGGGGAGGATCTCAGCGTCTCCGACGACGGGGCACGATGTTTGCTTGCCGACCGCGGCGAAGGTGAGTTCACTCTCGTCGACGAGGGAGAGACGGTCTGGACGGAATCACACGACGTCGGCCCCGGCCGTGGCACACTCGCCGGCGATGGCAGTATGTGGAGTACGATCGTGACCGATCTCGAGGACGAGACGAGTCTGCTGGAAGCCTATCGCGATCCGGAGGCGGTCTCGGAGTCTGAACCTACGTCTGGGAACGCATCGACCGACGAGGATGACGACGAATCGTCGGGAACTGATGGGCCCGTCTCACTCGAGCTCGTCGACTACTACATCCTCGGCAACGATCCCGACGAGGAATACATCACGCTACGGAACACCGGTGATGAGACGCTCGAGATGGCGGGATGGATCCTCCGCGACCGCGAAGACGGTGGTCGTGTTAACGTGAATCTCTCACCGTTCGTGTTTCCGAGTGGGTTCACGCTCGAGCCAGGCGTAGAGGTGACCATTGTGAGCGGACAGGGGGAACCGACGGGCGACTCGCTCTACTGGGGACAAGACAACCAACACATCTGGAACGAGGATGGTGATGTCGTCATCGTCCAGAAAGCGTCTGAAGAGGAAGTTTTCAGAGCGGATATCACCGCCAACCCCGAGAATAACGAAAACGGAAATGATTCGCCAGTCTCGCTCGCACTCGTCGATTACTACATCGATGGCGGTGATCCACAGGAGGAACACATAACGATACGAAACACCGGTAATGCGGCTCTCGATCTCACCGGCTGGCGGATCGAAGATGCTCACGGAGTCCCAGCCTCCAACATCTCTCCGTTCGAATTTCCACCTGGGTTCACGCTCGATCCGGGTGCAGACGTGACCTTCGTCACTGGTCAAGGGAACAATACGGCCGACACACTCTACTGGGGATACGGGCGACAGGTGTGGAACGAAGACGGTGATACTGTCTATGTGTACGATGGAGAGGAGAATCTCCACCTCGAGGAACAGATCGCCTCAGATGATTCCACGAACGGAGAGCCATCGAATGGCGAACTCACGGTCACAATCGACCACACGAACGACCCAGTCGAAGCCGGCGAGCATCTGCAGGTAGTGGCAAACGTAGCGAATACCGACACTTCAGACAGCAGCGATACGGTCGAACTGGTTGTGGGCGGTGAGGTGGTCGACTCCCAGTCGGTGACGGTATCCGGGGAGACAACCCAACGCGTCGAAATGGGTTATACGACCCATCCCGTCGAACAGGATGTCTCGTTCGAGGTGACGGTGCGAACGAGCGACGACAGCGCCTCGACGACGGTTTCAGTGTTTACCACGACTGACGACGGAGATGGTGAACCCGATTCTGCGGACGATAATACGGACTCGGATGATGAGACCGACGACCCTGGAGAGCAAGACGACGGAGACACAGACGAGCCAGAAGACACAGACCAGCCTGCTGAGTCGGACGACCCAGACGATTCGGACGACACCGAGGAAGAGTCGGAGAGCCCAGACGATTCGGATGATTCCAACGGAGAATCGGATCCCGATTCAGCGGAGGGCGAAGACTCACCTGCAGGTTCTGATAACGGGGATGAGACGGAAGATAACAGTAGCGAATAGTGCAAAACGGTCGAATCGCTAGGCAACAGGATCACACCCTTTCAGACCCGACCGTTCGATAGTGGGCTCGAACGGCCTCCAGGAGATTCGATCGCCATTTTCGGTCATCGGGTTGGGAGATACCCTCGTAGCGCTACCATTCTCTCGAGTCTGGGGATGCAGGGGTGCTGTATCGACGATTGGCTCCAGCTTGACACCCTCGGAATGGGGACGAGTATTCTCGATGTAAGTGACCTAAAGGTAACCTATGATATAACCTCCCAGTTAGCACAGGTATTTCCTCGGCCGCTGGACATATAATTCATGAAGCCACGACATTCGCAACGGCCAGCACATATCCGTATTCTCGCTATTCTCTTTTCACTGCTTATGATTGGGTCAGTCGTCGCACCGGTCGCCGCGGCAGGTGGCATCGGGGTGGACGCGCCAGCGCAGTCGGAGTCCGGGTTCGACTCGCTAACCGACACCACGATACTGCAGGAATCGAGTACGGACGACGACTCGAGTTCGACGGACAGTGGTGAGGAACCGGACGACGGTTCGAGTGACTCAGGTGAATCCGGCCAGGTGCAAACGATATCGGCCAGCGACGCGTCGTGTGACCTGACTGTTGAATCTGGTGAGTCTATTCAGTCGGCGATCGCCACGGCTGACTGGGGTGAGAAGATCTGCGTCGACGCCGGAACCTACGAGGAGGATCTGTGGATCGACACCGGCGGGGTGACGCTTGTCGCGAACGGAGAAGTGACGCTGATTCCCGACGAGGAGACGTGGACCGGTGTCTACGTCAACGCCAGCGGCGTCACGGTCGAGGGCCTCGAGGTTCGGGAATTCTCTCGAGGCATCCACGTGGCGTCCGAGACGAGCAACGTCGAAATCCGGGAGAATCTACTGACGGCGAACGACGTCGGTGTCAATCTCGCGGCGGTCACTGGAACCGTCGTTGACGCCAACACCATTACGAACAACAGCGAGAACGGAATCATCTTCGCCGGGTTTTCAGCCCAGGAAAACGTCGAGATTACGAACAACACGATCACGCACAACGAGTACCACGCGATTAACGCGATCGCTTCGACGGGTTCGAACGGGGCGACCGGAACCCTCGTCTCCGGAAACACCATATCGAACAATACTGGCAGCAGTACTTCACCGGCGATCACGTTCAGGCGCTCGAGCGACACGATCGTCGTCGACAACGACATCCAGCACGACGGTCAGATCGCGATCGACTTCCGTGACTATTCGTACGACGCTTTGATCGAACGAAACACGATTACAAACACCTCGCGAGGCATTCACCTCGGTGACGTCTCTTCGATCGTGATTCGCGACAACGACATCGAGGGTCTGACAGCGTCTGCCATCTGGATGCGCGCGTCGAGTTCGATTGAGATCGTCGACAACCGACTCGACGGTAACCAGCAGGGGATCAGATCCGGGGGACTAGATACGCTCCTCGTCGAGAACAACACGGTCTCGAGCGAGCGAACAGACCTTAGTCTGTCCTCGACAACCGATGCGACGGTTCTCGAGAACGAATTCGCTACTGGAGTTCAGATAACGAGCGGGACGAACGAACAGGAGATGGATCACTTCCTCCACGAGTTCGACGACAACACGGTCGGGGGTGATACGCTCGTCTACGTGCGAGACGTAGACGGTGTGACGATCGACCCCTCTAGTCATCCGGACGCCGGTCAGATCATCGTCGCGAACTCGACGAACGTGGAAATCTCGAACTTCGAGCTCGCCGGCACCGTCGCCGCTATTCAACTCGGGGTGACCGATGGAACGGTCGTCACGAATAACAAGATCGAAGACGGTAACGAGGGCGGGCCGGGTGGTATCGTCGATATGGGCTCAACCGGGACGATAATCGAGCACAACGACGTCTCGACCGTGATGTACGGCATTCGCTTGGTCGGCGGCACCGAAAACGTCGTCCGAGAGAATACGGTGAGCGACACGTGGGGCCCAGGCGGTGATGCGTACACCTTCGGCATCCTGGTCGAGCGGTACGGGACGGATCACGAGGTTCGTGACAACACGGTCACCGGCTCGTACAGCGACGGTATTCACGTCGCGAACCGGGCTCACGGGACGCTGGTCGAGGGCAACACGCTCGAAGCCAACGGCCGACACGGCCTTCAGATCCGGTGGAACGCCCACGACTCTGTGGTTCGAGACAACGAAATCTCCGGTAACAACGACTACGGGATCTACCTCGAACGCGCCGAGCGAACGGTGGTCGAGGGCAACGACGTTTTCGAGAACACGCTCGGGATCGTCGCGGGTCGTGACGCCGACGATCTGCTAATCGAGGACAACGCGGTCACCGACAACAGTCGACAGGGCATTCAACTCGAACCACCAGGCGCATTCTCCTCTGGAGACGCCCCGTACAACGCGACGATTCGCCACAACGTGATCACGGACAACGGCCACGAGGGGATTCTCCTCGATGAGGCCGCGGACGCGACGATCACGGGCAACACGATCGTCGACAACGGACACGTCGATCCGACCTGGTCGTACATCACCTACGGTAACGGCATCGAACTGCGCGACGCAGTCGACGCGACGGTCGCAGAGAACACGATCGAGGGATCGGTCGTCGACGGCCTGGTCGTCGGGGCCGGCTCGGCTAATGCAATCCTGTCGAACAACACGGTTGCCGACAGCGGCGAACGCGGAATCTACGTCGACGCGGGGAACGCGACGCTCCGTGACAACGCCATCGCGGGCAACCCCGAGGGGGTCGTCTCGGGTGGCGACGAGGTCGACGCCCGCTGGAACTGGTGGGGAGACGTGAGTGGGCCCAGCGGCGGCGAGTCGGATCCCGTCAACGGGACGATAGCCGATGGATCGGGCGACAGCGTCGGCGAAAACGTCAGGTTCGATCCGTGGCTCGCCGCAGATCCAGACGCAGATCCCTTCTTCGAGGTGACGATCGACTCGACGAACGCGCCCGTCGAAGCCGGTGAGTCGATCACGGTCGACGTAACCGTCCTGAATACCGGCGCCGAGAGCACCGGGTCTATCGAGCTCGAGGACTTCGACCGCACAGTCGTCGACACGGCCACCGATGTCGAACTCGAGAGCGGTGAACAGACGACGATCCAGCTGTCGTGGTCGACCGACGAGACCGATGTCGGCCTCGGTGACGTGACCGTCCGGAGCGACGACGACGCCGACAGGGCGCCAGTCGCGATCCAATCCGGTGGCGCCGTCGAACTCGAGGAATGCGCCGCGATTCATTTCGCAGGCACCTACACGCTCGCCGGTGACCTCACGGGAAGCCAAACCTGCATTGAGATCACCGCGGACGACGTGGAAATCGACGGGCAGGGCCACACCCTCGAGGGTGTCGGCGTGGTGGACGACGGGACGCAGTACGGGATTTACGTCAACGACGCGGACAACGTCTCAATCAGCGACGTGACGATTGACGGCTGGGACACCGGGTTGTACGTCGCCGGGAATGACGGCGTTTTCACGGACGTACTCGTCGAGAACGGAGGTACTGGCGCGGAGTTCGGTAACGCAGACGACAACGAGGTGACGAACCTCACGGTCAGGTATACCGAGAACCGGGCGCTTACCGTCGGTGGTTTCTCACACATTCCGGCCAGCGGGAACACGTTCACGAACGTCACGGCGTACGACACCGAACGGAGTGGCGGTGGATTCGATCCGGGTGCGATCAATCTCGGATGGGCAGCAAGTAACAACGAGTTCGTCGGGGTGAACGCCTCCAACAACACCGCCGGTATCCGTACGGCAAGCGGTTCGTCGTCGAATACACTCGTGGACGTCGAAGCCCACGACAACGACCGGTATGGGCTGAATCTCGAGTCGTCGAACGGCGACGTCTTCGACGGCGTCAAGGTCTCGGGCAACGGCTGGCATGGGATTCGAATCAACGGCGACTGGAACTCGTTGTCCAACGTGACGGCGACGGATAACGACGGAACGGCGATCTACCTCACGAGTGTGAGCACCGATCCGTCCGTCGTGGGGAACTCACTAGACTCGGTACTCGTTGAAGACACAGACGGAAACGGGATCGGTCTCAGCAACGCCGTGGGAACCGAGTTCACCGACGTTACCATCGTCAACAGCACTGGCAACGCAGTCGACATGCGAAGTGAAGCGAATCACAACACGTTCACCGGCCTCTCGATCCACGGGGGCGAGTCGAATGCCGTCTACCTCGATCCGGGTCAGTACGACAATAACGACGATAACACGTTCAAAGACGTTACCATCTCGGATAACCAGGGCGGTATGTCGCTCTTCGCCGACCGTACGACCGTCACGAACCTGACCGCCAAAGACATCGGGGGAACAGCCCTCAGTCTCTCTGGCTCAGCTACCGACAGCGTCGTTACTGATGTCTCGATCAGCAACGTTTCGACGGGTGTGGGTATGTCCGGAAGCCCAACGAACAACGAGGTATCCAACGTCTCGATCACGGATGCGGGAACTGGTCTCTCCGTTTCCGGGGCCGATAACCATCTGTCGAACGTGACGGTGACCGACAGCGCCACCGACGTTTCGGTTGGGCCCACGACGAACACCACCTTCGAGAGAATCCACCTTGAGGGATCGACGCTCTCGTTTGACGGCCAGGACGTCACTATCGACGGAACGTCGGTACCCGAGACTATGCCCGAAACGGGCTATCCGATCGACGCGTACGTGAACGTGACGGCGAACGGCGATGCGCCTCTCCTGACAGAACTCGGGTTCCACTACGATGAAGCGGATGTCGACGGTCTCGATGAGGCTACACTCGAGCTCTGGCGATATGACGACTCCGGCACTTGGGAGTCGGCGAGTGAGGCGTCCTACGACGTCGGCGTCGACACGGACGAGCGGTTCGTCTACGCGACGAACGTCACCGAAGTCTCCACTTTCGGCGTCTTCGCGGACACCTCGCCCCAGGCGTCGATCACGCACCCGTCGCTGTCGGACGAGGAGGTCGTGCAGGGTGAGTCGGTCACGGTCACCGCACAGGTGACGAACGTCGGGCTCGCCGACGGGGAACTCACGATTCCGCTCGAAGTGAACGGCCAGGCCGTCGCCAACGAGACGGTCACGCTCGACGTCGACGAGTCCGAGACGGTCTCGATCACGCACGTCTTCGACGAGTCGGGCGAATTCGACGTCTCGATCGACGGCCTTTCGGTGGGCACCGTCACCGTCCTCGCGAGTGCCGACGTGCTGATCTACGGAGCTGACGCGGACGAGACGGCTGTGACGCTCGAGGAGACGATCACGGTCACCGCCGACCTGTACAACAGCGGCGACGTACCGGACGAGCACACGGTCAACCTGACCGCTGACGGCGATGTCGTCGACGAAACGACCGTCACCGTTGATCAGGGAACCAACCCCGGCCTCGTGGAACTCGAGTGGACACCGACGGCTGCGGATTTGCCGTCGGGCGAAGATAGCGCCGAGTTCGACCTGGGACTCGACGGATTCGTCGTCGGCTCGGTGACGGTCGTCGACCAGTACTCGGACATCCAGGTGATTGCGGCATCCACTGCTGACACCGAACTGATCGAGGGCGAGGAGACGTACGTGATCGGGTCGGTCTACCAGGCAGGGAACGTGGAGGGAACTGAAGAGATCGAACTGACGGCGACGCACAACGAGACGGGCGAGACTGAGGTAATCGACAGCCAGGACGTCACACTCGCGCCGGGATACTACCACCTGGGTGCACTGAACATCTCGTTCACCCCGGACGAGCCGGGTCACTACGACCTCGAGTTAGGTGATCGGAACGCCGGCTGGGTGGACGTCGAACCTGCCGAGTCCGATATCCAGGTCATCGCCGCTTCGAGCACGGAGACCGAGTTGATCGAAGGCGAGGAGATGCACGTGATCGGCAGCATTTACCAGGCAGGCAATATCGAAGGAACCGAAGAGATCGAGTTAACGGCGACGCACAACGAGACGGGTGAGACCGAAGTGGTGGGAACCCAGAACGTGACAGTCGCGCCAGGATACTACCACCTGGGTGCACTGAATATCACCTTCACCCCGGACGAACCAGGTCACTACGACCTGCAACTGGGTGATCGGAACGCCGGCTGGGTGGATGTCGAACCCGCTGAGTCCGATATCCAGGTGATTGCGGCATCCACTGCTGACACCGAACTGATCGAGGGCGAGGAGACGTACGTGATCGGGTCGGTCTACCAGGCAGGGAACGTGGAGGGAACTGAAGAGATCGAACTGACGGCAACGCATAACGAGACAGGCGAGACCGAAGTGGTGGGAACCCAGAACGTGACGCTCGCACCGGGTTACTACCACCTGGGAGCGATCAACATCACCTTCACCCCGGACGAGCCAGGTCACTACGATCTCAAGTTAGGTGATCGGAACGCCGGCTGGGTGGATGTCGAACCCGCTGAGTCCGATATCCAGGTGATTGCGGCGTCAACTTCTGACGTCGAACTGATCGAAGGCGAGGAGACGTACGTGATCGGGTCGGTCTACCAGGCAGGGAACGTGGAGGGAACTGAAGAGATCGAACTGACGGCAACACACAACGAGACGGGTGAGACCGAAGTGGTGGGAACCCAGAACGTGACACTCGCGCCAGGATACTACCACCTGGGAGGGATTAACATCACCTTCACGCCGGACGAACCGGGCCACTACGACCTCGAACTGGGTGATCGGAACGCCGGCTGGGTGGACGTCGAGCCGGCCGTAACGGACATTCAGGTGATCGCGGCGTCGACTTCTGACGTCGAACTGATCGAAGGCGAGGAAACGCACGTGATCGGGTCGATCTACCAGGCCGGCAATATCGAGGGAACTGAAGAGATCGAATTGACGGCAACGCACAACGAGACAGGCGAGACCGAAGTGGTGGGAACCCAGAACGTGACGCTCGCGCCGGGATACTACCACCTGGGAGGGATTAACATCACCTTCACCCCGGACGAACCGGGCCACTACGACCTCGAACTCGATGGCCGGAATGCCGGCTGGGTGGACGTCGAGGAAGCCGTCACCGACATTCAGGTGATCGCGGCGTCCGCGTCGGACATCGAGATTTCCGAGAACGAGGAGACCTACGTGGTCGGGTCGGTCTACCAGGCGGGCAATATCGAAGGAACCGAAGAGATCGAGCTGACGGCGACCCACGAGGACGGTACAGAGACGGTCGTGGGAACCCAGGACGTGACGCTCGCGCCGGGATACTATCATCTGGGCGCATTGAACGTGACGTTCGAACCCGAACAGAGCGGCAACTACACCCTCGAACTCGGTGGCACGTACGCAGGAACGGTGTACGTCGAGGAGATCGTCACAGACATCCAGGTCATCGCGGCATCTACCGCCGACGTCGAACTGATCGAGGGCGAGGAGACCTACGTGATCGGCAGCGTCTACCAGAACGGAAGCGACACCGCGACCGAGGAGATCGAGCTGACCGCGACCAATCAGGAGACGAACGAGACGCACGTCGTCGGCAGCCAGGAGGTGACGGTCGCGCCGGGATACTACCACCTCGGGGCGATCAACATCACCTTCACACCGGACGAGCCGGGGACGTACGACCTCGAACTCGATGGCCGGAACGCCGGTTTCGTGGAGGTAGAACCAGCGGTCTCGGATATTCAGGTAATCGCAGCGTCGACTGCTGACACCGAACTGATCGAGGGTGAGGAGACGTACGTGATCGGGTCGATCTACCAGGCCGGCAATGTCGATGGGACCGAAGAAATCGAACTGACGGCGACACACAATGAGACGGGCGAAACGGAGGTTATCGCCAGCCAGGAAGTCACGCTCGCGCCGGGATACTACCACCTGGGAGCGATCAACATCACCTTCACACCGGACGAGCCGGGCCACTACGACCTCGAACTCGATGGCCGGAATGCCGGCTGGGTGGACGTCGAACCTGCCGAGTCCGATATCCAGGTGATTGCAGCGTCCACCGCTGACGTCGAACTGATCGAAGGCGAGGAAACGCACGTGATCGGATCGATCTACCAGGCGGGCAATGTCGAGGGAACCGAAGAGATCGAACTGACGGCAACGCACAACGAGACGGGTGAGACCGAAGTGGTAGGAACCCAGAACGTAACGCTCGCACCGGGTTACTACCACCTCGGGGCGATCAACATCACCTTCACACCGGACGAACCGGGTCACTACGACCTCGAACTCGATGGCCGGAGCGCCGGCTGGGTGGACGTCGAACCTGCCGAGTCCGATATCCAGGTGATTGCAGCGTCCACCGCTGACGTCGAACTGATCGAGGGTGAGGAGACGTACGTCATCGGGTCGATCTACCAGGCGGGCAATATCGGAGGAACCGAAGAGATCGAACTGACGGCGACGCACAACGAGACGGGCGAAACGGAGGTTATCGCCAGCCAGGAAGTCACGCTCGAGCCGGGATACTACCACCTGGGGGCGATCAACATCACCTTCACACCGGACGAGCCAGGCCACTACGACCTCGAGTTAGGTGATCGGAACGCCGGCTGGGTGGACGTCGAACCCGCCGAGTCCGATATCCGGGTAATCGCGGCAGCTGCCACCGAGAGCGAGATTGCCTACGGCCAGGATACGCACGTGGTCGGGTCAGTCTACCAGGCCGGCAATATCGAGGGAACCGAAGAGATCGAGCTGACGGCAACGCACAACGAGACAGGTGAGACCGAAGTGGTGGGAACCCAGAACGTGACGCTCGCGCCGGGATTCTACCACCTCGGGGCTCTGAACATCTCGTTCACACCGGATGAGCCGGGACACTACGACCTGCAGTTGGGTGAAAGGAACGCCGGTTGGGTCGACGTTTCCGATCCAGTAGTCGAACCGACCATCGTCGACGTCGACGGCTACTCGACAGAGACCGACCCCGCAACCGGAAACGGCGTGGTGTACGCGAACGACGACGCCAGCGTGACGATCGACGTCGAGGCCGACCTCGACCTGACGACGGTGACGCTGTTGATCGACTCGCTCGAGACAACGTACATCGTCCCCGCGGACGCGACCCACGACGCTGGGGACACCTGGATTGCTGACGTTCCGTTCGGGAACCTCCCCGACGACGGCGAGTACGCGCTGTCGGTCATTGCGGTCGACGAACTCAATCACGCGGGAACGGTCGACGCCGACGAGACGCTCGTGATCGACCGCGAGGATCCAACGCTGTCGGTCAGCCTCGAGGACGTCACCGGCGACGACGCCACTATCATCGTCGAAAGTGACGAACCGCTCGTGGACGCCCCCGAGATCGAAGTGACCGTCGAGGACATCTCCAGTAGCGTGTCTACGATGGGCGACGATCCGTCGGTGACGATCGACTCGAGCAACACTGACAACACGACCTTCACGGGAACGCTCACCTTCGGCGACGAGTCGGGCGAGTACACCGTCGACGTGATCGGAACCGATCGGGCGGGCAACGAGGGCACTGCCTCGACCGACGTGGTTCACTACCCGTTCACGCTCGAGAATGACGTTATCGAGATCGAAGGACTCGACGTGCAGATCGTCCTCGACGTCGTCGACGATGTCGATGCGGCCGTTAAGGCTGAGAACCTGGCGCTTGCACTCGCCGAGAGCACAGCTAACGCGAACCTCGATGACGGCGCCCACGGCGTCGGCTTCTTGCAGACCGAACTGCCCGGACTGCTCGACGTCCACCTCGAGGGGGCCGAGATCGCAATGCCGATCGACGAGGCGGATCTCCCAACCGGATTCGACGCATCGGACGTCGAGATGCAACACTACGACTCGGCCACCGGCGAGTGGTCGACGGTCGAGGACACGTCCCTCGACTACGAGCTAGGCGACGATCCGTATCTCGTCGCCGACGTGTCGGGCTTCTCGACCTACGGGGCCGTAATCCCCGACACGACGGCGCCGACGATTGATTCGATTGGGGTCGCCGACGGCCACGAGTTCGACGCGGGAACCGAGACCGTGAGCCTCGAGTTCGCCTACGAGGATGACCTCTCGGGCGTCGACGTGGGCTCGATCGAGTTACTCGTCGACGGCGAGCTACAGACCGATCCCGAGCAGACGGCGATCGGTTCGAGTGGAGCAACTCACATCCATCAGGTTGCCGACGGTGGAAGCTACACCGTGATACTCCACGTCGCAGACGAGGCGGGTAACGATGCGACCGAGACGGTGACGTTCTCGGTCGCGGAGTCGGACGAGGACGATGATGATGCAGACGACTCGGACGACACAGACGACTCGGACGACACAGACGACTCGGACGACACGGACGACACAGACGACTCGGACGACACAGACGACACAGACGACACAGACGACAAAGACGACAAAGACGACACAGACGACTCGGACGACAAAGACGACAAAGACGACAAAGACGACAAAGACGACTCGGACGATTCGGACGACGCAGATGACTCGCAGGACGACGGTGGTGACGCAGACGGGGATGACAGTTCCGTTGACGACGATCCGTCTGACACGGACAGGGACGACGAGGCTCCGGAAGACGACGATGACGGATCCCCAGAAGTAGATGACGCCGATGAAGCCCCGGAAGACGATGACGACAGCATTCCTGGCTTCGGCGTAGTCGTCGCCCTGATCGCCGTACTGTCAGTACTCTGTGTGCGTCTCCGCGGAGCGGCTATCGATCGATCGTCACTGGCGTGACCGCGTTCGGCATATCCAATCACTCGTTCTCGAAAGGTACATTTGCAAGAAGCGTGTGAGTAGGTTCTCCAGAGGCGTTGTATTGCGAAGTTCGGATCATCTCATTGGAAAATCTCGAGAAGGATTTCCCTGCTATACAAGAGACCGGTAGTGCTACGCACCAGGAACACCGACGGCCTCGAATCCCGTGATTCCGAGGAACGCCAACACATACAGCATGATCAGGATGGTCAGCCACGCGAGGATCCCGATCATCGCAGCGGCAGTCCAGCTCGTGGAGTATCGCCAGTTGATTACCCCAATGTAGGCGATAAGCGCGACCAACGGCCCAAGTAAGGGAATCCAGCCAACGAGAGCCCCGAAGACGGCCCAGACAATCGCCCCCAATAACGCGGTGACAATTGCGTGATCGAAGTCCTTCGCGCCGACGATGACTCGAGCACCGACGTAAATACCGACGGCTCCAAGGAGGAGACTGACGAGAAAGACAACTGCGGTGGCGACGACCATACGAGAAATGTATCAGTCCAGCATAACAAACCTGCTGCTTGCAATTTCTCCCTAACCGATACGCACGATTCTTTCATCGATCGTTTCGCCAGGATCCCCACACTTCACGATACTTCTCGAGTTCTCGGCACCCTTCCTTCCGCTCGAACGTATCGATGGCGGAGAGTACCTCGTTGTCCTTGACCCACTCGAGCAACACACGAAATTCACCGACACTAAGTTTGTACCCTGGTGGTTCTTCCGCCGGTCGAGAAAGTAAGCCGGAAATCACCGATGGGCTTCAGCCTGTGTACGACGACGTGACCACCCCGACTTCAAGGGTCGGGGTTCTCGTCTTGCTCCGCTACAAAGACGCACGGAGAATATCGCGGAAGAGGTTCCTGGGCGGAGTGATGATTCAGACCCAGTCTCCAGGAACGAACTCGCGAATCTCTCTATGATTTTTGTAGACAGTATCGATTACCTCTAACGCTGAGACGACGTTTGCAGGAGACGGCAACTCGTTCTGGTGGTATAATATCACTCCACGGTTTTGGTCGTACTCGAGATGGTCGTCATCTTCAGTGAAAATGACCCAGTCGTTCGCTTCGGCGTACCGACCGATTTCGTCGTCACGCGCATCTTGTGAGAGTTCATCACGGACTGTAGAAACGGTAATCCACTCCGTTTGGCGAAACGATTCGGTATACTTCGCGTTGACGTTCTGATCGCACAAGATTCGCACGCTTAGGCTCCCGTTTCGGAGTCCTCTGTGTTTGGAGCACGGCTCTGGACACGAAGCCTGTGCTTCGTTGCTTCCCGCTGGTTACGGATGACATCCATCACTTCAGGATGGGCATCGTAGTACTCGAGAGCGGCAGCCACCTGGTGGCGCGACAAATCAGGGTATCCCTCCAGAATATCTTCGATCGTCTGCTCACCATCACGGATACTTTCACCAATCGTGAAAACACCGATACGTGTCCCATCGATCCGAGGCTTCCCACCGAGGATCTCCGGTGTTTTCACGATCGGTGTCTCTCCGTGTTGTGCAACTCCTTCATCGAGTTGTTCGAGTGCCTGTTGTCGAGTTTTCCCACGCCCCTCAATGCCGGTTTTTTCATCGATAGCGACCCATTCGTCGGTCTCTCGGGTCAGTCGAATCGTTTCTGCACTCATGCGTTATCCCTCCGATCAATGCGCGACCATGCGAGGGAGTTGCCGATTTTCTTGCTCGTAACTTTGTGCTCCTCTTCGAGTTGGCGGAGTCGATAGTCGGCACTCGGCCGTTCGATGCCTAATTCGCCTGCAACGTCATTCGTACCTGCAGGTTCGTGTTTTTCAACCGCGGCGAGAACAGCTTGCTCAGAGTGTTGCGGAGTGAACCGACCTCGGTCATCGCGCCTGCTCTCGCTCATATCAATCAGTAAACGCTCCAGTAGTAAAAGTCCATCTACTGTAGAGTAGATGGACTACGTGCCAATTTTCAGGTAAAAGTATGTTCGGTTAATCGTCGGCGTCAGTCGATGACATCGGTGTATTTCCCTCCAGAGACAGCAAGAAACGTCTCTAGCGCTGTTTTGACTCCAATCAATCCTCCGGTCGCTCAAGAGTCGGTCAAGAGCCGGTCGAGAGTCGAACGAGTTCCTGTGTAGTCTCATTGTGAGAGTGTGTTTACGCAGGGTTTCGACTAATAGTTCGTTCGCTCCGACTGATCTCGAGAGAACTGCCCTATCGTGCTGACCTTCTGATGATAGCTTCGTTCTGACGTTCGCCACCCTCGAGTCCGTTCACCACCGAAATACGTTCATCCGAAAACGATCATTACGCACCGTATTTCACACATACATATGGTTTTCGGTGCCGATTGACTTTTGTGTCGTGATGGTATAGGGGCAGTTGCGCACTAACACCTTCCTGTACCGATATGCAAACTGAAATTACCTCCGCCGACGGCGAACACGACTCGAATTACGACCAGGCTAACGATCGCTACGTCTTTCAATACGATCCCGATGGAACGGCGACGCTCACGACGACAATCGTGCACGCCCTCTCGAGTATCGCGAACGTCGACGTCTCCCAGGGCGAGTTCTCACTGTACGACAGCATCGATCCGGATGCACTCGAACGGCTCTTCAGCCAGAAGGCAGACGGGGACGCCCGACTCGACGGGCACGTCTGTTTCCGGGCGCTCGAGCACGAAGTGTATGTCTTCGCCAACGGCGACATCTTCGTCTATCCGCCCTCCGGGCAGTCGGCCTCATTTCACCGCTGACAAATCCTGATCGTCGTCTTGCCGCCCCATCACCGCAACCGCACCTCCAAGCGTCGCGACCGATGGCTATCCAGAGATCGTTGTACTCAACGTTCGAGCATCAGCGTCGTACCGTGTCCATCGGCTCAGAAACGCCCCGATCGACGAATAGCGCCTCGAGTGAGGAATTACTGACCCTCGTTCGACATCCACTGACCCTCGAGTGAGGATTCACTGACCTCGAGCGACAGCTACGCGCTCACTCTCGTGTCGACTGCGCGTGGAAACTTGAGCCTGACGACGCTCCCGCGAGGCTCGTTCGTGTCGAATTCGATTATGCCACCGGATCGAACGACGATCCAGTTGACGAGCCACAGTCCGAGGCCGCTGGCGTGTTCCAGCGGCGTCTCCCGCCTGGAGGTCAACACGGCCTGTTCGTCTGCCGGGATCCCCGGCCCGTCGTCGGTGATAGTCACGTCGATCGTCGACGCCGTGGCAGTGACAGTCACCTCGACGGTCGGATTCGGTCGGTCGCTGTGTTCGATGGCGTTCTCGAGGACGTTTTCGATCGCCGACCGATGGAGCGGGTCGGCCCGGGCGAGTGCCCGCCCCTGGGCATCGACGATGACCGTTGCGTGAGCGTAACTGCGCTGAAGCCGTTCAGTTGCGTTTCGAACCGATGCCGCCATATCGACGGCCTGCTGTTGGCTCTCCTCGTGAAGCACGAGATCGACTTCCCGTGCGAGATCGCTGAGATCGGCGAGTGCGGTCGCTTTCTCGTCGATGGCCTCGAGGAACTCCGCACCACTGGGCTCGACGTGGTCGGTGAGGAGATCCGCATAGCCACCAATGATGTTGACGTTGTTTTTGACGTCGTGTCTGAGGACGCGATTGAGCACCTGTAATCGCTGTTTGTATCGCCGTTCGTCGGTAACGTCCGTGGCCGTCAGGACGTACTCGTCGGCACCCTCGTACAGCGGATCGATCGTCGTCTTGAATCGACTCCACCGCCCGTTGGCGTGTTTCACTCGATGCTCGATCGGTTCGGCATCGGTTGTGGATCCCATACCCACACGAGTGAACGCCTTCCGAACAGCGTCACGGTCGTCGGGATGTACGTACTTGAGGAGTGGTGCCTCCAGCACGCTCATTGGATTGTAGCCGAGGACAGGTTCGACCGAGGGACTCACGTATTTAATCGTCCACTCGTCGTCGACGGTCGCAACGACGTTTCTGGACTTTTCGATCATGGACTGATAGCGTCGCTGGAGCGCTTCCTCGTCGGTCACGTCTTTGAACAGGAGCACCGTCGCTTCTCGTCCCCGGTGGCTCACGCCCAGCGTGGAGACCTCGAGTCGGATCCGGGTGGCGCCCTCGTCCGGGTTGACGGTTACTCGTTGTCGATCCGATCGGTCGGCATCTACGACGAGGGAGATGACGTCTGGATACCGATCGAACGCCGCAGAGAGGGGACGGCCGATGATGTCGTCGCTAAACAGCGAGCGGGCGGCGTTGTTCGCGTCGACGATATCGCGTTCGGCCGAGAGGACGACGATACCCTCGTTCAGGTTTTCGATCACCGCATCCCGTGCGATCGGTGTGAGTTCGAGCAATCGGTGGTTGAATATCGCCCAGGCGATGATGGGCGTCGTTACCAGGAAGGCAATCGGCGTCAGATCCAGAAAGACGGGCGCAAGCATGCCGATGTTTCCGAGCTGCCCGAGCGCGAGGGGAAACGACCCGGCGATCAGTAGCAGGATGGACTGTCTACGTACTGGGCCAACTCGTCGTCTGATCTGTTGGACGAGTAAACCGTAGGTCACCAGATTGAGCACCAGCGAATAGCCCAGGACGAACAGGAAGAACGACCCCGGCGTGAACGTCAACAGTGGAACGCCATCTGCGGTTTCGACCGTCGGGTCGAGATAGACGTACGTCGTCCCGTGGCCGCTCCAGACGAGGGCGACCATCGCCATCGGAACGGCTGCCAGCAGGGCGAGGCGACCGCCTCGAGCCCAGCGGTCTCGCCCAGTGTAGATGCAGACGAACGCCGGCCAGGCGACCATCATCGCCCCGGCCCCAATCCAGACGAACCGAAGCCAGAACAGCTTCGCCGTCAGTGTCGTCGCCGCCACCTGGACGGCGTAGGCCACAGCCCACCAGGACGCCGCGAGACTGATGCCGATAAACGACAGGACGAGGGGGTCGTTTCTGATTGTATGCTTGCGAAGCACGTAGACTGCGAGCCCGAACGACACGACAGTCGTTGCAGCGAGCAGACCAGTCCACACCGATACGTGCCATTCCATACTGTATTTTGGGTACTCTCGTTCGACCCAACCGCTTCTAACATATCTGGACGGTCATGGAATATGGGCGTTTTGGCTGCCACGTTCTGTTGTCGTTCAGACAGGAATGCCGTGTAGTAGTGACCATCGAACACGATACCCATCAAGAGCGCCGATTAGCTATGGTCTCCACTAACCGCCGTAATGTCTCGAACCTGTTATTTCCCCATACATTACCGACCCGGATCCACACCAACGCCCCACACTCGAGTGGACAGCATCCAGTCACGACGTCTCCGACCTCGAGTGCTTTCCACACCGACGCCTCCCTCGAGCACTGTGACGGGTACAGTTCAAACTACATACTGACCGACCTGAAATCGATTCGAGCCACCACGAAAGCCCCCATCCCTTTCGTTCCCACCTGTATCGACTGGCCGAACAGCCACTGCGGTGGGAATGAAAGGGGCTGGCACGGTCGACCGCTCGGGCGACGAAAGCACGCGAGCGAAGCAAGCGCGCAGCGAGCCCCCGAGTCGAGCGGGTCAAGGGCTTTCGTGGTGGTTGAACTGCGTTCCGAGTACTCGCAGTAGTATCTGAACACGCCCCACTCGACGGATGGGTGACATCCTCCTCGCCGTTTACGGCGAGGCTTCCCTACCGCAGTTGGGATATTTATGGTTTGCAGCTGCTCGCCTGTTCAGCGAACGTCCCCTGTCCACAGCTCGGGTCGCGTTCTCCACGACGGAACAGGTTGACCACTGGACGTGCCACACGCCCGCTACTCCTATCCTCGGAAGACCGGGGATTCAGAGTTACCTTCTCTGCTTGATCTAACCGACGACGAATGTTCTCCGCGCCATTCGAGTCGGCGTTCATCACGGTTCCACAGTTGTGGCAGACGTACAAGCCCCGCTCTACGCGATTCGCCTTCCGCTTTTGCCCACAACACGAACACGTCTTCGACGTTTCCCGCTCGCTCACTGTGACCACGGTGATGCCTTCGGCTTTCGCCTTGTACGTGAGCAGATTCGTGAAGCGGTCGAACGCCCACCCGTGCAAGCCTTCGTTGCCACGGTCGCCCCAATCGCGAGACTCACCAGTTTCGTCATCGTCACGGATGCCTTCGAGGTTGCCGACAGCAATCGTCCGAACACCTCGTTCGACGCACTCTGCTACAATGTGTTTAGTAACTGCGTGTAGGTAATGTGACCGCCGCTCAGAACGCTTCCGTCGAAGCCGAAGTGCTTTGTTCGACCGATAGGAGGTGCACTTCGCGATCTCCTTGGCGAAGTATCGTTCGTCGGTCTTGAGCGCGTTCCCCGGATACAGCTCGTGATCGCCTGTGGAATACGAGACGGCGGCGAAATTCGAAATGCCGAGGTCAATACCGACGGTTTCGTCACCGGGAGACTCGACTTCGATCTCGTGTTTGCACACGATGTGCAGTTCCCATTCGTCTTTTGAGCCGTTCCAGACAGCTCGTACGTGACGGACGTTCTCGACAACAACGTCGGGTCGGGTTTCGATTTTACAGAGGATGAAATCCGACCAGTGGTCTTTCAGATTTCGGCCTTTGGAGAGGCGAATCCTGTTGTTCTTCGCGTCGTGTTTGAAGCCGTCTTCTTTGAACGTGACCGTGGAACGCGGGTGTTCATCGCCGTTCTTTCTATACTTCGGTGGGTTTGCGCGGTCGTCCCCGTTTCGGCGCTTGGCGTACCAACCGTTGAACGCTTCAGCGAGTTCTTCTATGACTCGCTGACTCGACTGAGAATTGAGGTCGGCGTAGCGTTCGTGGTTCTTCAGGTATGCCTTGAGCGGGCCATCCTCGGGGATTGTCCCTGTCTCACTCCAGATACGATCGCACGTCCACCGGGCGATGTTCCAGAGTTTCGAGGCGGCAAACCCGAGCGAGTCCAAGTCACTCTTGACCTGTTGCTGGTTCCGTATGGACGCAACGTAGGTGCGAGTGACCTGAATCGCCATATATAGACTATGTAAGCAAACCTACTTAATGGTGTAGATTCGCGTGGAATATCCGGTTCGCTATTGACGGTGGTTAGTGTAGCTTTTGTCGGATTCACGCCCGGCGTGAACGCCGGGGATTCTCTCCTCGAAAAAGATAGCTATTTTTCACTGCTCGAGGTGACACTTATCTATGACGGTTATCGGATTTCTGAGCACGGCACCGGTCACCGAGGATAGCATGGCGCCAGCAGTGGCAAACGCAATTGAGGCCCTCGAGAGCCACGACGTCACCTACGAGACAGGCCCCATGGGGACGACGATCGAGGCCGATGAGATCGACGAACTGTTCGCCGCGGTACAGGCCGCCCACGAGGCCATCGACGGCGACCGCGTCAGCACGTTCCTCAAGATCGACGACAAGCGAACGAGCGACGACGACGCCGCCTCGAAAGTCGACGCGGTCGAGGAACACCTGGGTCGGTCGGCGAAATCCGACGAGTAGCGTTCGGAATCCAACCAGGATCCCACAGCCACCGTCCCGATCCGACGCCCACCGCAATCGTGACTAACAAACTGTTTGAATGCGGAGGGAGTAGCCACGCCCATGGAAAGTCTCAATCGGATGGCGATCGAGTTGGTCGACGAGGCCCTCGAGTTCGCCGAGGAGCTCAACGTCGGTGCCTACGAACTCGAGAACGAGGCGACGGTACTCGACTTCGGCCTCGAGTTCGACGGCGGGATCGAGGCCGGACTGCTCTGTACGGAGATCCAGACCGCGGGACTGGCGACGCCGAATCGCGACCTGGGAACGGTCGGCGACGCCTCCCTCCCCTACGTCGAGTTGTCGACCGACCAGCCGGCGCTCTCGTTGCTGTGCTCCCAGAAAGCCAGCTGGGAACTCGCGACGGCGGACTTCGAGGCACTCGGGAGCGGCCCTGCTCGAGCACTCGTCGCCGAGGAGACGGAGTTCCACAGCGTCGGCTACACGGACGCGTTCGATCTCACGGCACTGGCCCTCGAGACCAGCGAACAGCCCACCGAGGCCGCCGCCGAACAGGTGGCCGACCTCGCTGAGGTCGAACCCAGCGGCGTCTTCTTGCTCGCCTACCCCACCGCGAGCATCGTCGGCAGCGTCACGAACGCCGCCCGCGTCGCCGAACTGGCGACGTTCAATCTCGCCGAACTCGGCTACGATCCGCTGGACATCGTCTCGGCGACCGGACGCGCACCAGTTCCCCCAGTCCCCGGGGACGAGGAGACGGCCATCGGCCGAACGAACGACGCCATCGCCTACGGGGGATCGGCCCACCTCGTCGTCCGCGAGGACTTCGACGGCTTCGATCACATCGTCTCGAGTGCGGGCGAGGCACACGGCACCCCGTTCGTCGAGATCTTCGACGACCGCGACTGGTCGTTCGAGGAGACCGAAGCCGACCTCTTCGGCCCGGCGACGGTGACCGTCGACGTGATCGGTGGCCCGACGTACGTCCACGGGGAGACGAACGAATCGGTGCTCGTCGACTCCTTCGACCTCAGCTAGGCCGATGCGATTCAAACTCGTCCCCGAGGCACCCGACTCCCTGGCGTACGTCGAAACCGTCCAGCAGGCGGTGCCACTCGTCCCTGGCACCGAGGACGACTGCTGTGCACGGATCATGCGCCGCACCGACATCGAGCCGCGGGACGAAGCCCGCACCTGGCTGACGTTCCTGCGCGCGCTCGAGCTGGCCGAGGAAGGATCGTCCGGCTACCACCGCGTCCGAACCGAACCCGAGCCAGCGACGATGCGTGCGGCCTTCCAGGAGCGCGTCTACGGCGTCGACCGCATCCTCGCGCTGCTCGACGACGAACCGCAGACGGCCGACGAGGTGTTCGAGTCGTTCCGTGAGGACATCCCCGAGTACGAACGCAACAAACACCACACCCGGCTGCGGGAGGTCTGGGGCGAGCGAGTGCGTCGCATCCTCGAGTGGGCCGTGCGCTTCGACCTCGCCGAGCGAACGTCGGATGGATACGTACGGCGGTGATGCGTCGACGACTGACCCGTCCGACTTTCAACTAAACGGTAGCGCGGAGTCCCCTTCCTCAAGCGTGAGCGAAGCGAGCGGTAGGGAGGGGAGGAGCGCGTTCGTATAGTTGAAATGAACTGTGAATCTGATTCGGGTGAGTCAGGGACAAGATGCTGGATACATGTGGTGAGGTAGTTCGGTATGTGCCTGCGTTGTATTTATTGACGTGGCTGACCTACCATCGAATGATGACACGAACCATCGAACTCGATGACGAACTCGCCACACGGATGGAAGGGCATCTCGAGGAAGACGAGACGCTCGAAGAGTTCATCGAGGAGTTGGTCGCGATATACGAACAGGAGGGGCGATTCCTCCAGGAAGGGATCTGACGGCATCCACGACGGAAGTCTGCGACCACCCACCTGATCCTGTGAGTGGACTCTACGGGACGACCCATCGATGGTTACTCGAGCGGCCCGTTACCCGATTGAGCGACGGTGTAACCATGTACGTTTTACCAGTAAATAGGCGAGAATGCCCCTTCCTCAAGGAGCGAACGGAGCATCGCGGAGAGAGTGAGTAGGGAGGGGATGAATCGCCAGTCGAAATGTGAACAATTAACTAACAACGGTCCATAACCACCAGACAGCGATGGATTACAGTCACCGCTACGTTGCCTATCCAACACAACCCGTAGCGGAGCGACTGGAACATCACATCGATATTAATCGCCAAGTGTACAACTACACCCGATACGAATACGAGAACGTGGACGCCGACAACATCGGCTCCGCGTACAAACACCACTACAGACTCCCCGACTGGAAAACTGAGTTCCCCATCTTCTCCGAGGTCAACTCGAAGGCGCTACACCGAACCGTCACGCGGTTCTATCAGAACCTCTCAAACCTCTCCAAGAAGAAACAAAACGGGAACAACGTCGGGCGGCTCAAGTGGAAGTCCCCAAAGGAGTTTCAGAGTATGACGTACTCGCAGTCTGGCTTCGAACTCAAAAACACGAGTGGCCGCACTGCAACACTCTCACCCACCAAAATCGGTGACGTTCGTATTCGCTATCACCGCGAAATCCCTGACGAAGCTACAATCAAAGAAGTCACGGTGAAAAAGGAGACAACAGGCGAGTGGTTCGTCTCGTTTGCTCTCGAAACCGACGACGAAGACCTGCCCGAGAAACCCGACGTGGACTCGCTCGAGACGAGCAATAGTCTCGGCATCGACCTCGGCATCCTCAACTACATCCACACGTCTGATGGACTCAGCGTGAACCGGCTCGACCTTGACGAAGAGTACGAGCGACTCCGCAGAGAGCAACGAAACCTCTCTCGGAAAGAGGAAGGGTCGAACAACTGGGAGAAGCAACGAGTTGAGGTTGCAAAGGTGAAGCGTCGGATTCGTCGGAAAGTCCTTGACTTCCAGCAGAAGCTGACGACGTGGCTCGTCCGTGAGTATGATGCCGTGTTTGTCGAGGATTTAGACGTGAAACCGATGCTTGAGGAGTCGCACAACGCTCGGAACAAGCAGGATGCCGCGTGGCGGCAGTTCATCACTCTGCTCGAATACAAGGCAGAGTTGTATGGAGTCCACGTTGTGCAAGTTGAACCTCACGGGACGACGAAGGAATGTGCGTCGTGTGGCGTTGAAACCAAGAAACCGATTTGGTACGAGAGCATTCGTGTCCGTCGTGCGGGTTTGAGTGTGACCGTGACGCGAATGCGGCGTTGAACGTCTTGCAACGAGGCTTTTCTGAACTAGGGCTGGGATGGCCCGAATCTACGCCTGTGGAGACTGCGCTCCCTACGGACACCCGTGTGGTGTCTGCAAAGCGCGTCATCGAAACAGGAAGCCCCACCCTCAACGAAGCGAAGGCGTTAGCCTGAGCGAAGTAGGGTGGGGTAGTTCACTGCCACAGACGACCCTCGACCTCGGGAACGGTGCCACGATCGAGGAGTTTGGAGACGAGTTCGAGGAACACATTATTGCCCAGACACAGTTGACGGGGACATTCTCGCCCTGATCGCCGTATCGTTGACGACTCATCGGAGCGCAGTCTACGCCTCGTCGATCATCGCCAGCGAACGGGTGTACCGACGGATCGTGTCGCCGTCCTCATCGCGCAACTCGACGACGAACTGCTGTTGGCCGACGACCACCTCGAGGTCGTCGACGTGAATCGCGAACGCGAAGGGCGGGTCGGTAACCGTCTCGAGCGTGCGATCGCCGGAGGTAACTACGACGTGATCGATCGCGGTCGGGTCGGACAGCGAACACTCAACGAGGTCGTCGACGACGACGCAGTCGAGATCCGGATTAACGTCCGGCTGACGATCGTCGTCTTCGAGCAGCGTCCCGAAGTCGAGCAACATCGGCGAGATCGGCGCAGTACCCAGGATCAGGACGATCGTGATGAACACGGTCAGGTTGATCTTCGAGGCCTTTTTGGCGAACGTTCGGGTAACTGGATGCCTCGCCGTGCGCCGGAGCCTGATCGCGACCGGCAGGATGACGAAGTGCGTCAGCGGCCCCCACAGAATGAGGGCGAACCCGTAGGCCATCACGTAGTAGAGGAAGGTCCAGTCGGGCCGGTACGAGTATAATAGGCCAGCAGCTGACCAGCAGAAAAAGCCGAAAAATAGCAAGCCGAAGCTCTTGAGCACTCGCCAGATCGGCGTGTTGGCGTAGTAGATACTCAGGAGGTCGTTCCAGTAGCGCCTGCACGTCGCGCGAACCAGTGGGGCGAACGACGAGGAGTGGCGATCGGTCATGTGGTGAGTGGATCAGTGCGAATCACAGCGGGTGGGCGTGGGCGGTTCGCGTCTCGAGGCGAGACGGGGTGTGATAGCGATTGGTGGAAATCCTGAGCCACTCGAGCGGAGACGGTACCGCGTGCGTGTCTCGAATGTTCCACGAATCACTATACGTGACCTCAGGCACCGATCTGCCAGAGCTGGCTCAGCAGGTACCAGTTCAGGACGTACGTGATGACGAACGCCCCGAGGAAGATCAGACAGAGGACGAACGTTCCACGCATGTCGTAGGTGTGGACGGGGTTGCCTTCCTCCTCTACGTCCGCAGTCTCGACGTCGCCGCCGTCGGGGTACACGAGTCCATCGGGGGTGAGGTCGGCGTTGTCACCCGGCTCGAGTTTCTTCCCGAAGAGTACCGAACCGACGGCGATCACGAGGAAGAGGACGCCCCCGGCGATCGCGAGCAGGGCAAAGATCCCGAATACGTTGAACAGCGGCCCTGCTGCGGCGAGGCTGAAGTCGGTGCCGGGGATGTTCTCGACGACCTCGGACGTTCGCCGGGGAACGCCGTAGAGGATGCCGACGTACATCAACATCAGCGTCGCGATGCTCATCGCACCGGCATAGAAGTACGGCTGGATCGACGCCAGTTTAGGTGAGATGAACGCCCGCATGAACATGGTTCGGATGACGAAGTAGCTCAATCCCATGAACGCCACCGTCGTCCCGAGGACAACCGTCGCGTGGAAGTGACCGACCGTCGCGAGCGTGTTGTGCCAGGTCATGTTGAGCTGGAGTTGTCCCATCAACACGCCCGTGATCCCGCCGAGGAATCCGAACAGGATGATCGAGAAGATGGTCGACGAAAAGATGGGGTTCTTCCACGGTGCGCCCGTGAGCCAGCCGAACAGCCCGCCGCCGAGTCCGCGTTTTCGTCGACCAGCTTCGATGCCGGCCGGGATGGCGAAGGCGTGGATCAGGCTCGCGAACGTCGCGCCGTAGAACGCGTACGACGTGTTGAAGATCCGCCAGCCGGTCGAGACGGCCGGATCGGAGAGCAGGTGGTGGGCCGCTCCGAGGTTGATGAAGAACAGATAGAGGATGAACGCCGTCCGGGAGACCTTCTCGCTGACGATTTCGGCCCCGCCGACGACGTGGGTCAGGAAGTACCAGACGACGATCATTGCCACGAGGTTGATCTGTTGGGAGCCGTGACCGACGATCCAGTAGAGCTGCCGGTACAGCGCGGCGTCGATCGACCCGATGAGTTCGATCCGCCAGGCCAGCGCGTAGCTGAACGCCGCGAGCCCGCCGAGGATCGCCTCGACAGCGATGATTGCGGTGATGAATGCCCCGAACGTGACGAGCGGGAGCGTTTGACCAGGGTTCTCGCGCTTTTCGAACCAGAGCGCGGTGAAAAACGGCAATGCCGAAATCGTCGCGCCGAGCAGGAAGACGATCGCGCCCGTGTAGAAGAGCGGATCCGACGGGAGCGGCGCGTACGAGGTCAGCAGTGGTGCCTGATCGGGCGCGCTCGTCGTCCAGATGGCGTAATTAACCAGCAGCGCGCCGGCCACCATCGTTAGCCATCCCAACTGGGCCACCCGCTCGAGGGGTAGTTTCCGGCCCAGAACCATCGGGCCGCCGACGTAGAGGATGGCGATTTCCATGAAAATCATCCAGAAGATGAGCAGGTTCCAGGCGTGGAGGCTCAGGTGCGTGTAGAAGTCACCGGCGTCGAGCAACCCGACGACCTCCCACCGGGTCATCGCGACGGTGAGTGCGAAGATGCCACCGTACAGGAGCGCGACGATGGCCGTCAGCGCGAAGAGTTTGACGTACTTCTCGACGGACTGGTGGATCTGGAGCCCCGTCACCGAGCACTGCCGGAAGCCGTCGGATCCGTAATCGTTGTCGAACAATCCAAGCATCAGGCCGCCTCCGTGACGATGATCGTATCGTGCATCGAACGGTGGCCTTCGCCACAGAACTCGTTACAGATGATGTGGTAGGTACCGGGTTCGTCGAATGTCATCGGAACCACCCACTCGTAGCCGGGGAGGATCTGCAGGTTGATCTGCTTGCTCAGGGTTGCCTCCGGTCGGAGCGAGAAGCCGTGTTGGACGTCGTAGGAACTGAGGTGGAAGTCGTACTGAGTGTCCGCCTCGAGCACGACTGGCGCGCCGTCCCAGGCGAACCGGACGCCGGCCATGTAGACGCTCGTGTCGTCTGGAACGAGCCCTTGCTCTGTCTCCTCGGCAGCGTCCTTGTAGGCGGCCATCTTCTCCTGGAACTCCGCCTCGGTGACGCGGTAGGTTTCACCGATCGGGTTCTGGTCACCAGTGCGTGTCCAGATGCTCATCCACCCAAAGAGGACGAGCGACCAGATGACACCCAGGCCGAGCCAGATTGATTCGCGTCGGTTGACGGCCTGATCCCACCAGTTTCCTTCAGGGGGCTTGAGTGGCGAAGACATGGTTCACCCCAGTGGAACGCTAAAGATGTCGACGACTCCCCAGACGACGTAGACGAAAAGAAAGAACGCCAGCGCTACCGTCGCCAGGAGCCATACGCGGTTGTACAGTCGTTGCATGAACGGAACCTCATCGGGTGTGTGTGTGGTCATTCGTGGTTCCCTGCAGGGGATTTCGAATAACCACTCCATGGGGATTGTCACGCACATGTTCGCTGGATCGGACACCTGAGAGGGGACGACACTCGAGTGAGCACGAGACGCAAAAACGCACGCCAGTCACGACTCAGATACCGCTACCCAGGGTACGCACCTTCCTGGAGGGACGTCCGGAAAATCATCGATTCGAAAACAGGCATCAGGATCAGCAGCGGCCGTTGGCCGGATTTGCATTCGCCACCTCGAGTGACGCGAGCCAGTTGCGAAGTGTGTCTTCCAGCAAGCAGTGGTGAATCACACCCTCTCTCGCGTTCACACGTCGTCACTGAGCACCGATCGACTCGAGTTCGTCACGACGATGATGCTACTCAGAGCCATCGCGACGGCTGCAAAGAGAGGGTTGATCATCCCGGCTGCGGCGAGAGGGATCGCGATCGCGTTGTACAGCAGCGCCCAGCCGACGTTCTCTCTGATTCGACGCCGGGTTCCCTCGGCGAGGCCAAACACCCGGCCCACGTCCCGGAGATCTGAGCGCGTGACGACCGCGTCCGCGGCGTCGGTCGCTCGAGCGGTGCCGTTCCCCATCGCGATGCCGAGATCGGCGGCTGCGAGCGCTGGCGCGTCGTTCGTCCCGTCGCCGACCATCGCGGTACGCCGATCGCGAGTGAACCGTCGAATCGTCTCGACTTTGCCATGAGGTGGGACGCCGGCGAACACCTGGTCGACAGCAGGGTGGTCGGTAAACTGGCTCGTCGCCGCGGCGTTGTCGCCAGTGAGGACGACGATTTCGTGGTTATCGACGGCCCCGAGAACGTCGTCCCACTCGTCTCGAGCCCGGTCGCCGGCGACGATGACGGTACAGATGTGACCTTCGTGGCCGACGACGACCGGCAGCAGTCCCGCCGAACGTGCCTCGTCGATGGTTCTCTCGAGTGCGTCCGGAATCGGGCCGACGCAGCGCTCGAGTAGTTCCGGAGTGCCGACGGTCACGGGTTTACCATCAACCAGCGCGCTGATGCCGGCTCCGGGGTGACGTTCGAATTCGGTGACGAGCGGGCCGTCATCCGTCCCTGGTATCGCTTCAGTTGGTACCGCCTCCGCTAGTGACGCTTCCTCTGGTGTCGCTTCCCCAGGTTCCGCTCCCCTCTCGATCTCGGCACCAGCACCTTCGTCACCGTCGTCGAGCACTGTAACGCCGCCGTCGGCTCGAGCACTCGCGTTTCCGACCTCCGCGTACGCGCAAATTGCCTCGGCGACGGGATGTTCGGAGTAGCGTTCGACTGAGGCTGCAGCGTCGAGCCCGGTCTCGTCGCCGTGAACCTCGAGGACGGTCATCTCGCCGGACGTCAGCGTCCCGGTCTTGTCGAAGACGAGCGTCTCGATGCGCGGGGCCGATTCGAACACCGACGCGTTGGTGACGACGATGCCGCGCTCGAGGGCATCTCGAAGTCCGGAGGCGACGGCCAGCGGGGTGGCGAGTCCCATCGCACACGGACAGGAGACGACGAGGACGGTGAGACCGGTCAGGAGCGCCTCCGAAGGCGGGACGCCGGCGAGCAGTCGCCAGGCGGTGACGACGGTCGCGAGCGTGAGCACGAATGGGACGAAGATCGTCGCCAGTTTGTCCGCGAATCGCTGGACGCCCGGTGAGCTGCTCTGTATCTCCCACAACAGCGTGGCGATCCGATCGATCGTACTCGTCGCCTCCGGCCCGACCTCGACGACGAGCGCGCTGTCGGTGACGATTGCGCCGCCGATCGCCTCCTCGCCCGGCCCTTTCGTCACCGGAAGCGATTCCCCGGTGAGGATAGACTCGTCGACAGCCGCCGTCCCCTCCCGGATCGTCCCGTCGATCGGGATCCGTTCACCTGGTCGGACGACGACCGAATCGCCCGGCTCGAGTGCGTCGATCGACACTGTCTCGGTGCCGTCAGCCGTTCGGCGAGTGGCCTCGCTGCTCTGGCCGGCGGTGACGCTCGAGAGTAGCGACGTCGCGCGGCGTTTGATCGTCCGCTCGTAATAGGTTCCCAGACTAACGACCATGATCACGGCAACGGTGACGTCGTAGTAGAGGTGGGTACTCCCCATCGCGAGTGCGACCGTACTGTAGGCGTACGCCGAGAGGGCGGCGATCGACACCAGTAGATCCATGTTCGGACGGCCGACGCGGACGCTGACGTACGCGCCGCGAAGCACCGGATAGCCGGTGTAGACCAGAACGATGGTCGTGAGCACGCCGACGAACCCCATCGGGAGGTAGATGCCTACGGGGGTCGTCGCGTCGACGGTCAGAATCCCCGTCTCGATGCCGACGTAGCTGGGGTAGAGAAAGAAGAGGTACCAGGGCATGATGAGCATCGAGAGAAAGCCACCGACCAGCAATCGTGCCACGAGGTCGCTGTCTCGCTCCCGATCGGTTCCTTCTGTGTCGGGTTCGCGAGCCTCGTAACCGTAGCCGGAGACGAGTGCAGGAAGTTCGGCCCGCGTGACCTGCACGGGATCGTAGACCACGCGGATCGTATCCGTCGCGTAGCTCGCCTCGACGGTGAGAATCCCGTCGTTGCCCTCGCCCAAGAGGGAGACGAACCCTTCACAGGTTGAACAGTGCATCCCGTCGATGGACAGGAAGGCTTCTTCGGCACCATCCGGAACCTCCCGCGACGATGAGTGTTCACCCCGCTGGCGGACGGCTGCCGCGTCGACGTCCTCGAGATCACCCAGCGCGCTCGACACCTCGAGACACCCTTGACAGCAGAACGTGCCGTCGACGCCGTCCCTGGTGACCGGCGGGTCAGGGACTGGAAGGTCACAGAGCGAACACGCAGTCATTCTTGTCTCGAGGTTGGGCAGGTTTCGGGGTAGCCATACTGGCGAAGATGTTCACCTCGCCGTCGACGACGCTGGGAGCGGGGTATCATCACTCGAGCAACGAGGTCAACAGCTTCCGCTGTGCGGATGCGAGGTGTTCGGTGAACGTCGAGCGCGTGATCCCGAGTTCGTCCGCCACGGCTCCCGCGTTGGCCGTTCGTGGATACTCGAAGTAGCCCATCTCGTAGGCCGTCTCGAGGACGTCTCGCTGTCGGTCGGTGAGCTGGGCGACGTCGATCCGTTCGTAAGCCACACAGCCGTCGCCACCGGTGCGTCGCAATCCACGGATGTTGACCTCGCCGAACGCCTCGCGTAGCTCTCCGAGAAGCGTTTTGAGGGAGTCAGTATCGGAGATGTAACACGTCACGTGGAGCGCACCATCGACCGCTCGAACGTCGGAGACCGGCCAGCCGAACGCCTCGATGCGCTCACAGGCACACTTGATACCGGAATCCCGATCGAATCGGTAGACAGAGCCTTTGTCGTACGCGAAAATCCGTGTACTCTCGCCGATCGAATCGGGCGGAGACGTCGACCCCTTTTCGGCCGATTCCGTTCGGACGGTGAACTCTTCGACGACTCGTCCTGCATCATCCCGTCCGGACGACCGGGTGACGTCACCCACCGCCGAGTCGGTTGCTGCCGACGCGCTGGCGACCGGACACGCCCCCGGCGTCCCGATCTCGATGTCGGCTCTGATCGTCAGTCCCATTGGTCTCGCTCGAAAGGTGTAGACGGCGCAGTTGGACGCGATACAGTCTCGAGGCAATCGTTAATCAGCATTCGACACCTCCGACGGTGGTTCCGGTGCAGTGGCGGTCTCCTCCCAGGGAAGCGGGCCGTCGTACCCCGCCGGCACGTGTGGACAGAGCGGGTCGCTCGAGAGCGGATCACCGGTGTAGGCGTACGCTCGAGAGCGGCTTCCGCCACAGACGGTGCGGTACTCGCAGGCCCCGCACTTCCCAGTAAGTTGCTCACGATCGCGAAGCGACCGAAAGAGCGGCGCGTTTCGATAGATCGCTGTAACCGGCCGTTCGCGCACGTTACCTGCCGACTTCGGCAGGAATCCGGACGGATACACCTCTCCCGTGTGGCTGACGAACGCGAACCCGTCGCCCGCGACGATGCCGCTTCGTCGACGAAGGCCGGCAGCGTGATCGCCGTCTCGAGTCTCGCCCCTAGCGTCACGTTGCTGGTGCTCGAGACACACCCGCCGATACTGGGGTGCTTCAGTGGTTTTCACCCCGAACGGTTCGGTCTCGCTGACTCCCCCCAACCACGCCATGACGTCGTCTGCCTCGTCGGGCGACAGGGGCTCGAGAATCCGTCCTCGGCCGACTGGAACGAGGAAGAAAACGCTCCACATGACGACGCCGAGGTTACCGATCAACGACGCGATGGCGGGGAGTTCGTCGACCGTTTCTCGACAGACCGTGGTGTTTATCTGGACGGGTACCCCGGCGGCCTTGGCGTCCTCGATGGCCCGGATCGTCTCCTCGAAACTGCCTGATTCGCCACGGAACGCGTCGTGGTGTTCCGCGCTCGCCCCGTCGAGGCTGAGTGCCATCCGACGAAGGCCGGCGTCGGCCATCTCCTCGATCCGATCGAGGGTCACCGACTGCGTGCCGCTGGGGGTGATCGTCATTCGAAGCCCCAGCGAGGTACCGTACTCGATCAACTCGACGACGTCGTCGCGGACGAGCGGATCACCACCCGACAGGACGACGAGTTGACCGTCCCCGAAGTCGCTCGCGCTCTCGAGCAGGCGTTTTCCCTCCACCGTCGTCAGCTCTTCGGGGTGGCGGTGAGGCTGGGCGTCCGCCCGGCAGTGGTCGCAGGCGAGGCCGCAAGCCTGGGTTAGCTCCCAGATGAGGACGAACGGTCGCTGTGACGTGTCGAGCTGTCGAGCGCCGGGTGGTGCTGGCATGCGTATTCGCCTCCCCATCGAAACCCTGCATTGATAACCGTTCGCCTCGTTCTCGAATACCAGTAAGACGGCCGAATACGTTCGCCACGAGTGTTATCTCACCGGATTAAAGAGCCTCCCACGAGACCAATGGACGAACGCACACGCTGGTCGAAGGTAGCGGGTGACCGACGGGGAACGCCGATACCCCAGTGGGAAGTGTTTCAGCGAGAACAGCGGACGTCACCGTTGCAGCACGTCGGCAGCGTGACTGCCTACGATGCCGACAGGGCTGTCGACCACGCGACGAGTCTCTTCGGGGCGACCGCCGAAGATCTCTGGCTCTGTCCAGCCGACGCCATCGAACGGTACTCGACGCGGCCGCTGTCCGCTGTGGATGAAGAATTCAGTGACGACGGTCAGACTTTCAGTGACGAGGTTCGGACGGGCTGCACCTCGAGCGACAGTGACGCAGAGACGACCGAATCGACAGCTTCGGAGACCACAGAACCGACAGCTTTCGAGACGAGCGAAACGATGGATTCATCGGAGGATGAGGACGCGTGATCTCGATCAGCAAACTCCTCTGTGATCTCGACGCCGAGGGGGACGGCCTTCGATACGACGCCGCCGCCGCCTCGAGCAAACCCCAGATCACGACCGAAAAACAGCGTCGGCCGGTGGTCGTCTGGAACACGACCCGTCGCTGTAACCTCTACTGCGCTCACTGTTACGCGGCCGCCGAGACACGACCCGCGGCAGGCGAGTTCTCCACGGCGGAAGCACGACGCTTCCTCGAGCAACTCGCCGACTACGACGTCCCGGTGGTACTCTTTTCGGGCGGCGAACCACTGGTTCGCCAGGATCTGATCGAACTCGTGGCGTACGCCGCCGACCTGGGCCTCCGACCCGTGCTCTCGACCAACGGCACGCTGCTCACGCGCGAGCGAGCTGTGTCCCTGAAAGAGGCCGGATTGCAATACGCGGGCATCTCAGTCGACGGCCTGCCCGACCGCAACGACGAGTTCAGGGGTCAGGAGGGCGCGTTCGACGCCGCCGTCCGCGGCATCGAGGCCTGCCTGGACGTCGGGCTCAAGACCGGGCTCCGGTACACGATCACCGAAGCGAACGCACCTGACCTCGAGGGCGTCGTCGACCTGCTCGCCGACGTCGGCGTCGACCGGTTCTGTTTTTACCACCTCGATTACGGCGGCCGCGGGGCCGAGATCACCGACATCGACCTGTCCCCGCAAGCCAAACGCGAAGCCGTCGAACGACTTTGTGATCTCACGCTCGAGTACCACGATCGGGGCGAGGAGATCGAAACTTTGCTCGTTGGTAACTACGCCGACGCGGGCTTTCTCGTCGAGTACGCCGCCGATCGGTTCGGCCCCGAGAAAGCCGCCGCGGTCTATCGACACCTCGAGCGAAACGGCGGCGACCCGACCGGTGAGCGAATCGCCGACGTCGACTACGAGGGGAACGTTCACCTCACGCAGTTCTGGCAGGGGTACAGCCTCGGCAACGTACGGGATCGATCCTTCGGGGAGATCTGGGAGGACGAAACGAACCCACTGCTCGCGTCGCTCCGTAATCGGGAGGAACACCTCACCGGGCGGTGTGGCGACTGTCAGTATCAGTCGATCTGTCGTGGCGGTTCGCGACTGCGCGCGCTGGCGACCGAGGACGATCTGTTCGCGCCCGATCCGCAGTGTTATCTCGAGGATGACGAGGTTTTCGGAACCGCCCACCAGCCGGTCGGTGCTGATTAGTCGGTGCTGGTTAGTCGAGGCTGATTCGGCGGCCTCGAGATCGAGTTCGAGAACGGGGGTCGTCCTTGTGCTCGTGCTCGTGCTTAGACCAGTGACAACTCGAACCGAGTCAAAAAATAGCCGAATTCGTCCGTGTGCCCGGTTAGAGTCCGGTGTCTCGACCCATGTCCTGATCCGTGCCGTGCCCGCCTCCGAGATCGTCTCGAAGGTGGATCGCGTCGTCGTCGACTCGAGCGATCGCTGACTCCTGTAGCGGATAGGTGTCCTCGTCCGTGTCCTCCCAGCCGAGTTTCGCCTTGATCGTATCGGTCATGCCCGGATCGGCTTCGACGTGTGCGGTGCCGTGTTGCATCGCCGAGACGATCCCGATCGATTCGCCGTTCGCGTTCACGACCGTTTTCCCGATGTCGTCCTCGGTAAGTTGGTGCGCCATTGCACACGACCTGTCGACGAAGTTGGCAAAGGGTCTGGTGCCTGCACTGGCAGGCGCGGCTTTATATCGTCATTCGAACTCCGGCTGTCGTCCCTCGAGAAACGCCGCAACGCCCTCCTCGTGTGCATCAGAGGTGTACGCCTGCACCTGTAGCAGGTTCTCGTAGTCGAGTGCTTCCCCCCAGTGACGACCCAGGTTCTCGTGCATCGCCCGTTTCGTCAACGCGATCGTTTCGGTTGGGCGTCGACCCAGGCGGTCGACGGTTTCTCCGACGCGTTCCTCGAGGTCGTCCGCCGGGACGGCCTCGTTGATCAGATCGAGATTGGCGGCCTCCTCGGCGTCGAAGAACCGCCCCGTGAACGCGAGGTCTTTCGCCGTCCGGAGCCCGACGAGCTTCGGGAGGAGGAAGGTGCCGCCAGTGTCGGGAATCAATCCCACGCGAACGAACGCGCAGGAGAACGTCGCGTCCTCGGCGGCGTAGGCAAAATCCGAGAGGGCGGCGATGGCAAGACCTGCACCGACGGCATCGCCGTTGATCTGGGCGACGATCGGTACCGGGCACTCGAGCATCTCCTCGACGACTCGCCCGAACGTTTCAGTGATCCGGTCGAACGCGTCCTGTGGCGTCTCCCTGCGTTCGGCCATCGCCTGAATGTCACCGCCGGCACTGAACGCCGCCCCCTCGCCCGTGAGGACGACCGCGTGGTGCTCATCGAGTGACACGTCCGTAATAGCGTCAGCGAACGCTTCAGCAGTGTCCGTGCTAAACGCGTTCATCACCTCGGGTCGATCGAACGTGATCCGGACGACGCCGTCTCCATCATCGATTTGCATGGCTCAGCATCGGTTAACAGTCACATATATGCTCGGTTCCGTACTCGAAACCGTTCGAGTGACGAGACGGTGATGGGAACGAACTCGATGCAGTCCCCGACTTGCGAGATACCGATTCCGTCTACTGCGCTCTCAATAGCCGACTGTCCACTTGTGTTCACACTGGACGCATCGGTGAGTAATGCCGGAACTGCCCTCTATTTTCATACTGAATACTCGTTCACCACAGTCCGCGCAGACGGTGATTTCGTTCATTATGACTGTATAGGTAAGGGAGTAGCTAAACGGTTAGTCCAAAACATATTGGTGTGGTCTGGACTGTCATCACGTGGTTACCGTTGACATGATTCCGACCGCTGGAACCGCCGTACCGTACTCCCTCGAGTTCGACGTTCCCATCTGGAAAGAATCGCCACACGGTATGACCACATCGCCGATCGAACAGCGACGTATGACCAGCAGCATTCAATCGCGTTCCGCTCGAGCCTGGGTGCAACTCGGCGTTTCTTCACTCGGCCTGCTGGTGATCCTCGGCAGTCTCGTCGTGTTCGCGATCCTGTTCGGGTCGATGCCACGGAGCGAGAGCGGGTTCGCCGAAGGGTTGGCCATCGTGCTGTTCGGCCTGTACGTGCTGGTTGGGTTCGTCGTCCTCGCAGCCGGGTTGTTGATCCCACAGTCCGATGCCAGCGGGATTCAGTTCTCCTCACGGCAGCGAACGCTTCTGATATATGGTGCACTCGCACCGATCGTGAGCGTCATCAGCATTCCGAACGTCTCGATGTTCGCCCCGCCGATCTCACCCACGGTAACGACGGTACTCGTGATCTCTCTGGCCGTATTTCTCGTCAGCGGGCCACTCGCAACGCTGCTCGTATTGGGGTTGAAGCTTCGTGAGCGGTGGATTTGACCGCTGTGTGTGGACTGGTTCTCATCGGTCAGTCTCGGCTATATTTCGCGAGGACGTCACCGATTCGCCTCGAGCCAGTCGACCGCAAAATCGACGAGCGGGCGTTGCGGGAGGAGCGTCGCGTCGGCGGCCCCAACGGTTCCCGACCGTACGTCTGCGCCGTCTTCAGCCTCGAACGCCACACCAAGGTCGGGGAAGTCTTCGGTGTCCGTTTCGATGTCCGTGTAGCGGGCCACGACCCGTTCGCCGTCCTCGAGCACTGGAGCCACGTTCTCGGTCGCCGGTTGGTCGATCGCTGCCCGATACTCGGCGAGGTGTAGCGACGTGTTCGACTCATGGCCCACGCCGAGCAGGAGAACGGAGCCGTCGAGGTTGTACACTCGGGCGAGCGGGGAGTCCTCGCCGAGACCGTTGTCCAGGGGGTGGTCGTCGACGATCGTCGCTGCGTTCGCTCCCCAGGCCGCGAACGAGAGGGTCGGATGGGCGCTGCGCCTGACAGCTGGGTACGTGCGGAAGGCCTCGACGATGGCACCCATCCCGCGGGTCGGCGTCGTCTCGGGTCGATACGGGGGTCGCTGTGTTCGAATCGTTTCGATCCACGACTCGGGTACCGGCGGGTTCGACCATACCGACGGATCGCTGTACTGCGTGGAGTGCGTCGGCATGACGAGGGTTCCCTCCTCGGTGACGACGGTCATGAGTGCATCGACGACCGTCTGGGCGTCGACACAGACCCAGCCGAGCGCGCTCAACGAGGAGTGAACGAGCAGCGTGTCGCCCGCTTCGATGCCGAGGTTCTGAAAATCGTCGACGAGGGAGGTGACGGTCACTGGTTCGTCCACTGCCTCGATCGCCCGTTTTTCGCTCATAGTCGTGGCTCGAGCATCGGCACCTTCAGTGTTCCTGACGGTTGGTACCGGGTGGCGTGGTGTCGGCGTTCGAGAACCGCTGTGGGACGTGAAAGAGACTATGGCGGCCGCTCGAGCGAGAACCGATCGGTCGTCTTCGTGTACCAGCTCCCTGCCAGTCGACCGACTGCGTCGACCTTCTCGACGTCTATCTTCCTGTCGGTGGTCACGTCTTCGTTCATGTGGACGTACCGAACGTCCCCGAGGACGAGCGTCGATCCGCCGATGTCGATTAGTTCCCGACGGGTACACTCCAGAGCGACCCTTGCCTCAGCCACGCGAGGCGGAGTAACGACCGTCGAATCGGCGCGCTCGAGGCCAGCGTGGTCGAACTCGCTTTCGCCGGCGTGAAGCGTGGCGCTGGTTTCGTTCATCGCCGTCGCGAGGTCGTCGGTGACCAGGTTGACGACGAACTCGCCTGTCTCAGCGACGTTTCGCGGGGTATCCTTGAGCCCATCGGCGCCGTCGACGGGGGCGAACAGGACGACGGGTGGGTCGACCGAAGCGACGGTGAAGAAGCTGTACGGGGCGAGGTTGTCCACGCCATCGTGTCCCCGGGTGCTCACCCAGGCAATTGGGCGGGGGACGACGGCGCTCGAGAGCACACGGTAGAGGGAGCCCACGTGACCGTCGACGTCGATTTCGACGCTCGAGTTTTCGGAGTTGCTCGCTGCACCGTCAGTTTCGAACCTACCGGAGTCGGTCGGTTCGTCGCTCACTGCTGGTCACCAGGTTGGGTGCCGGTATTCGCTTCCCCAGCATCGCCTGCGGCCCGCGGATCGACGAACTCGCGCCCCGGTACCTCCTCGTCGACGGTGAACCCCGGCCCCATCGTCGCCAGTTCGAACACCAGTCCGTCGGGGTCGGTAAAGTAGATGCTCTTGAAGTACGTTCGATCGCGAACCGGGGAGACTCGAACGCCGTGATCCTTGAGGTGTTCACGCCACTCGAGCAGGGTGTCCTCGTCTTCGACGCCCATGGCGAAGTGGTGGCTGGCACCCGGTCCAGGGCTACCGCGACTGTTCGGGTACTCGAAGTAGGTGATCGTCGTTCCGGGTTCGCCCTCGGGCGTCGGCGAGAAGTAGTAGTGGAGCGTGCCCGGGTCGTCGTAGTTCTCGGTTCGTTTGACGGTGTGAAACCCCAGGACGTCCTCGTAGAAGGATCTGGTCTCCTCCATGTTCGTACAGATGTTCGTCACGTGGTGCAGTCCCGTCGTTGGCGGCGGTGAGTCGGGCATACGTGTAGTTACCTCGTGTTATCTGGTACGATACCGAACTGCTATAGGCTTTCGCGACGAAGGGGTTAGCAGATAACCACGATGTCATCGGATCAATCACTCGAGACCGACCAGCGCGCTGGCACAGTCACCACCGATCAGGACGCCGGCTCCCTCTGTCCGGTCGTCAGATCCATCGAACAGATCGGCTCCCAGTGGCGACTGGCCGTGCTCCACGAACTCCAGAAAGACGAACACCGGTTCAACGAGCTCAAGCGAGCGACGGGGGCGAACGCCCGAACGCTTTCGCGCGTCCTCGAGGATCTGGGTGACCTCGGGTTCGTCGACCGTCGCATCGAGGAGGACGCACCGATCGCGACCTACTACAGCCTGACGCCGAAAGGCCGTTCGCTCGAGCCGGTGTTCGACGAGATCGAGTGCTGGGCGGGGAGCTGGCTCGAGGAGTCCTCGGACGACGAATAGTCGCCGATCGTCGATTTACTGTGACACCGTTCCCGGTCAGTCCCGCAGATCGAACGCCACCGCCAGATCACCGTTCCAATAGGCGAACCGGTACCGTCCAGCAGGGAGGTCGGGACAGACCTCGAGGCGCGGATGGCCGGTGTCGAACTCATCGGTCGCCATCTCGAGCGTCCAGTCGAATCCGGTTCCAGGCTGGTGCATGTATCCCTCGTCGGTGTATCCCGGCCCGTAGCCGTTCTCGTCGTCGTAGACGCGAACGTCCTGCCAGCCGGCGTCGGTGTACACCTCGAACCCGAACTTCTGGGCGTTCCCGGTCGTCTGTTCTTCGTTGGTGCTGTTGACCATCCTGATCGTCACCGACTCGCCGCGGTCGACGGTGCGCCGATCGACGCGCATGGAAAACCGGTCGTCGTCACCCCAGGAGACATCCTCGACCGGCGACATGCGAGCGACGCCCTCGTCCGGGCACTCGAGGGCGGCGGGAACGACCTCGGGGTCGCCGTCCGGCTTGACGTATCCCTCGAGTTCATCGGGGTCGACGGAGATGTCGAGGGAGGCTTCGACCGTGTCCGTCTCGCCCCAGCCGTCGGTGATCGTCACCGCGGCCTGCGTGGGCCACTCGGCGTCGTCGGCGAACGTTACACGCGCCAACGCCGACGGGGACAGCTCCGCCTCGCCACACCCTTCCTCGGGGTCGCTGGTATCGACGACGGTCGCCGTGGCCGTCAGAACCTCGCCCTCGAGGGACACGTCGTCGATCTCCAGACGGTCGTGACAGATGTTCGGCCCAGTGGATTCGACGAACAACAGGAGCTGAGTCTCGAAGTCAGTTTCTCTGACGAACGGGCCGACGGTCTCCTCGAGTCGCTCCTCGGAGACGGCGTGGATCGGCGTCACGTGGGCCAGCCGGTCTTCCGAGTCGGCCAGCGCACAGGAGCCGATCGTGTCCGCGTCCCAGTCAGGGCGGTCGGTTCGGGTCGTGTACTGAATCGTGTCGACGGTCTCGATTGTGCCGTTCGGATCGTCCGTCCCGTCGTCATTGCCGTCATCGTCGTCATCGTCGCTGCTCCCACCGGGTGAGCCGCCGTCGTCACCCATCTCGCCATCGAGACACCCCGCCAGCGAGAGGCCACCGGCGAGCGCACCGTAGCGAAGCAGTCGTCGCCGAGTCGGCGTGTTCATACGCCTCAGTAAGGTGGTCGGTGATAAGTGTTTGTGGCTAGGCAAAAGAACGATTGCACCATCGGTCGGCGACGCCATCCCCCTCGAGCCAGTTGGTCAATTAATCGGTTGGATCGAGTTCGACCTGCTCGAGCGACCGATCGAGGTGACAGGTTTCGTGGGGCGGGTCGCCGAGAATCGACTGGATGCGGTACTCCCGATCGAATTCGATCCCGTCGGGTTCACAGTAGGCGTGACTCGGGCACTCGACGTACGGGCAGGGCCCGCTGAGGCTGGCTTTGCTACCACTGAACGCCCCCTTGGACGGTACGTTCGCCGTGACAGTTGTCGGTTCGACTTCCACGGCCCGAACCCCGTCGTCGTGCATTGCACACTCGAGAGTCTGGGCGTTTTCGCGAACATCGGTTACCATGTACGCTCGACCGGACTCGAGATTCAAACACTGGCTTCGGTAGGGGCAGCCGGCACAGCCGTCGGCTTCGCCTTCGTAGACGAACTCGGTGCCGGGGCTGGCGAGGCGCGTGCCGAGGAGGGTCACGGTTGGCATTCGTAGACGGTCGTTCGTGCCGGGGCTGGTTAAGCCTCACGTCGCTGACCTCACCACTGGAACGGCTGACTCGAGATCGAAAGACGGCAAAAAACGACCGGACAACGGACGAAACCGCTCAGAGGAACCGGAACGTCTCGAGGTTCTTCGGCGCGAACGTCCGCATGTTGAACTCGTGGTACAGCGCGGAAGAGAGATCCTGTGTCGAACGTTCGTCGCCGTGGACACAGAGTATCTTCTCCGGCCGTGGATTCATCGTCTTCACGAAGTTCATCAACCCGGCGCGATCGGCGTGACCGGAGAAACCGTCGACAGTCTCGACGTCCATATTGAGTTTGAGCGTCCCACGACCGCCGCCGTTACCGTTCGATCCCATCGCGCCGACTTCGCTGGTCGGAATCTCGTCCCAGCCGTTCTGGATCCGTCGACCGAGCGTCCCCTGTGCCTGGTAGCCGACGAAGACGAGCGTCGAATCCGGATCCGGGCCAATGTGGCTCAGCCAGGACATGATCGGCCCACCGGTGACCATCCCTGACGTCGAGAGGATGATGCAGGGGCCGCCGTCGGCGACGTCCTGTCGTTCCTCCTCACCACCGTCGATGTGGTTGAACTCCTCGGCGAGGAACGGGTTCTCGTCGTCGTGAAAGATCCGGTCGCGCAGGTCGTCACGGAGGTACTCGGGATAGGTCGTGTGGATCGCCGTCGCCTCCCAGATCATCCCGTCGAGGTGGACGGGCATCTTCGGGATGTCGCCATTGCGCATCGCCTTCTCGATGACGAGCATGATCTCTTGGGAGCGACCGACCGCGAACGCCGGAATCAACACCTTTCCGCCGCGTTCGGCTGTCTCTTTGATGACTTCCGTGAGTTTCTCCTCGGAGTCCTCCTGATCGGTCTGGTAGTCGTTTCGACCGCCGTAGGTGGACTCGAGAACCAGCGTCTCCACGCGTGGGAAGTCGTTGGTCGCGCCGTTGAACAGGCGCGTGTCCTTGTAGTGGATGTCACCGGAGAACGCCACGTTGTAGAGGCCGTCACCGATGTGGAAGTGCGAGACGGCCGATCCGAGAATGTGACCGGCGTTGTGGAACGTGAGTTTGACGTCCGGGGCGATGTCCGTGACGTCGCCGTACTCGAGCGGGATGCAGTGTTTGATCGCCTCCCGAACCATCTCGGACTCGTACGGCGGGGCGCGCCCTTCTTTGGCGGCAACATCGAGGTAATCCAGCGTGAGCAATCCCATCAGGTCTCGCGTCGGTTCGGTGCAGTAGATCGGGCCGTCGTAGCCGTACTTGAACAACAGTGGGATGAAGGCGGAGTGATCCAGATGGGCGTGCGTCAGGACGACCGCGTCGATCGTCTGTGCACCGGCTCCGAGCGCCTCCGGAACCTGAAGGTAGGGCACTTCGCCATCTGCGCCGGGTTTGTCACCGCAGTCGATGAGAATCCGTGTCTCCGGCGTGGAGAGAATAAACGCCGCCCGTCCGACCTCGCGACAACAGCCCAGGGTCGTAATACGCACCCAGCTGTCGTCGGACATCTCCTCGCGGTGGATCTGCCGGCCGACGCGTTCTAATATGTTCCGGCGGTCGTCCCGTTCCTGTTTGAGGAAGTTCCGGACGTTCGAGACCGTCGAGGACTCGATCGGCGGCGTCCGGACGACTTCCGGCGTCCAGCCGACGCTTTTCGTAATCTCGCGCAGCGTCGAGCCGTGTCGCCCGATAACCATCCCGGGTTTCTGTGCCTCGATAACGACCTCGCCCGTGTCGGCGTGGAAATCGAGATCGGTGACGCCGGCTTCCTCCGGGATGACGTTCTCGATCTCCGCTCGAGCCGTCTTCGGCGGCGAGAGGACGTCGGGGTCGGGGCGAACCGTAATTCGCTTGCGGAGTTTGCTCGCCAGCTTTCGGATGAGGTCACCCTGCTGGGCGAACTTTTTGGGGTCGCGCGTGTAGACGACCAGTTCTGGCCCTTCGTATTTCACCGAGGAGACCGAGATGTCACTCGGTAACTCGCTCGTGATCGTTGCTTTCAAATCGTCGAGTTGCTGCTCTACAGTACTCATAGTCGCCAAATACGGCTTGCGTGAACTCGTCGCCGGGAGTGCGCGTCGTCACGGCGAATGCACCAGGCCAGCAGCGATGGCCGAATCGGTGCCCGTCTTCGAGGGTGACAGGATGGCCGTCGAAATCGCCAGCGTGGCGATAGTAGCCGCCGTCGTCTCGCATAGATGGGGCACGATATCGGATCATCGTCTAAAGTGGCCGTGCTGTGACGAGCACGCTCCCAGGTCGGTTATCCTGGTTCGTGCGGGAAGATCCCAGGGAGAACCCGCTTACCCGAGCATATTCCTCGCCTGGTATAAAAGCCTTCGCAAAAAACGGGAATCGATCGGAAAACCGGTCGGAAAACACAGGAGGAATCGCGACAAACGCCCAGTATGGATCTGGACGCACCACTGAAGATGACGCCGTCCCGTGTGACCGCCGAACGAGACTGGGTTCGCGACCGTGCCGATACCGTCGTGCCGATCATCAACGCCGTCAGAGACGACCTCGGAGACATCTTCGAGACGGACGTCGATCCGGTGACCGACGAGCAGTATCGCGCCGAAGTCGACGAGCTCTTTCGGGACGGCGATCTCGCGGTGAACGTCGCCGCGATGGTCGCTATCCTTCGCGAACTCGACGTCGAAGGCGACTATCCTGGATTCGTCGTCGACGAACTCGTCGGTCGTGAACTGGCGGCTACGATCGCTGGCGTCCAACCGCTTCGTACACTTGGGGAGGCGACCTTCCACTACGCGGACGTCCACACTCACGGGCCCGCGGACGAAAACGCCGGCGTCGACGACTTAGAGGCCGCGCTTGCAGCCGGTTTTCAGGAACGCATCCCTGGCTGGGACTGGACAGAGCGGGCGAGCCCGTTCAGCGTCGAGTAGCTCGTTTCGAACGAGATCGCGCAAATGGCTCGTTTCCAAAGGGGGTCGAGTATCGGGACGAAGCAGGGATCGACTCGAGTGAACCTGTAAGAGTGACGAGTGGCCGGGCTCCAACGGCTTGAACACGGTGCAGGGTCGAGCAGAGGACACGAGTTGTGCACTCGGTTTCCCAGCGTCGAGTATGCCGACGAACGAGGCATTTCGACACGACGGACAGCCAATCCATCCGTCGGATAGAGATATGTTGTTTGCTGTCGTTTCACACACCACTACCTCACACTCGGCCACGATACGCACCGACCGATCCGACTCGAGGCATCGGCCGCGGCAACTGGCCGTGAGGAGGGGGTGATATCATGGAAGAAACAGCGTATGAAGGGATTACACAGTCACAACAGGAGACGTGGGCCACCGGCGATTTCAATCAGATCGCCCGGCAGAACGTGGTCATGGCGGAGGCGCTCTGTGAGACGGTCGATCCTCACCCCGGTCAGCGCGTGCTAGATGTCGCCTGTGGGAGCGGCACCGCAGCACTGGTCGCAGAGCGTCGGTACTGTGAGGTCACAGGTATTGACTACGTGCCTGGGCTGATCGACCGAGCGGAGCAGCGTGCTGCAGCAAACGGACAGATCATCGACTTCCGCGTCGGCGATGCCCAGGAGATGCCGTTCCCCGACGACAGTTTCGACGTCGTTCTCTCGGTCTACGGGGTGCAGTTTGCACCGGATCAGGAACGGGCGGCGAGCGAGATGCTTCGAGTGTGCAAACCGGGCGGGACGATTGGCCTGGCCGGGCCGATTCCAAGCGGGTGGAGTGGTGATTGGTTCGCAACACACGCCCAGTATGCCCCACCGCCACCGGGGGCACCCTCACCCCTCCGCTGGGGAACCGACGAAGGCCTCGACGAGTTGCTCGGTCACAGCGTTCGATCCCTCGAAAGCAAACGACGGACGGCACTCCAGTACTACCGGTCGACCGATCATGCCGTGGACGTATTCAGCACCTACTTCGGCCCAACGATCGGCGCACTCGAACGGGTCGATTCGGACACACAAGAACGACTTCTGAACGATCTCAGAAACGTATTCAGCCGCTATAATCGCGCAACCGACGGAACGGCAATCGTCGAGAACGAGTATCTCCAGACCGTCGCACGGTGTGAGTGAACGACTCGAGCGTCCAGGAATCTCCGATGGGGAATCCGTGTCGTTCCCGCTCAGACAGTCACTGTGGCGGCGCTCACGGCTGCTCTTGCTGTGGCGGGTTCTGGAACTCTTCGAACTGCAGGCCCGGAAGCAGCGCGCTCACGGCCTCGTCTGAGAGCGTTGCGACCAGTGCCTCGTCGCTGCCCTCGAGGAGCACCACGCCGACCTGGCTGATCGTTCCGTCGACGGTGAGTTCCTCGACGTCGTCGGCGTAGTCGTCGAGTTCGTCGATGGCCTCGCTGTTGAATGCAGCCTGCATCTCCATCAGTTCGGCCTGAGCCTCCTCCTGGCTGATCTCCTCTTCCTGAATCTCCTGGATCAGTTCCTGCTCGCGCGCGGCGAGTTCGGCCTGGGCCTCCTCGTCGGGTTCGACGACGGCAGTGAGGCCATCTGCCGGATCGATCGACGGCTCACGGTCTGGTTCCGTGTCGGTTTCGTTACCGTTCGGATCAGTGTCGTCTGGATCCGTTTCATCCGGGTCGTCCGACGACCGTAATTCCGTGCAACCGGCGAGTGAGGCAACTCCTGCGACACCGGCGGTCTGCACGAGCTGTCGTCGAGAGAGCGGTGACTCCATGTCGTTTCAACGTCGAGGTACCGCGACGGATAAGCCTTCGCGATTCGGAGTATTCGACAGCCTGCCAATTCGAAAGCCTCCGTATGCCGCATCTCGTGTGGTTTTTATCGCCTCGAGCCCCTTGTTCTGGCTGTGACCCCAGCGGGTTCAGACCCCGGCCCATCCATTGATGGCGCAGACGTGGAACGCTCGCGAGTCGCCACCCTCGAGTCACCCACCGTGTCCGAAGCCGTCGACGCGATCCGGGCCGGCCTCGAGGCCGGATCGCTGATCACGGTCTTCGGGCGCTGTCGAGTCGACTACGAGGGGCGTGCAGCAAGCCAGCTCGAGGCCGGCGAGCGCCACGTCATGTTGAAGCCCGACGGCACCGCGCTGGTACACACCGCGGCGGGTCAACAGCCGGTCAACTGGCAGCCACCCGGGTGTGAGCACGACGTCTACCGCTCGGACGGCGACAGCGACGCAAACGACGGCGACGCCCTGGACAGTGACACTCGCTCGGACAGCGACGACAGATCGGACGGTGACAGCGACGCCTCAAACAGTGACACCGACGCAGACGGCGACCTCGTCGTTCACAGCACGCGCTCGACCCCTGCAGAGGAACTCGTCGTCACGTTTGACAGTGTCCACCAGGTGTCGACGTTCGCCATGGCCGCTCCCGATTCGATCGCGGTCGTCGGCACCGAAGCCGACCTTCGTGATCGGATTCTCGAGGAACCGGCACTGCTCGAGCCGGGATTTCGACCGCTGGCGACCGAGCGGGAGACACCGGCCGGCGCGATCGACATCTACGGCGAAGATCGCACCGGTCGTACCGTCGTCGTCGAACTCAAGCGGCGACGCGTCGGCCCGGACGCCGTCGGTCAGCTCCGCCGGTATATCGACGCCCTATCGCGTGATCTCCACGCCGACGCCGAGATCCGGGGCGTTCTCGTCGCGCCGTCGGTTACCGACCGTGCCGAACGGCTCCTCGCCGAACACGGGCTCGAGTTCGTTGCCCTCGAGCCGACTGCAGACGACGGGTGAGAACCTGTCGGTTCGGAGATGGTACTCCTGCACACTCGCAGTGGACACCTGCCGAAGGCCCAATCAACACTTTCCGAAGGTGCAGTCGACACCCTACCGAACAATGTCGCCAATCCTGCGGGGTTCGCCCTGCAAGTCCGGCTGTTCGGCGACCATCTGTAACACCTCGTGATCGGTGACGTCGGGGTAGGCCTTCCCGACGGCTTCCTCGATCAGGTCGCGCTCGAGGCGAAATTCGGTTCCTTCGTAGACGACGTCGACGCCAGCCTCGTCGAACGCGAGAGTGGTCATATCGACACCGACGGCATGGCCGGTCAAAAAGGATACGAGTCGTCGGTCGAACGGAGCAACGGCTCGAGTACGACGAACTCGACTCACGCGTAATTACACATGAGCCACGATGGACTACATTGAGTCACGACATTGCCTGCACACACGGGAGCGTCCGCCAGGCGTCAGACGTTCGCGCGGGGTTTATTACCCGGGGGTGACTTTGCCACAGAGTGTGGCGTTCAGTAGCGATCCGCTCGATGAACTCGTCGTCCCGTCAGGCACCGAAGCCCAGGAACACGACCTCGTAACCGGCGGGGACGTGCTGGTCGGTGGCCGGTCGACAGTCGAGTTCGGTGTTCGCGGACGGAACGTCCTCGCGGGGGAAGGGGCCGTCTTTGGCGGCTCGATCGAAGCCGAAGGGGACTGTCGACTCGATATGTGGTGTGACGTGGCCGACAACGTCCTCGTCGGCGAGGACGCCTACCTCGGTGAACGCGTCCACATCGCCGGCCAACTCAAAGTGGCGGGCGACCTCGACATCGGCGACGACGTCGATATCGAAGAAGGGTTCGAGGCCAACGGCTGGATCGTCATCCGCAACCCGATGCCGACGATCATCTTCCTGTTCATGTACCTCAAACACTTGCTTGTGATCGGCGAGGAGGACGCCGCCCAGCAACTCATATCGGAGGTCGTCGACGATGACATCGAACCCGAGACCGAACCGCTCGTGATCCCCGCCAACGGAACGGTCAGCGACGACGCCTGGCGGGTGTCGACACCCGCCCGAATCGGCGACGAGTGCCGACTCCACGGGAACGTTCGCGCCGAATCGATCGTCGTCGGCGCTGACAGCAATATTTTTGGTAGCCTCAGGGCCCGCGACGAGATTTCGGTCGGCGAACGTACCCGCATTCACGGCGACGTGACCACGCGGGATGGCTCGGTACGGTTGGGGCCCGACGTCCGGATTCTCGGTGACGTCTCGTGTCGTGACCTCGAGATCGAACCGGGTGCCGAGGTCGACGGCTCGATTCGGGCTCGTGGCGAGATTTCGATGGTGACGACCGAGCGAGATATCGAGTAACTAAACTGACGGTCGAGCGCAACCTCGAGCACCACCTGCTCGAGCGGAACGACAGAGCGATATCGATCGGAAAAATTGCGACCGGGGACGGAATCCAACCCCACATCCTTAATAACTATTGTTGCGATATGCCGAGATGAGCATGTTACGAACAATCATAGCACAGCTAGGGAGGGTACGATGCGATCGATCGTCCTGACCAAAGGCGTCCCTGACTTCTCCGAAGGCGCGGTTTCGTTCGACGAGGACGGACACCTCGAGCGCGGGAAGACGCCGACCGTGATGAACCCGAACGACTACTATGCGCTGCAGGCGGCCCTGCAGACGCGGGTTCGCCACGGCGGCCACGTCAGCGGAATGAGCATGGGGCCACCCAGTTACAAGACCGTCCTCGAGGAGGCGATGGAGGCGGTCTACGCCGACGACAGCTATCTGCTCTCCGATCGCGCGCTGGCCGCGTCCGACACGTGGGCGACTGCGATTACACTCTCGGCGGCCATCGAGAAACACCAGGAAGAAGTCGCCGACGTCGACCTGGTCTTTGCGGGCTTCAAGACGGCGGACGGCGAGACCGGCCACACCGGCCCGCAGACGGCCTGGTGTCTCGACTGGCCGATCGTCACCCATGTGCTGGCACTCGACATCGACCCCGACGAGCGGACGCTACGAGCGAAACGCCTCGTCGAGGGTGACGTGGACGAGATCGAAACCGTCGAAGCGCCCCTTCCGTGCGTCGTCATCACCGATCCGGAGTTCGCGCCAACGTACCGGAAAGCCGCTCACCGACTCGAGCACAAACAGCTACGGGCGGAGACCCAGGAGCGGGCGGCCGACCACGACGAACACCTGACTACCTGGGATCACCAGGATCTCAATCTCGATCCCGACTACATCGGACTCGACGGTTCGCCGACCATCGTTTCGTCGGTCGATCCCATCCCGAAAGCGCCGTCAGAGCGGGAGGCGACGGTGGTCGATCCCGGTGACGCCGACGGCATGGAACAGGTCGTCGAGGAGATGCACCCGTTCGCAGGAGGTGACTGAGTATGCCACTGAATCCGTCCGATCACACCGTAGACGAACTCCGCAAGGAACTGGATTCGATCGACGACCCCGAGGAAGCCCAGTCGATTCTCGAGGCCGAAATCGCAGACAAGGGACGCAAAACAGCCCGCGAGGCGATCGAAGCGCGGGTCGACGAACTCGAGGGGGCAACCGCCGACGAGGAAACCGAAGGCGAGTACGAGGAGACGCGAGAGGACGTCGGCGAGGACGCCGAGGGTGAGGAGGTGAGCGAAGACGAGGAAGCTGGCGACGGCGACGGCGAAGCCGAGGAAGCGGTGGACGCTGCGGACGAAGCGGACGCTGAAGAAGACGACGGCCTCTCTCACCCGACTCGAGACAAAAAGCACGTCCGTGCGCTCCAGGGCGGCACCTACCGCGACATGTGGGTCTTCTGTGAGACGCAGCAGGGTGAACTACTCGACGTCTCGAAGGAGATGCTCGGGAAGGCCCGTGAGCTGATGGATCAGTACGCCGAGGACTACGAGGAAGAGGACGTCGTGGCATTCCTCATGGGCGACGACTGCGAGGAACTCGCCGAGGAGTGTATCGCCTACGGCGCCGACGTCGCCGTCTATCACGACGACGACCGACTCGAGCGCTTCCTGCACAAGCCGTTCACCGAGGTCTCGGCGCACATGTCCCGCGGCCAGGGGGGCACCGAGAGCACGGACTGGCGCGACTACGACGAACCGCGCTACGTGCTCTATCCGGCGACGAACAACGGCCGCGACCTCTCGGCGCTCTTACAGGGCGAGCTCGACTCGGGGCTCGCCTCGGACTGCTCCGATCTCTTCATCGAACCGGAGCTAATCTCGAACCCCGTCAAGACCGGCGAACCGGGGGTCAAGAAGACGTTCGAGCGCGTCCTGCACATGAAGCGGCCGGACTTCTCCGGCTTCGAGTACTCGACGATTCTCTGTCTGGACAATCCGGATCGAGACTTCCACCCACAGGGAGCCTCGGTGATCCCCGGAACGTTCGACGTTCCCAAGCCCGATCAGGACCGTGAGGGACTCGTCGTCGAACACGAGATGGAACTCGAGGACGAGTGGTTCGACGTCCAGATCACCGAACACGACACGCTCGAGGCCGGCGTCGACCTGACCGACCACGAGGTGGTCGTCTGTCTCGGTCGGGGCATCGGTGACGACCCAACGCTCGGTATGGAACTGGGTCTCGAGCTCACGGACGCGTTCGACGACGCCGAGATGGGGATCACCCGCGGCATTGTGACCTCGTCCTACCAGTTCGAGGGTCACGTCGAGCAGTACTCGAAGGAAGAGCGCCAGATCGGCGAGACGGGACAGGTCGTCGCGCCCGACCTCTACATCGCAGCTGGCGTCTCTGGCGCGGTACAGCACAAAGTCGGCATGGACGAATCGGATACTATCATCGCGATCAACACGGATCCGGACGCGACGATCAAGGACTTCAGCGACTACTACATCGAAGGCGACCTCTTCGAGGTACTCCCGGCGCTCACCGAGGCGGTGAAGTCGGGAGAACTTGCCGAAGTGGTCGCCGATGGAGGTGACGACTGAGATGACAGCACACACTGACGGCGGCGTCGATGACGGAGCGTACGAACACTACGAGGCGATCGTCGTCGGCTGTGGCCCCGGTGGTGCCGCCGCGGCGGCCCGCCTGGCCGAACACGGCGTCGAAACGCTGGTGCTCGAGCGGGGCGTCGAGGCCGGCTCGAAGAACGTCTCGGGCGGGCTCATCTACGCCGAGGAGTCGGCACCGTACACGATCGACGACCTCTTTCCGGACTTCCGTGAGGAGGCTGCAGAACGCCCGGTCACGGACTACGAGATCCACAACATCGCCGGGAACAAGGTCAAATCGTTCGATCTGACCGACCTTCACGAGCACGACACCGACTGGTGTGACGCCGTGTTGCGCCGGAACATGGATTCATGGCTCGAGCAGCGCGTCCACGAACTGACGAGCGAGGCCGGTGGCGGCGTCCTGACCGACGTCCGGGTCAACGGCTTGCTGCGCGAGAACGGCGAGATCGTCGGCGTCACCTGTGACGAACTCGATCCGATCACGGCCGACCTCATCGTCGCGGCCGACGGCGTCAACTCGGAACTGGCTCGCGACGCCGGATTGATGGACTGGGAGGAGCCCGACGAGTGGTTCCAGGGCGTCAAAGCCGTCGTCGAGATGGATCCCGAGGTGATCAACGACCGCTTCGATATCGACGAGGGTGAGGGCGTCGCCCACCTCTTCTCGGGCGACCTGTTCGAGGACGTTCGCGGCGGCGGTTTCCTCTACACCAACGAGGATACCCTCTCGATCGGGACGGTCTTCCACCTCGACAGCCTGGTAGCCGAACAGGCCGAACCGCACGAACTCCTCGACGCCCTCCTGACTCACCCGCTCATGGCCCAGTGGCTCGGCGACGACTACAAAGAACTCGAGTACGGGGCGAAACTCGTTCCGGACTCGAAGAAGGTCGCTCACCGCGAGCCCTATCGTGATCGGCTCGTCCTCGTGGGCGACGCTGGCGGACAGATGCAGGCCCAGGGGCCGATCATCAAGGGGATGAACCACGCGGTGACCGCGGGTGCGCTCGCGGCTGACGCCCACGCACTCACGCGAGGGAACGCGGATCCTGAAGCGGCGGGCCGCAGGTACACCACGATGCTCGAGCAGTCGGGCACGATGGGGAAACTTCGGCCGCGGCGGTACGAACTGACGAGCCCCGTCGGGGAACACGGCCTCGTGACCAAGGCGGTCGAGGGCGTGTTGAACTCCCCCGTCGGCTCCGTCGCGATCGGCAACCCGGTCGCGAAGCGACTGCTGCCGAAGGCGTACAACTCCCCGTTCCTCGTGGGCATGTTGCCCGACACGAAGACCGGCTATACGACCTTGCCGTCGATCATCGGGGATCGACAAGGCCGGACGATCCACTGGGAGAACGAGGTCGAACCGCCGAGCCTCGAGGATCGGATCGGCGACCTGACCTACGACACGGACGTCGGCAACCCACACATCCGTCTCCGTGACGAGTCCTACGAGGCAAGTGGCGCAGCGGTGTACGCCTGCCCGGTGAGCGCGGAGGACTTCGGCGGCGGCTGTTACCGCGCGGAGACGGTCTCGACGAATGGTTCCGAGGAGACCCTCGTCAGTCTCGACACCCAGCCCTGCGTCGAGTGTGGTACCTGTGCCATCGTCGCTGACACGGAGTGGGAACACCCCCGCGGCGGCAAAGGCGTCGAGTACCGCCAGGGATAGATGGGTCAGTACGGCTCACGGATCGCCGCCCTCGAGCGCCAGGCCGAACGCGATCACCAGACGCTCGCGGACGGGACGTGTGACGCCGACCCGGAACGCGCTCGCTCGTATCTGCGGGAGGGCGTCGGCCCGGCCGTCTGGATCTACGTCGAGGCCCGAACGGGTGGCCGACGACGGTACATCTCGCCGGCGGAGTTCGACGCCCTCGAGCGGGCGATGAATCGCTGGTTCGAGTGTTACGCGGCGTGTCACGGCGTCGACCTCGAAGCGGAGTACACCGTTCGGGAGGTAGCCGAGTTGTTGCTCGAGACGCGAAACATCCACGACGTGGGCGAGTTGTTGACTGGCGTGCCAGTGTCGGACGGCGAATGATGCGACTCGAGGGGTCGGCCTTATTACGAATCTGTTCTGTATGATCCTACAACAAGGAGAGCGTGCTTCGGACAAAGCACAGGTTCAGTGTGGGTCGGCCACTACTCCTGACGTTGCCTATCGTCGAGTCGTCGTTTCAGTAGATACCCAGCTCCGGAGAGGGCAGCGATCGCTCCACCAACACTAAACCCGGGTACGGTATCATCAGCTGTACTCGTCTTCATGGCTGCAGTATCTGTATCCGTCTTCGTCGCTGCAGTATCTGTATCTGCATCTGAATTGCTCATCTTGTCATCAGCAGCTTGCTGGGTGCTCTCTTCCTCGGTCGCCTGGTCAACATCCTCCTCGTCCGCATCCTGTTTGGCACATGCTTCATCGGCACGTTGCTCGGCATTGACGACAATTTGCGTGGTAGATTCGTACACGTCGCCGGCGTCATCTGTGACTGTTAGTCGTATATTGTGGCCACCAGCTCGTCCAAACGTATACGTGACGAGGTCGCCCGTCTCAGTGCTCTCGTCGCCAAACTCCCAGACATACTCGACGATCTCTCGATCCTCGATGGACGAATGGGTCGCATCGAACGCGACCTGTTCACCGACGAGAGGATGCTGCGGGGAGAACTCGATGTATGCGTGTGTGGTTGAAACATTTCCACCAAGATCAGCACGAATCGAGTCGATATCGTCGCCACGAAGGACACGCTCGTGGAACTCCGCCACATCGTCCCTCGCCGAACCTGGGGAGTGGCCCGTGTCCTCGTACATCCGGAAGACAGCAGCCGTGTTCACCTCTTCGTGAACTGCCTTACAGTATGGGAATCGATCCTCCTGCATATCGTCACCATAGACCGCTAACGCGGTTTCGTCGAAATCGCCAGTCCACGCGTCGGTGTACGGGATCGTGTCGTTTGTGTCGTGCTCTCCCAGATAGAGAAATTGAGGAACGTCACGGTACGAATCGAGGTCGAACGGCTTTCCTGTCAATTCCTCCAGGTTTGCAACGCCGATGTGAAACTCCAGGGAATGGCCCTTCGCTTCCTCGATCGGCAGGGTCACCATCCCGTTGAGCCCACCAGCAGTTGCTGAAACGACCTCGTCCGGGTGAAGCGTGACGAAGCGTTCGACGAAGTTACCCGACGCCGAAAACCCGTTGAGCATAATCCCGTCATCCGCAACCGGGTATTCGCGTTCAGCGAGGTACTTCCGCGCATGCGCCGCCATATTGAGAAGCTGTAAATCGACTCGCTCGAGCGAACCCGACGTGATTTGCATCGTTTCCCTATCCAGCGCGTGAATGTAGTGGGTTGCATCGACTGGGTCACTTCGTGGGCGTGGAAACACCGGCACTATCGCCGCTGCATTTAATTGTTCTCCAAGATCCTGCACCCAGCCGTTGATGTCGCGTTCCGCTCGCTCGGCGTGGACGTTCAACTCGTCATCGACTTCGCCCGTATTGTTCGGTTGGACGAGGAGTGGTCTCGGATCGTCATCGGCAAAGACGGTGGGGGCGTAGAGAAAGTACGGGTACTCGAATCCGGCCGCAGGATCAGCGTCGATGCGTGTCGGGGGAACGCCTTCAACCAACTCTCGGCTGTCGTCGATGTGGACGACTGCCGTTTCTCGAGCAAACCCGTGTCCTTCGGTGTCGATTAGGCTGACGGCTACTTCGGCTGATTCGGTAAGGAGCTGTGCGAGTTCGATTTCGTACTCCTCGTACGTTCCAGCCTCGATGGGGGAAGGTGGCAGCAATGTGTCATCGGCATCGATATTTCTCACGGCTACCCTGGCATCAATCTCGGTCGAGAGTTCGGATACGGTGATGGTCGATCCGTCCGAGTGCTGCTCATCGAGTCGTATCGATCCAGTCGGGTCAGTCGCCGCAGAGATGGGAATACTTCCAGTTGCAGTGAGCCCAACTGAAATGATAAAGAATTGTCTTCTTCTCATTGGCTATAGTGTCTATTCCCCTGTTATGAATCTACTGGGCGATGGTTCCACTCCACCTCTTTTTCCATTCACAAACGATGGTGATGTGTTTCACGAGGTCACGAGACGACCCCAACGACGACCGTCAATCGACGCGGAATATCGCGGATGAGGCCGGAATAGCCGGGCTCACCGTCGCGAATTACCTGGGGTCGACTCCCGACCCGTCACGGGTTCGTTCGAGCACGCGGTGGGCGTAAAACGCCACCGAAAAATCCTGTGGCGAGGGGATGGCACACGCGAGCAGGCCGATCACCACGGCGCTCACGACCGGGTGATCGACTGGCGCACCGAACGAGAGGGCGAGGGTGGGCAGTGCCAGCACGACGGGAACGAGTGCGGCGACCCGAAGGTGCCAGGCGGGTTCGTGTCCGGTCGGCCGAGGATGGACGGCTGCCCAGGGGCAACTCGCCAGCGCGGCGAGGACGCCGTCGTGTCGATCCGGGAAGTAGACGACCTCGTACTCGACGCCAGCACGTCGAAGCGCGAGGGCGTGTGTCCACTCGTGTGCGACCAGGCCAACGGGGACAGTGATCAGGAGGGCGAGCCCGGCAATCAGCAGATCCGTTCCTATCATCGTGCGTCCGCGTTCGTCTGTGGCTTCGACGAATGCGTTATCAATCCGTCGATCCAGCTAACTCACGCACTCGAGAATTGGGTTCTCGGGACAAACGAGTCAGGGTGGACTACTGTGGATATTATATGTTGTCGGCCATTCACGACGCTGCACGACCGATCACTCATCGTCGACAGCCAACTGCGTCGATTCTCGAGACACGTTCCTGAACAATGATTAAGTACCCTGGTGCGCTATGCCATGTCATGACGTTCACCGAGACGATCGACTTCGGGCACGAAGACCGCAAACGGATCTACGAGTACGTCGAACGCCACGGGGCGGTCGAACCGGACGACGTCCAGGAACGGCTCACCATCGATCCCGGTGGATTTCGCCATCACGTCGCCATCCTGAAGCGGGACGGTCGACTCGACGACCGAGACGGCTTACTTCGTGTAACTATCGACGCTGGCGCTGAAGAGGAGTACCACAGCGACGACCTCGAGTTCCACATCCGACCCGCCAGGCAGGAAGACCTCGCAGGGATCGTCGGGGCGATCCGACAGGTCGCCAGCGAGAGAACGTACATCGTGGCCGAGAGCGTCGCAGACGAGGTCGACCACCAGGACGCGCTGCTTCGGAGCAACGAAATCGAGTCCCGAATGTTCTTCGTCGCGACGGTCAACGACGAGGTCGTCGGGTGGGTACACCTCCACGCCCCCGAACTGGACAAACTCAGTCACACCGCGGAGTTGACCGTCGGCGTCATCGAGGAGTATCGCAGCCACGGCATCGGCTCGCACCTCCTCTCCCGTGGCCTCGAGTGGGCCGGGGCGAACGAGTACGAGAAGGTGTACAACAGCGTCCCCTCGACCAACGAGGACGCCGTCGAGTTCCTCGAAACCCACGGCTGGGAGGTCGAGGCCGTCCGCGAGGATCACTACAAACTCGACGGCGAGTACGTCGACGAAGTGATGATGGCCCTCGAACTGTAGGCTTTTCGTCGTTCGAAACTGACGTTTTCGCCCGTTTTCCGCGTCGTCCGTTTCCACCTGTTGGGCTCACATGCTCGAGACTCGAGATTCAGGATTCGCGACTCGAGCCCAGAGAACGTCTATACCGTCCAGTAACGGCACGCAGCGTCGCCACGGGAGCACTCATTGAGGGCAGCGATGACGACCGCGGGAACCGAAAGACAGTTTTCCCGATCCACATAATCGGAAGGCATGCTCTCGATTGCACTTGCCGGCAAGCCCAACGCCGGCAAGTCGACGTTCTACACCGCGGCGACGATGGCCGACGTCGACGTCGCGAACTACCCCTTCACCACCATCGACGCCAATCGCGGCGTCAGCTACGTTCGCACCGAATGCCCCTGCCTCGAGCGCGACGAGCGCTGCACCAGCGACGACTGCCGCGACGGCAAACGCTACGTCCCGATCGAACTGCTCGACGTGGCCGGCCTGGTTCCGGGGGCCCACGAGGGGAAAGGCCTCGGGAACCAGTTCCTCGACGAACTGACGAACGCCGACGTCATCGTCAACGTCATCGACGCCTCCGGCGGCACCAACGAGAAGGGTGAACCCGTCGACATCGGCAGCCACGACCCACTCGAGGATATCGACTTCGTCGAGGCGGAGATGGACATGTGGCTCGCCGGTATCGTCGACGGCAATTGGGAGAGCGTCGAACGGAAGTCGCGCTCGCCAGACTTCGACCTCGACGAGGTGCTCGGGGAGATGATGTCCGGATTCGGCGCGTCGCCGACCGACATCGCGACCATTCTTCGCGACCTCGACTATCCCGAGGACCCGATCCAGTGGACTGAAGATGATCGGGAAGCGCTCGCGACCGAGATTCGCCAGCGGACGAAACCGATCGTCGTCGCGGCGAACAAGATCGACGTCGCGCCCGAAGAGAACGTCGAACGGCTACTCGAGCTGGACAAACCCGTGATCCCGACGACAGCCGAAGGCGAGCGCGCGCTCCGGAATGCAGCCGAGGGTGGCCTGATCGACTACGATCCCGGCGACGAGACGCTCGAGATCACCGGCGACGTGAGCGACGCCCAGCGCGATGCGCTCGAGGGACTCGCGGAGACGATGGCGAACTGGAACGGGACGGGCGTGCAAGAGGCACTGAACTACGCGGTGTACGACCTGCTCGATCACCTCACAGCCTACCCCGTCCAGGACGCCTCGAAGTGGTCTGACGGCAGCGGGAACGTCCTGCCCGACGCCTTCTTGCTGCCGGATGGTTCGACGCCCGTCGACCTGGCCTACACCGTCCACTCCGACATCGGCGACGGTTACCTCCACGCGGTCGACGCCCGTTCCTCGCGGGAGGTCAGTGACAGCTACGAACTCGAGGAGGGGGACGTGATCAAGATCGTGAGCACTAACTGAAAAACCGTAACGTGTTACTCGTTTTCGAGCGCGTCGTAGATATCTCGATTCCCGGTTCGGTCTGCCGCTGTCACTCGCTGGACGAGTTCACGTCGAATGTCGTCCATCACTTCATCAAGGGGAGCAACCGGACTCTGAACCTTCCTCGGTCGCCATAGTTGTTGCAGTGTCCCGACTGTGATGAATCGGTCTGGTTAGACGAACCACCAGTCAGTTCGTCCAGCCCGTATCCGATACGGTCGTCGCCCCGTCCATCCGGCAGCACGTCACTCATTCGCACTTTCAGTAATTATAAATAGAATGTGTGTTAGTAACAAACACTGGCTGAGACTGGCATGAAAAAGCGGATCGACCTAACTCTGTGGCACGATGGGTGCTGGATGCTCGAGCTCACGCGCGACCGGCCCGACGTCGAACTCGTCGTGACCGACATCTGTCCGGATGGAACCGACATTCTCGCGACGGTCGTCATCAGTGCGGACGAACACGATTTACGGGGCGCAGGCGACAGTGCAATGGCGTATCCGACGGTCAGGGCCACCGACGTCCTCGAGTCTGGGAACGGCTATCTTCGGATTCACATCCGCTACGATGCCGAAGCGTCGATCTACGCGACGATCGTCGCCTCCTCGCTCACGCCCGTCGGAGAGATTCGAATCGCCGACGAGCGGGAACACTGGACGTTGCTCGCGGATGGATCGGCGATCAGTCGGTCTATCGCCGATCTCGAGGCGGTTGCCGACGTCGACGTCCGCCGCGTCGTCGACTACGAACCCGACACCACCGTGAGCCACGACGTCGTCGACGAGATCCGGGCGGATCTCTCGCCCAGGCAGACGACCTACCTCCTGTCGGCGCTCGAGGAAGGGTACTACGGGTGGCCCAGGGACATTTCGGCGAAAGAACTCGCCGAGAATCACGACGTCGCCGGGCCGACGGCGCTCGAGTCCCCGTTTCCCGATCGGACGGACGTACGCGGCCGGTAGATCCGGAACGCGATTCGTCGCTTCTCAGCGTCCGATTCCGAACTGCGTTCGCGTCTCTGGCTCTGGGCTCGTTCAGTCGCGTTGTAGTTATCACTTCTCCCTGAATAGGGTGTTTGCTCACACCGAATCGTGGCCACCCATTTCTGGCCACTAGTTTCAGTTTCACTCCGGTGAAGACATCCTTATTCACCGTCGGTGAGAATCACTATACGATAATGACGGTCGGTCACTCGGTGGCGTTGCTAGCCCTTCCGGAAGCGACGCTCGAGTGTGTCTCTCAACATGCGGTTCGAGACGCAGTCAGGTACTTCACACCGGATCTGGTCGCGGTTCCCGGGGCTCGCAATCCGATCGCGTACGCGACCGCTCGAGAGGCGGCACCGGATCTTCCCATCGTCCATCCACAACTCGGCACCGGTGGTACCCGTATCCACCACTATCGATCCAGCCCAGATGCAGGTGTTCACGAAGCATCCGACGAGCGCCCCCCGGCAGAAACGATGGATTTTCTCGCCGTACAGAGCCGCGATGTCCTCTCCGATCTTGCGAGACAACTCACAACGGGCGAACGACAGACGGGCAGCGACGCTGGGACGTTCCTGATCGTTCCTGAACTCGCCGTCGAGTGGGACACGACGACGCTCTCCACGACCCTTCCAAACGCCCAGGAACTGGTGACGATCAGCGCGATGCTCCCCGAACCAGTCACTGTCCTAGTCGGCGGCCAGCCAGCAACGTACGCCCACGAGTGGTCGCTTACACACGCTGACTCATCAGTACGGGTACCGATTGCCGGGCTCGGTGCAGCGGATCGAGACGGTTCGATGTTCGCACAGTGTACCTGTACGACCCATGGGAGCGTCGCTGCGGAAGCCGTCGATTCCGATCAGTTCGGACTCAAAGCGTTGTACGGCGTTGGCGAAGCGACTGCAGACCGGTTGCGAACGCACGGCTGTGAAACGACACGGGATATCCTCGATCTCGCAGTCAGTGATCTCGTCGAACTCCCAGGAATTGGGCGGACAACCGCTGAGAAAATCCATGCCCACGCCGACGTCATCGACTCGAGTGAGCCACTCGTGCTAACGAATAAGAGGCCGGTCAAAACCCGCGACGATCGCCCACCGCTCTGTCTCGATATCGAAACCGATGGGCTCTCGCCAACCATCATCTGGCAGATTGGCGTGTATGATCCGGCGACGGACAGTCACCAGACGTTCATCGAGAAAAACCATCCCGAGGATCCACAGCCAGTGCTCGAAGCGTTCGTCATCTGGCTACTCGCCAATCACCGTGACCGAACCATCCTGACCTGGAACGGGCACCGCTTCGATTACCGATACATTCGGCAGTTTCTCACCCAGCTCCTCCCCGAGTATCTCGACGCGTGGGACGACCTCTGGAAATACGACCTGTACAAGTGGGCGGTTCGTGATGGGAACGCCTTGCTCCCCGGTCGAACGAACAAACTCGATCACGTCGCTCGAGCCATCGGCTACGACGCTTCAGCAACTGGGTTGACGGGCGCACAGACGGCCGCCGCCTACCAGGCGTTCATGCGAAATCCAGCCGATCCAGAGACCGAACCCGACTGGGAGCGCCACAGAACCTACTGTGAAGACGATTGCCGGGCGCTCTGGTACGTCTACAAGGCTATTACAGAGGCGCCACGACGAGATATGACTGACAGTGGGGCTGGTGGCGCTGACGGGCAACAGGCCGGACTCACAGATTTCCACCCATGACCGATAAACACACGACCGACGCGAGTACTCGGAGCGACGTCGCAGGAACAGCCCTCATCGAAACGTTCCCTCGCACCACCCTCACTCCGGAATCGGAGTACATCGACCGCATCGAACTCCCCGCGAAACCGGCTGACACCGTCCCAGCGAGCGATGTGTTGGATTCCACACTCGCAGACCCGTATCCGTACGACCTGTTCAGCCACCAGGCCGACGCCCTGGAGGCACTCGAGGACGGCGAGAACGTCACGGTCACGACGTCGACGTCCAGCGGAAAGACGCATATTTACGGCCTGCAGATCGCCCGAAATCTCCTCGAGGCCGGAGTCCTCAACGCCGACGGGTCTCGTGCGAGTACCGGCAACACTGCATCGACCGTACTGTGTGTGTATCCGATGAAAGCACTGACGAAAGACCAGCACGAAGCGCTCGAGGACCTGTACGACCAACTCGGACTCGACGTTCGCGTCCGGATGTACGATGGCGACACGACGGGTGATCGCCGTGCAATCCGCGAGCAGGCGGACGTCATCCTCACCAACTTTGCCGGACTCAACGTCTATCTCGAACACCACGACAGGTGGAGCCGGTTTTACAGCGCACTCGATCTCGTCGCTATCGACGAATCGCACACCTACACCGGGGTCGAAGGGATGCACGTCGCGTGGATCCTACGTCGGATCCAGCGCGTAACCGACTACTGGGGTGGCAATCCACAGTACGTTCTCACCTCGGCAACGATCGGTAATCCACGGGAGCACTCCGAGGAACTGATCAACGCGCCCGTAACCGTCGTCGACGAGGATGGTTCACCCCACGGGCCGCGTGATATCGTCCTCTGGAACCCACCACCGCGAGAGACGACGCAGGATGACACGTCGGACGAGTTCCCGCTATCACCCGAACTCGAGGACGAGACGGACGAAGGGCAAGATGAGGTGTTGGCAGATCCTGACGAGGAGTTCATCACCGAACGCGTGTCCGCAAGTGTCGAGGCCCCGAAAATCTTCGATCACCTCACCGCATCTGACGTTCGGACGTTGCTGTTCTGTCCAAGCCGCAAACTCACCGAACTCAGTGTTCAACGAGCGACTGACCATCGGCGCTCCACTTCTCGAGCGTACGGTCGGTCGAGTCCCGCGGACTATGCGGCGTACAACGCGGGGCTCGGACGCCGTACACGCCACTCTCGAGAACAGCAGTTCAAAACCGGGGTACTCACCGGCCTGGCAACGACCTCCGCGCTCGAGCTCGGCATCGATATCGGAAGCCTCGATGCGACCGTGTTGATGGGGTATCCAGGCCAGCGACAGGCGTTCTGGCAACGTATCGGCCGTGCAGGGCGCGGAGCCAGCCGCAGCCTCGCCGTCATGGTCGGAGATCATCGCACCCTCGATCAGTACGTTCTGAACAATCCGGAGTACTTGCTCGAAACTGACGTCGAAGACGCCGTCGTCGATACCTCGAACAATGCCGTCTTCGCCACCCACGTGTTGTGTGCCGCTGACGAGATCGCGCTCGACGAGGCGGATATCGATACATTCGCCGACGAGGATCGGCTGCGGGCGGCCGTCAAAATGTGGCGTGAAGCCGGTTTCGTCGACGGCTACCTCGACGCTGCCGTCCACTACAGCGGCCCCGGGCGGCCACAGACCCGTGTCAACCTCTATGGAACCACCGGCACGGACTACCAGCTCAAACTGGCCGACGACGTGGACTGTGAGCGCTGGGGCATCCCCGACGACCTCGACCTGGAACCAGTCAACCGAAATCGTGCCTACCGCGATTATCACGAGGGCGCTGTCAGACTGCAACACGGCCAGCAGTTCGAAGTGGTCACTGTCGATGACAACCGACCCCAGCCCGTCATCGAACTCGAGCCGGTCGATTGTGGGTACTACACCCAATCTCGAAACAAGGTCAACGTACTGGACGCTACGTCCGAGCGATCCAGAGAGATCAACGGGTTCACCCTTCACTTCGGTCGCGGAACGGTGTTAGTCCATCACCACGCCTACGACGAGATGCACATCGGCAACAGCGAGCCAAAGCAACAGATGATTCCGACTGACACCCCGCCGATCCTGATGAATACCCAGCTGTGCTGGCTCGAGGTTCCCGGTGAAATTGAAGCGGCCCTCATCCGAAAATACAAAGACTACGGCATCGAGACCGGTGTGGATCCGGATCAGGCACAGGTTGTCCATCTCGGATACGTCGCCGGATTGCACGCCGCCGAACACGCGACGATCCAGACGGCACCACTCGAGCTCAGGGTCGATACGAACGATCTGGGCGGGTTAGCAACGCTGATTATGGACACACACTACGCCCATTCCGAATACGACGATATCGCCGACTCGATCGGTGAGTCCTTCGAAGCCGCCATGGCCGCCCTCGAGCAGCGATCCCAGGAGGTCGGTGGACAGACGGCTTCGGGCTGGTTTATTTACGACGGCGTCGACGGCGGACTTGGATTCGCCCGCGCTATTTACGACAACTTCGAAGCCCTCGCCGAACGCGCCCGGGAGCAGCTCACACAGTGTCAGTGCGGACAGCCCAACGGGTGTCCAGCCTGTACGTTCGACGAAAACTGCGGCAACGATAACAAACCGCTCCTCAGAGCTTCCGCCGTGGACGTCCTCGAGCACCTCCTCGGTGAGGCCGATCGTGACGACCTCGAGGCGTATCTGCCGGACAAATACGGTGGTGAGCGACGGCCGACGCTGTACTACTCGTGATTTCCCTGGCGTCGCGCGATTAACTACCGGACGCTAACGGTCTAAATCATATGATTGCGTAAGAATGAAATGCTCCGTCAGGGATTCGAACCCTGGTCATTGCCGTGAGAGGGCAATATGATTGGCCGGACTACACCAACGGAGCGGTGTCGTACACTCTATGGTTGCTGCGAGGACTGTTTAAGCGTTCCGTTTCGAACCTGGACTGCGTCCCCGTGGCACGGTTCGGCCTGCCTACTCTTCGTAGGGAGACTTCGCCGCTTCGGGTTCGAAGCCCTCGAGGCTGATGATGTTTTCACGCCCCACTCGAAGTTTGCTGATGGTACCGTCGGATTCCATCTCCGAGAGCAGCATGCTCACCTTGGATTTCGACCAGCCCGTCTCGTCGACGATGTTGACCTGTTTCATGCGGCCACCGTTGTCCCGTATCAGCGAGACCACGCGATCCTCGTCGCTCAGCAGTTCGTCGTCTGGAATTGGATCGGCTGTCGGGGTCGCTGCCGCGTCGGCCGTGGCCGATTGTTCGTCAACGGTATCCGACTCGTCAGCCCCAGACTGGTCGTATCGTCTCGCCGCCACGGCGATAGCGGTCAGTGTGATACCTACGAGGAGCACGGCTCCAAGAACCAGCCAGAGACTCGAGGCGTCCGTGAATCGCTCCATGACCGAACCGGCGGCTTCGTTGGAACTGGCAGCGTCTCGCTCGAGGACGACACGCGGTTGGCCGTCGAGGAACTGGAACGGACCTTGCCAGGTTATCGAGGAACTCCCTTCGAGCGAGGCGCCGTTGAATTCGCCGTCGGGTTGCATTTGGCTGAAGGTTAGCCCCGAGTCAGATTCGATGACGAGATCCTGGTCGGACGCGATGTTGAAAGCCCCATCGAAGACGTCACCGACGATAATTTCGTCGTCTTCGACCTGTGCGAAGTTCGTCCAGGTGAAGGACATTTCGACGACACCAATTCTGTTGAGGCGTTGTTCGACGGCCGCAGACCGGTTGAAGTTTGTGGCTTCCATCTCGCGGTCGGTTTCGGCGGTTCCGATGCTTACCAGGCTTTCAGCTTGGTCGATGAATCGCGTGTAGAGCTCAGTTTCCTCGGATTCGAAGTCTTCGAAGGCGTCCTCGAACGCTTCTTCTTCTTCCTCGCTATCATTACCGACAAAATCCCGTTCGTAGCGAAACGTCCACGTTGCAGACCCGTCTTCGTGAACGGTGATCGTAAAGGTCGTCGAGTCGAAATTGCCGGTCGACGTAGCGGAAATGCCGCTTCTATAGGACGCCGCTGTGGTCTGCTCGTCGGTAGTTTCGGTCGCAAATGGAGTGGAAGATCCGAACCGATCGCCGTCGGCGGCCCGAACGTCCGTGGCGAGCAGCGGGCTGCCCATACCAGCCACGAGGAGCATGAGGGCGACGACGAGGACACCTCCGACGAGAGCCGACCTATTCATTCGTGTGCTTCCTACGTGCTCTTCCTAAAAGACCTTGTGAATCCAGCTTTGGGTTGTAAACGGTGTCGTGTGGTCGGTCGTAGACACTCTAGACGAGCGCTGTCGGTGGTCGGTTGCCACTGTCGTGGTCTCGAGGTGTGCTATCCGCATCAGGGGAACGGATTGGCGGTATGACTCTCGAATGGGACGGGAGCCAAATCCCACTGATCTCGAGTGCCGAAACAACTGGTTACGGAACGACTTATGGACACTCACCAGTGTGTCGATACGCACAAACCTCCAAGAGCCGTACCGTCGAGCGATGATCCATAACCTCGCTGCGGGAGAGCAGGTCTTTACGAGCAATGCCTTTCTGGTAACGGGCGAGCGACCCGTGCTCGTCGATACTGGCGCGAATTTCGACGTCGTCTCCCGGATACGGGAGCGGACGGACTCACTCGAGGCCGTCGTCCTCACTCACACCCATCCCGACCACGTGGGGAATCTCGCTGCGGTCACGGAGGCGTTCGACGTCGACGTGTGGGGCTACGATCCAGACGTCGACGGCGTCGACCATCAGATCGCGGACGAATCGACAGTTCGACTCGGTGATCACGAGTACGTTGCCCTGCACACACCCGGGCACAAAGACGATCACCTCTGTCTGTACGCCGCCGAGCCGAACATCCTGTTTGCCGGTGATTTAATCTTCCAGAACGGTGGGTTCGGTCGAACCGACCTCCCGGAAGGGGATCGAGGAGCCCTGTTCGAGAGCATCGATCGCGTCCTCAAATTGGTCGACGAGAACCTCACGGCGCTGCACACCGGTCACGGCCCGAGCGTCACCACACAGCCGTACGACCACGTCGAACTGGCGAGTCGGATGGCTCGCCAGATGTAGCTGTGAGTGAGTATCTGGCGCGTCGCAATCACTACGGCTTGAGACCGTAGTATCCGGGTTCCTCGTCCGTTCGCGGCTCCGCGACGACGAGGTCGTTCGCGTTCGTCATGATCCAGGGGATCGCCCAGTCGAGTAAGATGTCCTCTGTCTCCCGATCGATTTCCGCGTCGGGGTCGAGTCCCTGGAGCAGTCGGGCAATCTCGTAGACGGTGTACATGTGATCGGACTCGAGGAGCTCGTCTGGTGTGTAGAAGTCACACGGTGGGAGCCGGTCGAATTCATCCTTCGGGACGGGCATGGCTTGACGTACGACGGCGCCTGGCTAAACGGTGTGGATTTCGTGCAGGTACAGCGGAGGTGCGCGCCAGCGCGACCGCTCGAGCCACGGCCGCCACAAAAATGTGAAGGTGAACGACTCGTCGCTTACTCGAAGTGGTCGAGACACTTCTGGTACTGCTCGTCGACGGAATCCCAGTTGATGACGTCGAAGAACCCATCGATGAAGCTGCCACGGTCTGGGCCGTAGTCGTAGTAGTAGGAGTGCTCCCAGACGTCACAGGCCAGAATGGGGTGGGATCCCCACAGCGCGCCTTGGTCGTGTTTGTCGACCTTGACGTTGCGCAGTTGCTTTGCAACCGGGTCGTACACGAGCAGCGCCCAGCCGCCGGCGGCACTCGCGGCGGCTTCGAACTCGCCTTTCCATCCTTCGTAGGAGCCGAAGTCCTCTTCGATGCGGTCGGCGAGATCGCCCTCGGGCTCGCCGCCACCGTTTGGTGACATGTTCTCCCAGAACAGCGTGTGGAGGTAGTGACCACAGCCGTTGTGGGTGACGTTGCCGAGCGCGCCGGCGGTGGAACCGAAGTCGCCGGACTCGCGGTTTTCCGCGAGCGTCTCTTCGGCCGCGTTCAGGCCGTTGACGTAGCCCTGATGGTGCGTGTCGTGGTGCCAGGTGACGACCTGTTCGGAGATCGATGGCTCGAGTGCGTCGTAATCGTATGGAAGTGGTGGAAGTTCGTGATCAGTCATTCGGAAACACCGATTGAGCAATCGCGGCCTAACCTGTTAAATATTGAGGAGTGAAACGCTACCATGGCGCATAATGTTGTCGCTGGAAGGTGGTTTTGCCGGGCAACCGACTCAGCGGGTCGCCAGGTACTCGCCGTGATTGATGCTGATGACGGGTAAGACGACGCCGAAGATGGTCGTGGAGGGCATTGCCATCGTCAGAACGGTGTCAGTCGTCATGCCATCGGCACCGTCACGAACGCCCCGACGGCGGCGACGATCAGCACGCACGCGGCGACCGTTTTCGGCAGATCAAACTCGAGTGCCAGAGCGAACGCGACGGGGAGAACGTGTCGAAGAGTATCGGATGTGTCGGGAAACGAAAAAGCGGGATCGTCGTTCGTGTTGTTTGACAGAAATCGGAGAGAAGTCGATTGCGAATTCGCGGCCGTCACCCGCGGGGACGGCCAGTAGCGCGACTGATCTTCGATTAGAACTGTCCGACAGTATCAGGCGTCGCCAGACGGTCGGACGACGTTCGCGAGCGACACCATCGTCCCGAGGAACCAGCCGACCGGGAACGAAAAGCCGATCCACATCGCCGCGTACGCGGCACCCTCGAGCTGGTAGTTGTCACGCAGGTACTGGTTGAGGTCGCCGACGACGAACACCGTGTCGAGCAGCCAGACGGCGAGGTCGTAGCTCGGATCGAGCACGTACGGCTCGAGCGACGGCGTAACGAGGGCGGCGACGACTGGCGGTAAGAACAGTGCGGTCATCGCGAACGGATACGCGAGGATCACCGAAAGCGCGCGTCCGCCGAACTTCGAGCACGTCGCGGCGAGGGCGGTCGAAACCACGGCGACCCCGCTCGCTGCGGCCACGGCGAGGACGGCGTCGACGGGGATATCGACCTGCTCCATGTAGGACATGACCCCCCAGACGATCGTGAGCAACCCCCAGCCGACCAGCGCGATACCGGTGACGCCGACGATACCAAGTCGGGTTTGCGTCGAGTCGAGTTTGGAGGCGTAAAAGCGGGTTGCGAGCCCGATGACGGTGAGCGGATAAACGATGAGCAGGCCGAGGGCTCCGAACAGGCTCCAGAGGTGGTAGCCGAGTTTCTGTGGGATCGTCTCCGGTTTCCACTTGCCCATGACGGAGTGGCCACGGCCGCGTTGACGGGGGAAGATGAGTTCCATCCACGCCCCGTGTAACCGCGCCAGATCGACTTTGATCGCGGCGACGAGCCCACCGCCGCCACGGTTGCGTGCGTGGGTAGACATACCCAATCCAAAATACTGTGTTACCGTAAGTTTTCCTCCTTGGAACTGTCCGCTCGAGGTGATGTTCGCGATTGTACTGGAATCAACGAGGCAACGGGGATCCGACTCGGGTCGCTCAAATTGCAGGCTCTCGCTGCTCGAGCGTTGACCGACTCCCGCGTATCTCACCATCGACGCTCGAGTCCACTTTGGTCGACTATCCACATCGTTTAAGCGTGTTCCCGGATCACCCTGACGTATGGACATCGAGTCATTCTTCGAGGAGATGCCGTTCGCCGACCTGCTGGGTGTCGAGGTCACCGAAGCCGCCGACGGCCACGCCGAGGGGCGTCTCGAGATGCGTGAGGATCTCTCCTGGAACGCCGACCGACTGATGGCTCACGGCGGCGTGACGTTCACGCTCGCGGACACCGTCGGTGGCGCGGCCCTCGTCTCCGAAGTCGAGCAGCCGGTACCGACGATCGATATGCGGATCGATTACCTCTCGGCTGGGACGGGCGACCTCTACGCGGAGGCGGACGTCGTCCGGTGTGGCGGCGACGTCGGCGTCGTTGACGTCGAGGTGTACAGTGAGGACGATACGTTGATCGCGGACGCTCGAGGCGTGTACAAGACGGGGTAAGGAAGCGTACTGTCGCCGAATAGACGACCTGCGTTCGACGGCAACGAACAGACGACCTACGTTCGTTCAGTCAAGCGCACGTGAACGTCATCGGCTGGCTGGAGGGTCGCCCCGGGAGAGAGCGCCAGGTCGGGGTCGCTCACCAGTTCGAGGTCGAACCGCTGCAAGAGGGTGGTGAGCACTACTTTGAGCTCGAGCATCGCAAAGCGCATCCCGATACAGTGGCGAGCACCGCCGCCGAACGGGAAGTACGCGTACTCCGGTCGGTCGTTCACGCACTCCTCGCGCCAGCGATCCGGACGGAACGCCTCCGGCTCGTCGTAAAACCGTTCGTCGCGGTGAATTCGGTACTGCGGCAGGGAGAGTACCGTCCCTTCGGGCACGTCGTAACCGCCGATGGTGACGTCGCGGGTCGGCTTGCGGAAGATTATGTACGCCGGTGGGTACAACCGCATCGTTTCCTGCAGTACGCGATCTGTGACCTCGAGTCGAGTGACGTCTTCGAACGTCGGCGTCGCGCCGCCGAGAACCGCCTGTTGTTCGGCCTCGAGTCGCCGTCGGACGTCGTCGTGCTGGGTGAGCAGGTAGAACGCGTAGGTGAGCACCAGCGAAGTCGTCTCGTGGCCGGCGAAGGTGAATGTGATCAGGTTGTCCTGGATCTCGCGTTCGGTGAGAGCGCCCCCGTTCGATTCGGCGTGATGGACGAGCACTGACAGGAGGTCGTCGCCGGGTTCCTCGGTTCCCGCGGCGTCCGCTCGCCGCTCCTCGATCAGCGTATCGACCCGGTCGCGGTACGCCTCGAGCGTTCGGTGATAGCGTCGATTACCCGGCGTCGGCACCCACTCGGGCAGGAACCCGGCGACACTTCGGGAGTTGCTCTGCTCGTTGATCAACTGGGCAGCTCGTGTGACAGCGTCGCTCTCACCGGGTTCGAGGTCGAGGTCGAACAGCGCGTTCGTGAGGATTCGGAGCGTGAGCCTCGAGAACGCCCGATTCAGCACAATCTCGTCGCCCGTTTCCCAGGAGTCGGCAGTTTGTTCGGCGTATCGAGCCATCGTGTCGGTATAGGAGCGAATGCGGTCGACGGTGAACGCGGGTTGCATGAGCTGACGTTGCGTCCGCCATTGCTCGCCCTGGGTGAACAGAATCCCCTCGGGGGCGAAGTCGAAGCCCTGGTCGGCGAACAGGTACCGCTCGAACGTTTCGGGCTCCTCCACGAGTACCCGCTGGACGTAATCGGGGTGAAACAGCGCGGTGACGGTGTTACCGAGGATCCGATAGCGGACGACGTCGCCGTAGCCGTGTAATTCGTCCAAAAACGCGAACGGTTCCCGGATGATGGAGTGGGTATTTCCGACGATCGGTAGCCCATCGGGCCCTGGCGGCACGCCACCGGATTGTCCACTCGAGTGCGGTGGATCGCTCGAGTTGTTCGTCGACTCCCCCGCTGGGCCGTCGACGTTGCTTTGGGGTCGGGAGGTCATACGAACGTGTACGTGCGGTATCACCTTCGAAATTTGGTCGAAGAGCCTAGACCACTTTTATGTGAGCCGGCCGTGTCAGAGGACGATGCGCTACCTCGACGTCTGGCTCGATCAACCCGACTGGATGTTGCATCCGATGCAGTTGTTCATCCGGCAGACGGACGTCGTGGCGTGCGAGGAACTGCTCGCCTGGACGATCCTCGACGAGCGGGATCTCGAGTACGAACTGTTCTACGTCGAGGCCGACCTCGAGCGCTATCGACCGGCACTCGACGCCGTCGACTCCGTCCGGTCGTACACGATTGCCCCTATCGACGACGGTGCCTTCCACCTCTACGTCTGCCAGGAGACCCGCTCGGAAGACGCGAGCTGGCGGGCGGCGTTCAGCGAGCGGAACCTGGTCGTCGTGCCACCAGTGCGGTTCGACGACCGGGCGAGGATGGGTTTGACGATCGTCGGTGAGGGAGTCGACTTACAGCAACTGCTCGAGGACATGCCACCCGAGATTGGCGTCCACGTCGAGGAAGTCGGCCGGTTCGATCGACGCGGTGGTGCCCTCGCTCACAGCCTCACCGATCGACAACTCGAGGTCGCGCTGGCGGCGTTCGAGTGTGGGTATTACGATGTGCCCCGACGGGCCTCGCTCGCGGACGTAGCCGAGGAACTCGAGGTCGCCGAAAGCAGCGCATCGGTGACGCTTCGACGAGCCGAACGGGCGCTTCTCGAACGGGTCTTTCGGCGATATAGTGGGCCGGAACGGCGGTGACACAGGTAGCCACGGAACGTCGCCTCCAGGCGCAGTGCTGAACGGCGTTCCATCGCAATGACCCACTGCTCCACGTATCGGAGAGCGCCACGTTGGAGCACAGACAGAGTTCCACGAGGGTAGCACTTTAGCCCAGTACTCGGGTTTCACCGTCTTCAGATCGAGAGAATATCACGTTCGCTTTGGGGCGAGGTGGGCGAGTTTGAGCCAGAATTCCTCGATTGCTCGAGCAAGCTGATCGAACTCGTCAGCCGTCTCCGGCTTTTGCAGGTAGGCGTTCGCAAAGCGCTCGTACGCCTGGTTTACATCCGACGTTTCGCCCGATTCCGTGAGCACAAGCACAGGGATGTGTCTGCAGCCGGGGCGATCTTTGAGTTCGGCGAGGAGTTCGGTTCCACTCGCGTCGGGCAAATCGAGGTTGAGAAGCACCAGATCCGGTTGCGGTGTCTCCGAATAGTTCCCTCGCTGATTGATAAAGTCGAAGGCCTCGCTACTGGTGTGAACCACCGTGATGTTGTTCGTAAGCGTTGTCGCTTCGAACGATCTAACGAGCCCAGCAATGCTATCCGGTTCCGGTTCGACGAGAAGAACGTCGTAGGTTCGGTCACTACGTTGTCTGTACGTATCCACACCAATCTTGTATCGAATATAGAACAATGTACCCAAACCAACTTTGCCCAATTATTTTGGTTCGGTCTCCAGTGAGGACCAGGTGATCGGAGCCAGAGAGTCCACCGTCTGTCTCACCTACCCAAAAATCTGCCCAAACATCGCAGCCTGACCCCGCCGCAGTCGTTCGAGGAACGCCGATTTTCCGATTCCCAACTCGTCTCCGACCTCGCTGGCGGTAACGGCTTTTGGTACCTGGAAGTACCCCATTTCGTAGGCGACCCGGAGGGCCGCTTCCTGTGCGGGCGTGAGATCCCATCGGCCAGCGACCGCTCGCTCGTCCTCGTCGCCGAGCGGATAAATTCGCTCGAGGGTCACGCCAACCGTTTCGCCGGCGGCCTCGAGGACACCCTCGAGGACGTTGTGGCCGACGACGGCCCCGGTGTAGCGTTCCTCGCCGCCGTCGTACTGGATCGAATCGACGAGGAAACCCGCGTCGATCAGCGCGTGGACGATACAGGGGTGACGGGACAGACACCGGTAGTTGATTCGGCCATCGGAGCGAGAGGCGTGCAGGTAGCGGAGCCGGTCGTCGTCGTCGAGCGTCTCGGTGAGACGGCCCTCTGCCGGCCCGCTACACCGCAAAAGCGTGTAACCGTCAGACCGACGCTGTGGCGGGCGGGCGTCGATACGTTGGCCGGTCACCCGCGTGGCGTCCGCCAGGGGACAGTGGTCGCCGGTGACGGCGAACTCGACGACGAGACACTCCTCGATCACGCACGAAAATACGGCAGCTTGATATATAAATGCCGCCTATGGGCGGGCTAACAGGTACGCCACTCGATCCCGAATAATTGATCATGGATCTCGAGACGGTCAAACAGCGGGCTGAGCCGCGGGCGTTCAGTCCGAAAGACGACCTCCCCGAGGAGTACCGGAAGGCGGCGACCCGGATGATCCAGTTCCACGCGAACTCGGAAATTATGGGCGCGTACCTGGAGCGGCCGTTCATCCGACAGGCACCGTCGCTCGACCGAAAGCTCGCGTTCTCCGCGAAGGTACAGGACGAAATCGGTCACGGACAACTCCTGTACCGGGCGGCCGAATCCCTGGGAATCAAAACCCGCGACGAGATGCTCGACGAACTGGCCAACGGCGAGGGGAAGTTCCTCAACTGCTTCCACTACCCGATGGAGAAGTGGACCGAGACGCCGATGATCGGCTTCTTCGTCGACGGCGCGGCGATGCGTCGCCAGGCCACGCTCAAGCGCTCGAGCTGGGAGCCCTACGCCCACGCCATGGACAAGGTCTGCTTCGAGGAGGGGTTCCACGTCAAACACGGCGAGGACATCCTGCGTGAACTCGCAACTGGGTCGCGGAAAGAACAGGAGATGGTTCAGGAGGCCTTCGACGTGTGGTGGCCACGCATCATCCAGTTCTTTGGCCCAACCGACGACAAGAGCACCCACCACGACTTCTCGAGCGAGGTCGGGCTCAAGATGATGAGCAATGACGAGCTTCGAAACGCCTTCCTGACGGCATACATCCCGAAGGCGAAGAAGTACGGACTCGAGATTCCGGACGAACCGCGGATCGAGAAGCGCGACGACGGCACCTACAAAGTCGTCGAGGACGACCTCGACTGGGACGAGTTCTTCACCGTCGCCAAAAACGACTACGACGGGAGCTACGAACAGATCGGGAAGCGCCACGACACCCAGGAGGCCGTCGAGTGGGTGCGCAGCGTCCTCGACGAGAACGAACAGGCGGCGATGGGAACCGCCCCACAGGCGGCTGATTGAACATGATCTGGGAAGTCTTTCGACAGGAGAAACCGGGTGGCTACCACACCCACTGTGGTAACGTACACGCGCCAGACGCCGAGATGGCGAAGCTGTTCGCCGAAATCCAGCACGGACGGCGGAAACCGACCAACAGTCTTTGGGTCGTCCCACAACCGGAGGTCGCAGAAGTCGACACCGAGGACACGAACTTCGGGGGGACGACCGACAAGTCCTACCGATGGGCGATGACCTACAATCGCGTCGACGAGTCCTTCGCCGAAGAGGTTGCCGAGTCCCAGCGCGAACAGGAAACCGCCGACCGTGAACGAGACCAGGTCACCGCGGGTGGGAACCAATGAGCGCTATCGACCATCTGTCGAGACCCGACGACCTCGAGACCGACGAGCGCGAAGCCGTCGAAGCCCTGCTCTACCGACTGGCGGACGACGAGTTCGTCCTCGCCGAACGCTACACCGAGTGGCAGGTGCGCTCGCCGACGCTCGAGTCCGATCTCGCGCTCTCGAACATCGCCCAGGACGAACTGGGCCACGCCCGCCTCTGGTACGACCTACTCGAGGACTTCGGCTACGAGGAGGCCGATCTGCTCTGGGAGCGCGACCCGTCCGACTTCAAACACTCGACGCTGGTCGAACTCCCGTTCGAATCGGGTGACTGGGCCGACGCCATCGTTCGCTCGTACCTGTACGACGAGGCCGAACACCTGCGCCTCGAGGCGCTCGAGGACTCCGCGTACCCCCGGATCGTCGACCGCGTCGGCAAGGTGCAGGGCGAGGAGCGGTATCACCGCGAGCACGCCACGAACTGGCTCGAGCGACTGTCGTCGACCGACGACGGCCGCGAGCGCGTCCAGGCGGCCGTCGACCGGCTCTTCCCGCACGCGCTGACGCTGTTTGAACCCGTGAACCCGGAACTCGAAGCTCGTATCGACGAGTACGGCATCCGAACCCGGTCGCTCGACGAACTGGGCGAGACGTGGCTCGAGACGGTCGTCCCCTTCCTCGAGTCGCTCGGCATCGAGACGCCGGTGTCTGACAGCCACGAGGTGACGGAGAACGACCTCCCCGAGGTGCGTGGACGGGACGGCACCCACACCGACGAGTGGTTCGACCTCTACGACGAGTTCACCCACACCTACCGCGAACTCGGGCGTACGAGCGCGGATCGGATTATGGCAGATCCAGACGACGAGTAACGACGATCCGACCACCAAGGTTTCATCACTATGACCGACGACACAACACCCACTGACCCCTCGAAGGCCGCCGTAGACGGTCGTCACGACGTCGACGTCGCGTTCAATCCCGACGCCGACGCCGGGGCGACTCCCTGTGCGTACACCGAGTACGTCGAACGCGGCGACGTCGACGGCCTCCCGGCGACCGGAGAGGACGCCACAGGCCTCGAGCGCGCCGTCTGGGACGCCCTCTACGCGGTCGAAGACCCGGAGATGCCCGTCTCCATCGTCGACCTCGGGCTGATCTACGGCGTCGAACTCGAGGCCGACTCAAGCGACGAGGAGACGGCTGCAGGCGCTACTGCGGAGAACGACGCCCACGTTCGCGTCATCATGACGCTCACCTACACCGGCTGTCCGGCCCGAAAGATGCTCACCGAAGAAGTACGAGAAGCAGCGGCCTCGCCCGACGGCGTCGCCTCGGCCGAGCTCGAACTCGTCTGGAGCCCCGAGTGGTCGCTCGATATGGTGACCGACCAGGGGAAAACCGACCTGCGCGAATTCGGACTGAGTGTCTAACATGCGACGAACGACCGATCCCAGCGTGCAGACGACCGGCGACGAAACCGGTGCGGAGTGTCCGTACTGTGGCTCGACGAATACCGTACGCGAACACCCGAGGGGGCCCTCGTTGTGCCGGTCGATGCACTACTGTCAGGGCTGTGAGCAGCCGTTCGAGAAGTTCGAGTAACGGATTTCGGCAGGTCACCCTCGAGCAATAGTGTGGGTGCTGGTGACACTCGAGTATCCGAAACAGTACGCTTAGGAGACTCCATTTCCTACGTTCTTGCGTGAATCGTCGTAGCGTCCTCCAAACGGCCAGCGTCGCCGCGCTCGCAAGCGTCGCCGGCTGCCTGAGCGGGGTACGAGATCATTTTACTGGCGAGTTTCGGACGAACGCCCCCATAGAGATTTACAGCGAGGCGGAGCTCCCATACAACATCGTGGTCGAGGCCCACGAACAGGGAACGGGGAGACAGACCTACGACCAGAGCTTCAACGTGATCCCTGGCGAGCGCGTCGCTCCCCAGAACGTCCAGCGAAGCGACCAGCACTTCCGTGTCACCCGCTATGGCTACGACGGGCGGGACGGCGGGCCGGGCGAGGACTTCGTCGCCACCGATATAATTTCCGCTGACACCCAGTTGGTGAGTATCCGTATCCACGACGATGACCTCGAACTCGAGGTCATCGACGACATTTCGCAGGCCGAAGCTGAACAGGACGAACTCGAGGAGGAGGCAGACGAAGCGAACACGACCGAGTCCTGATCGAGTCCCTTCGTGGCCACTTTATCGATAGTCCCGTCAGGAACACTCAGGGATACGGATGGAATTCCCGCTCGAGCCGTGGCTCGAATCCGAGTTCCTCGGGAACCGTTTCGGCCCGCTCGGCGAAGTACGGATCCCTCGTAAAGAGCGGCTGCGCTTCCGGTACCACGACTCGCACGGCCTCGAAGCCGAGCCGTTCGACGTCGCGTGTCGTCAGCCGTGCCGCGTACGGGGTCAACCCACTCTCGGTGACTCGCTCGAGCAATTTCTCGAGTCCCGTGGAACCGGTCGGTGTCGGATTCGGGCCGACGCTGTCGGCTGGAACCGTCGGTTCGACGTCGACCAGTGAGCGAGCCCGCTCTGGGAACGCGCCGTACTCACCGATCGCGCCACCGGCCTGGTCTGCGTCGTCGGGGCCGATACCTCGCAGTTCCATCCAGTTCTGGAGCGCTTCCTCGAGTGCACTGACGGCCGCCCGGTCGCCGTCGAGGGCGGCCGCCGAGCCGATGGCGAAGTGGGGCCAGAGCTCGTCGTATGCGGCTGTCTCGACCTCGAGGTCGCGGTGGACGGCGACGGCGACGACGGGGACATCGACGTCCTGAGTACACAGCAATGCCGTCGTCTCTAGCCCCTCACTTCTGGCTCGTTTTTGGAGGGCCACAAAGTCCTCGTGGTCGACCTCGAGGCCGAGTGGCTCGAACGTCGAGTACCACGAGAGCATCGTCCCGTCCCGTTCGACGACCTCGGTGAGTCCCGAGATGAGCGCGTCGGTCATCGACGAGCCGAGACCGAGACCGGTCGTGATCGACGGCACCAGCGCCTCCCCCGGTTGTGGAAACTGGACGGCCGCGGCAGGAAGGAACGCTTTCTCACCCGTCTCGAGGTTCCTCCCCTCGACCCAGCGGTGCTCGTCTGCCGGATCGTACGCCGGCGATCCCTCCCGACGAGGTAAGTCGGTGGGTGGGACGGCGTTCTCCAGTTCGTCTTCGGTGGCGTGGACGAAGTCGGCGTCTCGGTAGGTGCCGGCGCAGTACCGCTCGAGCCCCTCACCGACGGCTTTCATCAGTGCCGTGTTCCAGTCGATGGCACAGCCGGCAGACTGGGTCGGCGCGCTCGCGTCGCTGAACGCCGTGGTATCGGCCGTCGTCGCGAGGTAGTACGGTAGCGGGAAGGACTCGAGTTCGCCGATGGTCTCGATGAGCCCGACGCGGTCGTCGATGGTCAGTTCGGCTCGTTCGACGGCGTTCTCGAGCGAAAGTGAGGCGTCGGCAGTCTGGTCGATCGATCGATCCCGTCCGCTCGTGGCACAGGTGCAGTCGGGAACTGGAAGCAGGTTTCGTCTGGCGTATGGCACCTCGCGAACCTGGCCGAGGATCGTCGGCTCCTCGCCGCTGAACAGCCGAATGCACTCTCGACCAGCAATCGCCCCGGCGAGTCTGGCCGCGCTGCGGTTCGCCCGTGGCCGCGTTTCGGCGGGTTCGTCGTCCTTCGTCGAGGCGACGCGCGAGCGAAGGCACTCGAAGCATCCGGTCTGAGGCGAAAAGCCCGTGACCGCTGCGTCGACTTCCTCGAGTGCCATACCACCGGCGCCTCCGATCTCGACGGCGATCCATGGCGTGTTGCCCGTCCGAGCCGCGACATTCGCCTCTTCGAAGCGAACGGCGCGGACGACGTCGCTTACGACGCCAAAACGGGCGTCCTCGAGATCGGCCGGTTCAGCATCGACGACGGTGACCGACTCGACGTCTTCGAAAGCGGCGACAACCGCTGCGCGGACAGGGTCGTCACCGACGACGTGTACATCCATACGCTGACCCACTCACGCGGGGACAAAAAACACGCCGTTCTCGGAACGAGGTGTGCTCGAGTGGTCGAAACAATTCGGCTCGAGCGGTGGTGTCACATTCTGCCCCTGCTCACAATGCCTTACGCGCGCTCCCCGAACGTCCGTGGGGCGCCCTCGGTCGGCATCGCCCAGTCGATGGCGTTGCGGATGACCCGCTGGATCTCCGGGTTCTCGTAGATTGGAATCGTCTCGTGGCCGGGTCGGAAGTAAAAGATTCGACCGCTGCCACGACGGTAACAACAGCCGCTGCGGAACACTTCGCCGCCCTCGAACCAGCTCGTAAAGACGAGTCGATCGGGCTCCGGAATATCGAACGGTTCGCCGTACATTTCGGTTTCGGGCAGTTCGATGTACTCATCCAACCCGTCGGCGATGGGATGGCCGGGGTCGACTACCCACAACCGTTCGAGGCCATCGTCCTCACGCCACTGGAGGCTACAGGTCGTCCCCATCAGTCGCTTGAATATCTTCGAGTAATGCCCCGAGTGTAAGACGATCAGTCCCATCCCCTCGAGTACCCGCTCGTGGATGCGGTCGACGATGTCGTCGTCGACCTCGTCGTGGGCTAGGTGGGCCCACCAGCAGAGGACGTCCGTTTCCTCGAGGACGTCGCTGGTGAGGCCGTGTTGTGGTTCGTCGAGGGTTGCCGTCCGTACCTCATAGTCATCCTCGAGAAAGTCAGCGATCGTCGCGTGGATGCCGTCTGGGTAGACGGCTGCGACCTCATCGTCGTCTTGCTCGTGTCGGAACTCGTTCCAGACGGTTACGGTAGGCATTGGCTGACTCTGGCGTCCCCTGCGTGATAGGTGGGCCGGTTCCGGCGGGGGTTGGCAGGATCGCAAGTTCATATTTGTCAGAATAAATGGGCCGCTTACAGAAAGATAATCATCTTTCACGCAAAATACGTTCGAATCTCTAGAGGAACCGGGACACAACCCTTATTTTGCTAGCCACCTCCTTTCCATCTATGAACCGCCCGCCCCGTGATCGACCCCACTCGAAATGGAGCATTGATCGACTCTCTCGACGCTCTGTATCGAGGCAATCGGAGGTTACCGTATGATCGAACAGGACATTGGCATCGGTATCGTCGGGCTGGGCGGGATGGGGCAACTCCACGCCTCGAACATGCGCGAGGAGGGTGCTGAAATCGTCGCGGGTGCCGATCTGGTACCTGAAAAGCGAGAACAGTTCGGGCTCGAGTTCGACGCTGAAACGTACGACTCCCACGAAGCGCTCGTCGCCGACGCCGATGTCGACGCTGTCGTCGTCACGACGCCAAACAAGTTTCACGAACCGATTTCTGTCGTCGCCCTCGAAGCCGGCCACCACGTCCTCGTCGAAAAGCCACTTGCACACACACTCGAGAGCGCCGAACGGCTTGCGAGAGTCGCTGAAGACGCCGAGGGGATCTGTATGGTCGGCTTCCACAATCGGCATGCGGCGTCGTCAACGATGTTCGATGCGTACAAAGCCGATGGCCGCTTCGGCGAGTTGACCCACGTCGAAGCGAACTACGTTCGACGGCGCGGTGTCCCCGGTCCGGGATCCTGGTTCACGAACCCGGATCTCGCCGGCGGCGGTGCACTGCTCGACATCGGTGTGCACGCTATCGACCTCGCCCTCTATACACTCGACTTCCCCGAGGTGATCGAAGTGTCGGGCGTCGCTCGAACCACCTTCGGCACCGACGAGGACTACGCTGATCCGGATGGCTTTGGTAGCAACTGGAATGCCGAGGCCGAGACCTACGAAGTCGACGACTCCGTCACCGCGCTGATCCGCTGTGCGGGCGGTCAGACGATCTCGCTCGAGGCTGGCTGGGCGACCAACCGCGAATCGAGTATGGAGTTCCACGTCCGCGGAACCGAGGCTGGCGCACAGTTCGAAATCGGCGACTCCGACCTCCGGATCATCGGCGCGAGCACCGCCGGCTGTGATCATTACGCAGACGCCGAACTCACCGGCGACGCGTCGGTAACGGGCCATTACGAACAGGATCGTCGCTTCCTCGAGACGATCGAAACCGGCGTCGAACCGACGACGAACACCATCGAGGAAGCGTTGACGGTACAGCGGGTGATCGACGCCATCTACCGCTCGAGCGAAGGCGGCCGGTCGGTCAGTCTCGAATCCGAAGCGGAGCCGGTTCAGCGCACGAACTAACGGAAACCAGCAGCGGTTTTATTCCTGATTGCGCAGAGCATTTGTCGTTGAAAAACACTGTATACGTACGACATGAATCCTCGCTCTCGCAGGCGACTCCTTCAGACCCTTCCGTTCGTTGGTCTCTCGACACTTGCCGGCTGTCTCGATGGTCTGGAGTCGGAGGGTGACGATACCGTCACTAACCTTGGTGACGACGATGCCGACCTATCAGCAACGGATGAGCAGTCGGACGTCGACACCGACACCGCGCCACCTGCGCTTTTACTTGAGGAGTGGGCACCGACAGCCGACGTCTTCGACGACGGCGCCTCGCTGGCGTTACGTGAACTCGATCTCGAGGCCGTCCGGAACCGTGCGGATCTGCTCGACGACGACGTCCGCGAGATGGTCACCGACGACATGGATCGCTACGTTGGCCCAGGATACGACCGCGACGAAATCGCCGGCTTCCTCGAGATCGAGGAACTCATCGTTCTCGAGGGGACGTTCGACCCGACGACAGTCGGAAGCGCACTCGAGGAACGCGCCGACGAAACCACGACTCGTGAGGCCATCACTCTGTACGACGGGGTCGTACTCGACCAAGCTGAACGCATCGATGATGGCGCAGCGATCGCTGTCAGCCAGTCGGCCATCGCGATCGTGAACCCGGTCACTTCGGCAAACGACACCGAGGGAAGCACGCCGCGGGAGACGCTCGAGGCCGTACTCGATACGCCCACTGGGTCGGCAGCACGACTCACCCGGGAGTACGGAGACGTCAGTGCGCTGTTCGACATGCTCGAAGTGGGTGGCTTCGACCCGAACGAGACCACGCTCTATCTTTGTGAGCGGTTCGAGGAGTCGCCGTCGTCACTTCCCGAGGGGACTAGAGCAGTCGGTGCAGCATGGGCGTTCCACGGAGAACGTGTCTCCCTCTCGTTCGCGCTCGTGTTCGATGACGGGAGACCAGATGAGACCGAAATTCAGGACTACTTCGACGAGTTCGGAGCGACCTCACACTACACCGATACGCAGACGACGGTGACCGATTCGGGAGCCGTTTTCACTGGCTGGATCGCCCTTGGATCGTTCAATTTCCTCGACCAGCCGCCAGAAGAACACCGAACGACCCCGAGTGCAACGTTCGATTTGATGACCAACGACGGATCGACCGAAGCCACCGTGACGCTCCTGGCAGCGGGCCGCCTCGACGCCTGGGAGATCCACCGGAACGGCGATCAGATCGAACGGATCACCGACGTCGCCGTTGGCCAGGCGGAGACGGTCGCAATCGAACCCGGCGACACCATCGTCATCGTCGGCGAGTACGATGATGTCCAATCCGTCTTGGTGATGCAGGACATTTGATCGATACGGCAGACTGAAGACCATCAAACGGGTCAACGATCCTCAGCGCGGCCGCTCTCGGTGGACGTACGTGTGAAAACGAAAGTGGAACCCCTCGAGTCTAGATAACTTCTTCGAAGTCGTTGTGCCCGTGGATGTCGACGCCCTCGGTGGTAATTTCACAGAGGAATACGCCGTTGCCGGAGCCGGTGTCGCGCTCGGCAGCGGACTTGATGCCGCGGGCGGCGATGGTCATCGCCTCCTCGTTCGAGAGGTCGTCCTCGTAGGACTGCTCGAGGTGGCCGTAGGCCAGTTGCATCCCGGAGCCGGTGACGGTGTAGTCGTCTTTCATGACGCCGCCTGCGGGGTCGATGCTGTAGACGTGGCTCCCCTCCTCGTCGACGCCCCCCAGGATCGGGTGGATGGCGAAGAACGGGCCGCCGCGGGCGAAGTTCCCCGCGAGGGTCGCGAGTGCGTCGATGCTCATCCCGTTGCCGCGACGGGCGCCGTAGAGGTTGACCTCCGCACGGAGGCTCTTGATGAACGACTGGGCACCACCGACGCTGCCGACCATCGTCAGCGCGCCCGTGGGGTGAATCTGCTCAACCTTCTGGACGTTCTTGTTTGAGACGAAGCGTCCTCCAAGACTCGCGCGCATGTCCGTCGCGATGACGACACCGTCGGCGGTCGTGATGCCGATAGTGGTCGTCCCGGTCTTGTTTACGTTGTCGAGGTCGGACTGCGAGAAGCCGTTCTGTGGGAGTGAGCCCAGTTCTGGCTCGTACGGCGATGGCTCGTTCGCCAGCTGGTCGACCGTGCGAGCAAAGTCGGAGTCGTGGGTTGGCGTTCGCATTACCCGATTGTTAGACCGACAGGGTATAAAACATCGGCGGTCACTTTCGCCGAGTCGATTGAGGCACTTGCTGGTCGAATAGTACGTGCTCGAGTGGACAAGTGTTGGGACGAGGAGTGAGCGAGTGGCCCCGAACCGATTTCGATGCTATTCGAACGAAGACCGAGAGCTGCCGCTCGAGCGGTGAGATAACGAAAAGTGTGCGATCGATTGGGGTTCTACTGAGCGTTCTCGTAGGCCTCTCCAACGGTAGCGAGGACTCTGTGGATGGGCAGGGAGATGCCTGCGCGGTGAGCGGCGATCGCGAGCGGCATCATGACGATGCCGACTGCGATGCACAGTTGGTACAGTGCGAACAGGGACGCGTGGTACACGCGGGATATCATCGGCGTTCGATCGATGCTCAGTCCAGGGGTGTACATAAGTCTTCTTGCCTGATACGAATCATCACGATTGAACAGGAACGTTAGAAGTCGACGCCTGCTTGCGATTAAAGTCAGGTTGTGAAAGGAACAATTCCACCAGTGTTCGGCCTCGAGTGACCCGTATCCAGACGGGAATTCACGGGCTCAATTTCCATAAGTTATAGCCAACGTAGTGGAACAGTGCGCGTCCATACGGGCGAGTGTGCGGGCTGTACACACCGTACACACTCCGTTGCGACCCGTCGTATAGTGACCATGTGACCCGAAGCCGAATCGCCCTCCCGTCGATTCGAGGGTGGTCGAACGGGGGTGGCTCGGGGACGCGACCAAACCGCAAAGCAGGAAACCCCCCAGACCGTCCACCGAGTATGGGAAACTATCTCGTCGGGATGGAAGCCGCGTGGCTCGTCCGTGACGTTGAGCAGATCGACGACGCCATCGGCGTCGCCGTCAGCGAAGCCGGAAAGCGCCTCAACCAGCAGAACATGGAGTACGTCGAAGTCGAAGTGGGTGCAACGGGCTGTCCCGCCTGTGGCGAACCGTTCGATTCGGCGTTCATCGCCGCCGACACCGCACTCGTGGGGCTCGCCCTCGAAATGGACGTCTTCAACGCCGACGGGGAGGAACACGCCTCCCGAATCGCCAAGAGCGAAGTCGGCGGTGCCCTGCGAGACGTCCCACTGTCGGTCGTGGACGTGTTCAAACTCGACGACGAGGACGAGTAATCGCACAGGCGATCGGTTCGACCCAAACACATTTCTATAACCCGTGGTTATCCCCACGTATGGAGCTACCGACGCCGACGGATCTCAGACAACGCCGGAACGAACTCGAGTTAACTCAGAGTGAACTGGCAAATCGGGCCGACGTCTCACAGCCGTTGATTGCCCGGATCGAAGGCGGGGACGTGGATCCACGTTTGTCGACGCTTCGCCGGATCGTCAACGCCCTCCAGGAAGCCGAAAGCGACGTCATCAGAGCGGACGATCTCATGCACGAGAACGTCGTGAGTGTCACCCCCGATGACCCGGTGAGTGAAGCGGCGAAACTGATGGAAGAGGAAGCGTACTCCCAGCTCGCCGTCCTGCAAAACGGCATCCCCGTCGGCTCCATTAGTCAGAGTGAACTCGTGCACCTCGATGAGGACGACCGGAACGAGACAGTTGCCGAACACATGGCAGAGAGCTTTCCAACGGTGTCCAAAGACGCGACGCTCGATGAGATCAGCAACCTCCTCGATCACTACAAGGCTGTCATGATCACCGAAGCAGGCCAGACCGTCGGCATCATTACCGAAGCCGATCTGGCATCGAGGCTCTCCTGACAGGATCTGGGTACGCTCGAGCCGAGAACTACTGTGGGTTCGTTCGCAGACGAACCACTGTCGCACCTGAATTAGCGTCTCAGCATTTCAGTGACTGGCGCTCGCTCGTCTCGAAACTTCTGTGACTGGCGCTCGCTCGAGAAAACTCTCTCGCTCACGCTAGCCACTCCTCGGGCTTCGTGTCGTAGTCCACGTCGTCTGCCGCCAGGTGTTCGACGGCCTCCCAGGGAACGTCCTCGACCGTCACCCGCTCGCCGTCGTACCGAATCCGTTTGCCCGTTTCGCTCGGCTCCGGTTCGCGGTTTCGTCGCTTGGCCACTTCGATGTCGTGATCGTCGACCTCCTTGACGATCGTGAGCAGGTTCACCGGCCGCCCCCACAACTCGAAGACGCGCTCGAGGGTCGCTGTCGCCTGTTCGACGTCGAGCATCACGCCGTTGTACTGGTGGCCCAACAGGAGCTCGTTCGCGTTGTCGTAGTTCCCGTCGTACACCGCAATCGTGGGCTTGCCGAAGTTGGTGAACTGCAAAAGCAGCTTCTTCTTGACGTCCTCGGCGTCGATGCTCGAGACGTGGTATTGGCCGGTGGCCCTGGAGTACTCGTAGGTGAAGTAGTCGTTCTCGGTGATGAACTCCTGGGTGAGGTACTCATCGAGGAACGTGACGTCGTTGTGGCTCTCGCGGATGTCGTACATTCGATCCCAGCCAGCGGTATAGGAGACGGCCTCGAGCGCCTCCTCGACTGACTCGTACCGGGCATCGTCGAACAGGTAGCGGCCGATCGACTCGAGATCGTTCTGGCTGACCCGACCGAGGAAGCCACGGTTCTGGGGTTTGACCAGTGAGTAGTGCCGGCGGGCCAGCCCCTCGTACGTCAACACCTTCCAGGGGTAGCGGTCGACGTCGATCTCTCCCGCCTGGGCGGCTTCGAGCGATCCCCGGTCGATCCAGGTCTCCGGCACCGATTCGAGTGCGTCCAGCGTCTCGGAACCGATCGAGGCCAGGGCAGCAGGTGCCTCGAGCGTCTTCATGACGGCATCGAAATCGACGACGTCGTCGAGGTTTCGCCAGGAGATTCCCTCGACACGAAGCAGGTGCTCGAGAACCTCACGCCGGTTCGTGGTGTTCTCGACGTACTCCCACAGCGCCATGCCGAGGCTGTAGGGATTCAGCCCCCGCGAGGCCAGCACCTTCGCCATGTGATCGGCGTAGTTGAGGAACTCGTTGGTGCCCGCGAACGCCTCGTCGCTCATCATCGTCGACTCCCAGTAAGCCGCCCACCCCTCGTTCATCACCTTCGTCATCTTCTGGGCCGCGAAGTAGTAGGCTTCCGCGCGCATCATATCGAGGACGTCGCGCTGCCACTCATCCATCTCGCGGGCCTTTCCCGTCTCTGGGTCGAATTGCTTGCCGTACTCACGGACGAACGCCAGCACGTCCGACTGTGGCTCGGCCGGGAACTCGGAGATCCCGTCGTCGGCCTCCATCCGTTCGAGCCACTCCTCGTCGAACACCTCGGCTTTGACCTCCGCGGAGAGGCCGAGTTCGTCCAGTTTCTCGGCGATGTCGTCGTCGAGGCCGTCCTCGCCCCTCTCGAGTTCGAGTCGCCGCTCGAAGACAGCGTGTTGATCGATGGTGTCCTCGAGTACCAGTGCGTTGTCGATCCACTTTTCGACCTCGGCCCGATCGATCTCCGGGTCGGCCATGTACTCGCCGATAGCGCGGGCGTGGCGCTCGAGCATCGCCGCGGCGTTGACCGCGTCCTGGTCGGCGCTCGCGCCGGTAAATAGCCCGAACCAGTCGTTGTTGGCAAAGAAGTCCGAGTGTGCCTCGACGTGGGTGATGACGGCCTTCTGGTCGGCCATCGTGTTCGACTCCTGGAGGAACGCGTGGGACGGGTTGTCGTTGTTGACGATCTCGAAGGCCTTGCCGCCGCCGTACTGTCCCTGTTTACGCTGGCGGTCGTACTGCATCCCCCACCGCCAGTGGGGGTACCGCGACTGGAACCCGCCGTAGGCGATGAGTTCGTTCATCTCGTCGTAGTCGACGATCCAGTACTTGACCGGGTAGGGCTCGAGCCCCAGTTTTGTCGCGAGGTTTCGAGCCTCGATAACCGGCTCCTCGAGGTTGGTGGCAATCGCCTGTTTGCGGAATCGGTCTGCGTTACTCACGGTGCTCACCTCGTTCGTTCGAAACGCGGTATTGGGGTTCGTTATGCATCGGACTCACCTGCCTCGGTGCTGAGAATTCGGTAGATCGCGTCGGTCACATCTTCCGCTGAGTTGACGTATGCAACGGCGACGTCGTCGCCGTCGGTACCGAAGTGACGCTCGAGCTCCTCTGCGTGGGTCGCATTGATCGCGTTCCCGCTGGGCTGCGTTTCGACGTAGGCGTGGAGGTTCGCCGGAATCGACTCCATCAGCGGGATCACGTTCTCCTCGGTGTCGTTGCTCGAGTTCTCGGAGTCGCCGGCAGCGAAGACGTAGCGGTTCCAGTCTCTCCAGGGGTACTCCTCGAGCAGTTCCGCGGCGAGTTCGTAGGCGCTGGAGATGCGAGTGCCGCCGCCGCTTCGGATGCCGAAGAACTCCTCGCGTTCGACCGCCCACGCCTCGGCGTCGTGGGCGATGTAGATGAACTCGGCGTTGTCATATTTCCCCGTCAGGTACCAGTCCAGCGGGGTGAACGTGCGCTCGACGAGTTCGCGCTTTTTCTCCCGCATCGAACCGGAGACGTCGCGAATGTTGACGACGACGACGTTCTTCTCTTTCTCCTCGATGATCTCGGGGTAGCGGTACCGCTCGTCCTCGCGTCGGAACGGCACGTGCCTGATCCCATCCCGGCGGATCTGCTGGTGGATCGTCTCGCGCTCGACGTTCGCCTCTACCTCCTCGATCGACGACCACTTACCCCGCTCGTCGGCCATCTCCTCGTGGGCCTCCTCGATCCATGCCATCGACACAGGTAGGCTCTCACCTCGCGCCCACTCGAACACCTCACGTGGGGTAATTCCCTCGACGGCACAGACCTCGCGGACGAACTCCTCGTCGAAGTCCATCGTGAGCTTTCGCTTGAGTCCCTCCTTGAACATCCGTTCGAAATCGAGGGTGCTGTCCGGGCCGGATCGCGTCAGATCCGTGTACGGCCCTTCCTTTTCCTCGATCACCCGTTTACCCTTGGGCTCGAGGTCGAGGCCCAGTTCTTCGTCCAGTTCCTGGGCGAACTCCTCGGGATCCATCTCGTAGTACTCGTGGTCGCCGCCCTCTTCGCCGGGTTCACCGTCCTCGCCGTCCCCGTCACCTGGCCGGGGCTGTGGCTGGCCGACCGGCTGGCCGACGTCCGGCGTCCCGCCGTCGCCTTGACCGACTCCGCCCTGATCGCGCTGGTCGTACTCGAAACCCGGAAGTGAGACGATCTTGACGGGGATTCGGATGTCGTCGTTGCTACCGCCGCTCAAATCGCCGTACTGGATGAACTCCGATAGATCCTCGCGGCGCTGTTCTCCCACTTCGCGGAATCGCTCGAGATCGTCTCTCAGTCCCATGAGCGTCCCTCCATTCCATCCGTTCCCTCCGTTAGTTCCATCGGTAGCTCACCTGTCCCATGACGTGTCGGCTGGTCAGTTCCGCGGAGGCGGGCGAGTAGTCGAATTCGTCGATCAGACACTCGACTGTCGCCGCTTTGACGGCCGCGGTTTCGGTACCGCTCGGCGGATCGTCCCACTGGCGTGGATCGAGGTCGTCGAACGTCCGCTTTACGTCGTCCCAGTCGTGGGTCTCCAGGACGTTCTTGATCACCGGAATCGAGGCCAGGTCGACGTCCTGGACGGAGAAGTCTTCGTCGCGCTGTTCCCAGGCGTGGCGGTTGAGTGCGGTGATGACCTTCTCCTGACGGAACTGTCTGACGCTCTCTCGAGGCAGGTTCGACTCGTAGGCTTCCTCGGAGAACCGCCCGAGGTGTTCGACCTCGAAGAGCTTCATCTTCAGCGGATCCGGATCGATCTCCTCGCCCCGGTCGTTGTACAGCGCTTCGCCGGTTTCCCAGGCGTAGACGTGTTCGACGTACTCGGCGACGGTCGCCTCGTCGACGCGGCGGTCGTGCATGATCGCCTCGATGACGTCGGCCTCCTGCTGGTCGTAGACGTAGTTTTTCACCGGAACCACCCGGTTTTCGAACTCCGATCGCTCGCCCGTCGAAAAGACCGGTGCCTCCGACAGCCCCTCCGCCATCGCGTTCAGGACGTCGCGGGGCATGACCACGTCTTCGACCGGAAGTTCGGGATGGTGGCGGTCACGCTCGTGCTGAAGGAGATCAGCCAGCGTGTCTCGGGTAAAGGTGACTGGAATCCCGTGTTCGCCGTCGTGACTCTGTTCGTCGAACTCGAACTCGTCTTTCTCGCGTCGGTTGTCGCCCTCCTGCAGGTACCCTTGATCGTACAGTAACGCCTTGTCGATCAGGTCGAGTTCGGCCGGCGTCGACTCCTCGTCCAACCGCGTCACGACGGCGTACATCGCCGCAGCCTCGAGCGCGTGCGGCGCAAACTCACGCTCACGAAGCCGGCCGTCGTCATCTTTGATCATCACCGTTACTGGTGCGCGTATCTCGTCGGCGACGGCTTCGTGGTCGCCGTCCCAGACGGTCGTCTCGCCGGTCAACTCCCGGCGAATCAACTGCGTCTCGAGGCTCAGGTTCGTCAGATAGCCGAACACGTGCTTGTCCAGCCGACGTTTCAGTGCCTTCAGCGGATCCATCCCGTTGCGATCGGCGTGCTGGTTGAGCTGGGCCTCGAGGTCGGGGTTCGAAATGATGAGCAACTGGGTATCGATGTCCATGACGATTCCCTTGTCGAGTTTGACGGCCCGCTCGTCGGGTACGTTGAGCAGTTTCTGAAGCAAGTCCGCGTGCTGGGCAGCGTCCTCGACGACCGTGAGGACACCGTTGCCCTGCGAAAGGACGCCATCGTAGCTGAACGCCTGCGGGTTCTTCCGCCCGCGTGAGTCGAGTTCCTGGAGCATGCCGTGCATCCAGGAACCGACCAGTCGCTCCTTCGGCCGACCGTCGTCTTCGGCGTGGAGCACGCCGATGCCCGACCCGACGTCGACGACGTAGTTTTTCACCCGAAGGTGACTGTCGTCGGTGATCGCCGAAAACAGCCCGTCCGTCCCCTGACGTCGGTACTGTTCCTCGAGGTAGGCGTACGCTTCTCGCGAGAACGGATCGAGAGTGGAGTCGATGCTGATTGGGATGTGATCGTCGAGTCGACCGTTTAGTTCCTCGAGAAGCTCCGTACGAACCGATTCCGGGAATACCGCGAACGGATGGACGTGTACGGGGCTCTCGTACCAGTTATCGTCGGTATCGGAGGTAGGGTTCCCACCGTAGCTCAGCCCCCGCTCGCCGGGATCGGTCGCACTGACGTTCCATTCGACGGTGTAACGCCGACCGCCGGGCGTCTTCGAGTACTCGCGGAGTCCGTTTATCAGACACCGCTTGAGTTCGGATTTCCCCGTTGCGGTTGGCCCCTCGAACCAGATGATCTTCTCGTCTTTGGCTCGACCGGCCGCGATCGAACGGAGGTCGTCGACGAACGCGTTCAACACGTCCGTATTGCCCAGTATCGCGTGCTGGCCGTCGTTGAACGGATCGTCGAAGAAGCGGTAGCGCTGTTTCTCTTCGCCCTCTTCGACGACCGTCCGAGTTCCGGATGCCTCGATCGCCTCGAGTAAGTACTTCGATGCGTGAGAGGCCGTCGTCGGACGTTCGAAGACGCGGTCGACGTACGTCGCGAGGCTCATTGGCTCCTCGTAGGTGTCCTCGAGGCGACGGTCAGCCGCGTCCACGTAGTCGGTTCCGCGCATATTAGTCCTCAATCTCGGCTTTTGCCACCTCCGCACCGGCGAACTCGAGGACTTCCTTCGCGCCGCCCTCGGAGTAGCCCTGTTCCATCAGCGCGTCTATCCAGGCGCTGCGCTCGTCGTCGTCGTACTCGTTCGCGCTCACGAGCGCCGAGAAGTTGATGTTGTGTTTCTTGTCCTCCCAGAGTTTCCGCTCGAGGGCGCGGCGCAGGCGCTCGTTGTCCTGCGGGTTGAACGTGTCCCCTTCCCGGGCGCGCCGAGAGACCCAGTTCGAGACCTCCTGGCGGAAGTCGTTCTTTCGATCCTCGGGGACGTTGAGTTTCTCCTCGACCGAACGCAGGAACGTCTCGTCGGGCTCTTGTTCGCGACCGGTCAGAGAGTCCTCGATCGTGTCGTCGTCTATGTAGGCCATGACGTGATCCATGTACTTCTCGCCCTGGCGCTGGATCTCGTCGACGTCGTAGGCGAGGGCGTGGCGAACGTCCTCGATGGCGCGCTCGCGGTACTCCTCGCGAACGGTCTCGAGGTAGCGGTAGTAGCGCTCGAAGTTCTCCTCGGGGATCGAGCCGTGGTGCTCTAAGTTCTCCTCGAAGAAGTTGAACACCGTCAGCGGCGAGAGGAAGCCCCGCGACCGATGTTTCGAGTCCATGATGGCTTCGGCGATCTCGTCGCCGATGAATCGGGGGGAGACACCGACCATCCCCTCGCCGATCTCGGCCTTCCCTGCGGCCTCCTCGCGGAGTTTTTTGATGTCGATGTCGTCGCCCTCGTCGATCTCGCCGTTGTAGGCTTTCGCCTTCGAGAGCAGGTCGACCGTCTCGGCGTCGGGTTCTTCCACGCGGGTCAACACCGCGAACAGCCCCGCCATCTCGAGGGTGTGAGGTTCGACGTTGATGTCGGGGACGTCCGCGTTGGTGAGCATTTTCTGGTAGATTTGTGCCTCTTGCTCGTAGGCGAGAACGTACGGGAAGTCGATCCGTTTCGTCCGGTCGTTGAACGCCTCCATCTTCTCGTCGCCCTTCTTGTCCTTGTACTCGGGCATGTTAGTCCGGCCGACGATCACCTGGTCGATGTCGATCCGTGGGTTGTTCTTTGGCTTGATCGTCATCTCCTGGGTCGCGTGCAGGAAGTCGTAGAGGAACTCCCGCTGGAGCTTCAGGAGCTCTTCACCGCTGAAAATACCCCTGTTCGCGTTACAGAACGCGCCGGAATAGTCAAACGCCCGTGGATCACTCTCACCGTAAATCGCAATTTTCGAGTAGTTGACGTCGCCCGTCAACTCGGTCTCGTCCTGATTTTTCTTGTCCTTGGGTTCGAACGTCTCGAGACACTGGCGTTTGTTCTCGTCGGCGACCAGCCGAACGATCTCGACGTGGTTCTCGAGCACTTGCTGGAGGTCGTCGTCGTAGTGCGCGAGCAATCGATCCATGTAGAACTCGCTCTCGGGATCGAGGCTCTGTTCGTTCCGGATCGTGTACGGTGCATCGAGTCGCTCGTTCAGGTCGTCGAGTACGCGCTGGCGTTGCTCGAGCGGGAGCAAGACGAGTGGATCCTGACTCATCGGAGAACGAACCGTATCGTCAGTTGGATCCTGATCACGGATGACGTCACCCAGGTTGATCCACTGGAAGGTGTACATTCGCCCCTCCTCGCGGAGGGTGTAGTCCTCGAAGTACTTTCGCACCTGTTTGTCGAAGTGTGATTTGCCGGAGCCAACCGGCCCGAGGAGCAGTTTGATCCGGCGTTCGGGCCCTAATCGCCGGGCACCGGATTTGACCTTGTTGACGAATTCGTGGATGGACTGGTGGATGACCGTCCCGTAGAAGGTGTTCTCGCCGTCGCCGAGTGGATCCTCGGAGGCGAGTAGGTACTCGACGACGCCTTCGGTCTCGTCGTAGGCGGTGCCATAAAAGTCGAACATGTCTGCGACGCGCTGGTGGGCGTTTCGCGTGATCGTCGGATCCGCGTAACACGCCTCCAGATACCACTCGAACGATCGCGTCTCCCGCAAGTCTTCGGGCATCGATGCTTTGTAATCGGTACTGAGCGTCTCGAGCGTCTTGATGTCACCAGTCATGGTAGCGTAGGTTTCAGGGGAGCCCCACAGCCAGAGTCCCACCTGTACTTTGTCGGCAATCCACGACCGAGAACCCATAACCCGGCCGTGCGGAGGAGCGATCGACGATTTCCGTGCCGTGCACTCGTTGGTATCGGGCGAACGAACGAAGTCGTTCGGGCGGCAATCGTAGGGTCTGTCATGTGTGAACCATCACCACTCTCGTCGACGATGTGACCCGTTCGCCACATGTATCGACAGTGCGCCGGGGACGGGCGCGAAGTGGATCGATCCGCCGATCGGATTCCGATAGTGTTTAATGAGTGTGTATCACAGGTACTTAAGCATATCCCTAAAAGGTATTTACCAGGAGCTTTTTCCGGCAAAATCGTTCCCGAACGATTGTATGTTAGCATGGCACGTTACAAATGTATTGCCGTCTTGCAATCAGTGCGAATCTCGCGCGCGTTACTCGAACCGCCGAACCTGGCAACAGCGCTACTCGAGCCGGAAGCGAACCCCCTATACAGCTACCACGACAATTCCCATCGATGAGCGACTTCGAGGCGCTTGCTGAGGGATGGGTGGTCTGGAGCGACCAGGACGACGGCCGCGCCGTTCTCGCGTTCCGCCCCGACGTATTCAACGCCGACGACTACCCAGCACCGTGTCTCCCGACCATCTACCTCACCCACGGGCGACGGACACGCCGACCGGGTGTCAATCCAGGCGACCGCCAGGCCGAACGCGACTGGCACGTCACGCTCTACCTCGAGCCCGAGGTTCACCTCCGGGAGACGAACCGGTTCCCGACCCGCGAAGCGGCCGTCGAGTCTGCACTCGAACTGGCTCGGCGATTCGTCACAGGAGACGTCGACTACCGCGAGCTATACCAGGTTCCCCGTGAACGGTACTTCGAGCGTCTGGACGAACTGACCGGCGGCGACGATCAAAAGTAACCCCCGGGCGGCGTTCGCCCGGGAAAAACGTACGCGAGATAGCCACGCGCATACGTCAGGAACAATCCCACGTACCCCTCCCGTTCCTGGCGACGGACGGAGGTCTCGACACGGCATTCGGTGTCCAATACGATTTCACCATTCCCCCGAAGTCGCAACGAGAGGTCGGTATCCTCGAGGAAGGCCAGCGATTCGTCGAACCCCCCCATGGCGCTCGAACGCCGTCCGTCGAACGCTACAGTTCGACCCCGGTTGCTGGACGAAGCCGAGGAGCCAACTCACCCGGTACCACCAGTCCGACAGAATTCGAAAGCAGACCCGATGGCGGAGCCCACTCTCGAGTGGATCGAGCGGGCCGCCGACGCCCACTACCTCGGGACGGCGGTAGTGTCGGCTGTGGTCACCGACCCAGGTCGGCGGGACGACAGTGTCTGCGTCGGTAAAGCAGAGGACGTCGCCGGTCGCTCGTTCCGCGCCGCTGTTTCGTGCCCACCCCGGCCCACGGGTGGGACTCGAATTCTCGCCACCGTCGGCTCGCGGAACTGGATCACGACGGCGGGGCTCACTCTTGGAGTTTGGGACGACCTCGCCTTCACACAACTCGTCCCCAAACAACTCGTCTCCACTCAACTCGTCTCCACTCAACTCGTCTTCACGCACCACCACGTCCACACGTGAATGCTCGCGTGCAACGGCCACGGTTTCCTCGCCAATGGCGACGACGATCACCTCGTTGGGCACCGTTCGCTGGTTCGCCAGCGAATTCAGCGTTCCCTCGAGCCGTTCACCCTCGTCTTTCGCCGGCACGATCACGGACGTCGTCAACGTCGTCGTCACGGTAGCGGTCTCTCGAGCGCACCGAGATAAGTCGGGGTGATCGAAGACGTTGCCACCGTCGCAACGCCCTTTGTACCCCTCTCCGTAGAACCGGCTATGCCAGCCGTGACCGTCAGCGCAGGGGCCCGCCTCCATATCGGGTTCCAGAACCTCTCGCTCGCTCGAGAGCGCCTCTACGGTGGGATTGGCGTCGGCCTTGAGCAGCCGCGGGTGATGGTGACGGCGACACCGGCGGAGACAGTCGATGTCGACGACGCCCTGGCCCACGAGTATGCGACACGGGCCGTCGAGATTCTCGACGTACCAGGCGTGGCACTCACCCTCGAGAAACGGCTCCCACGACACGTGGGCCTGGGAAGTGGTACCCAGCTCGCACTCGCCGTGCTCGCCGGGGTCGCCCGGGCCTATGGCCTCGAGGCGGCTGTGCGAGAACACGCGCCCGCCCTCGGCCGGGCCGGGCGCAGTGGCGTCGGCGTCGCGAGCTTCGAGACCGGCGGCTTCGTCGTCGATGCCGGCCATCCAACGGGCCGGTTCACGACCGAACGGCCGGCCGACGGTGACTGGACGGTTCCACCACTCGTCGCCAACCATCGACTCCCTCGAGACTGGCGGTTTCTCGTCGTCGTCCCTGAAGCTGACCCCGGGCGAAGCGGCGCTGACGAGGACGCCAGTATGCGAACTGTCGTCGACCGCGCCGACCCAGCCATCGCCGACGAGGTCGCCGGTCTCCTCACTCGTCGGCTCCTCCCGGCGGCAGCGGAGGGCCGACTCGAGGCCTTCGGCGAGGCGATATCAGCGATCGGGCAGAAAAACGGTGTCTGGTACGCCGACGTACAGGGCGGCGTGTTTCGCCCGCCTGCGGGTGCCCTCGTCGACAGCCTCTCGAGCAATCCAGTCATCACCGGCGTGGGCCAATCGTCCTGGGGGCCGGCCGTCTACGGTGTGACCGACGCGTCCCACACCGAGGAGGCGACGGCCGCTGCGGAGGCAGCGCTCCAGGAAACGGGATTCGACGGACACGTTCTCGTCTCGAGGCCAGCCGATAGCGGTGCGACGCGGACGACTCGGGGAGAAACCGGATAACGAAAACGGCGATTTCGGAGTAAACGCCACCGTTGGCGAAAACGGTGAAAACACCATAGATAGCGAAACCGACCGAAGAAAAGCTGATTACGAGCTGTTGTCGGAGAGATACAACGTCCGATCGATAATGCTCACCGCGCCACGACCCCACCTCTGAATCGCGTTCCCGTCCGCGTCGGGAATGTCGATCCTAATTCGCTGCCCGTCGATCGAAACTGACCCGTCCGGGGTCGACTCCTGATCGGCGAAGCTCTGGAGTTGATAGGTGAGCAATCGCTTCGTCGAGCCGCTGATCGAGACGGCCGCCGGATCAAACGAGAACACGACCTCCGCGTCGTCCTCGTCTTGCTCGGCGGTGACGTCGAACTGGTGGCTACTCAGCGACAGCGTCGGCGTCTCGTCGTTCAGCCCCTCGAGAGCGTCATCGACCGACATCGTCGGATCGAGTTCCTCGTCGATCGTCTCTTCGACGTCGAACGCTCCCAGCCCCTCGCTGGGTCGTGTGCCGATTCCTCGGCCACGGTGTCGTCGTTCGCTTCGTCAATGTCTTCCAAGGTTCCGTCGCTTTCGTCGCTTCCTTCCAGGCCGGTTTTGTCCCCGGTCTTCACCTCGATATCGACACCGTCGATAGTGTCGCCGGTGTCGCCAGTGTGGCTCTCTCCTTCTGCGTACGAGAGTTCCTCGAATGAGGGATCAGCTTCGGCGTCGACGACCTCGCCGGTCGACGTCTCGGAATCGGTTGTGTTGCCGGGTGCTTCCCCGGATCCGTCGCTCGAGTCGCCGCCGGTCGTGTCAGTCTCGGGGGTTTCAGTCCGCGATTCACGATCGGTTTCCGCTCGAGCCCCATCCTCCTCGGGGCCGACTGGTTCGGGAGAGTATTTGCTGTGTGCCGGTGGAGCCGCGTACACCGTCGACTCTTCAGCGTCCGATTGGTCGGAATCCAGTTCCGGTTCCGGTTCCTCGTCTGTCCCACCGGCCCCGGGTGTTTGCTCCCCGTCGGATTCAGCGTGGACGGTTCCGCCGTCTGTCCCGGCGTTAGGTTCAGCGTCATCGACGACTGCTGGGCTCTCGAGTTCGCCGGCAATCGTCGGTTCCAATGCCTCTGAAATCGCATCACGGTCGAGGTGGGTGGCGTACCAGGGCGTCCGATCCGGGGGGGGGGGGTGATGAACCGGCCGCGGTTGTGCTCGGCCATCGGGTGGGGTGTTGAATCGGCGAGGTCGTCCTCGAGCGTATCGTCCTCGAGCGTGTCGTCACCGTCGTCGGCCGTCTCTGGATCAGTGTCACCGACCTCGTCTGCATCGACAGCACCGTCCTCAGCTGTGTCGTCACCCGTCACGCCAGCAGTGTCTTCGTCGTCGCGGTCACTGTCGACGGACTGGTCGTCGACCCGTGATGCGGTGTCGTGGGCTGGCTCATGGGGAGCGTTGTCAGTGTCGGTTGGGTGGGCCTGTTCACCGGATTCGTGCTGGGGATTCTGGTGTCCGTTCACGGCGTCGGCACCAGCAGGCTGTTGTGCGTGCTGTCGTGGCTGGGCTGGCCCGTGTTCGGCACCGGAACTGATCGTGCCGCTACTCAGGTGAAGCTGGGTGCCCCCACCACCACCACCACCGACGTTCGAGAGGTTGTCGAGCGAGTACCCCATATCTGACAGATCGTCGTCGAGGGTATCCTCGAGTTTGTCGACTTTGTCCCCGACGCTCCGGGGGCCAGCGAGATGTCCCAGAGGACGATCACGGCGAAAAAGAGGAGCGCGAGGAAGACGGTCACGGCGACTCCGGCGAGGAAGTGGATGTCTACTTCGACCATAGCGGTAACTGAATTTGTAGTTTCCCGGTTACCACTTAGTGATTCGGTGCGTTTCAGTGCTCGACTCAGTTGTCGATACGCGGCTCGTCTGTGCACGGGGTTCGTCACCGGCCAACCAGCCTATGACGAGGGCAGGGATCGAACCACCGTCACGTTAACTGACCACCATACTCGAGCCCGGATACCATCTCGAACCCGTAAACGCCCTCGGGCCCGCAAACGCCTTCGAGCCCGGATACCACCTCGAGGAGCCATCGACGCACGCACTCGACACAACTCGAAAACGTATTCCACCCACCGCCGTAACGGACGGCCATGCTCACATTCATCGGTCTTGGCCTCTACAACGAGCGCTCGATCACCGTCGAGGGCCAGGCGGCGCTCCGGGCGGCCGACCGGGCCTACGCCGAGTTCTACACCAGCAAGCTGATCGGCACCACTGTCGAAGATCTCGAGGCCAACCACGGCGCCGACATCGAGGTTCGCGACCGAGCGGGGGTCGAACAGCACCCCGACGACATACTCGAGGCGGCCGAGACCGAAGACGTCGCTTTTCTCACCGCTGGAGACACCATGATCTCGACGACCCACGTCGACCTGCGCCTGCGGGCTCACGAACGGGAGATCGAGACGCGTGTGATCCACGGCGTCACCGCCCAGACGGCGACCAGTTCGCTCACCGGCCTCCAGAACTACCGCTTCGGGAAGGCGACCACCCTGCCGTTCCCCTACGCTCACGGGGCCGACGGCCTCCCGGCGAGCGTCACGAACACTATCGACGATAACCGCGAGGCGAACCTCCACACGGTCGTCTACCTGGACATCAAGGCCGACCGGGAAGAGTACATGACCGCCGATGTCGCCGCGGATCTCCTCGCCGAGCAGTACCCGGATCTCGTCGGCGTCGTCGTCGCCCGGGCTGGCAGCCCCGATCCACTCGTCGCCGCGGGAACGATGACCGATCTCGCCACCAAGGAGTTCGGCGACCCGCTGCACCTGCTCGTGATCCCCGGCGAACTCCACCTGCTCGAGGCCGACGCCCTCTGTGAACTGGCCGGCGCGGATCGAGACACTCTCGAGATCGCCTGATTCGACACCGTTTGTATGACCGATCACGACGAAACAGTAGACCGATTACTGGGCCTCAAGCCAGGCGTCGTCTCAATCGTCGATCACGAGTCGGCGTGGGCCGATGCTGCGGCGGCCGAACTCGATCGGCTCGAGTCTCGGTTTGCGAAGGCGAACGTCGACGAGCAGGTACGCGGATACGAACACGTCGGCTCGACCGCGGTTCCAGGCCTCTCCGCCAAGCCGATCCTGGATCTGCTCGTGGTGGTCGACGATATCGAGGCCACCACTGTTTTGCAACCCGAACTCGAGTCGATGGACTACGAACGTCGACCGAACGACGACGTCCCGGATCGCGCGTTTTTCGCGAAGGGGCCGGCGTCCAACCGCACTCACTACCTCTCTATCACACCTGTGGGAAGCGACTGCCACCGCGAACAGGTCGTCCTCCGGGACTTTTTGCGCGACAATCCGGTGGCCGCCAAGCGCTACGAACGACACAAACGCCACCTCGCGGCGACCCATGCCGACGATCGGAACACGTACACCGCACGGAAGGCGTCCGTGATCGATGAGCTGCTCGAGCAAGCCGTAGCAGCTGGCTACGAGCTCGAAGAGCGGTAGGTGGTCGGAGAACGGTATCGTGCTGCTGCGCAGACCTTACAGTCGGTCGATGACCGCACCGGTCACGTCCGCCGTCGACGCGTCGCCACCCAGGTCGGGCGTCCGTGGGCCGGATTCGAGGACAGATTCGACGGCCATTCGAACCGCCGAACCTTCCTCGTCGTGACCGAGGTACTCGAGCAGCATCGCCGCCGAGAGCACGGCTGCGGCGGGGTTCGCGACGCCATCCCCGGCGATGTCCGGGGCAGTTCCGTGAACCGGTTCGAACAGCGCGCGTTCGGGGCCGACATTCGCGCTCGGGAGCAACCCGAGGCCGCCGACGAGGCCGGCCGCCAGATCGGAGAGGACGTCGCCGGCGAGATTCGGACAGACGACCACGTCGAACTGGGTCGGGTCAAGGCAGACGTGGGTTGCGAAGGCGTCCATCAACACCTCGTTCGTTTCGAGGCCGTGGTCGTCGGCGACGTCGACGACGGCGTCGCGGAATCGGCCGTCGGTCTCGCGCATCACGTTCGCCTTGTGGACGACCGTAAAGCCCTCGAGGCCGCGGTCGTCGACAAAGTCGCAGGCGTATTCCGCGAGTCGGCGCGAGGCCGAGTCGGTGACGACGCGGGTGAGCGTCGAGAGGTCGTCGCTCAGCCGATCCTCGTGGCCTGCGTAGACGCCCTCGGTATTCTCCCGCAGGAAGACGAGATCCGTCTCGGGGCGAACCGCATCGATCCCCGGGTAGGCCTTCGCGGGTCGGACGTTGACGAACGAGTCCACGGCTGTTCGAAGCGGGAGGATGACGTCCGCCGCCGTCTCGCCCGCGGCACCGAAGAGCGTGGCGTCGCTCGAGGCCGCGAGGTCGTACGTCTCCTGGGGCAACGCCTGGCCGGTCTCGGCCAGGACGGCGTCGCCGGCATCGGCCTCGTGGAACACGAAATCGATATCGAGGGACTCGAGCACGTCGACTGCGGCCGGCGTCACTTCCTGTCCGATGCCGTCGCCGGGGATGACGGCGATATCGTAGTCGCTCATCGGCTACCTCCACGGGCTTCGATCGTGTCGATCGTGCCGACCATGCTGGTTCGCCAGTTCGTACTGGGCATCCCGATCATACCCGTTTCCCGTCCTCCACGTACGGCAGGCGCTCGGCCGTCTCTCGAACGGCGTCCGCGTTGGCCTTCATCAGCGCCGTCGTGTCCCAGACGCCCTCGACGAGTGCCTTCCGCTGGGCGTCGTCGACGGAAACGTCGACGGTCGTCCCGCCGTAGGTAACCGTCTCGCCCGGTACGTCGATCTCGATCTCGCCGTCGGAATTATCTTCGACCCAGTCCTGGAGTGCTTCGACGGTTTTGGTATCGGCCTCGAGCGTCGGGATACCGAGCGCGAGGCAGTTCCCTGCGAAAATCTCGGCGAAGCTCTCGCCCACGAGTGCGTCGATTCCCCAGCGCATGAGCGCCTGCGGCGCGTGTTCGCGCGAGGAGCCACACCCGAAGTTGGCGTTGACGACCATTACCGAGGCGTCCCGATGGGCCTGTTCGTTCAACGGATGATCCTTTTCGGTATCGTCATCATCGAATCGCTGATCGAAGAACGCGAACTCGCCCAGGCCGTCGAACGTGACGACTTTCATGAACCGAGCGGGGATGATCTGGTCGGTATCGATGTCGTTGCCGCGGATGGCGACGCCGCTTCCGGAGACCGATTCGACGCTCGGAATCTCGAGGTCGTCCGTTCCGGTCTCGTGCTCACTCATTGAGCGTCACCTCCTTCATCGCCCGTACGTCTGTGACTTCCCCGTTGATCGCCGCTGCAGCGACCATCCGGGCGTTCATGAGCACCGTCCGACCGTCCTTGCTGCCCTGGCGGCCGACGAAGTTCCGGTTCGAGGAACTCGCACAGGCTTCGTCGCCCTCGAGTTGATCCTCGTTCATGCCGAGACACATCGAACAGCCGGCACCGCGCCAGTCGAACCCGGCATCGGTGAAGATCCGATCGAGGCCTTCCGCCTCGGCGGCGGCCTTGACCCGCTGGCTGCCGGGGACGACCATCGCTCGAACGTTCGGGTCGACCTCGCGACCCTCGACGACTTTCGCGGCGCGTCGGAGATCGGGAAGTCGGGCGTTCGTACACGAGCCGAGGAAGGCGACGTCGATCGGGTAGCCCTCCATCGTCTCGCCGGGGTCGACGCGCATGTGTTCCTGGGCGCGACGGGCCGTTTCGACTTTGTCCGCGGGGAGCTCCTCGGGGTCGGGAATCGGCTCGGTGACGCCGACACCCTGGCTGGGAGTCGTCCCCCAGGTGACGACCGGCTCGAGCTCGCTCCCGTCGATCGTCACGACGTCGTCGTACTCGGCGTCCTCGTCCGATCGAATGGACTCCCAGTATTTCTTTCGCTCCTCGAAGGCCTCGCCTTCGGGGACGCGGTCGCGGCCCTCGAGCCACTCGTAGGTGGTCTCGTCGGGGTTGACGTAGCCCGCGCGAGCACCGCCCTCGATCGACATGTTGCAGATCGACATCCGCCCTTCCATGTCGAGGTTCTCGATGGCCTCGCCGGCGTACTCGTAGACGTAGCCGACGCCGCCCTCGGTACCGAGTCGGCGGATGATCTCGAGGATGACGTCCTTCGCCTCGACGCCATCAGCGAGTTCGCCGGTGACCTCGATCTTGCGAACCTTCTGTTTCTCCATCGCGACGGTTCCCGTCGCGAGCACGTCTCGAATCTGACTCGTACCGATCCCGAACGCCAGCGCGCCGAACGCGCCGTGCGTCGAGGTGTGAGAGTCCCCACAGACGATCGTCGTGCCGGGCTGGGTCAGCCCCTGCTCCGGCCCGATGACGTGGACGATGCCCTGCTCGCCAGAGTCGGGATGGGAGAACTCGATCCCCGATTCGCGAACGTTCTCCTCGAGTTCAGCCATCATCTCCTCGGCTGCCGTATCGGAGTAGGGCCGTTCCTTACTCGAGGTCGGCACGATGTGATCGACCGTCGCGTGGGTCAGGTTGGGGTAGGCGACCTCGAGGTCGCGCTCCCTGAGCATCCCGAACGCTTGCGGGCTCGTCACCTCGTGGATGAGGTGGAGGCCGACGAACAGCTGATCCTGGCCGGTCGGCAGTCGGGTGACTGTGTGTCGATCCCAGACTTTGTCGTAGAGCGTTCCTTCGCTCATTCGTCTACGTCTGCGTCTGGCTCGGCCCGTTCGCTCCCACCGCGTTCGAACACCGCGTTCGCGTCGTCGGCGTTATGTGGGGGCGTGTGGCTAACCGTTTTCATCGTTCCCGTCGCAGGCTCGTCCGATTTCACGGGCTGCTCGCCTGGCTCGACGGAGTTTGCCTCACCGCCGTCGGCGATCACGATGGGGCCGCGGTTGAACAGTTGGCCGGAGGTCTCGCCCGTGTAGGGGTTGGCGTGGCTGATCTCGCCCATCGCCGTTCGCGCTTTCGATCGGTTCTGTCGCTCGGTTTTCGTCGTTTCGTTCGAGTTCGTTTGTCGTGTCATCGTGAATTCCTCGTTATTCCTCGTTGTTCTTCGTTAGTCGTCTGCCGGAACTTCCGCCGGTTCGTTGTCGCTCGATTCGTCCTCCCACTCGAACAGGTCGCGCAGCGGGGCACCGATCTCCTCGATTTCGTGTTCCTCGTCGTGGCGTTTGAGCTGGGTGTACGACGGTCGCCCTGCCTGGTTCTCGTTGATCCACTCGCGGGCGAACTCGCCGCTCTGGACGTCCTTGAGCACCGCCTCCATGTTCTCGCGCACCGTTTCGTCGACGATGCGGTCGCCGCGGGTGAGGCCGCCGTACTCGGCCGTGTCGCTCACGGAGTACCACATCCCGCCGATCCCGTCCTCGTACATCAGGTCGACGATGAGTTTGAGTTCGTTCAGGCACTCAAAGTAGGCCATCTCGGGGGCGTACCCGTTGTCCACGAGCGTCTCGAAGCCGTGTTTGACGAGCGAGGTCACGCCGCCACAGAGGACGGCCTGCTCGCCGAAGAGGTCGGATTCGACCTCCTCGCGGAAGGTCGTCTCGACGACGCCCGCGCGGGTGCCGCCGATCGCCTGTGCGTAGGCGAGTGCCTCCTGTTTGGCCTCGCCGGTGGAATCCTGGTCGACGGCGATCAGCGCCGGGGTGCCGCCGCCGTTTTCGTAGTCGCGACGGACGATGTGGCCCGGCCCTTTCGGGGCGGCCATCGTTACGTCGACGTACTCGGGGGGCTGGATCTGGTTGTAGTGGATGTTGAATCCGTGAGCGAACATGACGGTGTTCCCCTCCTCGAGGCCGTCCTCGACGGCTTCGAAGACCGCCGGCTGGATGGTGTCGGGAACGAGGAACATGACGACGTCCGCCTGGGCGGTCGCTTCGTCGGGGGTCGTCACGCGCAGGCCGTCGGATTCGGCCTGGGGCCACGAGGACGAATCCTCGCGGAGGCCGACGACCACGTCGACCCCACTGTCGGTGAGGTTGAGTGCGTGGGCGTGACCCTGGCTGCCGTAGCCGAGGACGGCCACAGTCTTGTCCTCGATGTAGCTGGCGTCGGCGTCGTTGCTGTAGTAGATGTTCTGTGTGAATGCGTCGTCTGCGGTGGTGGCTGTGTCGTTAGTCATCGTCTGCTGGTGTCGTTGTCGTGTACTGGTCGGTGTCGTAGTCGTCTGTCTGTGCTGTCATCCGTGCCCGTCCGTCGGTTCGGTCACCGACTGCTGCCGTGTCGTCGGTTCCGCGGGCCATCGCCGTCGTTCCGGTTCGGGAAATCTCCCGAATACCGAACTGGCTGAAGGCCTCGATCGCGGCGTCGATCTTCTGGCGCGACCCGGTGACCTCGACGGTCGCCGTCTCCGGAGTGGCGTCGACGGTCTTGCCGCCGTACATGTCAACGACGGCGGCGACCCGATCGGGCCGCGTCGCGTTCACCTTCACGAGCGCCAACTCCCGGCGCATCGCGTCGGGCTCGAGCTCGCTGACGGCGACGACGGACAGCAGCTTCCGGAGCTGCTTTTTGAGCTGTTCGATTCCCGGATCCGGCTCCTCGACGACGACCGTAATGCGGGCGGTATCGTCGGTCTCGGTGGGGCCGACGGTGAGGCTCTCGATGTTGAACTGCCGCCTCGAGAACAGGGCCGAGACCTCGGAGAGGACGCCCGGTTCGTGTTTGACCAGCGCCGAGATCACCGTTCGACGCGGCTCCCTGGCGGCTTCTGCCTCCGGATCGACACGGATCCCGAGTTCGTTGCGCTTACCCGCCGGCCTCGGACGCTCCTCGGGCGCGGGGCCGTCGAGGCCGGTCATAGTTGCTCCTCCGACAGGGCGAACTGGCCGTTGTCGCCCCCGCTTGGCACCATCGGGTAGACGTTCGCTCCCGGATCGATGTGGACGTCGATCACCGATGGGCCGTCGTAGGCGATGGCCGCCTGGATCGTGTCGGCGACCTCGTCGTAGTCGTCGATTCGGAACCCTTTCGCGCCGAACGCCTCTGCCAGGGTGTCGAACGCTGGACACCAGTTGTACTCCGAGGCCGAGTGGCGGCCGTCGTAGAAGGCGTCCTGCCACTGGCGAACCATGCCGATGTACTCGTTGTTGAGCACGGCGACGGTGATGTCGAGATTCTCGCGCACGGCGACCGCCAGCTCCTGAATCGTCATCAGGAACGAGCCGTCCCCCTCGAAACAGACGACCTCCTGGTCGTCGTCGGCAGCGAGACGGGCGCCGATGGCGGCCGGCAGTCCGTACCCCATCGTCCCGAGACCGTGACTCGAGACCCAGGTTCTGGGTTCGGTGAACGTCCAGTACTGGCAGGCCCACATCTGGTGCTGGCCGACGCCAGTGGTGACGACGGCCCGATCACTCGTGGCCTCGTCGAGGGCTTCGACGACGAACTGCGGTTTCAGCGGCTCGTCATCGGGCGTCTCGTAGGCCATCGAGTACGTGGATTTCCACTGCTGGCACTGGGCGCGCCACTTGGTGGCCTTCGGCGACTCGATCATCGTGGTCGCCAGCTGTTCGGTCACCGTCGCGGCATCGCCGACGAGCGGGTACTCCGCGTGGATGTTCTTGCTGATCTCGGCCGGATCGATGTCGACGTGGATCAGCTCCGCGTCGGGGGCGAAGGTCTCGATGCCGCCGGTCAACCGGTCGTCGAAGCGGGTGCCGATGCCGATGAGCGTGTCGCAATGGGTGATCGCCATGTTGGCGTACCCGGTGCCGTGCATGCCGGCCATCTCCATCGCGAGGTCGTGATCCTCCGGGAACGCGCCCAGTCCGGGCATCGTCGTCACGACGGGGATCTCGTGCTCGAGCGCGAACGCGCGCACGGCCTCGGTCGCGTCGCCTTTGATGACGCCTCCGCCCAGGAGCATGACCGGCCGCGAGGACTGTTCGATCCGCCTGGCGGCGCGACGAACCGCGTCCGGGTTGGCTCGCTCGGGAACTTCGTAGGTATCCGGCGTTTTCGCTTCTGGCGGTTCGGCGTCGCTCGTGGTTTCCTCGAGGGTGACGTCTTTCGGGAGGTCGACGAGCGTCGGGCCGGGTCGACCGGCTTTCGAAAGGGCGAACGCCTCGCTGACGTCCGTTCCGACCTGGTTCGAATCGGCCGAAAACGTGTTCGCCTTCGTGATCGGTGCCGTCACCCCGGTCGTATCGGTTTCCTGGAACGCGTCGTTGCCGACCATCGCTGTCGGCACCTGTCCGGTCAGGGCGATCATCGGATCGGAGTCCATGTTGGCGTCGGCGATGCCCGTAACCAGGTTCGTCGCCCCCGGGCCGGACGTCGCCAGGCAGACGCCGGGTTCGCCCGAGACGATCCCGTAGGCGTCCGCCGCGTGTGACGCTCCCTGCTCGTGGGCCATCGTCACGTGTCGGATTTCCGAGTCGTAGAGGGCGTCGTAGACGGGCATGATCGCCCCGCCCTGGACGCCGAATGCGTACTCGACGCCAGCGTTCTCGAGGGCGCGGACGACTGCTTCAGCACCCGACGTTACCGGGGTCGAATCGGTCGCTGCCGCTTCGGTGGTCGTCGGTGCCGTTTCGTCGTCATCGGTGTCGTCGTACGTGGTCTCCGTCGTCGGTGGAACCGTGGGCGCTCGTTCGCTCATGGATATCGATACCTCCGTCCCGTTGTGTGTCGGGTCGTTCGCGTTCGTGTGTCCGTTGGTGGCTGTGTCTGTGTCATCGTCGAGGGTGTGTCCCTGGTCGCTGCGGGGTTGCTCGTGCTGGTCGCTTGGAAGGATGCAAATTCGCGTTCGGGAAAGGGGGTTGTAGGGGCTAGGCGGCCCCTACAATAATGAGCGCAGCGACCGCGCCGCTGTCGGCACAGCGAGCCGAATCCGTGGCGCGGGTCGTCATTACTACACTGGTTGTGACCCGGTTGCATATAACCCTTCTCCGGGTGGCAAACGTTGCATACATCATCCATTCGAGACACCAGCCGGTGCTGGCGGCCTGGAGCGACCGTAACGGACATCGTTACGCTCGCACCTCCTCCACGTCCCGCTCGGGGAGTCGTGCGACGCCCTCGGATTCGGCGAATCGCTCGAGGTCGGAGACCGTGACGCGCCGTTTTTCGGCGCCGTAGTCTTTGACGCGACGGGTGATCGCCCGTACCTCCGTTTCGGTTGGGTCGAAGCCGGTCTCGACGAGCCGTTCGCGAACGGAGTGAGTACCGGTGTGTTTGCCCAGGACGAGTCGACGGCGCGCGCCGACCATCTCGGGTGTCATCACGCCGGGTTCGAACGTGTCGGCGTTCTCGATGACGCCGGCGGCGTGAATGCCGCTCTCGTGGGAGAAGGCGTTCGCGCCGACGACGGGTTTGTTCGAAGGTACCGGGACGCCGCTTCGGTCGGCGACGACCTGGGAGAGTTCCGTAATTCGCGTGGTATCGATGCCCGTGTCGGCCTGGTAGACCGATTCGACGGCCATCACGAACTCCTCGTAGGCGGCGTTGCCGGCGCGTTCGCCGATGGAGTTGACCGAAACCTGTGCCTGGTCGGCACCCGCTTCGATCCCTGCCAGCGCGTTCGCCGTGGCCAACCCGAAGTCGTCGTGGGTGTGGACGTCGATGCTGACGTCCGTGTGCGCTCGGACGTTCTCGATCAGGTCGTAGAATCGCCGCGGGGTTGCGACCCCACAGGTATCGGGGATGTTGATCCAGTCGGTGCCCGCCTCGGTGACGGCCTCGATGACCTCGAGCAGGAACGCCTCGTCGGTTCGGGTAGCGTCCATCGGCGAGAACATGCAGGTTGCTCCGGCCTCGGTGACTCGTTCGACCGCCTCGATTGCGCGCTCGACGACGGTCTCACGGCTCGAGTGCATCGAGTCTTCGATCTGGACGTCACTCGTCGAGACGAAGACGTGTACCATTTCGACGCCGGTCTCGAGCGCTGCTTCGACGTCTGTGTCGACGACGCGGGCCAGCCCGCACGTCGTCGTGTCCGTCGAGGCGGCAATTTCGGAAACGGCCTCGAACTCAGCGTCGGAGTTGACGGGGAACCCTGCCTCGATGACGTGGGTGCCCATCTCGTCCAGAATCCGAGCGATTTCGCGCTTGTCGTCGGCTGTAAACGATGTACCGGGGGACTGTTCACCGTCGCGCAGGGTCGTATCGAAAACGCGTGTCGTTGCGATTTCGTCAGTAGAATCTAACGTGCCCTGGAAGAACTCGACCGCCCTGAGTGGTCTCAGAGCCGGTGTCGTGTGGTGTCGACATTGTATCCGCCTTCAAGTTCGATGGTGTATATAAACCTGGCGCTGCGACAGATGCTGGCAGTTTTTACACACTGGTGTACAACCGTGTACATCCCGGAAATCGCAGGACACCAACGACCTAAAATGCCACCCCTGTCCTTATATCTGACTGCATGGTACTATGTCAGTTCCCCACACGGTAGACCATGACACTATTTATCCCAGGGTGTTTTTTGGGAATATAACGAACTGGCCGGTAGCGCGCGCCAACAGGTGACCATTTTTTCGCCGCAGATTTCTGGTTGGCTGACACGTTAGGAATCAGTGCTATCGGGTATCTAAAAATCGGAGTCAGCGACAGTGACACACCACCATCGAACGACGTTCGATCGGTACGGTCACGTTCCACCTGTCACCGGGTTCTGGCGTCCAACACGTCACACGCAATCCCTGGTTTTACGTCGGACACCAACTGTGTGGCCGAATCGCCAGTGACCCGAGGAACGAATTTCGCTGCAGGTGTGATCGGACGTACCCCCTTCCTGTAGCGTCAGCATGACAATCCATCCTCGAGTGGAGCCGCTAGAACCGGCGTATTTCCGGCTGGATTCGACCAATACGTCCTCCGTGCGCCCACAACATTATCTTTCGCTAACACGATCGTAACCCCGTGGTTACCTTTGGGTAAGTGCGTTGGGCTGAGATCGCACGTTCGTAACGGAGTCCGATTACGTTACCGCACGCGTTCAGTCGGCGGTCTTCGCTTCGAGTGCCTCGACCCGCTCACAGAGAGCGGTATAGGCGTCGACCTCGTCGAGACGAACCCCGGTGTATGCGTCCTCGAGCAAGGCCTGTTTCGCGAGCAGTGAGCCCCGTTCGCGCGCGAGCGCGGACTCTCCTTGTCTACGAACCTGCTCGTTAATCGCGTCGAGTACCGTCTCCCGGACGACCGGCTTTCTGTAGAGGGCGTCGCAGTCGTACTCGAGGATCTCGAACGTTGGTCGGTCACTGACCAGCACGATCGTTCGACACGTCGCTGGAACGGACTCGAGAAGCGTACTGATCGACGTCCCCGGCACGTCCTCGTCACAAATGAGCACGTCTGTGTTCCCGTCGAGTACGGCCTCGAGTTCATCACTGGTGTGTGCGCGTCGGACGGTGAAGTGATCCGCGAGCCACTGCTGATACATTTCGGTAAGACGCCGATCGCTATCGGTTACGACGACCGTTGGCGACGTTGCCGCGAGGTGGCGTTCACCCCACGCACCCAGTGCATCGAACACCGGTTCCATCTCGGCACCGGCAGTCGTCAATTCGTACTCGACACGCAGCGGTGACTCGCTCACGACGGTTCGCTTCACGAGTCCGTTCTCACCCAGCGTCTCGAGGGTTTCGGAGAGTACTTTCCCCGAGACGCCTGGCATCGACTCGAGCAGCGCGTTGAAGCCCATCGGCTCGTGGTGATGGAGCGTCACGATGACCACCGGTTGCCACTTTTTGGTCAACAACGACAGCGCTTCGAGCGCCGTCTGTGACGACACTGGGATGTCTGGTTGGTGGTCGACCATACTCTTCGTTCCGAGCGCGTTCTCATAACTATTCGGACGGGTTGGTAGGGAAACCGACCCCTACTCCGCAACCGAACAACAACAGGACAAACGACGAGGAATTCAGCCCTGCCGAGGAAGTACTGCGACGAATCGAGTATATTCGACCCTGGTCGACACCGAAAACGAATAGTGGGGTCACTGTATTGGTCTCTGCATGGAGTCGTCGTCCGGTGCCGACCTGCTGATCGTCGAAGACAGCCACGACGACGCCCAGTTCGTCCAGCGACTGCTGGTCGAACAGCAAACGAACGTCGGTACCCACGACGGGGACACGCACGTCGCGATCGAGACGATCGGCCACGCACATACACTGTCCGACGGCCTCGAGCACGTCACCGCAAACCCGCCGGACGTCATTTTACTCGATCTCAACCTCCCCGACAGCCGGGGGATCGACACGGTTGAGCGGATGATCGCCCACGCACCAACGCTCCCGGTCGTGGTACTGACCGGTCGTAATGACGTCCAGACCGGAGCCAGGGCGATCAGACGCGGTGCACAGGATTACCTGGTCAAAGGTACCATCACGGGCGAGTTGTTGCTTCGAACACTGCGCTACGCGATCGAACGGGCCGAGAGCAAACGCAAACTTCGCGATCGTAATCACCGGCTTGCAATGCTCAATCACCTCGTCCAGACCGGCATCAGAGACGACGTGAGCATGATCGTCGGCCGTGGTGATCAGCTGTACGAACACACGAACGATGGCGGTGACGCCGTCGTCGATTCGTTGCTCGAGGCCGCCCGACACGCCCTCGAACTCACGGAGACGGCGGCGGAGTTGATCGACGTCCTCTCGAGGGAGAGCGCACCCGGTACCGTCCCCGTCGATCTGACCGCGGTACTCGAGGCGGAGGTCGAGCGCGTTCGCGAGGAGACCGATCGGACACTCGACATCGAGCGGCGAGGACGTACCGATTCCGTTCCGGTCACTGGCTCGCCGCTTCTCGGCTCCGTCTGCCGTCAGCTCCTCATGAACGCGGCCGTTCACACCGACCGTGAACGACCCACCATCATCGTCACCGTCGACGCGACCGACACCGAAGCGATGCTCACGATCGCTGACGACGGAGTGGGTATCTCGGACGTCCAGAAGGAGTTGCTCACCGACCCCCGGACGCGTCTGGATCGTGGAGCTGGCATGGGCACTGGCCTCTACCTGGTGACTACCGTGCTCGAGGAAATCGGCGGCGACCTGACCGTCGAGGACAACACGCCACGCGGTACGATCGTTACCGTGACGCTTCCACGCGAACGTCAGGCTCGAGGCGGAACCGACGAGTAACTGATCGAGCGTGGCCCTCGAGAACAGCGAGGACTGGAACGACGCATAGGGACTCCGCAACCACTAAACGCGACTCACCCCAACGAACCCCCAATGAGTGACTGGACCGAAACGTACCGCCCGACGACGCTATCGGAGGTACGGGGAAACAACAAGGCCCGCGATCAACTCGAGGAGTGGGCGAAGACGTGGGACGACCACCGGAAAGCAGTCATCGTCCACGGCAGCCCCGGCATCGGGAAGACCTCGGCAGCCCACGCCCTGGCCAACGACATGGGCTGGCCGGTGATGGAACTCAACGCCAGCGACGACCGCCAGGCCGACGTCATCAAACGGGTCGCCGGAGAAGCCTCGAAAAGTGGCACGCTCACGGGCGGGAGCGGCGGCCGTCGACTCGTCATCCTCGACGAAGCCGACAACTTCCACGGCAACGCCGACTACGGGGGCTCGAGGGAGGTAACCAGAGTGGTGAAATCGGCCGGACAGCCGATCGTCCTCGTCGCCAACGAGTTCTACGACATGAGCCAGTCCCTGCGAAAGTTCTGTGAGACGATCGAGTTCCGCGACGTCTCGGCCCGCTCGATCGTCCCGGTGCTTCGGGACATCTGTCGACGAGAGGGGATCGAGTTCGAGGAAGATGCGCTCCGGACGATCGCGGAGGCGACCAGCGGCGACCTGCGCTCGGCCGTCAACGACCTGCAGGCGGTCGCCGACGGGGCGTCTCGGCTGACCGTCGACGACGTCGTGACCAGCGAGCGCGACACCACCGAGGGGATCTTCGACTTCCTGGACGCCCTCATCAAGGAGAAAGACGCCCACGGTGCGCTTTTGGCCGCCTACGACGTCGACGAGACGCCCGACGACTTGCTCAACTGGGTCGAGGACAACGTGCCGAAAGACTACTCGGGCGGCGAACTCGCCGACGCCTACGAGTTCATGAGCAACGCCGACCGCTGGCTTGGCCGGGTCCGAGCGACGCAGGACTACTCGTTCTGGCGATACGCGACCGATAACATCGCCGCCGGCGTCGCCGCCTCGAGGCGAGAGCCCAAAGGGGGATGGACGCGATACGGGCCACCGAGCTACTGGTCGAAACTAGGCCGAACGCGAGGGAAGCGCGACCGTCGGGATGCCATCGCCCAGCGCATCGCCGACCGAGAAGGTGCGAGCGTCGCGACCGTCCGCCAGGAGATTCTCCCGTTCCTTTCGGCGATGACGCACCTCTGTCGCAACCGCGACCTCACCGTCGCGATGACCGCTGCCTACGACCTCGACGAAAAGGAAGTGTCGTTCATTACGGGAAGCGGGGCCGACACGAACAAAGTCGAGTCGGTCGTCGCGGACGCCGCCGAGCGCCGCGCCCAGGAGACGGTCGAACACTCGGGATCGGCTTTTTTCGATGCGCCCGATTCGGACGAGACCGACTCGAGCGAAAAAGACGAGTCGACGACAACCGAGACTGCGTCACTCGAGGACACGTTCGATGACGCTCCCTCGAGTGGCGCCACTTCGAGTGCTGACGGGGACGAATCTGCTGACTCGAGTGCCGACTCCACGGACGAAGCCACCGACGAGGATGGGTCGGCCGAGGAAACCGATGATGACGGGCAGTCGGGACTCTCGGACTTCTTCTGATCGGATTCACCGCTCGTCTACTGCGTACGATACCAGCCGCGAACCAGCCCGTCGAACGAGTACACGGTGACGGCTCCGACGCAGACTACAACAGTTCGCAGGCGTCACTCGCGTCCTGAAACGCCTCGAGGCTGGCCAGTACCTGCCCGCGGGTGTGCGCAGCCGACGGCAAGACCGTGACGGTCGTATCTGCGGGGACGGTGTCATCAGAGAGATCGGTTCGGAGGGGCGTCATCGGCGGCTGAACGATCACGCCACGGGCGGCGAGTGCGTCGGTCAGTTCGTGTGCCTGCTGAATGGTTCCGCACTCGACCGCGAGGATTTGCGAGTCGCCCAGGACATCGTAGCCCATCCCCGCGAGCCCTTCACGGAGGTGGCCGACGTTTTCCCACAGCCGTTCGCGCTGGTTCCCGTGTTTCGACAGGTGGAGCGCTTCGCTCGCCGCCGCTGCAGCCATCGGCGTCAACCCCGTCGATTCGACGAACGGTGGTGCGCGATTGAGCACCCACTCGATCAGGGCGGTGTCACCGGCGATGTAGCCACCCTGGCTGGCGAGGGCACTCGAGAGCGACCCCATCTGGACGTGGACGCGGTCGGCGACGCCTTCGGCCTGGACGATGCCGCCGCCGCGGGCGTACAACCCCGTGGCGTGGGTTTCGTCGACCATCACCCAGGCGCCAACGGTTTCGGCGACGTCGCAAATGGCACTCAGTGGCGCAACCGCACCGTCGAGCATGAACGTCGAATCGGTGACGACGAGCCATGACTCCTCGACTGCCTCGCCACCGTCACTCGTGACCGTCTCCCGTTCGGCCCCGCTGTAGCGGTCGATGGCCGCCCGGAGGTCGTCGGGGTCACAGTGATCGTAGGGAACGACCTCGGTTCCCGCCAACTGACACCCCTCGAGACTGCTGACGTGGGTGTAGGCGTCGACGAACACCACGTCCGGTTCGAGCGCTCGAATCGTCCCGACGTTCGTCGCATAGCCCGAGGGGAACGTCAGTGCCCGTTCGGTTCCGAGGGTTTCGGCGAGCAGTCGCTCGAGGTCGTGGTGGAGGATCGTATCGCCGGTCGTGAGTCGACTGCCGCCGGCACCGGTGCCGACGGTCGCGGCAGCCTGGCGGGCTGCGTTCTGGACGCGCTGGTCGGCAGTCAACCCGAGGTAGTTCTGTGAGCCGAAGATCAGGTGTTCGTCGGCCTCGAGAACCGGGAGCCCACCGTTCGGTGGCTCGGCGCGATAACTCCGGGCGTCGATCCGATCGGTCGGAGCCAGCGAGTGCGTTCCGTGTACACCGGCCTCGTCGCTGAGTCGCGCCTCGAGATCGAACCCACGGTCTTCCATCTGGTGCAATCCTGTCGGCCGGCAGGTTTGACTCTCACGGTTCGCGATTGCCACCAGAAACATCCCTTGTGTGGTTGAAAAAGGCGGTTTAACGGCCTTGTTCGCCTTCTCACGAGGATCGGCCGGTGGGCTTGTTTCGCCACGATTTCGGAAGCAAAACCCCGTCGCAGATTCCCGACCCAGATTCCGGAAGCAGAACCCCAACCCAGATTCCGGAAACAGAACCCCGTCGCAGTTTCGAATCCGTTTAAGCCGTGGCGTCCGTACCCTCGCCAATGGACTCCTCCCCGGTATCCCAAAAAGCCGGTGAGAACCGAACGGGTGCCACGAGTCGGCGGGTGAGCGCCGGTGACTGACCCTCGTGATCGTGATCACGAGCGGACGCTCCCGGGACGGTGTTCGGTGTGTGGCCGTGACCGCACCGATCTAACCCTCACACTCGAGGGAACCACTGCGAGCTTTTGTTCGACTGGTTGTCGGAACGTCTGGGACACCGTCGGCCCGATTACGGAGCCAGCGTCGGCCCCACCACGCACGATGACCGATCAAGCGTCCGTTTCCGATGGCTCGCCCTTTTCCGATTCCAATACCGATGAGACGCCATCACACGACGTCGACGGCCGCGAGGTAGAAGACGACGGCGAGTCGACGACCGAAGACGAGGCGAATGGGTATCGTCGAACCTTCCTCCGGATCGACGGCATGCGTTCGATCACCTGCGAAGCGTTTCTCGAGTCGGTCGCCCACGACCAACCTGGTGTCGTCGACGCCGAGGCGAGCCACGTGACCGAGTCGATTCGCGTGACGCACGATCCCGCCCAGTGTACCGACGAGGCGCTCGAAGACGCCCTGAGTACGCTCGGCTACACGGCATACCTTCGGGAGGACGCCGAGGGATCCGGAACAGCGGCGGCCACCGGCGAGACGCGGCGCGCTCGAGAGATGTCGGGGATTCGCAAGCGGCGGGCGGACGACATGATGGACGTTCGCTACATCCTCGGCGTCGTGTTCGGCTCGTTCCTCCTGTTGCCGTACGTGACCATGCTGTACCCGGCGTATCTGGCTCCGTTCCTCCCCAACAGCCCGCTGCACTCGTTCGAGGAACTGTTCACCGACAGTGGCGTCCTCTTTTTACGGGTCTACTTCGTGCTGACTGGCATCGTCCTTTACATCACCGGAAAGCCGCTGCTCCGGGGGGCGTACATCAGCCTGAAGATGCGTCGGCCAACCGTCGACCTCCTCGCTGCGGTAACCATCGTGAGCGCGTTCTGTTACAGTACCGTCGCCGCCCTGGTCGGCCATACGCACGTCTACTTCGACCTCGTGATCGTCATCGCCGCGCTGGTAATGGGGGCACTGCTGTACGAATCCCAGGTCAAACGACGCGCCCTCGACACGCTCACCGCGCTCACGATTTCCCAAGTCGACACGGCTCACCGGTACGAGGCGGATGGAACAACGACGGAGGTTCCCGTCCACACGCTCGAGCCCGGCGAGACGGTGCTCGTCAAACAGGGCGAACGCATCCCGGTCGACGGCGTGCTCGAGGAGGGAACCTGCACGGTGGACGAATCGATCATGACCGGCGAGTCCGTACCGATCACGAAATCGGCGGGTGACGACCTCATTGGTGGATCGGTCGTCACCGGGGGCGCGGCCGTGATCTCGGTCGACGAGCAGGGGGCGAGCAGCATCGATCGGCTGACAGAGACGGTGTGGAACCTCCAGAGTGCGACCCACGGCATCCATCGTCGGGTCGACGCCCGTGCCGGTCGCGTCCTCGCCGGCATGGGGGTGCTCACCGTCCTCGTCGCCATCGCCACCCTCCTCCTCGGGGGCGGCGTCGACGACGCGCTGCTGGCAGCCCTCGCGGTCAGTTTCGTCGCCTCGCCGTGGCTGATCGGCGTCGCGACGCCCCTTTCGATTGCCACCGCCATCGAGGCCGCGCTCGAGCGGGGTATCGCCGTCTTCGACGCCACCGTGTTCGGCCGCATCGCCGACGTCGACACCGTCGTCTTCGACAAGACGGGTACCCTGACCCGCGGCGAGATGACCGTCGTCGACGCGGATGCCCCGTCCGCCGTCCTTTCCGCTGCTGCTGCCCTCGAGCGACGAGCCGCCCATCCCGCGGGCGAGGCGATCGTTCGAGCGTTCGGAGACGACGAACGCGAGAGCGAGGGCGAAGGCGAGAAATCGTCGCTCGAACCCGATGGGGGATCCCCGACGTCGCCAACGCAACCGACGGACGTTGGTCAGGAGGTCAGCGAGTTCACGAACCACGCGACCGGCGTCGAAGGCGTCGTGGATGGCGCGCGCGTACTCGTGGGCCACCCCGCCCTCTTCGGCGAACGCGGCTGGGCGACGAGCGAGGAACTCGACGCACGGGCACGGTCGGCCCGCGAGGCAGGCAAACTTCCGATACTCGTCGGGACGGATGGCGTCGCCGAAGGCGTCGTAGTCGTCGGCGACGAGCCACGAACGGACTGGGAGGAGACGATCACGAGTCTGGGCGAGCGAGGTCTCGAGGTACTGGTCGTTACCGGCGACGACGCCGAAGCGACCGCGGCCTTCGACGAGCACCCCCACGTAGCCGAGACGATTGCGGGCGTTTCGCCTGCTGGGAAAGTCGCCGCGATCGAGCAACTGCGACGGGAGTCCAGCGTCGCGATGATCGGGGACGGGACGAACGATGCCCCGGCCCTGGCGGAAGCCGATCTCGGCATTTCGCTCGGGAGCGGGACGGATCTGGCTTCGGACGCCGCCGATCTGGCGATTGCGGAGGACGACCTCGAGGCGATCGAAACGGCGTTCGAAGTGGCGACCGTGGCCGAACGCCGGATGCGCCAGAACACGCGGCTGGCGCTGAGCTACAACGTCATCGTCATCCCGTTCGCACTACTCGGCCTGTTGAACCCGCTGGTGACGATGGCAGCGGTTGTCGTGGCTGCCGGGATGGTTATTATCAACGCGTTCAGGCCGTATCTGTAACCTCATAGCGATTCCTGGAAGTCATGGGGCGTGCAAGCCGTGACGGTAGCGCGTGCGTGTCTCGACAGTTCAACGAATCATTATCAACCGGCACTCGGAACGCTGTCCTGAATTCTGAGGCATTACCAGTGTGTCGCGCTATGTCGCTCGAAAAGTATCGCCCACGCGACGGCGGTTAATCACTGTCTGCGTTTGCTCCTCTGCTTGCTGCAGGAACTTTGAGCCACCTACTGCAGGAACTCTGATCGAACTACTGGACGCACTCTTTGTGATAGGCGTGCTCGAGCCACTCTTCAAGGGAGGGTTGTGTCCAGTAGCGAACGGTCTGGCTGCGAGGATCGTGTTCGATGACACCTGCTTCCTCGAGTTTCGGTAGGTGTATGTGGTGGAGTGCCGTCATCAGCTGATGACGACCCTCTGAGGACTCTGAGAGGATCGAGTCGTGGGTAAGGATGTACTCTGCGATCTCTTCGACAGTCGCCACCCCATTTGGGAGATTGTGGAGGTAGTACAGGGCCTTCCGTCGTCGACGGTCTGCGAGCAGTTCGAAAACGAGATCTAGCGATGGCGTCGTACAGCCCGTTCGAGCCGTCGACTCTTTTTCGGTATTATCCATATATCAACCACCTACCATAACGTACCATTCAATTCCACCGAGGTAACGTTCTATTGGTGAGACATTAGCTGTTACGCCTTGTTGCCGACGATTTCTGTTTAATGTTTCACCATTAATATATGGATAAAATAGTGGTGGCGAACGATGTATCAGTTCGTCACTGTTATCGAGCGTGCTCAGGAGGCGTTAGAGTTTGTATCCGAACGCAGGGAGGGGGCTATCACCTCTTCGATACCGAGGGACAGTTGTGAAACGAACTCGGTGACTCGAATTCGAGCAGTATCGTGTCGCTACTCCGATTGCTTCGGAAACTCCGCGACGAACCGTCCCGGTTCAGGTTGGTCGACGGTGTAGCCATCGGCGTCGAACGTCGGTACTTCGGCCTGGAACTCGTAGAACAACGGCTTTGGCTCGTGATCGTTGATAATCGTCAACGACTCGCCAGCCTCGAGTTCGGCGAACGCGTCGTGAATCGTTGGATGTCGGTCGACCGGTGGAATCGAACGGACGTCGAGTGTCGTCATGCGAATCGTTGTTTGTACGGCCCACCCATCGACGTTGCTCCGAATACGTTCGGTCGAAGGGAGTCCGCCGACGAAATGTGAGGAGGTCGCAGATTCAGACCCGAACGCGTTCGAGAGGCACATCACCACAATACACTCCGGTGTCAGTAGTCCCTGATAGCCGCGATCCCCTGGACGGTTTCAGACCGTTTAACTCGCTCGAGCGCGCCAGCACCGATAATGGCCAACCAGAACCTCATCGACGCGTTGCGGGCGGCCGACGCCGTTCGCTTCGGCGAGTTCGAACTCTCCCACGGCGGCACCAGCGACTACTACGTCGACAAGTACCTCTTCGAGACCGATCCGCGTTGTCTCGAGTTGATCGCCGACGCGTTCGCTGACCGCCTCGAGGCCGACGCGAAACTCGGCGGCGTCGCCCTCGGTGGCGTCCCCCTCGCGGCGGCCACGAGCGTTGCAGCGGGCGTACCGTACGTCATCGCGCGCAAACAGCGCAAGGACTACGGGACGGCGAACCTGATCGAGGGGCGACTCGAGGACGGCGAGGACGTCGTCGTCGTCGAGGACATCGTTACGACGGGGACGAGTCTGGTCGACGCCGTCGAAGCCCTCCGTGACGCCGGCGCGACTGTCGAGCGAGCCCTGGTCGTCGTCGATCGCCAGGAAGGCGGTCGCGAGAACGTCGAGGCCGCGGGGGTCGAGATGGAGGCGCTGGTGACTGCAGAGGAGTTGCTAGCCGACCGCGATCGAACTGATGCGTAACTCGAGCGAACACTCCGGTGGCGTCGATTGACGCCTCGTTACTGCCCGTACGACTCGAACGCCTCGAGCACCGCGTCTAGCTGCTCGTCGGCTAGCGTCTGGGGCTCGAGACCGGCCGACCGGGTCTCGAGGTAGAGCCGAGCGAGGCTCTCGACGTGGCGCGTGTTCTCGAGGGCCGTCTCGAGGTCGGCCGCGGTGACGACGAGACCGTGATTTTCGATGAACGCGGCGGTCGACTCGGCCTCGTGCATCGCCGTGACGATGTTTTCGGCGAGTTCGTCGGTGCCGTACGTCGCGTACTCGGCGACCGGCACCCGCTTGCCGACGGCGACGATCATGTAGTGGATCGGCGGCAACGGCTGGTTTGCGACGGCCAGCGCCGTCGACCACGGCGAGTGTGTGTGGACGATCGCCCCGACGTCCTCGCGTCGGTAGATGGAGCTATGCATCGGCACCTCGCTGCTGGGTTTCATCCGTCCGTCGCGGTGCTCGCCGTCGACCCCCACCACGGGGACGTCGACCGTCTCGAAGGCGTCGTAGGGGACGCCTGTCGGCGTGATGGCGAACGCATCGTCCTGGCGAACGCTCAGGTTCCCCGTCCGTCCGGGCGTGAGCGTTGCGAGGTCGCTCGCCCGCTCGACGACCTGCTGGCGCTGGCTCTCGAGGATCATCGTACCAGCCTCGTTAGGTCAGCGAACGTATCTATCTGATGATCGGGCTCTCGATAGCCGGTCAGCGACGCCTCGTCGACGTCACCGGCGTTGAACAGCACGGTTTCGATGTCGAGCGCGTTCGCACCGACGATGTCCGCTGACACCGAGTCGCCGACCATCAGGGCGTCCGCCGGCTGACAGCCCACGCGAGCGAGCGCCAGCGTGAACATGACCGACGCCGGCTTGTCCTGGCCGACTTCCTCCGAGGTGAGCAACAGGTCGATGTCGTCGGCCAGACCGAGGTGCTCGATCTTTCGGAGCTGAATCCGCGTCGTCAGGTTCGTGACGATGGCGATCGTGATACCTGCTTCGCGCAGCGTCGCCAGCGTCTCCTCGACGCCCGAAAAGAGGGTCATCTCCTCGAGATACCCCTCCCAGTAGGCCTCGCTGAGCGCGAGCGCGTCCGCTGGCTGAGGCGACCCGGTGAGGCGCTCGAGCGCCCGCTTGAAGTACAGCAGTCGGTGGTGTCCCGCCGCGGAGCCCTCGAGGTCGCGTTTGACGTCTCGGCGACCTGATTGATAGAACGCTTCGAAGGCCTCGGCGTCGAACTCGTAGCCGCGCTCGCGGGCCGTCGCTCGAGCGGCGGCTTTCCCGGCTTCGTTGCAGGGCTGGTAGGGGTAGAACGTGTCGTCGAAGTCGAACAGCACCGTGTCGACCGTCATGGGTTGACACACTCAGCGACGGGTAAAACGCGTGTCGGTCTCTCGGAGCTCAGCGGGGGAGAATCGAGAGGACATCCAGGAAATACAGCGGAACACCCACGAGCGCACCCCCGAGTATGATCCACGCCGCGTGAAGGCCCCGGACGAAGAGTAGACAGGAACCGATCGCCAGCGCGATCGGAATCGGATCGACCACGCCCTCGATGACGAAGGCCTCGAGCGCCAGCGTCACGGTCGCGCCGAGGATTGCCCCGACGACGGCCGCGTTGACGCCGACGAGGGCCGTCTGGACGACGTCGTTCTCCCGAACCTGTGCAAAGTACGGGAAAAAGCCCATGATGAAGACGAACGACGGGCCGAACGCCCCGACGGCGGCCACGAATGCCCCCAGCACGGCCAGCCAGACGAGGCCCCCGGAGGCCTCGAGGATGAATCCGTAGCCGACGAACGCCGTCGTCATCACGACCGGGCCTGGCGAGAGCTGGCCGATGGCGATGCCGTCGACGAACTCCTGGCCGGTGAGCCATCCGAACTCACGAACGACGTAGAGTTCGATGAACGGAATCAACACGAGGCCGCCGCCGTAGATGAACGAACCCGTGTAGACCATGAACGCGAACAGTTTGACCCACTCGTTAGCCCACAGCGTCAGCAGGTACCCCCAGAGGGGACTCGCTTCGATCGCCCGACGAATCGACGGAGTCACCGCCGCAATCAGGTGCTCGCGGAAGACCACCAGTGCGCCGACCGCGGTCGCGACGACGACTCCGATCGACACCCGTGAAACGTTCTCCCGAACCCACCCCGACCGGTAGACGGCGACCGCGACGAACCCGGCGAGGACGAACGCCACGACCGGATTCGGGTTGAACGCCGCGACGACGGCCGTCGCGACGACCAGGATGGCGACGAGCAGGTAATCGATCGTCCACGTCCTCGTGCCGACCGCGAGTTCGTAATCAGCCCGCCCTTCGGCGAAGGCGCTGTGGGCCATGGAGTAACAGGCGCCGACGATGAGGCCGATCACCACGGGGTTGATGCCGTAGAAAACGGCCTCGACGGCGGGAAGGGCCTGGTAGGCGAAGTAGACGTACGAGAAGATCACGACGAGGACGAACGTCGGCACCATGAAGAAGAAGCCGGCGACGACGGCCCCGAGTTTCCCGGCGTACGCCCAGCCCATGAAGATCCCTAGCTGGGTGGAAGCGGGGCCGGGTAGCATGTTGCAGATGGCCAGTCCCTCCATGAACTCCGAGTGGGACGTCCACTCCCGGCTGTCGTCGCCGACGAGGTCGTCTTCCATCATCGCGATGTGCACGAGCGGGCCGCCGAAGCCCACGATGCCGATGAAGAGAAAGTAGCGGGCGATCTCAGTCAGTTTCGATGGGGTTGGCGTGCCGCGGTAGCTGTCGGCGGTTGTGCTTTCGCCTGGGTCTTGGCCCGCATCCGCACCGGCGTTCGCTCCCGTCACATCCACTCAGATTCCGGGAGCGCCTGTAACTGTTGTGTCGATTCGCACTCGAGACGGGTGCTGCTCTCAGTTGCTGATCGATCCGTGGCCTCGATTCGGTACGAGCCAGGGTCTCGAGCGTCTATGGAGTGTGCTCGCGTATGCTCAAAAACAGGTGTTCGTCAGTCCGAACGTCCGGCCCCGTATCGATCCTCCCACAGGCGCAAGTAGACGAACAGCGGGGCGAGCGACGTCGCCGCCTCCGTCGGTCGATACTCGACGCGTGGGGGCACCTCGTCGAAGGTCTCTCGCTCGAGCAGGCCCGCTTCGACGAACTCCGAGAGACGAGCCGAAATCGTACTTGGGGAGGCGGAAACCACGTCCTCGAGTTCCGAAAAACGACTCGCGCCGCCACCGGTCGTCGTCGCTCGCAGGATCGCAAGCGCGTGTCGCCGGCCGAGCAAGTCGAGGATGTCAGTAGCTGTTTCCTCGGTAGCGGCGTCATCGTCGGGTGTTGGCGAGGCGCTCTCGAGCGACTTGGACGGGTTCGACTGGGCATCGAGTGACGATTCGACTGCGTCGACGGCCGCGAGGGCGTCCGTCGCCGGTGCCTCGAGCAGCGTCTCGAGGGCGTCCGTGATCGGTTCTGGATTGCTCATACGCAATCTATGAGTTCCATAGTAATATACTTCACCTTCTGAAGCAAGCGCTCGAGGGGGTTCTCGGATTGGGGGATCACCGGGCGTCCGCTCGAAATCGGCGGCACACCTTATAGGTTGTCAACCCTGTTACAACGCTTCGTCGCTTCCAAAAATGGCCTGCTGAATACAGGGGTATAGTGCAGCACGACGATTTCGATTGTTTCACTCTGAAATGGGTGACCATCCGCTCGCTGCACGTGCTTATCGATCGGGATTCGGTAAGGAAACGACGGGGACAGATGGGTCGGTGACTATCTTCGTCGCAATATCGCCAGCGAGAATTCGTTTAATTCGACTGCCACCTCGAGCGCGGAACGCAATAGCGTCGGCTCCAGCGTCAGTTGCCTCCGAAAACAGCGCGGAAACGATGTCCGTCGAAAAGACGGTCTTCGTATCGACAGCCACAGCGTGACTCAGCTCCGAATCAACTATCGCGAGGAAATCAGCCGCATCTTCTCTGCGCTTTTCGAGTGGGGCTTTGTCAGGCGCCCCTCCAGCTTTTTCGATGATGTGGACAGCAGTCACACGCTCTATCTCGTCGAGATACGGCTCGAGGGCAGCACAGGTCGCTCGAGCATCCGCTTCCGTCACAACCGGGATCAGGATATGCGAAAAATACACCATGTATACTATCGATTCAACAACCTCAAATAAGTATCCTATATTGAAGCAGTTGTATTGTCAGAAATTTACAATTTTAATTCCGGACAATTTATTGCCCCTGGAAGTAACACTCCGGTAATGGCGCTCAGGGATATTGTCGGGCCAAGGTCTCTCGACCAAATTCTGTTCGTTTCACTTCTGTGGGTGGTGATTGTCGTCGGGCTCGGTTACGTGCAAAACGAATCCATCATACGGGTTGAGATCGTCGTCGGAACGGGCATTCTTCTGGTGTGGGTCGTATGGGGCGTTCGGTACCGCCTTGAACAAGTCCGGAAAGAACGATACAAACGATAGCTCTTCTTCCCTGTAATAGTGGCTGTCTCGTTCGAACATTCGCACCTCATACGTAGATGTCAGCGCTTCCCCCTGTACTGAGCGTTAGACCTTCCACGGTGATCACTCATCAGCCCGTGCCACAGACGGGGCTTTCTCTTCAGCACGACTCTTGAGAACAGTCGTTCATTTTGCTGGGTTGCTGAACCGTTCCACCTTGCCGTGTGCCCTGCTCTTTGGTGTATGGTATAGTAGCCGCTGAACGTCGACACACATCCAACTGCAAGACGTGTCCGCGTCTAATGGGTAACTCATTTTAGTCCAGTTCATCGTCTCATCTGCGAATCGGTGGCACAGATCAGTCCGAAACCGCTTCGGAACCCGAGCTACCTGCGTTCGTTATCGGCTCGAACTCGGTCGATCCACACTGACAGCCATCCCGAGCACCGATCGGGATAATTCGCCCACAGGAACTTCTCTCGACAGCGTATATCTCTCCACAGACGGTACACGTCGCCGCGAATTTCGACCGCTCTTTTTCGGCTCCCACTGCGTTCCATAGCACCTTTGGGATGATAAAGAAACAGTGAGATTCCCAAGAGAATCCGCTTTCCCGTTCAATGTACCGTGTGAATTGGTCGAACGACGTCCGGTGTCTCGTCCATCGTCTCGAGTCTGCTGCCTCAAGATTTTGCACCCGTCGCAACCATCACGAAAAACGATACACGTGGCAAAGATTCGTACGGTGGAGAGCTTTTTGCAACGGGCCACACTGTGTAGTGGTATGCAACTGCACAACAGGGAAGTCCGTCAGGACGTCCGCGAGCTCGGGGCGTTACTCGGGGACGTCCTCGAGGAACAGACCTCTCGACGGGCGTTCGAGACCGTCGAATCGTGTCGAACCGCAGCCATCGACTACCGCTCGGGCGACATCGAGTCACGAGAGCCGCTTATTGCGGAACTCGAGGGGTTATCGCCACACCAGCAACGAACCGTCGCCCGCGCATTCACCACCTACTTCGAACTCATCAACCTTGCCGAAGAGCGCGAGCGAGTCCGATCGATTCGACAGGATTCACAGGAGGGTACCCTCGAGGACAGCCTCGAGGCCGCGGCAACCGAACTGTCCGAGATCGACGACGAGACGATCGACCGAGTTCTCGAGGACGTGTTCATCGAACCGACGTTTACTGCCCATCCAACCGAAGCGCGGCGAAAGACGGTTAAGGCGAAACTCCGATCGGTGGCGACCCACCTCGAGACGCTCGACGAGCGCCGACTCACGGACAAAGAGCGCGAGCAGGTCTGGCGGGACGTAGACGCCGAGGTGACGAGCCTCTGGCAAACGCCCCAGGTGCGAAAACGGCAACCCGAGCCCGAAGACGAAGCCAGGAACGTCCAGTGGTACCTCGAGAACACCCTCTTCGACGTCGTCGGCGAGGTGTACGACGAACTCGCGGACGCGCTGGAGAACGAACTCGAGCGAGCGCCGGAGGTTCCCAAACTGTTCGAATTTCGCTCGTGGGCCGGCAGCGACCGCGACGGGAACCCGTACGTGACCCCCGAGGTGACGGCCAACACGCTCGAGCGCCAGCGGGCGGTCGTCATCGACCGGTACCGCGACCAGCTCAAGCGACTGTCTGGGGTCTTGAGCCAGGACGGGAGCCGAATCACGGCCGGCGGTTCGTTCGACGCCTCCCTCGAGGCCGACCGCGAGCGGTTGTCTGGCGTCGCCCGGACTGCCGAGGAACGCTACCCTGGCGAGCCCTACCGCCAGAAGCTCAAGCTCATGCGCGAGCGCCTCGAGCGGGTCGGCGACGTTCGTCCGGGCGGCTACGACGAGGCCGACGAACTGATGGACGATCTGGACGTCATCGCAGCGAGTCTCCGTGACAACGGCGCGGAGACGGTCGTGGAGGCCCACGTGGATCCGTTGCGTCGACAGGTGGCAACCTTCGGCCTCTCGCTGGCCAGCCTCGACCTTCGCGACCACCGACAGAATCACACGGACGCGATCGTCGAAACGCTCGCTCGAGAGGGGATCGACTACACGTCCCTCGACGAGGACGAGCGCGTCGAGTTGCTCACCGACGCCATCCTCCAGGAGGGAACAATCGTCGACCTCGAGCGAACCGACGACCTCTCGGATCACTCGGCTCGCGTCGTCACGCTGTTCGACAGCCTCGCTGGCTGGCAGGCCGAGTACGGTGTGGAAGCGATCGACACCTACTGTATTTCGATGACGAACGAGCCGTCTCACGTCCTCGAGGTACTGTTCCTCGCCGACCAGGCGGGCATCGTTTCCCTGCCCGAACACTGCGGGATCGACATCGTTCCGCTGCTCGAGACCGAGTACGCCCTCTCTGGGGCGCGACGGATCATGGGCACGCTGTTCGAGAACGAGGCCTACGCCCAGGTGCTCGAGGCTCGCGGCCACACCCAGGAGATCATGTTGGGGTACTCCGACTCGAACAAGGAGAACGGCTTCCTGGCGGCGAACTGGTCGTTGTACAAGAACCAGCGGCGACTGGCCCAGATCTGCGACGACTTCGACGTCACGATGCGGTTGTTCCACGGCCGTGGCGGATCGATCTCTCGAGGTGGTGGCCCGATGGGAGCGGCCCTGCTCGCGCTGCCCAGCAGCACCGTCACAGGGCAGGTCAAGTTCACCGAACAGGGGGAGGCCATCGCCGAGAAGTACGGCAATCCTCGTATCGCCGAGCGGAACATCGAGCAGATGCTCAACGCCCAGCTCAGGGCGCGCAAGCAGGCGATCGAACAGCCAGAGGAGTACATCGAAGACGAGTGGATCGAGGCGATGGACGTCATGGCCGACGCGGCCCGCCAGGAGTACCGCGATCTCCTCGAGAGCGACGGGTTCGTCCAGTACTTCGAGCAGGCGACGCCGATCACGGTGATCGAGAATCTCGACCTCGGGTCGCGACCGGCGTCCCGGAGCGGCGAGCGAACGGTCGAGGATCTGCGAGCGATCCCGTGGGTGTTCTCCTGGACGCAATCCCGGTGTATCCTCCCCGGCTGGTACGCCGTTGCGACCGGCCTCGACGCCTATCTCGACGCAGGCGGCGAGATCGACATTCTTCAGGAAATGTACGAGACGTGGCCGTTCTTCCGGACGATCCTCGACAACGCAGCGCTGTCGCTCTCGAGAACCGAACTCGAGATCGCCGAGCAGTACGCTGACCTGGCGACCGACGACCTCCGCGAAACGTACTTCCCGCGGATCACCGCCGAGTACGAGCGGGCCGTCGAACTGGTGCAGACTATCGGCGAGCGCGAGGAACTCCACACCCGCGATTGGCTCGGGGAGAACCTCGAGCGACGAAATCCCTACGTCGACCCGCTCAACTTGCTCCAGACGCATCTCCTCGGTCGAACCCACCTGACCGATGTCGAGGAGCGTACGCTGCGCCTGACGGTGAAAGGAATCGCTGCAGGGATGAAAAATACTGGATGATTGTGTCCTGACAGGTGTCGGAATTCCGGTACTGTTATTTCGGTACCGTTTAAGCTACCGTCATGAACCGGTCAGCGGTTGGACTGGTCGTGATCGTCGTCCTCTGTGTGACGTCACTCGTTATCGCGGCGGGCACGCTCGAGACCGCCGTCCACGCTGACCAATCGCCGACAGGAGCCGATTCGCCACCCATGGACGGTCCCGACGATGACGTTCCCGAAGAAGAAGACGACCCGGATGCGGACGGCACGTTCGACACGTCGAACCTCTGTGTTCCGATTCTCACGTCGCCGTGGGTTCTCGGCTTGCTCGGGCTGGTAATCGTGGCCATTAGTGCGTGGTTGATCCGGTCGTACCGCGTCGTACTGGGCCTCATCCTCGTGATATCCTTCAGCGTGCCGTTGGCTGGTGCATACATGATTCCGGCGACCTGTGAACCGCCCTCGCCGGCGACGATCGACGACGGCGGAACGGGCGAGAACGCTACGGCAAACGAGACGGACGCGGAATTCATCGAGGGTGCACCGCTCGAGCCGACGAATCGACCGACGGTGTCGGTCGCGGCGCTCGGTGTCGTACTCGTCCTGTCGATGGCGGGTGTGCTCGGCTACTATTTCAGATCCCGGCGGTTGCAACAGATCGCGCCGCCCACGGAAGCAGCGTCGACACCAGCCGTCGATCCGGAGGCAGTGAGTCGCCTGGTCGGGGAGGCGGCGGATCGAATCGACGCTGCATCCGACCTCGAGAACGAGGTGTATCGCGCCTGGCGGGAAATGACCGACCACCTCGACGTCGACAGACCGGAGTCGAGCACACCCGGGGAGTTTGCGACGGCAGCAGTCGCGGCCGGCTTCGATGCCGACGACATCGACGAACTCACGTCGATATTCGAGACGGTTCGGTACGGAGACCACTCCGTTACACCGACACAGGAGCAGCGAGCGATCGAGTGTCTCCGTCGGCTCGAGGAGGCCCATTCCTCGTCGACGAGCGAACGGGATGCGACTGGCGACGAGGGGGATGAGCAGGGGACGACTGGCGACGAGGGGGACGAGCAGCGGACGACCGGTGATGAGGTGGAAGATCGATGAACCGACTCGTGGTCGCTGCCCTGATCGCTGCCATCGCGGCGATCGGCCTCGGACTCGCCTCGGTCGCTGGGGTCGGGGTAGTCTTCGTGACCCAGTACGAAGGGCTTGCACTCGCTCTGTTTGCACTCTCGACGTGTCTCGCCGGCGCCCTCAGATGGAAGGCACGACTCGAGACGCCGCCGACACACCACAGGCCACCGATCGTCGAGCGTTCCCAGCCGCTTCCAGCCCCCGGTGACGAACTGGACGGCGACCTCGAGTTGACGATCGGGATCGGGCATCGCGATCGGGATCGACACCGACGAGCGGTGTCCGATCGTCTCGAGTGGCTCGTCATCGCGACCCTTTGTCGAACGTACGGGTGGTCGAAAACCGACGGTCGGCGTGCTCTGGAACGAGGGACGTGGACGGACGATCCCGTCGCCAGCGCGTTCTTCACCGGTGAGAGAGGGTGGCGCTACCGGCTGGCGATGGCAGTCGAACACCGCAGGTTCGTGCTGATCGAACCCGACCTCCGCCTCGAGGCCAGTCACGTCATCGAGGCGCTCGCAACGATCGACGACGTGGAGGCCGAGACACCGTGACGGCTGACCCCCAGTCGTCCGCCTCGAGGACGGATCGGTCTGTATCCGGGCGTGGTGGCGAACCGGTAGACGACTCGGTCGGCGAGGAGCCATCGACGTCTGAAGAGCGACCGTCGACGCCAAACGTACCTGCGTCGGAACCACCGTCAGCGGATCGGTCATCGAACGGAGGAATCGACGTCCACCCGACCGGCCACTGGAAGGGAGTGACTGCAATCGGGCTGCTGTTGAGCGGGATCGCGATCGCCTCGGCGATCCCGACGATCGCAATCGCCCCGCTGCCTGGACTCCTTCTGGGTGCCGCCGTCGGCCTCGGATACGTCGTTTACGGCACCGTTTCGAGCCGACCACAGCCGACCCTCGAGGTCACTCGATCACTCTCGACGAACCGAGCGTCCGTCGGAACGGACGTCGTCGTCACCACGACGATAACCAATACGGGCGAACGGATGCTTCCGGACGTCCGCATCGTCGACGGCGTGCCTGCCGAACTGACCGTCGTCGACGGCTCGCCGAGAGGGGGTGGCCCACTCAGGCCCGGTGAGCACATCACGCTCGAGTACACCGTCACGACCAGACGGGGAACGCACGAGTTCGGGCGGGCCGAAGCGATCCTCCGTGATCTCACTGGAACGACGGAGGTGGTGGCGTCCCTCTCGAGCGACGACGAATCGACGTTGACCGGGACGCCCTCCTTTGTCCCGCTTCCGGGAGCCCCGTTACGATCGCACCTGCGTCGGGAAACGGGACGCCTCGAGTCGGACTCCGGAGGCTCCGGAATCGAGTTTTACGCGACCAGACAGTACCGGCCTGGCGATCCGATGCGGCGAATCGACTGGAATCGGTACGCCCGAACGGGGGCGCTGACGACGCTCGACTTCCGCGAGGAACGATCCGTGACGGTCGTGATCGTCCTCGACCTTCGCGCACCGGCGTACGTGCGCGCCGAGAAGTCGGGGTTACACGCCGTCGATCACGGGATCGACGCCACCGGTCGACTCTTTGCGACCCTGCTCGACGACGGTGAGCGCGTCGGAATTGGGGCGGCGACGCCTCGAGCGGAACTCTGGCTCAAACCGGGGATCGGGAACGATCACCGCTCGCGAGCCGAGTCACTGCTCGCGTCACATCCAGCGCTGTCACCCAGACCACCGGAAACCGCGTTCAGAGTGCAGTACGGGACGAAACAGCTTCGGAAGCGACTGCCTAGCGATGCGCAGGTACTGCTCGTTTCGCCGCTCACCGACGACACGATCGTCACCCTCGCTCGTCGGCTCGAGGTATACGGTAACCCGGTTTCGGTACTGAGTCCGGACGTGACGGCGGCGGACACGCCCGGGCAGATCGTCGGCCAGGCCGAACGAACGGTTCGAATAACCCACCTCCGTCAGTACGGTGTTCCGGTTATCGACTGGGACACCGACCGGTCGCTGGCGGGGGCGATCACGACCGCCGCTCGAGGGGGTGATTCCCGATGAGCGTCTCGCCATCGAATTCGCTCGAATTCGACGCCCGTCCCTCGATCACGGGTGCGGCTGTGGCACTCCTCTTCGGTGCACTAGTGACGCTACTGGCCACGATGGGCTCGATGATCGCAACACCATTCGCATTCGCCGGTCTCCTCTCGATTGGTTACGGCGTGACGGTCGGTTCAACGCGCGCCGTCGATACGGGAACGGCGGGGTTCGTGCCGGCAATCGCCATCGGAACCGCCGGTTCGCTGTCGGATCCTCTGACGGTCAGTGCCGTCGTCTGTCTGTACACCGCATGGGACGTCGCTCACAACGCGATCGGGGTCGGGGAACAACTCGGTCGCTGGACGGAGACGACTCGCCTCGAGCTGATTCACGCAGGTGGGACGCTGGTGGTCGGCGCCCTCACTGCCGGAATCGTACTCCTGTTCTATCAGGTGACGGTCGAGGGGCTTCCGTTCGCGGCCCTCGTGTTCGTGGCTCTCGGAGGGGTGCTGTTGCTCTGGATACTGGATCACTGGGTATGACGCAGAAGGCGGGTGGGTTCGTGCCAATTCGACCTGTCACCGATGTCGCGGACGGCGATCGGCTCAGTCCACCGTTGGCACCGGAACGGACTCGAGGACGGCGTCGACGATCTGTGACTTCTGTACCTCGTTGACCGTCGCATCGGGCGTCAGTACGAGTCGGTGGGCCATCACCGGCTGCGCGACGCGTTTGATGTCGTCAGGTGTGACGTAGCTCCGGCCCGTGATCGTCGCGTAGGCCCGGGCCGCTTCGAACAGTCGCTGGGTGCCGCGGGGTGAGACCCCGACCTCGACGCGGCCGTCGGAACGGGTCGCACGTGCCAGCGCGACGACGTAGTCGATGAGGTCGTCGTCGACGGTCACCGTCTCGGGCACTTGCCTGAGGGCGGTCACGTGTTCGGGTTCGAACACCGTCTCGACGCTAGGGCTCATCTCGTCGCGACTCGCCCGGCGCTGCAAGAGTTCGACCTCGCCGGCTTCGTCGGGGTAGCCCATCGACGTCTTCACGAGGAAGCGGTCGACCTGTGCTTCCGGCAGGGGGAAGGTGCCTTCCTGTTCGACGGGGTTCTGGGTTGCGATGACGAAAAACGGCTGTGGGAGCTGTCTAGTTTCGCCGTCGGTCGTCACCTGGCCTTCCTCCATCGCCTCGAGCAGCGCGGCCTGGGTTTTCGGCGGCGCGCGGTTGATCTCGTCGGCGAGGACGATGTTGGCGAAGATGGGGCCCTCGTTGAACTCGAACTCGCGATCCTGTTCGTTGAAGACGTGGGTGCCCGTGACGTCGGTCGGCAGCAGGTCGGGGGTAAACTGGATCCGAGAGAACGAGAGGCCCAAAACGTCCGCAACGCTGCGCGCGGTGAGGGTCTTGCCCGTCCCTGGAACGTCCTCGAGGAGAACGTGCCCGCGGCCGACGACACCGAGTAAGACAGTTTCGAGAAAGTCCCGTTCGCAGATGACAGCGCTGCTGATTTCGTCGAGGACGGCTGCACACTCCTCGCTCGCTTGAGTAACGTCCATGGCCGGTGACTCGAGTGCGTCACCCATATCTCTTGTGTTCGTGTCACGTTCGTGTAGTGTCGATAGCGAACGGGTGGTCAACGGGAAGGACGTGGCGGCCTCTCAGAGGGGGAGGAAATCGAAACGGCTAAAATCAACACCCGGGTATGTACGAGTGAGCCGAGATAGCCTAGCCCGGCCAAGGCGGCAGATTCGAAATCTGCTGTCCCCACGGACACGGGAGTTCAAATCTCCCTCTCGGCGTTTTCACGACCCAACACCGTGAGCAACGCGAACGGCTGGGTCGTGGAAACCCGAACGGGGAATTTGAAGTAGACCAGTCGCGCGCAGCGAAGCGAGCACGTCTGGCCGTCGTTCAAATCTCCCTCTCGGCTTTTTTCCGCGAACAACCACGCCGAGCACCGCGTCGCGTGTGCTCGGTACCCGTGAGCGGAAATCTCCCTCTCGGCACCCACGGAAAACACGTCTCGAGCCCATCTGGTCTTCGTCACATCACTCGAGGGGCCTGAATTCCCCTCTCGAGGTGGTTGATTCCGTCTACCCGGGGGGTGTCTGGCACCAACCAGTTCTGGGTACCCGAAGTCCACTTCCACTTCCACTTCGCCCTCGATTCGCGGTTGGCTCGAGGCACAGTCGGCTCGAGCCCTCGAGCCGCCTTACCCGGTCTGGACGAACTCAGTGAACAGCCAGTAGACGACGCCGATCAGTACCGCGACCAGCACCAGCGAAACGAGGAGGCTGACGATCCAGGAGACGATCGAGAGCAGGATCGACACCACTTCGACGATCACCAGCAGGGCGATGAGTGCGAGCAGTACCAGTCCGCCTGTCCGTAACCAGTCAGTCATACCCGGCCGTAGGTCGTCGCGTATCAGCATAGTTTGAGGTGGAGCCTCCGACCTCATGGAGCGAGTGAAGCGAGTGAGTAGGTCGGAGAGGAAACCGACGAAAGAGGACATAACCACACGACGGTAGCTACCCGACTCCCAAACGTATAAGAATCGTCGACTATATATCTGAAATATGGAGATCCGGCGTACCGCAGCTGTCAAACTCATCGTCCCCGACGATCGACGTGAGGATCTCCACGAATCCGCCCAGCAGTTCCTTCACTGCGCCAACCGTGCTGCCGAGTTCTGTTGGTCTGTCGTCTCTTACACAGAGTGCATCACGGCCAACACAACTACACGGGACGCGCTCTACGAGAAACTCCGCGAGGAAACCGACCTCACCGCGAACCTCGTCCAAGAAGCCATTAGACGCGGCGTCCAAGCCGTCAAAGGATGGGTCGAACGGTGGAAACAGGGCAAGCGAGTAAGCCGACCGGAGTTCACCTCATGGAGTATGCTCTACGACAAGCGGAGCGCAACGTTCTATCGGAATCATGTGTCCCTCTCGACCGTCAACGGCCGCGTCGAGTGCGACTTTGAACTTCCGGCAGACAGTCCCACCCCCTACGAGCGGTTTGTTCTCGTCGAGGAGTACGAGTTTCGGGCGAGTACACTGCAATACGATAAGGCGACTGACGAGTTCTACTTCCACATCACGACCCGGAAGCACGATTCGGACGATGACGAGTCCGAGGTTTCGGACGATACCGAGCACCAAACAGTCCTCGGTATCGACCTCGGAGTGAACAGCCTCGCAGTCGCTTCGACCGGCACGTTCTGGCAGGGAGATTAGTACGATCACTGGTGCCGTGAGTTCGAGAAGCGACGGGGTGAGATTCAACACCGCGGCACCCAAGCTGCGCACAATGCGCTTCTGCGCCTCGGCAAACGCGAAGAAGCGTGGCGCAAACAGTACATCCACGCCGTCGCCAACGAAATCGTCACGGAAGCCGTCGAACACGAGTGCAACGTAATCGCGTTCGAGGACTTGACGGACATCCGCGAGCGGCTTCCACAGGCGAAGTGGCACCACCTATGGGCGTTCCGTCGCCTGTTCGAGTACGTCGAGTACAAGGCCCCCGAACGCGGTGTCACGGCAAAGCAAGTTGGGCCGAACCACACGTCACAACGCTGTTCTCGGACAGACTGTGGGTTCACGCACGAAGCGAACCGTGACGGCGAACACTTCCGTTGCCAGAAGTGCGGCTATGAGGTCAACGCGGACTACAACGCGGCGAAAAATATCGGGGTACGATACGCCCGGAAGCGGAAACACAGACTCCGTTCCTCGCCCAAGTCGGGGAGCGGAGACGCACCAGTAGACGTGCGTGTGAATGGTGGGATGTTGAACGGCGAGAGTTACCAGCCTATTGCCGGTGACTGAGTGCCGGGAGTCCACATCAAAGCCCTACCCTCAAGAACCGAGGCGCGTATGCGCTGAGGGAGTAGGGTAGGGTAGTTTACTGTTCGTGATAGTGTTTGCATCCTCGAGGAAGGTGAGCCTTCCCCGAGTCCAACTCGCCGTTTTCATGTGGGTCGACCCGAAAGTCACCGTATGGAACGGCGACAACGGAACGTCATCGGCGGCCTGTGGATCGCCGTCGCTGCCGTGATGGCGATCACGATCGAACCGACGGTGCCGACGACGATCGGTGGATTCGCGAGAATCGGCGTCGTGGTTCTCGCCCTGTTGCTCGCGGTTAACTATCTGGTCGACCCGTGGGGGATCATCGACCGTACCCACGGCGACTGAGTGGTTTCTACGCGACGAGTTTGTAAGTGACTCCTCGAGCGCCCCATCCTCAATCGTCAGCCGGTGCCAGCACCTGCTCGTCGGCCTCGAGCAACCGGTCGAGCGCGTCGACCATCGCGTCGACGCTCGCACGCGTGATGTCGGCGTCGCTCCGGGCAACGGTCACGCTCCGGTCGTCCCGCGACATCGAGACCTCGACGCTGACTACGGCGTCGGTGCCGCCGGTGACGGCGTCGACGTGGTAGGCCTCGAGTTCGGCGTCCGCGGCGGTGCCGATCGCCTGTCGAACGGCGGAGACGGCGGCGTCGACCGGCCCGGAGCCGGTACCGGCGGCGGTGCACTCCGTGCCAGCAACCAGGAGCCGGACGCTCGCGGTCGGCACCTCGCCGCCGCTGACGGCGTTCAGATCGAGTACCTCGACGGTTCGCTCGCGGTCTGCCCCGGTCACGTCCTCGGCGATCGCGAGCAAATCGGCGTCGGTGACGCGTCGGCCGCGGTCGCCGAGTTGGGTGACGCGCGCAGCGACCTCGGCGAGATGGTCGTCGGAAACCGACACGTCGTGTTCCTCGAGCGCCGCCCTGACACCGGCCCGTCCGGCGTGTTTGCCGAGCGCGAGTCGGCGTTCGCGACCGACCGTTTCGGGCGGGTACGGCTCGTACATCTTGTCGTCTTTGAGCGTCCCGTCAGTGTGGATGCCGCTCTCGTGCGTGAAGGCGTTCTGACCCACCACGGCTTTGTTCGGCGGCAGATCGACGCCCGTCGACCGCGAGACGAGTTGGGCGAGGTCGTGTAGCTCCGTGAGGTCGACCGTGTCCACCCCGTAGACGTGCTTGAGGGCGATGGCAACCTCCTCGAGGGCGACGTTGCCGGCGCGTTCGCCGAGTCCGTTGACGGTGCAGTGTACCAGATCGGCACCCGCACCGATGGCTGCGAGCGCGTTCGCCACCCCCAGTCCGAGGTCGTCGTGGGTGTGTGCGCTAACGGGCCCCAGGTCGGCCAGACGGGCAACGACCTCTCGGGTTCGTTCGGGCCCGGTGTGACCGACCGTGTCGGCGAAGCACGTTCGATCCGCCCCGGCCGCGAGCGCGATTTCCATGAGCGCCTCGAGGAAATCGAGGTTGGCACGAGAGCCATCTTCGCCGATGACCTCCACCCAGAGACCGTGGTCGACCGCGTAGTCGACGAGGTCGGCGGTACGCTCGAGGACGTCCTCGCGGGTGGTTCCCACCTTCCCCTCGACGTGGCGATCGCTCGAGGGGACGACGAGGTGAATCCCGTCGACGTCGCACTCGAGTGCCAGGTCGACGTCGGCGCGGATGCCGCGACAGAAACTCGTGACGTGGGCCTCGAGGTCGAGGTCGGTTACTCGGGCGATGGCGTCACGTTCGCCAACGCCCGTACAAGCGCTGCCGGCTTCGATCACGGAGACACCGGCGTGGTCGAGTGCACGAGCGATGTCGACTTTTTCGGCGGCTGTAAGCGAGACGCCGGGGGCCTGCTCGCCGTCGCGAAGCGTGGTATCGAGCAAGGAAACGGTTGTATCGGACTCGAGTGAAAACAGCTCAGCTGGGGAGGTTTCAGTACCCGAGAATTTCCCGGCCAGCCGGGTCGCCCCGACTTCCTCTATCCTCTGACGTCGACGTTGTGCACGTCTTTCGTGTCATTGTATCTCGTCCCTCGAGCTAGCAGTGATTAAAGACGCCGGTCACGGCACTTCCTGCCAGCGTCGGGGCGAACCCGCCGGGGTCGCAGTCACACGTCCTCTAACACGAGCCGTGTTCCCGGTTCGACGTCTGTAGCTGCTCCCGCTGGCAACTCGAGAATGAGGTCGGCCCGGTCGCGTGCGTAGCCAGTCCAGGGCGAGAGGCGTTCGACGCGTCGTACCGTCTCGTCCTCGACCCAGATTACGTCGAGGGGGACGAACACGAACAGCATGTGAATATCCCGGGTCTTCGCCGTGTCGAACGGAAAGGCGAGCGCGTACGCGTCGGGGAGCGAGCGCCGGAACATCAGCCCTCGCGTCTGGGCGTACAGCGAGTCCGCCACGTCGACGTTCGTCGCCAGGGTTCGGGCCTCGCCGTCGGGGTCAGATACGACTCGCACGACGAGTGTTCCGTACGGGACTGATAAATAGGCCGCGGCCGGTTCCGGCGGCAGCCGAATCGCGGCGTTCAAACGGGTGGCAGACTGACGTGCGCACATGACCCACGACGAGCATCAGGGCGGCGGGCACGACGAACACGACGAACATGGCGGGCACGACGAACACGACGAGCAAGCACACGAACCACCTCGAGAGACCTTTTCGCACGACCCAGTCGGCCACGCCGAGGTTCGCTCGGGAATGTCCGTCGACGAACTCGCAACCCAGTACGGGCGGGCGGGCGTCGGTGCAGCGAACCTCCACGAGGCCATCGACGTCACGAGTGCGATGTTCGACGAGGACGTGACCGTCTTCTTCGGCCTGGCCGGGGCGATGGTGCCGACGGGCATGCGAAAGGTGGTTTCGGATCTGATTCGGGACGGCTACGTCGACGCCCTCGTGACGACCGGCGCGAACCTGACTCACGACTCGATCGAGGCGATCGGCGGCAAACACCACCACGGCTGTACGCACTCGCCGGGGAAAACCGAACGCGAGCACGACGAATCCCTCCGGGAGGAGGGCGTCGACCGGATCTACAACGTCTACCTCCCCCAGGAGCACTTCGCGGAGTTCGAGGGCCACCTCCGCGAGGAAGTCTTCCCGGTGCTCGAGGACGAGTGCGAATCCGAGGGTTCGGTCTCGATCGAACGATTGACCCGGGAGCTCGGCCGCGCGAACGCCGAAGTGAACGACCGCGACGATATCGCGGAGGATCCCGGCCTCGCCGCGGCGGCCTACGAGGCGGACGTACCGATCTACTGCCCTGCCGTCCAGGACTCCGTACTTGGCCTGCAGGCGTGGATGTACTCCCAGACGACCGCCTTCTCGCTCGATGCGCTGGGTGACATGACCGCGCTCACGGATCTGGCCTTCGAGGCCGAGGAGGCCGGCGCGTTCGTCGTCGGTGGCGGGGTTCCCAAGAACTTCACCCTTCAGACGATGCTCGTCACGCCCCGGGCCTACGACTACGCCGTCCAGTTGACGATGGATCCGCCCCAAACCGGCGGCCTCTCGGGGGCGACCCTCGACGAAGCCCGCTCGTGGGGGAAACTCGAGCCCGACGCCCGGAACGTTTCCGTTTACGCGGACGCGACAATTACGTTGCCGCTGGTCGTGGCGGCGGCGCGGGATCGCGTCGAGTGAGCGTGATCACGGACTGACTCGCGTACAACTACGCTGTCTTCTCCGACCGCTCGCTACTCTCGATTCGTCGGCTTGTACTCGAATTCCTCGAGGTCGGTAAATCCCGACAGTGTTCGGTCACCATCCGAACCAGGAGCCGCGCCGGCGTAGACGCCCAGTTTGCCGATGTCGGGGTGCACCGTGAGGTCGGGCTCGGTCATCGTCGACATCGCCAGATAGCGCAGGGGCTTGTCGCCGTCGTTGACCACGCAGTGGGCTCCCGTCGCGTCTGCGGGACAGGGTACGTAGTCGCCGGCCTCGAGAGTGTACGTCTCGCCACCGAGCCGAAGCGTGCCGGTTCCCGAGAGGACGTAGAGGGCCTCCTCGTTCGCGGCGTGGTAATGGTACGACCAGGGCTGACAGCCTGACGGGAGTTCGTACAGGCTACAGCCGAGGCGGCCGCCGCCTGTCGCCGCACTCAGCCGTTTCTGGGTGAACGTTCCCTCGACGCCGTCGTGGGTCACCTCCTCGAGGTCGGCTTCGTTTACCGGTTCCATGGGTGAACGTGTGAGAGCGGGCACAAAAATCTGCGGTGGGTCGTCGGCGTCGACTCGCTCTCAACTGAAGTTCAGGCCTCGAGTACCTCGATCAAATTCCCCTCCGGATCGCGCAGAAACAGGATTGAGGTACCGCTGGCCGTCGTTCGCGGTTCGCTCAAGGTTTCCACGTCATCCGGAAGCCCGGCGTAAAAGGTATCGAGATCCGAGACGGCGAACCCCAGGTGGACGGCGCCCGACTGGTTCAACGCATCCGCCGATCCGCCGTCTGCAGCGGGGTCGTACTCGACCAGCTCGATGCGGACGTCGCCGTCGTCGGTCTCGAGGTGGGCGAACGTACCGGTTGCACCGGGGACGTCGACGGCGTCGCTGAACGCCTCGCCATCGACCGAAAAACGATCGACGACCGCGAGGCCGAGCACGTCGCGGTAAAACGGCAGGATCGACTCGAGGTCGGCGACGGTGAGTCCGACGTGGTGGGTGTCGAGGTCGGGCATTGTCGTGCTATCGGCCAGTTGTGACAAAAACGCATCGTCTACGGCGATGGGATCGGGTGGTTCAACGGGGAACTCACGAGCGCCAGTACGCCGACGTCAGCAAGACGAGGACGGGGAATATCTCGAGGCGACCGATCCACATGTAGACAATCATCAGTATCTTGGAGGTGGTCGGAAACTCGAGGTAGCCGCCCATCGGGCCGACGACACCGAAGCCAGGGCCGATGTTGCCGATGGTCGCGATGGACGCGGTGACGAGGTCGAGCGTCCCGATGTCGAAGCCGACGCGGGCGGCGTCGGCGGCGAGAAGAAGGATGCCGACGAAAAACAACAGGAGGTACAACAGCGTGAACGCGTAGATGCCGCGGACGGCGTCCTCGTCGAGTACTCGTCTGTTCATTCGAACCGGGCGAACCGCCTCGGGGTGGATCGTCGTGAACACCTCACGACGAAGGGATTTGAGGATCACCAGCCAGCGTAACACCTTGATCCCACCGCCAGTCGACCCGGTGCTTCCGCCAATGAACATCGCGAACAGCAAGAGTCCCTTCGCGGGGCCGCTCCAGGCGTCGAAATCCATGTTCGCGTACCCCGTCGAGTTGGTGAGCGACGCGATCTGGAACGCGGCGTAGCGAGCCGACCGCTCGAGGTTGCCGCCGATTTGTCCGGTCTCGGGGGTACTGAGCGCGGCATCGAAAAAGAGCAAGGCCGTCCCGACGACGGTGAGCACGGAGACGGTACCGAGGTAGAGTCGGAACTCGTTATCCCGAAACAGCACCCACGGATCGCCCGAAATGAGGTGCCACCAGAGCACGAAGTTGACTCCCGCGATAAACATGAACGGGACGATCAACCACTGGACGGCGGGCGAAAACGCCTCGATACTCCGAGCTTCCGGGGAGAAGCCGCCTGTCGGGAGGGTCGTAAACCCGTGGGCGAACGCATTGTACAGATCCATGTTCGGAGCGAATCCGAGGAGGTGGAGTCCGTACAGGAGGGCGATGAGAAGCGCGGTGAACCCGATGTACGCGAGCCAGAGCACGCGGGCGGTCTCGGCAATGTGGGGCGTCAGTTTCGAGACCCCCGGGCCGGGCGTTTCGGCTTTCATCAACTGCGCGCCACCGACGGCCATCTGTGAGAGGATAGCGACCGCGAGGACGATGATACCCATACCGCCAAGCCACTGCGTGAGCTGACGCCACATCAGCATCGCTCGAGAGTGGGTGTCGAAGGAGATGTCGTCCATGACGGTCGCCCCCGTGGTGGTGAACCCGCTCATGCTCTCGAACAGCGCATTCACCGGGTGAGCGACCGTCCCGTTTCCGGCGAGCACGTACGGCAGCGCACCGAAGACGGCCGCGAACAGCCACGTCAGCGCGACGACCATGAACGCCTCTCGAGCGCCGGGGTCGGGAGCCGGATCGAGCCGACGCAGTGCGAGACCGAACCCGGCGGTGAGCGCCATCGCCGCGATAAATACCCAGAGATCCTCGCCGCCGTAGGCCAGGGCGACGACGATCGGCACCACGAACGCGAGCGAAAGAACCGCGAGAATCGTCCCGACGAGGCTCAGGCCGGCCCGCCAATCGACCCGAATCCCCGATCGCATCAGATCGCCTTGATTACCTCGTCGAGTACCATTGCATCGACGAAGAGAACGACGTGATCGCCCGGTTCGATGACCGTCGTCCCGCGGGGGGTGATGAGGTTACCGCCGCGGGAGATCGCTCCGATGACGACACCCTCCGGAAGGGTCGTCGTCGAATCCATGATCTGGGTGCCGGCCAGCGTGCTATTTGTGGAGACTTCGATTTCGATCACTTCCGCCCGGTCGTGCTCGAGCATGGCGACCTTCTCGGTCTGGCCAGCCCGCGTGAAGCGGACGATCTCTTCTGCGGCTTCTTCGCGCGGATTGATCGCCACGTCGATGCCGACGGTTTCGAACAGTTCGGCGTACTCGAGGTTCTCGATGACGGCGACGGTACGGTCGACGCCGAGTCGCTTGGCCAGCAGCGAGACGAGCAAATTCTTCTCGTCGCTGCCAAGGGCGGCGATGACGATATCGGCTTCGTCGACGTGTTCACGTTCCAGGAACGCGGTGTCGGTCGCGTCGCTCTCCATGACCATCGTTTTGGGAAGGGCTTCGGCGACTTTCCGAGCACGGTCGTGATCCTGTTCGATGAGCCGGGGACGGAAGCCGTGTTCTTCGAACTCGCGGGCGGCCTGGAAGCCGATCTCGCTCGCGCCGACGATGACGATTTCGTCTCGATCACCGTTTCCGGGGGTGACGATGTCGCTCGCGAAGTCGGTCACCGAGTCCGGACTCCCGATGACAACTACGCGGTCACCCGGTCTGATCACTGTATCGCCCGTCGCCACCACCATGTGGTCGTTGCGGAAGATGGCGGCAAACGTCAGCGAGTCGTACCGATCGGCGTCTCGGACAGTCTGGTCGGCTATCGGGCTGTCAGAGGCGATTTCGAACTCGGCCATTCTGACGAGCCCGCCGGCGAACATATCGACGTCCTGGGCGGCCGGCAGGCCCGAGATGCGGAAGATCGCCTGGGCCGTCAACAGATCGGTACAGACCATGAAGTCCACGCCGAATGCACCCTCCGAACCCTCCCACGTTTGGAGTAGCGTCCGGCGCTTGACGCGAGCGATGGTGAACGCGTCTGTGCCAGTTTTCGCCGCGCCACAGATGACGAGGTTTGCCTCGTCGTCGTCAGTACAGGCGATGATCAGGCCAGCGTCCTCGATTCTCGCCTCGCGGAGAGTTTCGATGTCCGTCCCGTCGCCCTCGAGTGCGAGGACGTCGAGCGAGTACGTGAGTTCCTCGACGACGTCACTATCCTGATCGATGACCACCACGTCGTGACTGTCCTCCAGGTTGGACGCAATTGCTCTCCCGACCTCCCCGGCACCGATAATGACTACGCGCACCGGACTCCCTCCCGTGGCATTTCAGGCGGAAGGTTTTGCAGGGGTCGACAAAGGTGTTACGCCACGCACACTGGCATCTGAAACCGACTGGATAACCGATCCGTACGGACTTGAGTCAATTCTAGGGTCGTTTCCGCCTACAGTGGCGAACTTATTTGGCCGCGCTCGTTAGAGATACGCCCACCGATGGCCGTCTTTCAACACCTGCTGATCCCCGTGGCGACCGAAGACGATGCCCAACGAACCTGTGACGCTCTCGAGCCCTACCTCGAGGATCTCGAACGCGTGACGGCGGTTCACGTCATCGAGAAAGCGGGTGGTGCGATGGACAAAGCACCGCTCGGAAAACGACAGGAGGATGCCGGTGATTTCCTTGCAGTCGTCAACTCGACGCTCGGTTCGTCCGTCGCCGTCGACACCCAGACCGTCTACGGGACGGATCTGGTCGACACGCTTTTCGACGTTGCGACCGACGTGAACGCCGATGCCATCGCGTTCCGGGCCCGGGGCGGAAGCCGAATAACGAGATTGCTCGCCGGCGATACGGCGACGGATCTGGTGACTGAGCCGACCGTGCCCGTCATCTCGTTGCCCCAAAGGCAGCGTAACCGAATCAGTTAAGAAGAACGTCTCGCTTTGCCCGAGTATGGAACGTTTTACGCAGTCACGACTCTCTGCGCGCCGGCGCGTGTTGATCGCCTCGGGGTACACGGTAGGTGAAGGGTAATGGGACGGAATCATTCGTATTCACGTCGAACGCGGGTGGTTTTGACCTGTTGGCTCGCGTGTATCGGGGGAGGGAAGTAAATGAGCGAAACCGAGGAAGAACTCGCCAAAGACCTGGGTCTCGTGTCTGCGCTCGCGATCGGTATCGGCACGATGATCGGTGCCGGTATCTTCGTTTTACCGGGGGTGGCCGCTCAGGAGGCAGGTCCGGTTGTAGTCGTCTCATTTATCGTCGGCGGATCCATCGCCATCATCAACGCACTCTCGGTGAGCGAACTCGGGACAGCGATGCCGAAAGCCGGCGGTGCCTACTACTACATCAACCGGGCGCTCGGCCCGATGTTCGGCTCCATTTCGGGGATGGGCGACTGGATGGGGCTCGCGTTCGCGAGCGCGTTCTACAGTATCGGTTTCGGGAGCTACCTCGCAATCTTGCTTTCGGGAGTCGTGGTCTCGATTCCGCTGGTCGGGACGGTCGAACTTCTCCCGACGATCGTTCTCGGCCCGCTCGTGCTCTCAGACATCCAGATCGGTGCGCTCATCGCGGGAATCGTTTTCGTCGGCGTCAACTACATCGGCGCGAAGGAAACCGGCGGTGTTCAGACGGTCATCGTCACCCTGTTACTCGGCATCCTCACGGTGTTTGCGGTCGTCGGCTTCTTCTCGTTCGATTGGGGAACCGTCACGGCCGAAGGCGGCATCGCCCCCCTCGGTTACGGCGAGATCCTCCCCGGCGCAGCGCTCGTCTTCGTAGCGTACCTCGGCTACGCGAAGATTGCGACGATCGGCGAGGAACTCAAAAACCCGGGTCGTAACCTCCCGATCGCCATCATCGGTAGTGTCGCAATCGTGATGACAATATACACGATCCTGGTCGGCCTCTTGATGGGGATCGTTCCGTTCCAGGACTTCTTCCTCGAGGAAGTCGAGAACGCGCCGATGTCACACGCTGCGGAGATCATCTTCGACTACCAGTTCGCCCTCGCCGGGTTCGAGATACCGGTTCTCGGTGTTGGGGTAACGTCGATCACTCTCGCAGCGCTGCTGGCGACGGCCTCGAGCGCGAACGCGTCGATCCTCGCCTCAGCCCGTATCAACTTCGCGATGGGTCGAGATAAGATCGTCACCGACTGGCTCAACGAGATCCACCCACGGTTCGCCACGCCGTACCGTTCGATCGCCGTTACCGGTGCGATGATTCTCCTCTTTATCGTCGTTCTCGGCGGCTCGCTCGAGATTCTGGCGAAGGCGGCGAGCGTGCTGCACCTCATCGTCTACGCGCTGATCAACGCGGCGTTGATCGTCTTCCGCGAGGCTGATGTCCCGGAGTACGATCCGGACTTTACGGTACCGTTGTATCCGATCACGCCGATCCTCGGAGTCGTCCTCTCGCTCGGTCTCATCTACTTCATGGACGCCACCGAAATCGCACTGAGCATGGTGTTCGTCCTGGGTGCCATCGTGTGGTACGGCGCTTACGCTCGAAACTACACCAGTCAAGAAGGCGTCCTGAGCGAGTACATCCTCTCGCGTCCGGACGAGATGCCCGACGTGGCGGTGTCTGCCGCCACCGCCGCCCAGCCGAAGGCGAACGAGGAGTACACCGTGATGGTGCCGGTTGCGAACCCGCGGACGGAGTCGACGCTACTCTCGCTGGCGAGCGTTATCGCGAAGGCCAACGACGGACGCGTCCAGGCCGTTCACATCGTCGAGGTGCCAGACCAGACCCCGTTAACGGAAGGGTCAGAGCACGTGCGTCGCATCGACGACGAATCCCAGAAACTGATGGAACGAGTTCGTGACAGTACGGAGACCATGGACGTCCCAGTCGACATCAAGACGATCGTCTCCCACCGCTCGTTCGAGGAAATCTTCAATGCCGCACAGCGGAACAAGGTCGACAAGGTCGTCATGGGCTGGGGTGCGGGCCGTCCCTGGTCGGCCGGCCGGGCGCAACGACCGCTCGACGAACTGACTCACGCCCTGCCGTGTGACTTCCTGGTGCTCAGGGATCGTGGTCTCGAGACCGACCGGATCCTCGTCCCGACGGCCGGCGGCCCAGATTCCGTCCTGAGCGCGGAGGCCGCCAGGAACCTCCGGGATCAACTTGGTTCGTCCATCACCCTCTTGCACGTGGTCGACGAATCCGACACGGGCGAGGGCGAACGGTTCCTCACCGAATGGGCAACGCAACACGACCTCGAGGATGCCGACATCCGAATCGACACCTCAGGCGACGTCGAGGGCGCGATTGCCGCAGCCGCAGGCGACCACTCGCTGTTGATCATCGGCGCGACCGAACGCGGGTTGCTCTCGCGACTCGTCCGCGGATCGCTCGCGTACGACGTTATCAACGACGTCGACTGCTCGGTCTTGCTGGCTGAACGACCGACGAGCCGGACGCTTCGCGAACGACTGTTCGGATTGCAGACGGACGACGATCGGTAGGCTCTCTCGTCCGCCTTTTCACTGCCTGACCCCCGTCGAGCGTGAGTCGAGCACGTACGCCCGACAACGGAAACACCTATTAACTGTGCTTGATACTCTCTGTCATTGATATGGGTGAGACTGACGAGACGACGTCGATTATCGGAAGCGAAATCGGGTTGATCGGGGCGGTTGCACTCGTCGTCGGGAACGCGATTTCGGTGACGATGTTTCTCCTCCCGGCACACCTGATGGCCGATGGCGTGGGGCCGAGTATCGCACCTGCGGTGGTCGTCGCTGCAATACCGATGGTGTTTGGCGTCATCGTGATGCTCCAACTCGGCGCAGCGCTCCCGGTTGCCGGTGGCGGCTACGTCTATCCTTCCCGGCTCATCGGGCCGTTCTGGGGATTCACGATCCCGTGGCTCGTCGTTCCGACGATCTGGTTCGGACTCGTCTACACCGCCTACGGCTTTGCCGAATACGCCCGGTTCTTCGTCGACGTCCCGCTCGAGGCGCTGATCGCCGGCGTGTTGCTCGTGTTCATCCTGTTGAACTTACGCGGGATCAAGCTCGTTGCCGCCGTGCAGTTCGTTCTCGTGATGGTCATCGTTGGTGGGATGCTCGCGTTCATCGTTCCGGGCGCTTTCCACATCGACCCGGGGAACTACAGTCCGATGTTCCCCGAAGGATACGGCCCGTTCGTCGTCGCCGTCATCTCGCTGTTCATCGGGATGTACGGGTTCAACCTGGCGATCGACCTCGGTGAGGAACTCGAGGATCCGGAACGAAACGTCCCTCGCGTCCTCATCTACAGCGCCGTCATCGGGATGTCGCTCATGATCGGAATCGTCGTCGTCGCAGTCGGAGTCCTCCACTGGACCGAACTCGCCGGGATGGAGGCCGGAATCGCTATGGTCGCCCTCGAGTTCCTCCCGTGGTGGGGCGGGGCGTTCGTGGCCTTCGCCGCCGTAATCGGCGGTCTGACCACGGTCAATACGCTCATCGTCACCTACTCCCGCGAGATAATGCGAGCGGCTCGCGACGACGTGTTTCCCTCGTCCCTGGCGGTGCTCCATCCGGAACACCAGAGCCCGAACCGGGCGATTCTCTTGCTCGGGCTTCCCGCATTGCTGATCGTCCCGGTTACGCCGTCTCCCGCACTCCTGGCTCCCGGACTTGGGCTGGTGCTCCTCTACGCGTTCTTCCTGCTCTCGGTTGCCGCGTGGCGATTGCCCGACCGGTTTCCGGATCGGTACGCGAACGCGTCCGTCCGGTTACCGCCGGTCGCGCTCATGCTGGCAGCCATCGGCGGCGGCCTGTCGACGCTCGTATTCTGGCTCCTGTTGGTCTCGCAACTGCCGTGGATGGGCGCGCTGATCCTCGGGTGGGTCGTACTCGGTTACCCAGTATTCCGATACCGCGTTGGTGTTCTCGAAAAGCGCGGAATCGACCTCCGCACCCGGTTGCGAACGCTTGATGAACACGAACGCCGCAACGATCAGGCGTCGAACGATTGACGACGTGACATCGACGTTCGTAACCGACGGAGTAGGTCACCCACGTTCCTCGAGGACGGCTACGAGTCGCTTCCGTAGATGGATTGGGAACGTCGACTACGGAGAGCGGTGGAAATTCATCGAACACGTTATCACCCCGGACGACACACGTCGGATCGTTCGATGACGATCCGTGTCGACTGGCGCTCGAGTGCGAGCCTGACGGGCACCGTCCTGAAGTGGCTCGCGGTGCCGCTCGCGGTGCCACTCGTGCTGGCAGTGTTCGACGGCGACGACATCGTCCCCTTCGCCGTGGCGATCGCGTTCACGGTGGCGATCGGGATGGGGCTCGAGCGACTGAGCGACGACCGGGAGCTCTACCAGCGGGAGGCCTTCCTGATGGTCGCGCTGACCTGGTTCGGCGTCGCGGCTATCGGCACGATCCCGTTCGCCCTCGTCGGAATCGGAGCTCCAAGCGCGTCGGCATTCGCCGGCGGCGTTGGCGGCCCCGTCAACGCCTGGTTCGAGAGCACGAGCGGCCTCACGACGACCGGCGCAACCGTGATGAGCGGCTGGGACTTCGAGAACCAGTCTCGAGCGATCCTGCTGTGGCGACAGCTGATCCAGTGGCTCGGGGGACTGGGTATCCTGATCGTCGCGATCAGCCTCCTCTCGAACCTGATGGTCGGTGGAGCCCAGTTGATGGAGACGGAGAGTCAAACCCGAAACGTCAACAAACTCACGCCGGAGATCGCGAGCACCGCCCGCCTCATCTGGGGGCTGTACGTCGGCCTCACGCTGGCGGCTGTCGCGACGTTTTACGTGTTGCACCTGCTCGGGTTCGCCCCGAACATGGATCTGTTCAACGCGGTCTCCCACGCTATGACCAGCGTTGCAACAGCCGGCTTCTCTCCCGAACCGTTGAGCATCGGTGCCTTCACACCAGCCGTCCAGTGGGCCGTCATCCCGTTTATGATCCTCGGGGCGACCAACTTCGTGTTGCTGTACTATCTGGTACAGGGCGATCTCTCGCGGCCGTTCAACTCCGAGGAATTGCGTTTCTATCTCGGCGTGATCGCGCTCTTTGCGGCGATCGTGTCGGCCATCCTCGCCCTCGATTCCGAGATCAACATGGGGCTCGAGCCGACGATTCGACACGGCCTGTTTAACGTCGTTTCACTTGTGACGACGACCGGCTACGCCTCGATGGACTTCAACGTCTGGTCAGCCGGTGCCAAACACGTCCTCTTCCTGTGCATGTTCATCGGCGGGATGGCCGGGTCGACCACCTGTTCGATCAAGACGCTGCGCTGGCTCGTGATCCTCAAGGGGCTCTACCGCAACCTGTTCGTCTCAATCCATCCGCGGGCCGTCCGACCCGTTCGCCTCGGCGAGAGCATCGTCGACGAGGACACGATCAACGATATTTTCGCCTACGTCATGCTCGCGATCATCATCTTCTTCCTGCTGACGGTGTTCGTCGTCGTCGATGCCGCTCGAGCGAGCACGGCAGTCACTGAGTTCGAGGCCCTGGGCGCGTCGGCGTCGATCTTCCTCAACATCGGCCCGGCGTTCGGAATGGCCGGACCGATGGACAACTACGCCGGTTTCCCCGTCACCACGCGGTTCGTTATGGTGATCATGATGTGGGTTGGTCGCATCGAGATCATCCCCGTTCTGGTATTGTTGTTGCCGGCGTACTGGCGCTCCTAACGGGGAAGCCAATGCGGTCGTGTTCGATTCGGCGCTCGGCCCGAATGGTGGGATCTCGTAGAAGAGCACCGGTCGATTCGACTCGAGAACTCTCTCATCCGACCACCCTACAGTCGTTCCTAAGCGGCTGAACTATCGTGATAGTCGTCCTCCCGGGATCGCTACTCGTCCGATTTTGCCGGCGGTGACCGCCCACCCAACCGCTGGATGAGCGCCTGTTTGAAGGTTCGAGGCGTTCTGTTTTCACTGCGCGCCATCACGACTGTCCCGTCGGTTTTATCCACGACCTCCTGGGGAATCGACCCATATAGCGCCTGTGCGACCGTACTCGTTCCCGTCGCCCCGACGCAAACCGTATCGTACGTTGCTACCGCCCCGAGGAGTGACGATCTGACGTCTTCGTCGACGATAACTCGCGATTCGTACTCCGAGCTATCGATTTCCGCCGCCGTCGCCACCTCCGTGATCGTCTCCTGGCCCACCTCGAGCGGATCCACCCCGGGATCGTCGGACGGCGACTGGACGTTCAGCAACGTCAGGCTCGTTTCCGGGAACGAGCGCCGGAGTTCGGCCGCTCGTCGTGCAGACACCGGGGCGTTCGAGCCTTCGCCCGCCAGGGTAACGATCGACCCGGGGGTCTCGGTCGGCGATTTAACGAGCGACACTTCACACGGTGCCCGTTCGAGGATCGGATCGATCGTCGAGCCGAAGATGACGTCGCGTCGGCGGCGTTCGCCGGCCCAGCCGAGAACTGCATGATCGGCGGCTTCGTCCTCGATAACCGAGAGGATCGCGGTGCCCGCGTTGCGGCCGACGATCGCTCGCGTTCTGACGCCGACGTCGAGCGTTCCGGCGACGTCGCGTGCATTGTCGAGGAGGGTTCGCTGTCGGTCGACGCGTTCCTCCTCGAACTCGATTTGAGCCGGGGACGTCTGCGGTGGGACTTCGATGACGTTGACCACGACCAGTTCGCCCGGTCGATCCTGGCTCGCGGCACTCGCCGCCGCGTGCGCGATGAGCGGCCGCTGCGTTTCGGGATTTGCGACGGGGACGACGACGCGATACTCCGCATCCTTCGATTCCGGTTCGTCGGTCGGTGCAACGGCTTCCCCAATCAACGTCGTCGAAAGCGCCCGCTCTTTCGCGTAAAACCGGTACCAGAGAATACTGAGGGCGATGGTCACCAATCCGATGACCTGAACCCACGATAGGGGGGCAAGTGAAACGCTGGCAGATCCTACCTCGAGGGTGGCTGCTTCCTCCCCCATCTGCACCAGCACGAAGAGACAGGTTACGAACCCGACGATTGGAACGGTCGGATACAGGACTGATGGGATTCGAAAGTCGGGGTCGTAATCGTCTGGATCCGCCCGCCGTAACACGACGACGGCGACGTGAACCAGCGCGTACGTGATGAGGAACATGAAGCTCGCGACATCAGCCAGCGTGCCGATGGGCAGTGGGCTCGCAACGAGGACGAGGATCACAAACCCGGTCGCGAAAATCGCCCGGTACGGCGTCCGGTAGCGCTCGTGAACCTTGTTGAGCCAGTTCGTGAGAATTCGATCCCGTCCCATCGCAAAGTTGACCCGTGCCGCCGAGAGGATCGACGCGTTCGCCGAGGAGATCGTCGCAAATATCGCGCCAATGATCATGATTCCGGATCCGACGGTGGCGAACTCGAGCGTCCGTCCGCCAATCGCGACCGATCCGAGTGTGCCGACGGTCACTTGTGCGACGTCCGCGACGGGGACGTCGCTCGCGGCCAATTCGGGAACCGGTAATGTGCCCGTGCTGACGAGCATCACCAGGACGTACAGAATCGTCGGAGTCACCACAGCGGCTATCATCGACAGCGGGAGATTCCGTCCCGGGTTTTTGATCTCTTCTGCGCTCGTCGCGATCACTTCGAACCCGATGAAGGTCACGAAAACGGTTCCGGCTGTCGCCCCAACAGCAGGCCAGCCGTGGGGTGCGAACGGATCGAGGTTCCCGCCGTCGACGGCGAAAAGCCCAACCGTGATGAACAGGACGATCAATACGAGTAGAAAGAGGACGATGACGTTCTGCAGCGAGCCGGTTTCCTTGACACCCCGAAAATTGATCGCGACGAGTACGGCGGACATACCGAGTGCAGCGATAACCACTGTCAGCGCCGTGGATGGGCGATTGAGGAGGTACTGTCCGAACCCGAGCATGTAGAACGCCGTCGCGAACATCAACCCGGCCCACATCCCGAAACCAATGATGGTGCCGAAGAAACTCCCAAGCGCGTGGTTGACGTAATAATAGCTACCCCCGGCACGCGGCATACCGGTCGCCAGTTCTGACAGCGAAAACGCCGCGAGGAGTGCGATGACGCCGCCGATGGCGAACGAAATCATGCTCGCCGGGCCCGCCGCTTCGGCGACGATGCCGGGCAGGACGAAAATGCCAGCCCCGATCATCGTCCCCAGTCCTAACGTGTACGCCTCGAGGAAGCCGAGGTCTCGAGCGAGTTCCTGGTTGGACATCGTTATGCCCCACGTATAGCTGCCCATATTCTTCGATGAACAATATAGGGCGCCATTATTGTTGAATCCGTAATCCCATTCATATCTCCGACTCTGATCTTTGAGAGTATAAACGTAACTCTCCTCTCACCGAAGACCAGGGGTAGTCCCTTTTCTTCGATCGGATGAAGAACGACCAGTTCGGCCTCACTGTTATCACGCCACAACGTCTACAATCGTCCGGAGCAACGCCCACCGATGACCCGACTCGCCCTCATCGCCCACGACGAGAAGAAACCCGACCTCATCGAGTTCGCTCGAGCGCACGAATCCCAGCTCGCCGAGTACGACCTGATCGGTACCGGGACGACCGGTGGTCGACTGATGGAGGAGACCGACCTCGAGGTCGAACGCATGGAATCCGGACCGCTCGGTGGCGACCTCATGATCGGAGCCGAGGTCGCCCAGGATCGCCTCGACGGAATCATCTTCCTCCGCGACCCGCTGACCGCCCAGCCACACGAGCCGGACATCTCGGCGTTACTGCGCATCTGTGACGTCCACGACACGGCGCTGGCGACCAACCTGGCGAGTGCGACGTACCTGCTTGAGGGGCTCGAGGACGAGTTACCCTGATTACCATCGCAGACCCCGCTTGCGATCGGGTGTGCATTGGCTTTCAGTGGCTACTATACAAGACAGGCCATCGAACGGGAACGTATCCGTACCCGACCCGAGAGTGTTCGGTTTCGTTCGTCATCGTCCGCGGTATTTATAGTACCGCCACCCCGTCGTACGAGCATGGTGATTTACGAGAGCGACCTCCCCGGCGTCGGGAAGAAATTCGAGGTCGAACTCGAGGACGGCGAACGACTGGTCATCGTGACCCACAACACGGGCAAACGCGAGATATTCAAAAAGCCCGCCGAACACGCCGACAGCGAGAAGGTGTTCGAACTCTCCGATCGGCTCGCCCGGAAAGTCGGGACAATCCTCGAGGGGGCACACTTCCAGCCCATCCAGTCAGACCGCGTCGAGACGATGCTCGCCGACGAGACGTTTATCGAATGGTACAACCTGTCGAGCGAATCGGAACTCACCGGCAAAACACTCGCCGACTCGGGAGTTCGCGACCGGACGGGCGTTTCCATCGTCGCGATTCAGCGAGACGACGATGTCCTCCCCGCACCTGGCCCGGACACGATTCTCGAGGCCGGCGACACGCTGGTCGTCGTCGGCGATGGTGAGGACTGTCGGGCGTTCGAGGTACTCGTCAGCGGCACCAACCGGTGATCCGGATGTGTGGATCTGTCGGAGGTGAGACGTAGTGGCTGCTGAAACGCAGCTCATCGAGATCGGGTTCCTCTTCGCGGCCGTCGCAGCAGTCGGGCTGCTCGCGACCCGACTCAATCAGTCGGTGATCCCGTTTTACATCGTCGCTGGCATGCTGCTCAGCACCCACGTGCTCGGCACCATCGACTTCGCTGCATTCCTCGGCATCGATGCCCTTCCACATGGGGAGGCGCTGGCACTCGACGGCAGCGGTGAGTTCGTCCACCTCAGCGCCGAACTCGGGATCGTCTTCCTGCTGTTCTTCCTCGGCCTCGAGTTCAACCTGGATCGGCTGTTGGCAGCCAAAGAACGGATCGGAAAGGCCGGCACCATCGACCTGGTGATCAATTTCGGCATCGGCCTGGCGCTCGGATGGTTCATCTTCGGTGCCCCACTCCCGGCGTTTCTCGTTGCCGGCATCGTCTACATCTCCTCGAGCGCGATCATCACGAAATCGCTGATCGACTTGGGCTGGATCGCGAACGACGAGGCCAATCCCATGCTCGGTACGCTGGTGTACGAGGATCTCTTCATCGCCGTCTATCTCGCCATCGCCTCCGCACTGGTCGTCGGTGGGGGCGATGTCGGGCAGGCACTCGAATCGATCGGTATCGCGATGGGCTTTCTCATTGTGTTGTTGTTGCTCGTCTACTTCGGAACGGCCTGGTTCCAGCGCAGTCTCGAGACCAGTTCGAACGAGTTCCTCGTGTTGCGGGCGCTCGGCATCCTCGTCCTCATCGCGGGCGCGGCGCTCGCACTGGGGGTCAGTGAGGCGGTCGCGGCGTTCTTCGTCGGTATGGCGTTCTCCTCGACCGATCACGTCCACGACTTAGAACAGCTGCTCGAGCCCGTTCGGGACACCTTCGCGGCCATCTTTTTCTTCTGGATCGGCCTCGAGACGAACCCGGCGTTGTTCGTCGATGTGGCGGCATTGATCGCGGTGGCCGCGATTCTGACGACCCCAACAAAACTCGTCAGTGGGTACCTCGGCGGCCGGGTTTACGACCTCGACGAACGGCGGTCGCTCCGCGTCGGCCTCGGGATGACGACCCGTGGGGAGTTCTCGTTGATCATCGCGAGTCTGGCCGTTACTACCGGAACCGTTCTTAGCGACGGCGTCGCGGCGGACATATACGCGTTCGCCGTCGGGTACGTCCTCCTCATGAGCATCCTCGGGACGACGCTCATGCAGAACTCGGCTCGGGTCGAACGGATCGTCGTCCCTCGGCTCGAGGGCGCCACCCCAACAGCGCAACCAACCGACGACTGAGCCCGGTTCCTGATCACCAGTTTCGCTGTAAACGACCGATTCCTGACGCAGATCCGGCAACGCTCGAAACGTGTCGTCAACAGATAGCTTCAAACGGCTCGAGTACCCTTTCACTCCTATGCCAGCAGCGGTCGTCTTCGACCTCGATTACACCCTCGCCGTTCCCGACAGAGACCGCGAAACGATTCTCACCGACGCGACGGCCGCTGCCGACGCCCCGTCGCTCTCCCGTGACGCCTACCTCGAGGCCCACAGCCGTCACCTCACGGGGGAGAGTCGCGAACCCATTTTCGAGGAGTTGCTCGAGCCATACGACACGAGCGCCGATCCGGAAGCCGTCGCAGCGGCGTACAGGCAGACGATTGCCGACTCGCTCCGGCCGCTCCCCGGGGTCGAGTCGATGCTCGAGGAGCTTCGGTCGGAGTACCGCCTTGGGCTGTTGACCAACGGCCCGATCCGGGCCCAGCGCGACAAACTCGAGACGCTAGGCTGGGAGTCCGCGTTCGACGCCGCGCTCGTAACAGGCGAACTCGAGGCCGGCAAGCCCGACCCGCGGGCGTTCGAGGCGATCCTCGAGGCGCTGGGCGTCGAGCCGGCAGACGCGGTCTACGTCGGCGACGATATCGACGCCGACATCGAAGGCGCAACTCGGGCGAACATGGACGCGATTCAGGTCGTCCTCGAGGACACCAAACCGGATCCGCGAGCGACCGCCTACGTCGAGCAGAAACGGATCGCGGCGGAGTTGCCCGGGATTCTGCGCTCACTGTAAGCGGCGCTCGAGCGTGGAAGCAAAAACGAGGAGTCGAGCACTGACTATTTGCTGTTTTCGCGTCGCACGTTTGTCCGCTCGAGCGGCGACCGGATCGACAGTTCGAGCGGCGAGCGTACCGGGCGCCAACGGTATCGACAACAGCGTGTGAGGTGTGCTCGCATGGCTATGGGGCCGGAAAATAACCACTTTAATTATTCGGTTCGTGCAATCATTACGGTATGGTACACCAGCAGATGGCAGCGTTCGGCCACGAACAGGTCACACACTTCGTCGACGAGGAGACTGGCCTCGAGGCGATCGTCGCGATCCACGACACGACGCTCGGCCCGTCGCTGGGGGGAACTCGGCTGCTCCCGTACGAGACTCACGACGCCGCACTCACTGACGTGCTCAGACTCTCTCGAGCGATGACGTACAAGGCGGCCGCGAGCGATCTCGACCTGGGTGGCGGGAAGGCCGTCATCGTCGCCGATCCGACCGAAAAGACCGAGGATTTCGTCCGCGCCTACGGGCGAATGATCGATCGGCTGGGCGGCCACTACATCACCTCCGTCGACGTCAACACGAGCGTCACCGACATGGATCACATCGCCGACGAGACCGACCACGTCGTCGGGACGAGCGCGGGGCTGGGTGACCCGTCGCCGATCACCTCCCGCGGGGTGTTCGAGGGTCTCCGCGCCTGCGTCGACGCAACCTACGGAACTCGCGACGTGTCGGATCTCACCGTCACGATTCAGGGGGTCGGAAAGGTCGGCAGTGGTCTCGCCGAGTTGCTCGTCGACCACGGCGCTGACGTCATCGTCAGCGACATGCACGAAGAAGCAATGAACGACGTCGCCCGCGAGTACGGCCTCGGAACCGTCGACCCAGCGGACGTCTACCGCACCGACTGTGACGTGTTCGCGCCGTGTGCCGTCGGCGGCGTCGTCAACGACGAGACGATTCCACAACTCACCTGCGACATCGTCGCCGGTGGCGCGAACAACATCCTCGAGCGGCGCGAACACGCCGAGGCGCTTCTCGAGCGTGACATTCTGTACGCCCCCGACTACGTCATCAACGCTGGTGGGCTGATCACCGTCGCCGCAGAACACACCGGCGACAGCAGAGAAGACGCCCTCGCCGACGCGATCGCCATCGGCGATCGGATGGAGGAACTGATCGACCGCGCCGAAAGCGAGGAAACGACGGTACTGGAGGCCGCCGACCGGTACGCACGCGAGCGGATCGAATCCGCGACCGACGAACCGGTGCCACAGTCTGCCGACTGATCGGTCTGTCCTTCTATTCCGTCTCGACGGCACCACGGAACGCTGCCTGTACGACTGCGACTCCGCGTTTTACCGACGCCCCGCTCTCGAGGAACACGAGCGTCTTCGGTGGCGTCGACGCTTTTGGACGAGTTCTGAGGTCAGCGGCTTCGGCGGCATCGACGGCTGCTTCGCGGCCACGGTCGAACTCGAGGTGGACTCGATTCGGATGGAGAAAGACGCGAGCGAGTCGGGTGCTCGTATCGGGTTCGACTGAGGGTGCTGGTTCGCTCTCGTCTCCACTCCCCTTTCCACTCCCAACGATCGAAACGTCGAACGCTCGAGTGCCGTCGACGGTTGGCTCGACGTCGCGGTCGGCGTTGGTGACGGCCAACCACTCGAGTTCGTCGTCGACCCGCCCATCGATCTCTGAGGCGAGCAACTCCGCGATGCGTCGTCCGTCGGTGATCCGGTCGTCGACCATTAGCTCTCGATAGCGCTCGTGAGCGTTAACGCTCTTCGATTAGTGACGAGCGAGCGACGGCCCCCAACTCCTCAACGTCGATCCCCTCACCGCGGGCGTAGACGACAGCAGCGGCTTCGATCGTGATCGCGTACTCCTGTTGCAGCGAATTGATCGCACCGACGGCCTCGTGTTTTTCGAGACCTGCTGCCACCAGTGCATCCAGTACACGTTCGAACGCCGAGCGCTTGCGAAGTAAGTCGTCGTCCGGTTGAAAGTCATCCGGGATTGTCACCTCTGCTGGGTCGAACGTCGGCACCAGTTCCGCGTCCTCGCGCTCGAGAACGCCCTCGCTGACAGCGATATCGATAAGTCGCTGAGATTGATCGGGTGAAAACCAGTCGCGATCCAGCGAGAGCGCGACGACGAACTCGTTCTCGCGGAGACGGCGCGTTCCGTGTTGGTTGAACGGTGCAGCGACGGCGACACGAAGGCTCATCGACGATGACTCTCCCCGGTGGATGAATAACCCTGGCGATTCCGGCGGAACCGGCTATGGTCGTTCGAGTCGGGATCGATCGGTTCGGATTGGCCTCGAGTCTGCCACGTTCAACCCCCGACTCCAATAGCGATTCTCGGACACGTAACTCGAGCACTCGGGCGTCGCTTAGCACCTCAGTCGGATGCACGCCCGCCACCGTGACGGTTCGCTCGAGACGGCGGCGGGAACTGTGACGGCGTTGCCTCCGGCGGATCCGGCAACACGCATCGGTCGAGTTCGTGGTTGACGTGTTCGTACTCAGTCGGCGAGTTTGCGAGTGGATGAGCAGGATTTTGCCGGCTTTCAATTCGTGCAGCCCGAACCGCCCCGAAGCCGCTGAGCCGTGCCGTTATCCCGCGCCAGTGATGAGTTGTCGCTGGCGGAACAGTGTACGGTCGCGGTGGTTTGCGATCCGGATGCTCCCCCGCAAGAATCGCCGCGTTGACGTTGCTCGCCAACTCGTCGTGATCGACGAGAATGCCAACACGGGCGTTCGGTGGTGCCCTGACCGCCAGAATATCGAGTCCCAGGTGAAGCGCACGATACTCGGCGACGTTATTGTCCGGTGGTGTATCGGCAGTCGACACCCGGCCGACGCGGGTGCCATCTCTCGTTTCGATCACCGCTCCAAGTCCGCCACCGTGTTGTCGGTACGATCCGTCAGTCGCCACGTAAAAGTCACGATGATGGGTACTTGGTGGGTGCGCAATGTGCGGAGTCGGGGACTCGTCGAACAGATCCCGAAGTGCTGGGCGGCCGTACGCGGCCATACTTCATCTACGGTGCGTGGATCACTTAACTGTGTTGTCGGTTATCCCCTCGTGCAACGAAAAATCGATTACGCTGTCCGAACGAGCCCAACCAATTGCGAACGGTCGAACGATCAGCAGTTATGGTACTGTTGTAGTTTTAGAAACGTTTGTCCATCGGCTCCAGTCGGGGCTGAACGGGTGATTCCCGCCGTCCAGTCCCGATCGAAGGGGTGATGACAATGAACGCCTGGAGTAGCTCCGCCCATTCGGTTTAATCTCGAGCAGGTTCCGTCGACACCGACTCTGGGGTGATCGAGGGAGCGCCAACAAAGCCGACCGTAGGCACTCCCTTCCCGGACGTAGTCCCTCCAATCGTGTGTACGTATACTAAGGCTTCTCGAGCGTATCCAGTAATGTATAAATAGGATGGTTGTTCATGTAGAAGCTATGCAAGGTGCTGAAAAGCGCGTTGTCGGTCGTCGATCGGTTCTTCGATACACTGCCGGAGCGACTTCGGTCGTCGGGCTCAGTGCGCTCGCCGGTTGTATCGGTGACGAAGGCGACAATGGCAATGGCAATGGGAACGGGAATGGGAACGGAAATGGGAACGGAAACGGCAACGGCAACGGTGACAGTGATCTCGACGAGATCACCATCACGCTGTCACAGTTCCCGGACACGATCGATCCGCTCGATCACATCACCGGGGACTACTTCGACGTGTTCGATCACATCTACGAGCCGCTGTTCGACTTCGAACCCGGCGAGGGGATCTTCCCACGCGTCGCCGAATCCTGGGAGGCCCAGGACGATGGGACGACCCACATCGAACTGCGAAACGACGTCGTCTTCCACAATGGTGACGACCTCACCGCCGAGGACGTTGCCTGGACCATCAACCGGACGGTCGACCCCGACATCGGCGTCGTCAGCCCCATCGGTACGTTCGGGCTCGGTTCGATCGAGGGCGCCGAAGCCATCGACGACACCACCGTCTCGATCAGCTACGGCGCTTCTGCCGGCCTCGCCGAGTTCGAGTTTGGCAACTACGCTCGAGCGATCAACCAGCAGTGGGCCATCGACAACTACGACGCGGAGAACGAAGCCATCGCCGGGGCCGACGCCGAAGACTTCAACGGTACTGGACCGTATCAGGTCGTCGACTTCACGTCGGGCGAGGAAATCGTCGTCGAAGCGTTCGACGACTACTGGGGCGAAGAGCCCCCCTTCCAGCAAGTAACGTTCAACGCGTCGGGCGAGTCGAGCGGTCGTGCGAACGCCCTCGAGACGGGAGAGGCCGACGTCACGATGAACATCCTGCCCGAGGACGTTTCGACGATTCAGGACGCTGACGGCGTCGAAATCAGGAACGTGACGAGCTTCCGGAACATCTTCTGCCCGATGAAGAACACGGTCGAACCGTTCGACAGTCAGGAGTTCCGCCAGGCGATGAACTACGCCGTCGACAACCAGGAAATCGTCGACACCATCCTCAGTGGCTTCGGCGAGGCACGAGGGCAGCCGGTCGCACCTGGAATCAACGGCTTCAACCCCGACATCGAACCGTACGAACAGGACATCGGCCGGGCCGAGAGCCTCGTCGAGGACAGCGGCTACGGCGGTATCGAGATCGAACTTACCGCACCACAGGGCCGGTACCTCAACGACGCGGCCATCGGCGAAACGGTCGCCGACATGATCGACCAGCTGGACAACGTGAGCTGTGAGGTGGACATCGTCGACTTCGGTGTCGTTTCCGACGCTAACCAGGCGGGGGTCGACCCCGACGAGTTCGAGATTCCGTTCTACATGATCGGCTGGGGAACCATCACGGGCGACACCGACTACGGGGTCCAGGGCTTCTTTACGATCCCGGACAATCCCGCCCGAACCTTCGACGACGAAGAACTCAGCGACGCCATCCTCGAGACCCAGCAGATCGACGACGTCGACGAGCGAACGCAGGCGCTCGAAGAGGTCAACGCGATGGCACACGAGAAGGCGCCGTTCGTGTTCCTCCACACCCAGGAGTCCATCTACGGCGTCAACGACGTTATCCAGTGGGAGCCCCGCGAGGACGAGACCATCTACGTCTGGGAGATGGACGCCTGAGTCGGCGGTCGTAACGAAAACATCATTACTTTTCATCGATTTCTTCGAAACGTCCGATGGCTATGAGGAAGTTCTTGCTTCGACGGGTACTCCAGGGCATCATCGTTATCTGGGGGGTCGTGACGATTCTGTTCGGGCTCCGGGCGGTGTCACCAGGCGATCCGGCGACGTTGATGCTTGGGGAGGGAGCGAGTCGGGAACTCGTGGAGCGAGTCAGGGAGGAGGAGGGATTGAACGAGCCAATATACGTCCAGTATCTCGAGTACATACAGGGGCTGCTGACGGGGAACCTCGGGTACTCCTGGCAATCGAACCGACAGGTGTCGGCGATGGTGATCGAGCGCATTCCGGCGACGATCGAACTCGCCGTCGCTGCGACGATCGTCGCCATCGTCATCGCGATACCCCTCGGCGTCGTCTCCGCGACGCGGCGAAACGAACCGTCTGATTACGGAGCAACGCTGTTTTCGCTGCTCGGAATCAGTACCCCAAACTTCTGGCTTGGTTTGATGTTGATCCTCGTCTTCGCCGTTTGGTTCGGGATCCCTTACCCGACTGTAAACACGTCGGTGCTCGCACTCGGTATCGTACGGATTCCGTACCCCACTTATCTCGGCTACGATTTCCTCGGCTTTCCAACGGGGAGACGCGCGGTCGGTTTCCACGATGCGGTTCTGGCCATCTTCCTCGAGAGATCGTTCAGCGAGATGGGTACCTGGTTACGTCACATCGCGCTCCCGGCAATCACGCTCGGGACGTACTTCACGGCACTGATCACCCGACTAACCCGGAGCGGGATGATCGACGAACTGGGGAAACCCTACGTGACGGCGACGAAAGCGAAGGGATTGCCGGGCGTGTTGATCCGGTACAAGCACGTGCTTCGTAACACGATGATCCCCATCATCACCGTGCTGGGTCTTCAGATGGGAACGCTGATGGGCGGGGCGGTTATCACGGAAACCGTGTTCAACTGGCCAGGTCTCGGACTTCGGCTCATCGACGCACTGAACACTCGAGACTGGCCACTCATGCAGGGCATTATCATCTTTATCGCCATCGCGTTCGTGGTGATCAACATTATCGTCGACGCGCTCTACTCCACACTCGATCCACGGGTGAGTGACGAATGATCTCCAGTCGAATCACGTCGAATCTCAGACAGACCTTCCGGGAGAGCATTCTCCCCAAAATCGGATTGATCCTGTTGATATCCATCGTGCTGATGGCCGTCTTCGCTCCGGTGCTGGCGACACACGATCCGACGCGCACGGGCCATTACGACGACACCGGTGCGCCGTATCCACCACTCGGTCACAGTTACGAGACGCAAGTTGCACAGGATGGCGAAATCGGCGACGTGACCGTCGAACCGACCAGAGAACACATCCTCGGGACGAATAACGTGGGCCAGGACGTGTACTCCCGATTCGTGTACGGGGCGCGGGTGTCGCTCATGGTTGCCGTCCTGGCGACGTCCTTTGCCTTACTCATCGGGGTACCCATTGGCCTCGTCGCAGGGTACTATGGGGGCAGAGTAGACGACGGGCTGATGCGAGTTGCAGACACCATGCTCGCATTCCCGGCGCTCGTCCTCGCGTTGGCGCTCATCGGAGTGTTCGGCTCGTCACCAGTGTACATCCCTGATCCGCTAGTGATGATCGGCCTCGCGGATGGAATGCCCGAATCGATCCCGATACCCGGATCCGTCACGGTCGTCGCTGCCCTCGTTATCTGGGTGTGGTTCGCCCGCGTTGCACGTGGCGAGGCCCTCTCGCTTCGTAACCAGGAGTACGTCAAGGCGAGCAAGAGCTTCGGGATGAGCGACGCGAATATCGTCATCAAACACGTTCTCCCGAACAGCTTGACGCCGATCATCGTACTGGCGACGATCCAGGTCGCCGTGATCATCCTGCTCGAGGCGTCGCTGGCGTATCTCGGCTTCTCCGGGACGACGCTCTCCTGGGGGTACGAGATCGAGCGAGGGCAGGACGTCCTGCGAACCCGTCCCTGGGTGTCGATAATACCGGGGATCGGCATCATGCTGACCGTGATTGCGATTAACCTGTTGGGCGACTGGTTCCGAGATGCTCTCGACCCCAACATCGAAGGAAGCGAACGAGGTGCCTGAAATGAGCGAGGATATCTTACGGATCAACGATCTGTCGACCCGATTTTTCACCAGCGAAGGCCAGGTAAACGCCGTTTCGAACTTCGATCTGACGATGAAACGCGGTGAAGTGTTCGGCATCGTCGGCGAAAGCGGGAGCGGAAAGAGCGTTACAGCGCTGTCCATCATGGATCTGGTCGAAGCACCAGGGGAAATCACCAGCGGGTCAATCGAGTACCGGAACGCGTCGTTTGCAGAGACCATACACGACGACTACCCAGAGGCCGTCGACGGAGATCTGGTCGACCTCCTCGCTATTCCGGAAGACGCCCGACGCTCGCTTCGGGGGACGTCCTTCAGCATGATCTTTCAGGATCCTGAAAGCAGCTTCAACCCGAGTCTCACCGTCGGTGAACAGATCGCTGAGGCCGTCGAGGTTCAGCGCCGGGCCAACGCAAATCCGCGCTCGACGAAAGCAAAGACGCAAGGGCCGCAGTACTCACTGGGATCGTACGCACTATCGATCGTGCTGAAGTCGAAGCGCTACGTCACGAACGCGAGTTACGAACGGGCGATCGAACTCTTAAAGACCGTCGGGATTCCGGATCCGGCTCAGCGAGCCGAGGAGTACCCTCACGAGTACTCCGGCGGGATGCTCCAGCGTGCAATGATTGCCCAGGCACTGGCTGGCGAACCGGACGTGCTGGTGGCCGACGAGCCGACGACCGCTCTGGACGTCACGATCCAGGCACAGGTGCTCGACCTGCTCTCGGATCTGCAAGAAGAGACCGGAATGACGATCCTCCTGATCACGCACAACCTCGGCGTCGTCGCCCGAATGTGCGACCGCGTCGGCGTGATGTACGCCGGCGAAATCGTCGAGCGAGGAACCATCGAAGACGTGTTCGACGACCCCGTCCATCCGTACACACAGGGGTTGCTTGGCTCGATTCCGGATCTCGATGCCGCGACCGATCGGCTGAACCCGATCCCCGGAAACGTCCCGAGTCTCCTCGATCACGAGATGGACGACCGGTGTTACTTCGCTGACCGATGTCCAAAAGCGATGGAGTCGTGTCTCGAGCACCCACCGGAGTTCGACGCCGGCGGGAGCGAATACCACGCGGCTCGCTGTGTACTCACCAAACGCGAGTACGACGAGACTGAAGCGCTCCCGAACGCGTACTTCCAGAGTGCGCCAGAAGAGGCAGAGACGGTCGACGAACGTGCGGCAACGACAGACGGGGGTGAGACCAAATGAGTAGCCAGCACGACCCACTCGTTCGCGTCGACGGCCTCGAGAAGTACTTCTGGGAGCAGGACTCCTGGCTCGACCGACTGCTCGGTGACGAACCGGTCGCCGTCCGAGCCGTTGACGGTGTGAGCTTCGACATTTACGAGGGAGAGACGCTGGGGCTGGTCGGCGAGTCCGGTTGCGGTAAGTCGACGACCGGTGAGACGCTCCTTCGACTCCAGGAACCCACCGGCGGCCGGGTCGAATTCGAGGGGGAGAACGTCTACGAGCTCGAGGGCGCTGACCAGACGGCATTCCGTCGGGAGGCTCAGGTCGTCTTCCAGGATCCGTTCTCGAGTCTGGATCCCCGGATGACGATCGGTCGGATCATCCGCCAGCCGCTCGACGTCCACGAGATCGGAACCGCCGAGGAACGCCGCGAGAGAGTTCGCGACCTGCTCGAGCGCGTCGGCCTCTCCGCGGATCAGATCGATCGCTATCCACACGAGTTCTCCGGCGGGCAACGCCAGCGCATCGGCATCGCCCGGGCGTTGGCGCTCGAACCGGAGTTCATCGTCCTCGACGAACCCACGAGCGCCCTCGACGTGAGCGTCCAGGCACAGGTGTTGAACCTGCTCGACGACCTCCAGGACGAGTTTGGGCTCACCTACCTCCTGATCAGCCACGATCTCTCGGTGATTCGCCACATCTGTGACCGCGTCGCCGTGATGTATCTGGGGGAAATCGTCGAAATCGGCCCCGTCGAGGAGATTTTCGACGACCCGAAACACCCCTACACCCAGGCACTCCTCGAGAGCGTTCCCCGGGCCTCGACCGACGAACGTGATCGCGACCGCGAGACGCTGTCGGGGGACGTTCCGTCGCCGCGGAATCCGCCCAGTGGCTGTCGGTTCCGGACGCGCTGTCCGCAGGTTATTCCACCCGAGGAGACCGAGAACGAACTCGAACAGCACCAGTACCGCGAGATCATGAACCTCCGGGAACGTGTGGAGTCCCAGAGTATCAGTCTCGAGGTGGTCGACGAAAGCGTCGAGGAGACCGACGACGGCATCGTGGTCGGGGACGTCGACGCGTTCGTCTCGGCACTACGAGCACACGTGCTCGAGACGGAACTACCGCCAAGACACCAGGCGATCGTTGACGATGCGCTGACCGAACTCGCCGACGAAAACTGGGAAGAAGCCGCCGAGCAACTACGATCGGCATACGAGAGCGTCTGCGAACGCGACAATCCTGCTCTCGGTGGTGAAACCCATCCAGTGGCTTGCCATCTCTACGACGATAGTCCACACGTGTGAGCGGAACGTCGTCGGGTACGGATCGAGTCGTCGGCCGAAAGCCTGTTTTTCCGTCAAATCATCGCTGGCAGCCGATGTGCCGTACGTTCGATAATTCACATCACTAGATTGTACTTAATCGTTTTCATTAAATTGTCATGCCACTCCAGTAGAGGTTCTGAATACGTGTAATTGTGCAATACATTCGCCGAACGACCCATAACTTATATACTAGTGCACCAATCCTGTACTATGTCACATGGAAACAACACGCGTATCGGTCGACGATCATTCCTCGCGTATGCTGGTGCAGCAACCGCGACGGCGAGTGTGGCTGGGTGTCTGGGGGAAGGAGAAGACGATCCAGGAGCAACCGACGATGGTACTGATGACACCGGCAACGGTACCGACACGGGCGACGATGACTCCTCGATCTGGATCAGCCAGACCCAGGATCCGACGACGCTCGATCCCCACGACCACCGTGAAACGACGACGGACAACGTCCTCTTACAGGCGTACGAACTCCACCTCGCCCGTGATCCCGATGGCGAGATCACGGACGGGCTCGCAACCGACTGGGAGATCCTCGACGACGATCGACATCAGTTGACGATTCGTGAGGACGTTCAGTTCCACAATGGGGAGGAACTAGTCCCTGGAGACTCAGCGTTCAGCATCAACCGCGTCGTCAACCCGGACGAGGGGAACCTCGAGAGTCCACAAGCAGACCAACTCGCGGGTGTCACCGGAGCCGAAGTGGACGATGACGAACACGCGATCATCGTCCACTCCGACGGGGCGAACCCGACTGCGTTCGCCAATCTCGCGTCGTACTGTCCCGTCGTTCAGGAGTCGTGGGTGATGGATCGGGATGCAGACGAGGTGGGCCAGGAGATCAACGGAACCGGGCCATATCAGCTCGAGGAGTTCGTTACGGACGAGTATACCCGATTCACCAGCTTCCCAGACTACTGGCAGGGCGAAGCCGAGATCGAGGAGCTCACGATCGATGCCGCCCCCGAATCGAGTACGCGAATCAACAGTCTACAGGCTGGAGAGGTTGACATCTCGACCGCCGTTCCACCGGATGACGCACCGAGTATCGACGGTGACGACGATCTTTACATCGGTGAAGCACCCAGTACGCGAATCCTCATGCTGCCGATGCGATACGACGTCGAACCCTTCGACAGTCAGGAATTCCGCCAGGCGATGAATTACGCGATCGACTTCGATGCGATCATCGAAAACGTCCTCAACAATTTCGGTGACGCTACTGCTCAGCCGACACTCGAGGGCTACTTCGGTCACAACCCAGACCTTGATCCGTATCCGTACGATCCCGAACGGGCCGAGGAGCTCGTCGACGAAAGCGGTCACGCGGGCGTCGAAATCGAACTCCACGTGCCGGCCGGCCGGTACCTCCAGAGCGACGAGATCGCACAGTCCTGTGTTGGATACATCGACGACCTCGACAACGTCTCGTGTGAGATCGAGATGCGTGACTTCGGCGAACTCGCGGGAACGTTACTCGACGGCGACATCGAAACGACGCCGCCGTTCTTCCTGATCGGCTGGGGGAACACGACGTTCGACGCCCAGCAGAACCTGTTCCCCTGGTTCACCGAGGACACTTCACAGTACACGTTCATCGACGACGATCTGCAAGACCTCATTTATGCCGCTGCGACCGAAGTCGACGAGGACGAACGCGAACAGTTGCTGATGGACGCGTGTGAACTGGCCCACGAGTTGGCGGTGTTCGTGTTCTTGAACCGCGAATACCTCATCTACGGTCTCAACGAGCGTGTCGAGTGGGAACCGCGACAGGACGAGTACGCTCTCGCCTACGAGATGTCGCTCAGGTAGTCGGACGATCGCTTATCGATTCATGTCACAGTATCACTTCCTCTTGCGACGGGGGTTACAGGGATTGTTCGTCATCTGGGGGGTCGTTACGCTCGTGTTTCTCCTCCGATACATGACACCCGGGAGCCCAGTCGACTTCGTCGCCCCCCTGGACGCCTCGCCCGAACTTCGCGAGCAAGTTGCCGCGAATCTCGGTCTCGACCAACCGATTTACGTACAGTACTTCGAGTACCTCTTCGGCCTCGCGCAGGGCGATATGGGGTACTCGTACCTCCGATCACAGCCAGCGAGTTCGATCATATTCGCCAGACTCCCTGCGACGATCGAACTCGCGATCGTTGCGACCATCGTCGCCATGATCTTCTCGATCCCTTTGGGCGTGATCAGCGCAACCCGTCGTCACGAGCCCGCCGATTACGCTGCCACCGGGTTCTCGCTGGTCGGCATCAGCACCCCGAACTTCTGGCTCGGCATCATGCTGATCCTGATCGTTTCGGTTGGCCTCGGCATCTTGCCGACGAGCCGTCGTCCCATCGGGTTTTTACCCGCCATGGAGCTACTGATATTCCAGCTCGAGACCCAGGGGATTCGTGAGTGGGTCGTTCACATCATCCTTCCAGCGATTACCCTCGGGACGTACTTCACCGCGATGATCGTCCGGCTGACCAGAAGCGGGATGCTCGACGAACTCGGCAAATCGTACGTTCAGGCGACGCGGGCGAAGGGACTCCCGGAGACGCTCGTCAGGTACAAACACGTCCTCAGGAATACGATGATTCCGATCATCACCGTTCTTGGACTGCAACTCGGGTCGCTCATCGGCGGAGCGGTTATCACCGAGTTCGTCTTCAATTGGCCGGGCCTCGGTACGCTGATCATTAATGCGATCAACGTCCGCGATTGGCCGATCATCCAGGGGGCGCTCATCGTCATCGGGATCGGGTTCGTCGTCATCAATATCGCCGTCGACGCCCTGTACACGTATCTCAATCCGAAGGTGAGCTACGAATGAACGGTGGGGGTAATCGATGATCTCGGATCGAGTTCGACAGAGCCTCAAACGTGAGTTTCGAAACAGCTTGATGGCCAAGATCGGCCTGTTCTTCGTGGTCGTCGTCCTCTTGACTGCGATTTTCGCTCCGTTCTTTGCCCCACACGACCCGACGCAGCAGGGGCTCGATGAGTCGAATCTGCCGCCGGCAGGCGTCACCTACACCACCGACGAGTTCCGCATGGTCGATGGTGAGCGTGAGACCGTCGAAACGACCACTCGAGGAACGATGGATCATCCCTTTGGCACGGACGCGCTCGGGCGAGATCTCTTCTCGCGTGTGCTGTTTGGGGCTCGCACGTCGCTCATGGTTGGCATCGCTGGAACGGGAATCGCCGTGGCCCTGGGCGTTGGTGTCGGCCTGGTTGCGGGCTACTACGGTGGTCGGGTCGACGACACGCTCATGCGATTTGCGGATATAATGCTCGCGTTCCCGGCACTCGTCCTCGCCATCTCACTGGTTGGACTGTTCGGGGCGATGACCATACGGATACCCGACCCGTTCGTTGCTGCCGGGTTGGTCGAGGGAATGCCGGAGACGTTCGCGTTTCCGGTAACACTCACGCTGGTCGTCGGTATCGTCAACTGGGTCTGGTTCGCCCGCATCTCCCGGGGAGAAGCATTGTCTATCCGACAGGAAGAGTACGTCAAAGCGGCACGTAGTGTTGGCGCGAGCGACTGGACGATCCTTCGCCAGCACGTCCTCCCGAACAGTCTCACCCCGATCATCGTCCTCGCGACGATTCAGGTCGCTGCGATCATCCTCCTCGAGAGTTCGCTCTCCTTCCTGGGCTTCTCGGGGACGACACTCTCGTGGGGCTTCGACATCGCCCAGGGTCGTGACTATCTCGGCACGTCCTGGTGGATAGCCAGCATTCCGGGACTGGCAATCGTCGTGACGGTGGTTGGCATCAACCTGCTCGGCGACTGGCTCCGGGACGCCCTCGACCCTGGAATCGGTGGCGAACACGGGGGTGGGATGTGAGATGATTTCCGATCCACTGCTCCGCGTCACCGGACTCGACACCCGCTTTTTCACCGAGGAGGGTCAGGTGAACGCGGTCGAATCGCTCGACCTCGACGTGTACGAGGGCGAAGTGTTCGGCATCGTTGGCGAGTCGGGGAGCGGAAAATCGGTTACTGCGAGATCGCTGATCGACCTCCTCGAGCCTCCGGGGTACGTCACGGCCGGTTCGATCTGGTATCGAAACGCCGACCTGGTCGCTACCGTGGCAGACGATCACCCAGATGCGGTCGACGGGCAGTTCGTCGATCTCCAGGCACTTCCGTCGAACGTTCGGCGAACGCTTCGGGGAACACACTTCAGTATGATCTTCCAGGATCCGATGAGCAGTTTCAACCCCTCGATCACAGTCGGCGAACAGATTGCCGAGGCCGTCGAGGCGCAGCAACGTGCGCGGGCAAACCCACGTTCGGTGGCCTCCCGAACCCAGGGGTACGGACTGCGCCAATACCTCATGAGTACGGTGATGGGCTCGAAGAAGTACGTGACCGAATCGAGCACTGAGCGGGCAATCGAACTGCTCGAGCTCGTGGGGATCCCCGACGCACCGCTCAGGGCGGAGGAATACCCCCACGAGTACTCCGGTGGGATGCTCCAGCGTGCAATGATTGCCCAGGCGCTCGCGGGCGAACCGAACGTCCTGGTGGCCGACGAGCCGACGACCGCTCTGGACGTGACGATCCAGGCCCAGATCCTCGACTTACTCTCGGAGCTCCAGGAGGAGACGGGAATGACGATCCTCCTAATCACGCACAACCTCGGCGTCGTCGCCCGGATGTGTGATCGGGTCGGCGTGATGTACGCCGGCGAAATCGTCGAACGGGGCACCCTCGAGGACGTGTTCGACGACCCCGTCCATCCGTACACACAGGGGTTGCTCGGAAGCGTCCCCGACCTCGCCGGGGCTGGCAGTCGGCTCCAGCCGATACCAGGCAACGTTCCGAGCCTCCTCGACAGTGAGATGGGAGATCGGTGTTACTTCGCCGACCGCTGCCCGAAAGCGATGGAAGACTGTCTCGAGCACCCACCCGAGTTCGACGTTGGAGACGGTGAACACGAGACGATGTGTTATCTCGCAGAGATGTTGTACGACGAATCACGGGCGCTTTCGAACGACTTTTTCGACACCGAGACGGCTGACGGAACTCCTCAGGGCTCGACCGCACCCGCTGCCGAAGGGATGGAGTCCGACGGCGGTCACGAACTCGACACGAACAGATCGACCGAACGAGAGGACGCAACGGAGGACACGCGATGAGTATCGACGATCAACGCGGCGAACCGGGAACAGCGCTCGAGCGAACCTACGATGATCCGCTCGTTCGGGTCGACGGCCTCGAGAAGTACTTCTGGGAGAACAATTCGCTACTGGATCGACTGCTCGGGGACGAACCGGTCGCCGTGCGGGCCGTCGACGGTGTGAGCTTCGACATTTACGAGGGAGAGACGCTGGGGCTGGTCGGCGAGTCCGGTTGCGGGAAATCCACGACCGGTGAGACGCTTCTGCGTTTGCAAGAGCCGACTGACGGTCAGGTGGAGTTCGACGGCAAGAACGTCTACGAGATGGAGGGGGGTGACCTCCAGCACTTCCGTCGGGAGGCTCAGGTCGTCTTCCAGGATCCGTTCTCGAGTCTGGATCCCCGGATGACGATCGGTCGGATCATCCGCCAGCCCCTCGACGTCCACGAGATCGGAACCGCCGAGGAACGCCGAGAACGGGTGCGTGACCTGCTCGAACGCGTCGGCCTCTCCGCGGATCAGATCGATCGCTATCCACACGAGTTCTCCGGCGGGCAACGCCAGCGCATCGGCATCGCCCGAGCGCTGGCGCTCGAACCGGAGTTCATCGTCCTCGACGAACCCACGAGCGCCCTCGACGTGAGCGTCCAGGCGCAGGTGTTGAACCTGCTCGACGACCTCCAGGACGAGTTCGACCTGACGTACCTCCTGATCAGCCACGATCTCTCGGTGATTCGCCACATCTGTGACCGCGTCGCCGTGATGTATCTGGGGGAAATCGTCGAAATCGGCCCCGTAGAAGAGATTTTCGACGACCCGAAACACCCCTACACCCAGGCACTCCTCGAGAGCGTTCCCCGGGCATCCACTGCGGAAAAACATCGGAATCGGGAACCACTCACAGGGGACGTTCCGTCCCCCCGGAACCCACCGAGTGGCTGTCGGTTCCGAACGCGCTGTCCGCAGGTTATTCCACCCGAGGAGATCGAGAACGAACTCACACAACACCAGTACCGCGAGATCATGAATCTCCGAGAGCGCATCGAGTCTCAAAGCATCAGTCTCGAGGTGGTCGACGAAAGCGTCGAGGAGAGTGACGACGGCATCGTGGTCGGGGACGTCGACGCGTTCGTCTCGGCACTACGAGCACACGTGCTCGAGACCGACCTACCGCCGAGTCACAAAGACATCGTCGACGACGCCCTCGAAGCCCTCGCTGTCGACAACTGGGAGCAGGCAGCCCGGGAGTTACGCGAGACGTACAGGAGCATCTGCGAACAGGAGAACCCACCGTTAGGCGACGGGAAACATCCGGTTGCCTGTCATCTCGCTGGCGAGCCCCAAACGACATCGGTTCAGCGCGAGGTGGCGGCCGATCACGACAGCTTTTGAGGGGCGCTCCAACCGAGATTCGTGTCGATGTCGACGACAACGTTTTTCCCGCTGACGCTCGCGGATTGGGGTATGGAACAGGGAGCATGGCTCGGTGTACGCGGTAGAGGTGACACAAAACGATGAAAAACGGACAGGGCGAGCTATGGGAGGAGGTGTTGGCGGATGCGACGGCACTTGCCGAGGAATATCGCGAAAACGGCTGGGAAGTCCGTACAGTTCACCCAGGTGACGTATCTCCTACTGAGAAAGACGAACGGTTCGGCTTGAGTGTCCTTCTCCCGGGAAGCGAGTACGAGGAGATTGAATCGCTCATCGACGATCCCAACGTGTCGTTCGACGGTGCCGAAGTGTATCAGCACACGGTCGGCACCGTCGTGTACGCCGTCGTAATCGAACTCGACACGACCACCGAGGTTGCCGTCGTGATCCCGATGGCCTACTCCGTCGCCGAATTTGAGACGATTTTCGAGCAAGCGTTCGAGGACGAGGAGCTACAGGTTCACCTGCGACCGCTGACGATCGATCAGTGGGTGACGTTCGTCCACGACGATCCCTCGCTGTTCGTCGACGAATCCCACCTGCAGTCGGTCATCGAGCAGAATCCGCGCCGGCAGGCGCAGGCGGCGATCCAGGCCGAACGCGACCGGCTGAAAGCGGAGGGAGCGGCTCGCGACTCGGATGTCGATGCCGATGGCGATACCGATGCCGAAAGTGAAGGCAACGACGATTCCTGAGACGGTCTCGAATCACCGCTCGAGAGTCGGGTGCGTATCGCTCGCTTCGACCGTACATCACACGCCACCGTAGCCGCGTTCGAGGCGTGGCCTACCGTTTCCGGCCCGCAGACCCCTACGAACGTACGTGCACAAATCGTTACTCGACGTCTTCGTCGCGGAGTTGTTTGCTCGCCTCCCGAACCTCCCGCATCACGCTCGAGATCCGTTCTTCGGCCTCGAGTTCGTCTTCGACGGCGAGGTCGACGCCTTCGACCTCGAGCAGGAACTTCGCGACTTCGGTGGCTTCGTACATGACGTCGTCGAGCTCCTCGGCCGTAAAGAAATCACACATCGCCCCGTAGAGAAACGTCGCCCCGGCGGTTCGAACTTTGTCTTCGAACGAGGTACGAGCCTGATTGACCGCCTGTGGTGTGTAGGTGTCGGTCATGAACGGGACGAGTTCGGGAAGGTTCTCACCGATTTTCGTCATCTCGACGCCCGTTTCGGTTCGGAAGTCAGAGCACAATCGGGCGATTGCCCACTCGCGTGCGGTGATGTAGGTTCGGTCACGCAGGAATTCGTTGACGCGGTCGTACTGGGCACCGTCCATTTTACTGAAGCGGGCGTATTTCTGGACTTCTTCGGGGACGTCGTCTGCCGTTTCGAGCGTGTCCGGGTCGGGGACGCCGGGCATGGACGAATCTGCGTCGGTTGCAGCGGTGTCCGTTTCAGTGGGGTTGGGTGTGCCCTCGGTAGTTCCGTCTGATTCCGTCGTACTTGCTGTTTCCTCCTGTCGTGGGTGTTCTTCGTGGGGTGACTGGGCGGTTCGCTCTCGAGTTCGGTCGCGGATTGCTTCGGAACTCCCCCTATCGTCGCCATCGTCACCGTCGCTCTCTGCATCAGTACCGTCGACCTCGCTATCTCTACCGTCCGTTTTGGAACCGTCATCCTCGAGGGATGCATCGTCAGTCCGTGGCTCTACGTCCGATTCCGTCGATTCCGATTTCGATTTCGATTCCGATTTCGATTTCGTCCCCGTCGTCGGCTCCGATCCAGATCCGGAATCGGCGTCCTCGTTCATGCACGCTCATTCCGAGACGGCCGAAATAAGGATTGTCCTCGGTGAATCGGGGTCGACTCGAGGTTCACAGCCAAAACGACCGTAGCCGTGTCCGTCAAGATAAAATAGCGCTGACGTATACTCCACGCTATGTCTTTCGACCGCGAACTCGGCCGACGGCTTGCCGTGGGTTCGATCGTCGTCTTCCTGTTCGCGCTGGTTGCCTACATCGCCGTCTCCTTTCTCGCAGTCATCGTTTTCGCGGTCTTTCTGTACTACGCCGTCAGGCCAATCTATCGCACGCTCGAGCGATTTGGACTGCCGAGGCGAATCCGTGCAATGCTGGCGCTCGTCCTCTTTGGCATCCCATTCATCGTCCTCCTCATGTACACCGTGGCGGTCATTGCCATCGAGACGCAGGTGTTACTCGAGGCCTACGACATCCAAGACGAGTTCCTCGATGAGCTGTTCACGGAAATCGATCTGACCGGGTTCGAATTCGAGGAGATCCAGGCAATGCTGGCGGAAGCGGCGACACAGGCATCGCTTGGGGTCGTCTTCGTGAGTCTCGTCGGGACGATCAGCGTCGTGAGCGGAGCGATCGTGCAGATGCTCATCCTCGTCGTGTTGACCTATTACATGCTCATCGACGGCCCACGACTGATGTCGTGGCTGCTGACCAACTACGACGAATCAGGCATCCTCCGAGCGTACAGAGACGGTGTCGATCCGGAGCTATCGATGACGCTGTTCGGGAATATCGTCAACGTGTTCGTGACGGCGATTGTGGGCGTCGTCACCTTCTACCTATACAACTTCTTCGCCCCACCAGCCGTTCACGTGCCGTTTCCGGCACTCGTCGGTGCGCTCGCCGGCATCGGCAGCCTGATCCCCGTCATTGGTATCAAACTCGTCTACGTCCCGGTGGCGATTCTGCTCGCGGTCAATGCCTGGATGACGGGTGATCTCTCCTTGCTGATTCCGGTTGGCATCTTCGTAGCGGTCAGCGGAGTCTTCGTCGATTTTATCCCCGATTTCTTTATCCGCGCCCACATCAGCGGCAAGCAGACCCATACGGGGATGTTGCTGGTCTCGTACATCATCGGCCCAGTCGTCTTTGGTTTCTACGGGCTCTTTCTCGCACCGATCCTGTTGATCCTCGTGATCAACGCCGTCACTGTTCTCCTTCCGTACGTGCTCTCGGGCGAGCAAACGGATAACCGGCAAACACGACTCGGGGAGTTCACCGAGCTCAGCGAAGACGAGTCTATCCCGTCGAGTCGTACAGTGCCCGCCAGTGAAGAGGATGGCGTCGCCTTGAGACGGTAGTCAATTAGAGTTCTTTTGTAGTCCGCTGGTCAAATGGGTGTGCTGCTTTAATTATTGCGGGAACACCCTCATCAAACTGGACAACAAACCGGTAAGAAGACGAGGTGAGATCATCATCACAATTATGATTGGCATCAGATCGGTCTTGTTCAGCGGTTACGACCACGGACAACTCCGCATCTTCCGGATTATAAGATGGTTCGTGATCGTTGAGGTAGCCACAGGAAGAAGACCCGTACTGACTAATTCCTTCAATGATAACTTTTGAGGCGTCTGGCTCTACTGTGATTATCGGTTCGTCTCCCCAATTGGCGTCAGTGTCTACATCGGTTTCGAAATTACTCTCGATGATTTCTGTTGGTTGAGATGAAACAAAATCCTCCTCCTATGAGTTTCTATTAATCAAGCAACCAATCATAGTTATTGAACTCGCGATGCTACCAGCGAGCAACGACCGTCTTTCATAAACGTAACCATTATATGTCCGAATATAGGCTTTCTGCCCGGCGATGTTCAGTTCACGCAACAATTCTAAGATTAAACATGAATAATTATGTACTCACAACGATAGTGGAGTGCTGTATATTCCTCTGCATGCAGCAGGCCAATAATGTAAGAGACGAAGGATTTCAACAGAATAAGGACGTTCTAGTCGGTTCCGTGTAACGTGTTTAGTCGCGAATGCGAACGAACCCGTTCTCGAAGACGACCCGGTTCGGAATGATGTACTCTTTCGAGTCGGACTCGACTTTCGTCACGAACAGCGTCACCTCCTGGACGATGCCCACTCGATCACCGATTTCGACCCGGTCGCCAATGCCGTAGGGCTGGTTCAACAGGAGGTACATCCCGACGGCGCTCGAGACCAGAAAGTCCTTGAATGCGTACGCACCGACGATCACCAGGCCAACGGCGTAGACGGTCATGAGGACGACGAGCGGGAACACGTGGACGCCGATCTGCGCGAGGGCGATGAGGAACGCCACGTACAGGACGGAGTACTTGACGATCTTCGGGAGAATCGACACCTCGGGGAGTTTGACGCCCCGGAGGTATTCACTGACGGCGAGTTCGGCCTTGTCGGCGACGACGAACCCGATGAGTAACACGAGTATCGCCACGAACAACTGCGGGACGAACATAACGATCGTCTGCCAGTACGCTTCCGCAGGAAACAGCTGGGCGATGTGGATCGCCGTGAGCAGCGTGATACCGTAGATAAACCACGAACTCAGCCGGGCGACGATTTTGACCGTCGACGTGCCGAGAGACTGGGCAGTCCGTTCGAACGGAGTTCCCTCGACGGCCTCGGGAACCCCCGCCGCCCGAAGCAACTCTTCGTTCAGCCGACCGACGACGTAGCCGATGGTGAGCCCGAGCACCAACACGGCCATCGCTATCACGACCGGCTCGTCGATGAACGTCTGTAGTGGCATGTCAGTACTCCTCCGGGTCGACCTCCAGAATAATCTCGCCGGCTTTGAACGCCCGTACCATCCCGTCGCTCTCCGAGAGGACGATCGCGATGGCGTTCGTGTCGCGCGTTATGGCTCCGCCAGCCATGTGTCGCGCACCGAGGCCCTTCGGAATGTCGACCCCTTCGGCGGAGGGCTCGAGGTAGCGGTAGGCAGAGACCAGTTTCCCCGAATCGGAGATAATAAACGCGCCATCGAGCCGGGAGAACTCCTTGAGCATGACGTTCACGATCGGGTCACCCACGTGCACGTGGGACTTCTCGAACGGGTTGTAACTCAGCGGGCGGGACTTGTTCATCACTTTGCCAGCGTCGCCGACGATGAACAGCGCACCCACCGGTTTTCCTTTTTGCCCTTTCTTTCCGAGTTCGATAGCCAGCTCGAGGACCGATTTGATGACTTCGGGATCGGCTCGCGATTTCGCGAACAGGTTGTAGATTCCGGACTGATCGTCGACGGAGGCGCGCACGCGCGAAATGGTGTCGATACCGTCGCCGAAGACGCTCGTCGCACACGCCAGTTCGTCACCGTCTTCGATAATTCCCTGCTGGAGGCCACCCTCGAGGCCGAACCGGATCCGTTCGGCGACGTTCTGGAATTCGATCGGGAGTTCGACGAACGTCTTGGCGCTGACGTTGTTTTCAGTCCCGACGACGATGAGTTCGAGGTCGTCGATATCCGCGAGGCGTTCGTAGTACGAGCCGCTTGGAGAAAAGAGGACGACTGCCTCGACATCCGAAAAGAGATCCCCGAACACGTCGTCTACTTCGACCATTGTCTACTACAACCAGTTTCCGATCGAATAAGCGTTTTGGGAGCGTCTGACATGTGTCTGCCACCGATTGCTGGTATCGCCGTATTCGGAGCGAACACCGAACCCACCATAGCTACGACTTCTTCTTTGACCTCCTCCACGCCCTGAAGGACGTGGAATCCGACCATCGGATTTCCGCCGAGTGTGGCGTTCGAGGTTCCAACCCGCACTCAAGGGGAACCGGTAGCATACCGGAGGAACTCTCGTTTATTCCCCTGTATAGGGCTGTGGCCCGGTCAACTAGGCCCCGTCGAATACCATGTCATCGCCGTGCGAACCACCGCTGGTTCAATACCCCTTGAGGTTCGGGGTCGGCATCTCACGGTATTCGTAGTACTCCATGGGACGTGGGCCACATCAAAACAGTTACGATGGAAATCCTGTCCGGCCATCGATTTCGGACGTTTCACTGGGCCTACCGCTCGACCCGCGCCTAAAGACGCGGGTATGCGCTCTCACTATGTATCATCGCGATAACCATGTCAGATATTTTCGCCCGGGCTGATCGGATACACTCACATACACCCGTGAGAACCCGCTCGAGACGTCCGCGGCGGTCGCCGCCACACGGGGGTATCATACGTCATCCCGGTGTTCGTTCACCATGGCTGAGAACGACGGCCCCCCAGCCTCCCACGCTGATCGGTCGTTCTGGGATCACGTGAATCTCGATTCAGTCAACCGCTGGGTTTTCCTCAACGGTGATCGTGGGCTCCTCTCAGCACTCCTCCTGGTGTGTGTACTGGTGCTTTCGGCACTCCTGATCGCTGGAGGCATTATCACACCCACCGAGAGCGAACACGTCACCACCCTCGCTGCGGCGCTGATCGGCGGGATGCTCCCATTTATCACCGTCGTACTCGCCATCAATCAGCTGATCCTCTCCGAGGAGTTCGGAACGACCGGTACGTTCGAAACACGGCTGGAAGAAACCCGTGACTTCCGGCGACAGGTCGAATCCCACACCGGCGTGTCACCGAGCCCGGTCGAGCCAGCGGCGTTTCTCCGGGTACTGATCGAAGCCAAACACCGGGCGGCACGCGAGTGGCGAACCGCTCACCGAGACTGCGTCGACTCGAGCGAACTGGCTGCAGCTATCGAGACGCACGTCGAGCATACGACAGACCTCGACGCCGAAGCAGTGTCGACGCTCGAGGACACCTCCTTTGGCTCGTTCACGGTCATCGAGGTCATCATCCGCTACAACGATTCCTGGCAGCTTCAGGTACTCCGGCGACTTCGGGAGAACCACGGCGACGAGTTCTCGGATCGGGATGTCGAACGACTCGAACTGTTGGAGGCACTGCTCGGTGATATCCACGTGAGTCGCCAGTACTTCAAAACCGTCTACATGCAACAGGAACTTGCCGATCTCTCGAAGATCCTGCTGTACGTTGGCTTTCCGACACTGTTGGGTGGGGCGTTCGTCGTCGTTGGCTACGACAACCTGCTGGCGCTCGACTTCCATCCCGCCGTTTACTGGATTATCGTCACCGTGACCATCCCGGCTCTGTTCAGCCCCTTTGCAGTCTTGCTGTTCTACGCGATTCGTATCGCGACGATCGCCCGACGGACGGCCGCCGACTTTGGCCCGTTCGTGTTACAGCAGGAGCTACCACAGGAGGAAAAGGGATCACTCGGTGACGAATAACGGGACGATAGATACCCTCGAGCGCCGCTTGACGTCGGCTTTCGTGACTGTTCGACCGGATCGACAGTCACGGCCGCTACCCTTTTCTGCGGGGTCTCCCTCTATCGGTACAATTGGATGATCGAAGTTGCGAACCTTCGCAAGGAGTACGGAGGGTTCGTCGCCGTCGAGGGAAGTTCGTTCTCGATCGACCGTGGCGAGGTGTTCGGCATCGTCGGCCACAACGGTGCCGGCAAGACCACGACGCTGAAGATGCTCGCCGGTCTGATCGAACCGACCGGTGGCACCGCCATCGTTGCAGGTCACAGCGCCGGCGAGCCCGCGATGCAGCGCCGGCTCGGCTTTCTCCCCGAACAATCACCGCTGTACGAGGAGATGACGCCGATTTCCTATCTCGAGTTTTTCGCCGACCTTTACGACGTGCCTCGGGGCGTTGCCAGTGAGCGCATCGCCGAATTGCTGGACCGTCTGGATCTCGAGCACCGTGATCGCGAACTCGGCAACATGTCGAAGGGAATGAAACGAAAGGTGGCTATCGCGCGGGCGCTGGTCAACGATCCCGACGTGCTCATCTTCGACGAACCCGCTTCCGGGCTCGATCCGGTGACGACGAACTACGTCCTCGAGTTCACGCGCGAACTCGCAGACGAGGGGAAGACGGTCGTTTTCAGCGCGCACAACCTCTTTCACGTCGAGAGCATCTGTGACCGGCTCGTAATCATGTCCGAGGGTGAGATCGTCGCCCGCGGCACGATCGCGGACATCCGCTCGACTTACGGCGGCACGACGTACCACGTCACCGCAACCCATACGCACGGTGGCGTCGCGGTCGGCCAGGATGCCATCGCCGCCCCTGTTCGTTCAGTCGCTCGTGAAAACGGCACGATACGCTACGTCGTGAGCGACATGGACGGCGTCGACGCGGTTCGAACCGCCGTCGAACGGGCGGGCGGCCAGGTTACGGACATCCAGACGAAAACGCCGAGTCTCGAGCAGATCTTCCTCGAGGTGGCTGGGGAGGCGTCTGCGTGACGGTAGGATCGGATGTGCCAGAGAGCGATGGGGCGGATGTGTCCGAGAGAAATGGGGCAGATGTACCAGAGAGCAATACCGAGGCCGACGACGCCGACTCACCGGTACGCACTGTCGTCCGACGCTGGCGAAGCGTCCTGAGACGTACCGGCCGGATCACCCGCTGGGAGGTTAGCCGAACCACCGGCACGGTCGATCGAACGACTGCCGTCGTCGTTCTTGCCCTCCTGCTGACTGTCGGTGTCGTTGGCTTCGCGACCGTCGACGACGGCGTCGGACTCGAGGACGGTCTATACACCGTTTCCGTCGACGAGGACAGCCCCTACTACGACGTCGCCGTCGACGACCCGACGTTCAGGACGGTACCGCCCACGGCCGATGCCGACGTCGTCGTCTATCGAAACGGCCAGATCGATCATGCTGACACACCGAAGGGGGAAGCCGCCTACGCCACCTTCGCCGACGCGATTGCGATCGTGAACGAGGCTCGCATGCTCGAGGAGATGGATCAAGCGGCTGCCTTCCCCGTTCGCGTCAGTCTGTTCTACGAACAACGAGCTTCCCTCGCGGAACTCGAGACCGGTTCGCAGGGATCCACCGACGAATCCGACCAGCAGCGTGACGACTCGACGGACACAGATTCGTCGACGGGTGACGGTGGGCAGGAAGCCAGCGACTCGAGTGACGGTTCCGACGGCGGAATCGGCGTCCCGGAGTTCGGGGGTGGCTCCATCGAGGAGAGTGCCCACCCACAAACACCCGGCTCGATCACGCCGCCGTTTCCCTTCCAGTCGCTCGTGCTCGCCTTCCTCTTCGTCATCCCGATGAACTTCGTGATTCAGGCGTACGGGAGCACGATCATGGACGAGCGAATCAACCGTCGGGGAGAACTCCTGCTCGTCTCGCCGGCCTCGCGCTACGAGATCGTCGCCGGGAAGACCCTCCCGTATCTCCTGGGAGTGACGGCTATCGTGATCGCCATCGCCGTCGCCATCGAGGGTGGAACTGTCTCGGTCGCCGCCGTGTTCCCCATTGCGTTGCTCTTCCTCGCTGCGGCGTTCGTCGGTGCGATGTTCGCTCGATCGTTCAAGGAACTCACGTTCGTCACGGTCGCGATTTCGGTCTTTCTGACGACGTACACGTTCGTCCCGGCGATCTTCACCGACGTGACGCCGATCGCCATGATCTCGCCGCTCACACTCGTCGTCCTCGATCTCCAGGGCGAGAGCGTTCGGTTCGCCGAGTACCTCTTCTCGACGGCACCGTTTTACCTCGGAGCGCTCGTCCTCTTCGGGTTCGGCATGGGCAGCTACCGCGAGGAAGACATGTTCACCCAGAAGCCGATCCCCGCGAAGGCAATCGACGCCGTCGCGACCCACGTCCGGGGGTATGCGAGCGTCTTCGCCATGCCGATCGTCTTCATCCCGTTCGTCTTCGCCGCTCAGCTGTTGACCGTCGCGCTCGTGTTCGCCCTGCCGGAGACGCTGTCGCTCCCGATCATTTTCGTCGTCGCCGCTGCCGTCGAGGAATTCGCCAAGAGCATCCACGTCTACGCTGGCTACGCTCACTCCCGGTTCGAATCCTCGCTTCGGGTCGCCGTCGTGCTGGGGGCCCTCTCCGGACTCGGGTTCTTTCTCGGGGAGAAACTGACCCACGTCGTCCAGTTCGTCGGCCTCCCTGAACTGCTCGAGGGCCAGGCCGCGTTCGGCCCGACGCTCTCGAGCGCCCCGCTCACCGTCGTCGTGGCGGTGGCCCTCGCCCCGCTCGTGCTCCACGTCGTCACGGCTGTCATGGGTGCGATCGGTGCCAGGAGCGGGCGCACCACCTACGCACTGGCGTTTTGCTGTGCCACGCTCGTACACGCGGCCTACAACGTCGGGGTGATCCTCCTTGTCGCGTGAGCCGGGGTCGACTGCGACCGTATCAGCGAACGAGGACGCCAACGCGAACACGACGTTGAACGCCCGTCTGGCGATCGTCGTTCGCGAGTGGCGTTCCCTTCGCTCGGAGAAGACCATCGTGCTCGCGCTGGCGATTCAACTCGTCATCGCCGGGTTCTCCGGCTTTCTCGTCGTCGGCCTCGTCTCGATGTACGATCCGAGCGCCGTCGACGGACAGGAGATGACCGTCGCCCTCACTGGCGACGACCGGGACGCACTGCTCGAGGCCGTCGGCGAGCGCGACGCCATCGAGCCGCGACTGTACGACGATCCGGCTGACGCGCGGGTGGACTTCAGTCAGCGGCGCGTCGCTGCCGTCCTCGAGACAAATCGGCTCGAGGACGGGACGCTCGCGGTGATCGTGACAGCCCCCGACGAGGGGATCGGCACCACGTTGTTGATCGCGGAGCTACAGGAGACGTTTCAGGCCGTCGAGTTCAATGAGCGCCAAGCCAACGCCGATCGACTCGAGTCGCCGCCGTTGCCCGTCCCATCCACGAGCGGGAACCCGTACATCGGGTTCACCTACACCATCCTGATTCCGCTGTTGTTGTTCTTGCCGGTGTTCATCAGCGGGTCGATCGCGGTCGATTCGCTGATCGAGGAGCGCCAGCGGGGAACCCTCGAACTGCTCCAGGTGGCACCGCTCTCGTTCGTGGACGTGATCGATGCGAAATTGGTGGCGACGGCGACGCTCGCCCCACTGCAGGCGCTCGCGTGGTTGTTGCTGCTGGCGGTAAATGGCACGGCGATCGTTCACGCCGCCCCGTTGATCGTCCTGGTGTCCGCGTTCGCGTTACTCATCGTGGCGCTCGGTCTCGGCGTGGCCCTGTACGCCCCCGATCGGCAACAAGCACAGTTGCTCTATTCCGCCGGAATCGTCGGCCTGCTCGTGGTCACGACCCTCTTGCCGGAGCATCCCGCAAACACGATCGCGAAACTGGCCATCGGCAGTGCAACGACGACGACGTGGCTGTTGCTCGCCAGCTACGGGATCGTCGCTCTTGGTGCGTACTTCTGTCTTCGTCTCGGGGTCGATCGGGTGGACGCAACGGCGCTGTAATGGGTCGCTCGTGAGCCGGTTGGCTCACAACGGACACCCTAGCAACCCGAGAAGTTATACGGCGTGACACGAAACTCATCGGCCGTGAACCGGGAGACTACACGGCGAGGCGTTCTCGCGGCCGCGCTGGTCGCGAGCGTAGCCGGCCTCTCGCTGTCGGCCGCCAGCGACCTCCTCGAGCAGTTCGCCCCGCTCTCGGGCGACGCCTGGGATGCCGCCGGCCGCGAGCATCCTGACCGGGTCGACAACCCATACGGCGAGGCGACCGTCCGGATCGACGACGAGGGCGTCCCTCACGTCGAAGCCGACGACGAGCGAGCAGCGTACTTTGCCATCGGCTATCTCCACGGCTTCGACCGGGCCTTCCAGCTCGACCTCCAGCGACGGCAGATGCGCGGGGAACTTTCGGCTATTTTCGGCGTGATCGCCCTCGAGAGCGACGAATTCCACGCCCGAATGGACTTCGTCGGTGCGGCGGAAGCGACCTGGGAAACAGTAAAGGAAACCCATGCGGGCTCGCTCATCGAACCCTACAGCGAGGGCGTGAACGCCGCCGTCGAGAACCACCGCCTCCCCCTCGAGTTCGAGTTGCTCGGCTACGACCCCGATCCCTGGACGCCGGTGGAGACGCTGTTGATGGAAAAGCAGATCTCGTGGGGGCTCACCGGGAACTTTCGGGCGCTTCGCCGGGAGCTAATCGAGACACAGCTCGAGGCAGATCTCATCGACGCACTGTATCCGGATCGGATGGATCACGACGTCCCTATTTTACGAACCGAATCGGAACACGTCGACGACCTCGGGGAGCTTCGGGGTGTTCGGGGACGTGGTGAGGCGGAGAACGACGATCAGACAGCGGCCACCGATCGACGAGAGCGAGTGCACTCGAGTGGATCCACCGCTGCCTCTGACTCCACCTCCACGTCTTCGTCCACCGACTCCAACTCTACATCCACCGCCGACGAGCCAGACACCACCCTCCTCGAGTGGCTCTCACAGTTCGAATCGCCACCAGGCGTCGGTTCGAACAGCTGGGTCGTCTCGGGCGAGAACACCGAGAACGGGACGCCGATCCTCGCGAACGATCCGCACCTCGAACTGATGACGCCGCCGCTGTGGTACGAACAGCACATCGACACGCCCGAAACCGACGTCCGCGGGGTCACGTTCCCCGGCGTTCCGTTCGTCATCATCGGAGCCAACCAGGTCGGTGCCTGGGGCGTCACGAACGTCGGTGCGGACGTCCTCGACTGTTACACTTACGAAATCGACGACGAGGCGGAACGCTACCGATACGAGGGCGAGTGGCGCGAGTTCGATCTCGAGGAACGCGAACTCGTCGTTTCAGGCGGGGAGAACCGCACGTTCACGGTCAGAAAGACCGTTCACGGCCCGCTGCTCGAGCGCGAGGGTCAACACGTCGGTGTTTCCTGGACGGGACTGACTGCCACTCGGACGACCCAGGCAGTGTACGAACTCGGGGTCAGCGAGGGTGTCGACGACGCCCTCGAAGCGGCCCGGAAATTCGATCTACCGACCCAGAACCTGCTGTACGCCGATTCCGACGGGCGGACGTTGTACGTCGCGACGGGGCAGCTCCCGATCCGGCACGTCGATGGCGAGGTCGTCGACGGCAATCGTGTCTTCGACGGCTCCGCTGGCGAGGGTGAGTGGGGGGGTTTCACTCCCTACGGCCGATCCACCTGGGACGGATTCGTCCCCTTCGACGAACGGCCGACGGCGATCGATCCGACCGTCGTTGCGACCGCGAACCAGCGCGTCGTCGACGATCCAGAACACTACGTCGGCGTCGCGTACGCCGCACCGTACCGTGGGCGGCGAATCTACGACGTCCTCGACGAGGCAACGGACGCCAACGAGGCGACCGACGTCAAGTTCCACAAACGATTGCAAACTGATACCCGTGACGAGCGGGCGGTCGACCTCGTCCCCGACCTGCTCGCGATCGGTCACTCTGCGATCGACGCCGGTCTCGCCGCGGATCCGGAGACGCTCGAGGACGCCCTGGAGATCCTCGAGGGGTGGGACTACCGGATGGATCGTGACTCCCATGGAGCCCTCCTGTTCGCCCGGTGGATCGAGCACTACCGCGAGGCAGTACTCGACCCGCTGTTCGAGGACACCGATCTCGACGAAGGGTACTACCCGAACGACTGGGTGGTCACCACCCTTCCCGAAGACAGCCCCGTCTTCGCGAATCGGTCGCGGGCTGAATTGCTGGTGACGGCGCTCGAGGAGGCGGTATCAGAACTCGAGGACGAGGAGTGGGAGACATACGGCGACTGGAACACGACGGCCCCAATCGGCCATCCCCTCGGGGGTGAAGCGGCGTTTCTCAACTACGACGAACGCCAGCGCGACGGATCGCGAGCGACCGTCGACAACTACCGGGTCGAGCGTTCCGTGGGGGCGAGCTGGCGGATGGTCGTCGAACCTGGCGGCGACGGGTGGGGGATCCTCCCCGGCGGAAACTCCGGCGACTACTTCTCGCCGCACTACGACGATCAGTTCGCCCGCTGGGCCGACGGAACGTACAAACCGATGGCGCTCGAGGCCGACGGCGAGACGAGTATCCAATTCGACGAGCCAGAACGTGAGTTTTACGGGACTGACGACGATGGTGGCGAGGATCGTGCTTTCGGACGTCCGGACGATCCGGGAGGTGCCGAATGAGCGAGAAAACGTCGACGGAAGCGGATGGACCGATTCGCGCCACCGCTGCCGCGGAGCCTTCCGACGACCCCTCCAGCGTCGACTCGAGAGGGGCTCGAAGCGTCCTGACTCGAGTCCGAACGGAACGTCGGCCCCACGTCATCGCCCTCGCGCTGGCCGTCGTGGTCGGGCTGGCGTTCTCGTGGCTCCACTGGCTCGGTCTGATCGTCGGCGGCGCACTCGTTGGTCTCTGTGCGCGTCGACTCTCGATCGCCGTTGCTTACGGCATAGCCTTCGGTGCCCTCGTCCTCGTCGCCTTCGCGCTTTCGCTCGGCGGGATTTCGATACGGGCGCTCGAGATGGCCCCAGCCATCTATCTGACATTGGGTGCGGGAATCGGGCTGCCGGCGCTAGGTGCGCTGGCCCGCGGCGTGGTTTGATCGAGTACCCGTTCCCGGGTTAGATTCCAATGCAGTTTCACGATCGACTGCCAGGGATCGATTACGAGTTATCCGGTCGGGGTGGCATCGAATCCGATTCAGCCGTTTCGATCACCTTGAAATCGGTTTCGCCACAACGACACCCCTCGCGTCGTCCGATCGGACGGACTTTACCGTCAGGCCACGCCTCGGCGGCATACACGGCGTTACAGGAGGTGCAGGTCGCCGCTACTTTCCGCGACTGCTCTGCGTTTCGCCCAGTATCCCCCGCCCGCTTCGATCGATCATCCATCGAACAGTCACTCATGATCGCAAGGAGGCTATCGTCGGACTAACGGGTTGTGTGGTGAGTTCGAAGGCATTTATATGCTCGGCCGGCCGGGCCGATCAGGCGGTGTCCCTGCCGGTGTCAGGTGGGGAGACGTCGAGCGCGTTGCTGGTGAGATTACTGGTCGCCCGGCGCAACCGCTGAGACACCGCGTTCGTCGACACCCCCAACTCCGTTGCCAACTCGCCGATCTGAGCGTTTCGCGGGATGTCGAAGTACCCCATCTCGAGGGCGGTCACGAGCGTCTCGTACTGTACTGGCGTCAGCCCGAATTTGCGTTTTTTCGGCTCGCTGCCGTCGTACAGGCGGTGGAGCTCGAACGAGTACCCCTGCTCGTGAAAGTACGTCTGAAAGTCCTCGAGGGCGTCTCGGTCGATGAACCGAATGCGGAGATACCACGTCCCGTCTCTCGCGCCCGCTTCTTCCATAATGCCGTGGCGATCGACGATGTGATCGACCAGTTCCTGGACGGGTTCGGCCCAGTAAACGTTGACGTACGCGAACTCGTCCGTTCGGTCGAGGACAGTCACATCGGTGACGGACGCATCGTCTCGAAGGGCTGTTTCGATGGAATCGAGGTTGTCGCTGTAGATCCACAGAAACGGCATCACCCATTCACGGCTGTGCGTCGCGAGTCGTTCGATCTCGATCGTCACATCCGCCACCGCGTCAAGCGTGTGTTCCAGCGCGAACGCTTTCGCTGGAACTGTAAACTCAGTGATAATGCTCACACACCGAATACGATTCGAGGGGGGATAACGGGCGTGGGTAGAGTGGTCACTCGAGTTGCGCTCCCTCGGAATTACTCTCGTCCGCTGGGCCTTTCAACGCGCTCGAGTGACTGACCGCTGCCGCGGCACGTACGTATTTAGTACCGGATCGCAACTATCGGGCCATGGAGTACACCACTCTCGGAAACACCGGCATGACCGTGAGCCGTCTCTGTCTGGGCTGTATGAGCTTCGGCTCGAGCGACTGGCGTCCCTGGGTACTCGATGAGGAGGAAAGCCACGAAATCATCGACCGCGCCATCGACCTCGGAATTACGTTCTTCGACACGGCGAACATGTACTCGAACGGGGAGTCAGAACGCATCCTCGGGGATGCCCTCGAGGGCTACCGCGATCAGTCCGTCGTCGCCACCAAGGGCTACTTCCAGATGCGCGAGGACGATCCCAACTCGGGAGGGCTCTCCCGGAAGGCCATCGAACAGGAACTCGAGGCCAGCCTCGAGCGACTGGGGATGGACACCGTCGACCTGTATCAGATCCACCGCTGGGACGACGATACCCCGATCGAGGAGACGCTTCGAGCGCTCGACGACGCCGTTCGCCGCGAGCAGGCGCGCTACATCGGTGCTTCCTCCATGTGGGCCCACCAGTTCTCGGAGGCACTCCACACGAGCGATCGACTGGGACTCGAGCGCTTCGTCTCGATGCAAAACCACTACAACCTCGTCTACCGGGAAGAGGAACGGGAGATGCTGCCACTGTGTGGGAAGAAAGGAGTCGGCGTCATGCCCTGGTCGCCGCTGGCACGGGGGTATCTGACCAGACCCGACGAACAGGTCGACGCGACGAAACGGGGAGACACCGAGGAGTACCTCTACGCACATCCCTACCGCGAAGGCGGCGGCCCCGAGATCAACGCGCGTGTCGAAGAACTCGCCGACGAGAAGGGGGTAACGATGGCCCAGATCGCCCTTTCCTGGGTACTCCATCAGGACTGGGTGGACGCCCCGATCGTCGGAACGACAAGCGTCGAACACTTAGAACAGGCCGTCGAGGCACTCGATATTTCGCTTTCGTCGTCCGATCTCGAGTACCTCGAGGAGCCGTACGAGCCGGTTCGGGTCTCGAGTCACGAGTAAGTTCGGGCGTGACGGTTCGAGCCTCGAGTCACGAGTGAGTTCGGGCGTGACGGTTCGAGCCTCGAGTCACGAGTGAGAGACAGAGCGACGACTCACCCACGAATCGACGGGGAGTAGACAGCGGACGGCGACACGCCCCACGTTTCCTGCCGGTAGGCCATCTCCCAGAACCGGTACTCGAGTTTGGCGCTCGTCAGGAACGATCGTTCCATCGCGTTCCGTTCGCCCGGATACCGTTCCGCACACTGATCGATGAACTCGCGCATCTAGGCGACTGACTCCCGGAACGAATCGCTGGTGTACTTTTCGATAAACGGCGTGTATCGGTGTTCGTCGGGTGCTATCGCAGCCATGTGGTCGGCGATATCGAGGTATCCCTGTCCACAGGGGTAGATCGCGGCGGCGATTTCCGCGATCGACCCCTCGTAGGCGGTTCGCAACAGGAAGTTCGTGTAGGCGACACAGGTCGGTGTCTTCTCGACGGTTTCGAGGGTCGCTCGAGGAATGCCGTACTCCTCCGCGAACGATCGGTGGAGCTCAAGTTTGTCGGCGAGAATTCGGTGGCCGATCCCCATCAGGTGCGTCATCGTCTCCTCGTCTCGGGCTTTCGAGCCAGCGATCGAAAACACACGGGCGTAATCGAGGAGGTAGCGATAATCCTGACGAATCCAGGTACAGAACGCCTCGTCCGCGAGCGTTCCGGCCGCGAGTTCGGTCACGAACGGGTGTTCCATCTGTGCTGTCCAGATGTCCGCCCCGGTATCGAGGAGGTGGTCACTGAAATGCATCACACTCGAGTTCGAAGTCATCAGTGAGATAACTTAGTAGTATTACTAGATTATGCCTCGGTGGTTGATACCGGATTCAACGACTGAACGGCACATACCAGTACTCGGCTACGACTACTATCACTCGCCCGAGAAGTGCGTCCGCTCAGACAGCGCCACCGTACACCGACGGCACGAGTCGAAACACGTCCCCATCTTCGAGTTCAGTCTCGAGACCGCCGAGGTGTCGGACGTCCGTCTTGTTCTTCGTGACGACCGTTTTTCCGGCCAGGTTCGTGCCGGCATCGTCGACGAGGCGCCCCTCGAGAATTGGGTAGGTAGCCTCGAGTTCGCGAAGGAGGTCGCCGACGGTGTCACCGTCCGGGTTCCAGGACACCGTTTGCTCGCCGACGTCGTCACGGAAGGGGCCGAAGAAGCGACACTCGAGTTGCACGCCGGTGCATACGTCGTGATCAGTCTTGTAGCCGGCGATTCTCTCCGTTGAGATGCGTCCTCTCGAGTCGAGATCGGGTCGCCGGCGCGCTTTTGGTGGTGTACGATCAAACAGGCGTATGACGTACACGGCGGAGAAGGAGGCGACGTCGATCCTGACCGTCGGTTCTGCCCCCTGGCTCGAGACGGTCGATGCGACTGCGCCTGACGATACTGACACCGCGGCTGACGAGACTGGTCAGCCGGTATCTCCTGCGGTGTCTATCTATGGTCCGGTTTCCTCACTCGAGGCGGGACGAACGACCCTCGACGGATTCGACGAAGTCGATTGCATTCTGACGGACGACGCCGAGGTAGTACCGTCCGTGACGAACATTCCCGTTATCGTGGGCCCACCAGGTGGCGCGACCGACGGACGAGACCCCATTGCCGACGAAACGGCGACTGAAGTGACGGTTGGTTCCACTGGCGTATCCGAAGATGCGAGCAGAAGCGAGCGTGCCGAAGAGATTGGTGCCGACGAAGCGGCCTGTGTGGCGCATCTCGAGTCAGCGCTCGAAGCCGGTGCCGCCGCAGTAGTGACGCCGATGACAGCCGAACAACCTACGTTACTTCGCCAACGGATAGATACCGTCATCGACCGAGAATCGTCGAGAAGGGCGCTCGAAAAGCGGGAAACGTGGTACCAGACGCTGATCGAGAAATCACCAGCCCTGTTTCTGGTGCTCGACGACGACTGTCGTGTCACGTTCACTGGTCCGTCCATCGAACACGTCGCCGGATACGATCCGGAGACGATACTCGGATCCCGGATCGACGAACGCATCCACGACGAGGATCGCAACCGATTCCGACAGGCGTTCGAGGGTGTCGTCGATGCAGGTGTCGGGGAGTCGACGTCCTGTGAATACAAGTACCGACATGCCGATGGAACCTGGCACGTCCACGAGGCCGTCATCACAAATCGGCTTGGAGGTGACGTCGTCGGTGGGATCGTGTTGTCAGTACGGGATATCACGGCTTATCGACGTGTCGAACAGGAGTTGAGCAAATCTTTCGACAGGGTGACTGATGCGTTCCTGTCGCTCGACGCGGAGTGGCGGTTCACGTACGTCAACGATCAGGCGGAACACGTACTCGGGAAAACGAAAGCCGAATTGCTTGGTCGCCACCTTATCGACGCCTTTCCCAAAATCGAAGGGACGCCCTTCGAACGGGAGTCACTCGCCGCAATGAAGACCCAGGAGCCACGAACGATCGAGAGCTATTACGAGCCACTGGAACGGTGGTTCGAAGCGCGAATGTATCCGTCCCCTTCCGGGCTGTCAATTTACTTTAAAGACGTCTCGACGCGAGTCGAGCGGGAACGAACGCTGGCCGATCGTTCCGAACGACTGCAGGTGCTGATCGAGAACGTACCGGTAGTGTTCTTTTCCCTCGATGAAACGGGGACGTTTACACTTTCTGAGGGACACGGTCTGGAACGGATCGGCTACGAGCCCAATGAGGTCGCCGGCGAATCGATTTACGACGTGTATAGCGATCATCCCGGAATACTCCAGGACGTCAACCGAGCCTTCAACGGGGAGGCCGTCCACTCGTTCCGGTTGGTCAGTGGTCGAAGTTTCGAGACGTGGTATCGACCCGTCGTATCCGGCGATACCGTCGAGCGAGTGATCGGCATCGGCGTCGACGTAACGGAACGACAGCAGTACGACGAAACCCTCAACACGCTCTATGAAGCGACACAACACCTGCTAACAGTCGAAACCAAACAGGTAGCCTGTGAGTACATCGTCGACGTCGCGACGGACGTACTCGATCTCGAAAACGTCGCCGTCTACCGGTTCGACGAACACGAGAACGAACTCGTTCCGGCGGCCTACACGACGAACTTACTGACTCGCTTCGGAACGCCACCACGGTTCGGGCCGAACAGTAGTATCGCCTGGAACGTGTTCGTGACGGGCGAGACTGCAGTCTACGATGACGTTCGAGAATCCGAACACGTCTACGATTCGGACGCAACCGTACGAAGCGGGCTCTTCGTTCCGCTCGGGGAACACGGCGTCCTCGTCGCATTGACGGCGGACGTCGGCTCCTACGAGACGGATGTCGTCGATCTCGCACAGGTGTTCGGGGCGACCGCCGAGGCCGCCCTCGACCGCATCAGTCGCACCGAACGACTCCACGAGCGTGAACAGGAATTGAAACGGCAAAACGAACACCTGGCCCAACTCAACGATGCCAGTTCGCTGAGAGAGGACATCGAATCGTTGCTCTTGCGGGCAGAGTCGCGTGCGGAAATCGAAGCGGGTATTTGCGATCGATTGGTCGACATCGAAGGCTGTTCGTACGCGTGGATCGGTGAACCCGACCCTGGCGGAAACCAGATCGTTGCCAATGCCGAGGCCGGATACGGCCGTGGCTATCTCGAGGCAGTGACGGTCACGGCCGTCGACGACGTGGGTGCGGAACCCACCGGACGAACCGCACGAACGTTGCAGCCGACCAGCATCGACAACGTCGGTTCGGATCTTCGGCACGGAAAGTGGCGTACTGAAGCCCTCTCACGTGATTTTCAGAGCGTCTACGCTGTCCCGATGGTGTACGACGACTTCCTGTATGGGGTAATCTCCGTCTACAGCACCGATCACACCGCGTTCGACGACCCGACCCGGTCGACGCTCGCTGAACTCGGCGAAACGATCGCCTACGCGATCGACGCCGTTCAACGCAAACGTGCCCTTCTGGGGGACGAAACGACCGAAATCGAACTCGAGATCCCGGCTGAGACGCCGCTGTCGACGCTTTCACAGATCGTCGATGGTCGTGTCGATCTCGAGGGCGTCCTTCCACAGGAGGACGGAACGACGATCGTCTTCGCAAGCGTCGAGGGATCGGTCGAACCCGAGGAACTCGAGTCGATCAACACGGTCGCCAGCGGGAGCGTTATTACTCGTGATGATGATCGAACGGTGGTACAACTGACGCTCACCGAGACGTTCCTTTCGTCGATCGTAGACAGTCACGGCGGGGCACTTCGAGAGTTTACGACGCATCACGAAGAGGGGACGCGTACGACGCTCGAAGTACCACATTCCGTCGACGTGCGCGACGTCCTCTCCGACATCAACCGTCGTGGCCTGTCTGCGTCGCTGGTTGCACGGCGAGAACACATCGCGGACGATGGATCGAGTATCGATCCCACTCGACCAGAGCAGTACGACGAACTGCTTGGTAATCTAACCGATCGCCAGCGGGAGGTCGTGCAGACGGCCTATCACGGTGGCTTTTTCGACTGGCCGCGAGCTACGACCGGTGAGGATCTGGCGACGTCGCTCGACATTTCCCCACCCGCATTCCATAACCACGTTCGGACGGTAGAACGGAAGGTTTTCGCGGCGTTGTTCGATGGCGAACGCGCCGATGGTTAATCCTTTAACCACACCTCCTGGTAGCACTTATACAGTTAATAGTCACGCTCTTTAGAACCACCCTCGTACAGATAATCGTCTTCCCAGGACGCATATTGGGGGGTCGGATACAGCATGACCGAAACGTCTACACAATCACAGGGCATGGTTGCTGAAGCATACACAATTCAATACGATCGACTCGATAACACACCGCTCAGCGTAGCGGTAGCCGAAGCCGTCGGAACCGCCACTGGAACCGATATTACGGCACTCGACCCGCTTCATTATGCGATCGATGCTGACGCACTCGAGCGACTTTTTGAACCCCGGGCAGACGGGCTTCGAACCGGCGGTCGGGTTACGTTTGAATTCAACGAGTGTCTAGTTACAGTCACATCGGACGGTGAGATCACCGTCGAACCGATTGCTGAGCGTTAATCAGTTACTTTCGTTTCCGTTGGTATTTCACCCTGGTGTGGGGACGACTTCGTTGGGCCAGGGTGGGATATTAACACACTATATTGTATTTATCCATCATAGGAAACTGACTTATACCTGCTAGTCGCTACGATGTGCCATGACATCGAAGACAACGATGAAAGACGTCAGTCACACCCCACCAACCGGCGATTCAGTCACGAACGTCTGGCACCGAGGCCACTCGGCGCACGAAGACGAGTAGCGGACATCGTTCGGATTACGCAGTGTAAGCTATGTTGAGGTACTCGAACCGCGGTACGTACACTCGAGTGCACTCCCGACGAGTACCGACAGAGATTTCCGCCGCCCCAAGGGGTTTATACGCTGGTAATTATATCTCATTATAGCGTATGGCCACAGATTTCCCGCACAACGTTACCGTCGATTACGAAGACGGCATCGACGAAGACCCCGAGGACTATCCGCACATCCACGACAAAATCGAGAAAGCCATCGACGTCACCCGCCAGAGCCTTGAGCAGTACGAGAACCCGGCCGTGATGTGGACCGGCGGCAAGGACTCGACGCTCGTTCTGTACTTCGTCAAAGAGGTTGCCGATCGATACGACCTCGAGGTACCGCCAGCGATCTTCATCGATCACTACCAGCACTTCCAGGCGATCCACGACTTCGTCGACCACTGGGCCGACGAGTGGGATCTCGACGTCATCTACGCGCGCAACGATGACATTGGCGACTACGTCGACGACCACGGTCTCGAACCGGGTGACGACATCCCCGTCGCTGCACTCGACGAGCACAACCGTCACCACATCGAGAACATCCTCGAGTACGACGAGGAGTCGTTCCCGTTCCTGCTCGACACCTACGCGGGGAACCACCTCCTCAAGACCGTCGCACTCAACGATGCCCTCGAAAATTACGATGTGGACGGCGTGATCTCTGGTGTCCGCTGGGACGAACAGGAAGCCCGTGCCGACGAGACGTTCTTCTCCCCGCGCCACGATCCGGATATCTACCCGCCCCACGACCGGGTTCAACCGATCCTCCACTTCGACGAACGGGCGGTCTGGGAGGCCTTCTGGAACTTCGTCGTCCCCGATACGGTAGCGAGCTATCCCGACGACGGCTACGTCCCACAGAACGCCGAAGACCTCCCCAAAGGAGTCGAACAGGACGACATCCCGGTCTCGCCCAAGTACTGGGAGGGGTTCCGATCGCTCGGCAGCGAAATCAGCACGAAGAAATCGAACGACGAACCGGCCTGGCTCCAGGATCTCGAGGGGACGACCGAGCGTGCCGGCCGTGCCCAGGACAAAGAGGATCTGATGGAGCGGTTGCGCGACCTCGGGTACATGTAACTCGAAACGGAACGAATTGCTATTGGACGTATACGCCGCGACGTTCTGGTCACGGTGAATACCCCACACTGTCAAAAGACTCCGGTGGCATCGGAGAAAGTCGGCTCAACCAGTCCGGCGGAGGCCTGGTTCTCGAGCTGGACGAGTTTCCCAGCTGGCCCTACACATAGCGGAACCAGAATCGGAACATACGCTCCAGTAATCGAACGATTCTTTCGTGTTACAGGTGGATCGGCCGTCACCTAACGAGTGAGAACGCACCACCCTGTAACTGACCAACCGATCACTCGACCGTGACGCTCTTGGCGAGATTCCGCGGCCGATCGATCGAGCGGCCCAGTTCGTTGGCCACCCAGTAGGCGACCAGTTGTAACTGCACGTTAGCCAGCACCGACCCGGCGATCTGGTCGCTTTCGGGTACTTCGAGCACCGCGTCTGCGTACCGTTCGACGTCGCTTTTGCCGTCGGTCACCGCGACAACTGGTGCACCTCGAGCCTCGACTTCTTTGACGTTCCCGATGGTCTTCCGGGCGGCTTCCCCGTTGCCGATCACCGGAGCGAAGACCGGCGTCTCCTCGGTTACGAGCGCCAGCGGGCCGTGTTTCAGCTCCCCGGCAGCGAACCCTTCGGCGTGTTTGTAGGTAATTTCCTTCATCTTGAGTGCCCCCTCGAGTGCGGTCGGGTACAGTAACCCGCGACCGATGAAGAAGTACGCCTCGGCGTCGCGAAACACCTCGGCGACGAGTCGGGCCTGGGAGGTGTCGAGCACCGTTTGCACCTGCCCGGGGAGATCCCGGAGCGGTTGGATCGTCTCCCGATCGGGCGAGTCTGCGAGGTGCGTGGCAACCAACGCGAGTGCGACCTGCTGGCTCGCGAAGGTCTTCGTGGCGGCGACCCCGATCTCGGGGCCGGCCCGGATGTAGAGCGCGTGATCGCACTCTCGCGCGGCGGTGCTGCCGACCGTGTTGGTCACGGCGAGCGTCCGGGCACCCAGCCGGTTCGCACAGCGAAGCGCCCTGAGCGTGTCGGCGGTCTCACCGCTCTGGGTCACTCCGACGACGAGCGTATCCTCGTCGATGACGGCCGACTCGGGGGTGTACTCGCTGGCCAGGGTCGCGGTTGCCCGAATCTCACGCGCTCGCAGTAACTGAGCCCCAAACATGGCGGCATGATAGGATGTACCACAGGCGACGAACTGGACGAACTCGCCGCTCGAGAGTCCATCGAGATCCTCGAACGTGACGATCCCGTCGAGTTCGTCGACGCGGCCGCGAAGGCATTGCCGTAGCGCGGTCGGTTGCTCGTTGATCTCTTTGAGCATGTAGTGGTCGTACCCGCTCTTGCCTGCCTCCTCGGGATCCCAGTCGATCGTCTTCACGTCCATCTGGAGGGGGTTCCCATCGCCGTCGGTGACCGACATCGATTCCGCGTCGATCCTGGCGAACGTCCCATCCTCGAGGTACACCACTTGATCGGTGTGTTCGATGAACGCCGGAACGTCGCTGGCGAGGTAGTTCGATTCCTCCCCGAGACCCAGGACGAGCGGGGAGTCCTGGCGGGTTCCATAGATCGCGTCTCCCTCCGCGAACACCGCAGCGATTGCGTAGCTCCCCTCGAGTCGATCGATGGCCGTTCGAAACGCCCGTTCTTCGTCGAATCCTGCCTCGAGGTACTGCCCGATCAGGTGGGGGACGACTTCGGTATCGGTATCGCTCGAGAAGGCGACGCCCGAGTCCGTCAGTTTGTCCCGGAGCGACTGGTAGTTCTCGATGATGCCGTTGTGGACGACGGCGACCCGTTCGTCGCTGTCGGTGTGTGGGTGTGCGTTCTCGTCCAACGGTGGGCCGTGGGTACTCCAGCGGGTGTGGCCGATTCCGATCCGCGTCTCGAGGGGCGATTCCTCGGCGAGTGCGCGATCGAGCGCCTCGACTTCACCCGCACGTTTGCACACCTGAACGTCCGGGCCGGGAACGGCGACACCAGCCGAATCGTAGCCGCGATACTCGAGACTGTACAGCCCCTCGAGCAACACGTCCTGGGCGATGTCCTCGGAGCCAGCGTAGCCGACGATGCCGCACATCAGTGCCACACCTCGGCATCGCTCTCGAGCGTTCCATTGACGGTGGCTCCTGCGTGGATTACTGTTTCGGCACCGACCATCGTCCCGGGGGCGTACGTCACTCCACCCTCGTCGCTCACGCGATCGGCGAGCAGCGCTCCCAGGGATTCGCGCTGATGGATTCGGTCACCGACGACGACGTCACCGGGACCGCCGACGACCGAGGAGCCCACGCCGATCTGCACGCCTCGACCGGTGACCCCCTCTATCACCGTCGCGCCCGATCCGATTCTGGTGTCGGCATCGACGACGCTGTGTTCGACAACGGTTCCCGAACCGACGGTCACGTTGGCCCCCAGCGAGACGTACGGCCCGACGACGGCACCCGGCCCGACGACGCAGTCGGCCGATATCGCAACTGGCTCGCGAATCACGGCGGAGTCGTGGACGCGTGCAGCGGCGTCGACGTGGCTCTCGACGAGTCCGTGATCGAACAGTGCCCTCGCCACCTCGAGTAAGTCCCACGGATAGGTCGCGTCGATCCACAGCCCTTCGGAGGCGACACCGCGAACGGTTTCACCCCGATCGATGACTGCAGAGAGACAATCGACCAGCGACAGTTCACCCGCCACCCGATCCATCGATTCGAGAACCTCGAGGACGACGGGTTCGATCGCGTAGACGCCGGCGTTGAGGCGATAGTGCCGGGAATCCTGCGGTCGTTCGACGAGTTCGACGACGCGGTCGCCTTCGAGGATGACGCCACCGTACAGCGACACGTCGTCCCGTCGTGTCGTACCGATCGTCGCAGCGGCGGCTGCGTCGTGGTTGGTACGGACGTCCTCGACGATTCGCTCGTCGACGAGTTGGTCACCGTTGACCACGAGTGCGGAGCCGGAGATCTCCGAGGCGGCAGTGAGCAACGCGTGGCCGCTGCCGAGTTGCTTGTCCTGTACGACGTACGTGAGCGGGACGTCGCGATAGGTCGACCCGAAGTGAGATTGTACCCGGTCGCGACCGTGGCCGACGACGACGACGATTTCCGTTATTCCGGTATCGACGAGGACGTCGAATACGTGCTCGAGGATCGGTTTCGTGACGGCTGGTAACATCGGTTTCGGCCGATGTCGGGTGAGCGGGCGGAGCCGTCTCCCCTCCCCTGCAGCGAGAACGATAGCGAACCGAGGGTTCATACTACTGATAATAGATACACACAACGTTATTCTTGTGGCTTCCGAACAGGGGTCGTCGATGTCGGTGCCGTGTGGCAGATCGCGTATCGTGACTATCGCGAAGCGGCGAGTCTCAGGGAATTCGTTGACTGCTCGACTCCGTCTGTTGGTGACGGGATAGGTCACTCGATGAGTGACGATTGGTTACAGACCCGTCTCCCCTGCAGCGAGGGTACCGGACGCTCGTATGCAGCCCCATCGGACGGCGATAACTCGAGCCCGATTCAAAACGAGATGTGCGACGTCGATGTCGGGCCACTATCGTCATCGCCATCGCCATCGTCTTCATCGTCAACGCCGTCGATCCCGCCCTCGTGGGCGAACACGTGGCTCGAGTCCGTGAGGAAGACCGTTCCGTCCTCGACGGTCACGTCGATGGAGACGAGCCTGGTGCCCTTCGCTTTGCCGTTGTCACACTTGCCGGAACAGGCGTCGAACATGGAGCCGTGGCGCGGACAGACGATGTTGCCGTTGCGAATCGCGGCACCGAATCCACGGTCGAGACGCTGTGGCTCGTGCATACAGCGGTTGACCCAGGCCTCGACCCCCGACCCAGTATCACAGGGGACGAGGATGACCTCTTCGGGAGTGCCGAACTGATCGCGAACGGTGAAAAGCCAGGAGCCGTCCTCGTGGACGGTTTCGACGCTCGTGAGTTCCGTGTTCGTAGTCATGTGAACCCCTCTGGAGCAGACGGCAAAAACGATTGGTGATCTGCTCTCGAGGCCGATACCCTGGTGACTGCGCTGGTCATCCTACGGCGACGAAACGTCAGCGTTAGGGTACCCGAGCGGCGAGAACGCGTATGGACGTGCCGTGTGTCCGCGTCGCGCCCAAACACGGGGAGGCTGTTCGAAGTCGCCTCGCCGACGCGGACGTCGTCGCCGACGAGTTTGACATCACCGTCGAGGAGAGGTGGCTCTATATCCCGATCCGTGACGTCGAGGAAGCCACAGACGCACTCGAGGGATCGGCTGCCGAGACCGAGGGGAAGGTCATCGCGTACGATGTCGTCGACTACGCAGCACCGCCGCGAAAGACACAGACCATGCCGGCTGACATCCTCGGCTGGGAACCCTCCTACGAACGCCTGGGCGAGACAGCCCTCCTCGAGGAGGACGACGACGAACGGGCCCGCGAGATCGCTCGCGCAATCGCCGACTCGGATCTGCCGCTCGAGACGGTGTTGAACAAGGCCTCGAAGATCAAAGGCGAGACGCGCGTCCGCGACTGGGACGTCCTCGCCGGTGAGGGGACGACTGTCGTCCACCGTGAGTACGGCTGTACGTTCGAACTCGACCTCGCCGAGGTGTACTTCTCACCGCGCCTCGCGACGGAGCGCCATCGGGTCGCCCAGCAGGTGACGACGGGCGAGCGAGCGTTCGACATGTTCGCAGGCGTCGGCCCGTTCGTGATCCCGTTCGCCAAACGTGGGGCCGAGTGTGTGGGCGTCGACGTAAACGAGACGGCGATCGAGTACCTCCGAATCAACGCCGAACGAAACGGCGTCGAGGATCGCGTGACGGCGATCTGTGCGGACGTGCGGTCGGTCGCACCCGAGTACGGCAACTGGGCCGACCGGATCGTGATGAACCTGCCGCACAGTGCCGACGAGTTCCTCGAGTCCGCGGTCACGATCGCCGGCGACGACTGCCTCGTCCACTACTACGACATCCAGCACGAGGACGATCCCTTCGGGCCAGGCGAGCGAACGATTCGGGAGGCCGCCGAACCAGCCTACGAGGTGTCCGTCGAGACCCGCCGCGTCGTCCGGTCGTACGCTCCACACGAACTCAACGTCTGTCTGGACGTCCGCCTCGAACGTTGATCACCGTCTGATCACAGTCGTTTGAAGAGCGGCCTCGAGCGCTGAGTCGCGTTGACACGGCTCTCGATAGCGGATACGATTCGCAATCCTTATGCCGGCTTTCGATCCTACGTAGAAGTGGACGCGATGATCCGCGCCAGTGTAGCTCAGCCGGCAGAGCGAATCCTTCGTAAGGATTAGGTCGAGGGTTCAAATCCCTCCACTGGCTCTTTTCTATTCCTCGTGACGAAGCGGAAGCCACGCCCTGATAGGATCTTGATTTCGTCCATCTCTGCCGCGTTGTCAGCGTTCGACACGACACGCCACGTCTGAGACAACGAGCAAAAAAGAGCCAAAAAACGTTACTGTCCGTCTTCCGTATGAGAGGTACGCATGGACGGCTCGAACCATGACGATCCGAAATCGCCCTCACGTCGCGCACTTTTGGGCGGGATGGGCGTTGGGTTCGGGATGGCTCTCGCGGGCTGTGCTACGCCTACGAGCAGGGAAATTGATGACGACGGTGATGCCAACGACCAGTCTCGAGCCGTCGATACCGAGGCGGAAGACCGGATCGACGCCCTCGAGGCGGAGCTCGCTGCGGTCACCGCGGAAAACGACGCACTCAAACAGCAGGTGTCTGATCTCGAGAACGACCTCGAACGCTCGCGGCAACGTCTCGAAGCCGCTAATCTCTGGGGATTCGATCAAGCAACGATCGAAGCGCTCCAGCAGATCGCGGACGAATGGAAAGAATCGGTCGTCGTTATAGACGCGATCACCGACGACGGTCTCTGGAGCGTCGGAACCGGCTGGGTGTACGACGATGGCGTGATCGCAACGAATGCCCACGTGGTCGAGCCGCAACGGCTGCCAGACGACCACTCGATAACCCGCTATCACGTCTGGGATTACGAGGGGAACCGATCGACAGGCGACCTGCTCGGGTACACGTACGGAGGAGACGAGATCTTCGACGACCGGGAGGACATTGGCTTTCTCGAGGTCGCTGGCTCGATCACGGCAGGGAGGCGGATGAAGTACGGGATCTCGCGAGAGCTCGGCCCGGACGAACCGCTCGTTCAGATCGGCCATCCGTACAGCCTCGAGTTCTGGACAGCCGCTGGAGGGCCCTTCATCGCCCACGAAGAACCGTTTTTCACGTCGAATATTCCGGGTCAACCGGGCGTCAGCGGCGCTCCCGTCCTCGACCTCGACGGCGACGTTATCGGAATGACCTGGGGCGGCCGATACACGCGACGACAGCATCGACAGATTGGCGACGCCCCGCAGTCGGGGGACAGAAACGTGCTTACGGCGTTCGAAAAAGCGGTAAACGGAGCCCACTCCTATATGCGCCGAATTCACACGGCAGCCGATACGCTCGTTTGAAACGGTCGAAACGAAGGGGCCTTTGGCAGTGCGGCGGTGCGGTACTGGTAATTCGGATCTGGGTTACGTGCCCGAAATAGGGTGGCGAGTGGAAACGTGATACGAATAGAACGGCGTAAAGGCACCTCGAGTCACACTCCTTGAGGACAACGTAGAGGGGTTCGACGAATTAGATTACGCTGGTAACGGCGGCGACGCTTACACAGACGCCCGGAGCGTCGTCAGATAGCTCGCCAGATCGGTCGTCGTCACGATGCCGACGACGCTGCCATCGTCGTCGGTGACGGGCATGTGGTGAATCCCCCGCTCGAGCATCGCGTCGGCCACATCGACGATCGGTTGCTGGGGCGAGGCGGTGACGACGTCGGTCGTCATGTACCGGGAGACGGTCGTCTCGGCCTTCGGGAAGCTTTCGGCGACGATGGTCACGAAGTCGGTCGTCGTCAGGATCCCCTCGAGGTGTCCGTCCTCGTCGACGACGACGAGCGAGCTAATGCCGTGCTCGAGCAGTTTTTGTCCGGCGTCTTCGACGAGCGTATCTGGCGTGACGGTCACGAGATCGGAAGTCATCAGGCGTGCGACGAAAATATCGTCCATACGTGAGGGTGATGGACGCATCGTATAAATGTTGTCGTGGCAAGTGGTAGCTATGTACGCACCGATACAGCGTATGCCCTCGTTTCCAGAGCGTCGATGTCACGCTCGTTGAATATGCCCTCCAGAACTAACCGTCTGGCCCGCTTAAATTGCGTAATGGCCGAACGAGATACCGCCGACGCGGGCGACGCCGACACCCAGCAGACGCAATCTCGAGTCGACGCGACGACGGGCTACGGCGTCGCGATGACGTTCGTCGCCGGGGTTTTGCTGGCACTCGCCTACTACGGCTGGCTCGCGATCCAGGGGCCTCGAGCTATCGGACAGGGACTTCCCGAACCGTTTTACTTGCTCGCAATCGCCCTGTTGTTCGTCATCGAACTCCTCAACAGCCGTCAGGCAGGGATCGTCGTGGCCGTCGCCCGGGGTATCGCCGTCGCCGCAGTCTATGGGGCCCTGTTCGTCCTCGCGGTCGAAGGTGGCGTGTACATTTTGAACCAGCCCGAGGTCTTCCTCGACAACTTCGTCGGCGTCACTGTCGTGGCGGTCTCGCTCGTGGTCGCTGCCCTCCTGTACGTCGCGTACCTGACCGTCCTCGACACGATGGATCGCCCCCGGGAACCGGTAGAGCGGTAGCGGTTCAATCAGGGAAACGGTAGGGTTCCAATCAGGGCAGCGGTAGCGACCCCTGCTCGAGTCCCGACTATTCCGATCGGACACAGGTTTAAGTACCATACAGTCACTACACCGTGACAGACCACCATGCCGCCAGACGGGCCGCCGGCCCTCGAGGGAACGCTCGTCGCCTGTTCCCACCCCCGAAGCGACCTCCACGCGTGTATCACCGACGAGTACGCCGACCTGGTCGACCGCGTCGGCGCAAAGAACGTCCTCGTCCTCCAACGCCATCCGTCGGGACTCGAGCGACTCGAACGGACGCTGGTCGAAGCCGATACGATCCACACGCCCCGACTCGAGGCCCTGCCCGAACACGCCTCAAAGGTACTCGAGGAGTACGATCCGACGCTCGAACGCCTCGAGTACGAAGAGCGGATCGAACTCATCTCGCTCGTCATCGCCGGAGCGAGTCGCGACGTCCCGCCGTACCTCGAGCGTGCCAGCGACCACGATGGGTTCGCCCGTGACGTGGGTCGTCTCCTGCTCGAGGCGACCCGGCAACGAATCGATTCGACGACCATCGATCCAGACACCCATTCTTGTCTCGCCTACCTCTACGCGATGAACGATCGGTTTCACGACGAACTCGAGGCACGGGGGTTCATCGAGCGGGCGAGCGTGATTCCCCGGGTCGTCGATTTGCTCGAGGCGGACGCCGACGGCCTCCGAGAGCGCGTCACCGCATCGTTCGACGCCGTTCTCGCAGTGCAGTTCGAGGAGTTTCGCCGGCTGGATCGACACTATCTGGCGGCGCTGACCGCCGACGCCGACCTCGTCTGTGTCGGGCAACGGCACGCGAGCGTCGAACGTACCCGCGTCGAACCAGGCTCGCTCGAGTCGATTGCGACCGGGGTCGGTCTCGAGTGCCGTCCCCCAGCACGCGAGACGGGACCGGAGACGCCCCACCGAACGATTACAGAGCTCCTGGCAACCGGCTCACCCCCAGTGGACGAGCAGGATCCGTCTGGCACCGCCTACCGAATCCGGGCCGAAACCGCCCGCGACCAGGCCACACAGGTCGCCCGCGAGATCGAGTCACTGTGTGTTCGGGAGGGCTGGTCGTACGACGAGGTCGCCGTCGCCGTGCCGCGAGCGGAGCGGATCCCGCCCACCCGACGGTGGCTACGTGACGCCGGGGTGCCGACGGCGACCGTCGGCACACCGTCGCTGGCGGACGATCCGGCCGTCAGCGAACTGTACGCGGTCATCGAAGCCCAGTGTACGCTCGATCGGGGCCGCTCCACGGCCGACCTCGAGGAGGTCGTCGTCGATCGACTGGCCGCTCGCGTTCCCGACTTCTCGCCGACCACGCTCGAAACCTGCCGAGACCGGTCGGTGACGACGACCCTCGAGCGCTGGCTCGAGGTGACGAACCTCAAAGGCCGCATCGCACGCGACGAGCCCTGGGTCGACGCTCGCGAACAGTTCGAGAGCGTTCGCCGCGTCCTCGAGATTGCCCGTTTCGTCGAGCAGACCGACCTCGTTGCCCCCGACTGGCAGGGCCTCCGCCGGATGCTCCAGCGGACGATCGAGTACGACGCGCCTCACGTCCACACCATCGAGACCGCCACGACCGGTGGCGGAGTGTCCGTCTGTCCGATCGACGACCTCGCCACCGACACGCGGGAGGCCGTGTTCGTGCTCGATCTGACCGACGACAACTATCCGGGGACGCAGTTTCTGACCCCGTTGTTTCCTCAGGCGTGGCTGCGGTCGATGCCGGCGTTTCCCGCCGTGACGAATCCGACACCGGTGGAACTCGAGGAGACGTTCGCCACGGTCAGGGCGGACGAAGCGGTGGCCGATCCCTTCGAGCGCTACCACGCCGAACGATCGCGTCGGAAACTCGCGCTGGCTTCGCGGGCCGCACGGTGCCACCTCTGTCTCTGCTCGTACGAGCGCGAAACCGACGGATTACGCCGAACGCATGAGGAATCCCGGTTCGTTCGCGAACTCGACGCCTCGCCAGTCGTCGAACTGGAAGACGTCGATCCCCCCGATACTCGCGGGCGGATCCACGGCCGCCAGCGCACGCTCGAGGCGATTCTGGGGACGCCCTGGAACGACCTCGAGACCCTCCGGCGACGGACATCGATCGGTGAAGTGGCGTCGCTCTCAGATAGCGAGGAGTGGATGCAGGAGATCGCGCTCGCACTCGAGACTGTCGGGGGTGACAGGGATGCTGGTGGTTGGGCCGAGGATGCTGCAGGTGACGATGACGGAACCGTCGAAGGTGGCAATGACAGGGTTGCTGGCGGGTGCGTCGACGAGGAACTCCGACAGGCCATCGAGACGCAGTTCGAATTTGCCGCGGGGGAAGTTCGTCGATGACCGCCGAACCCGACCCGGATGCGGACACGGGCGACGAGAGCGGCTCGAGTGACTCGAGTGACCGCCACAACGTCCCCATCGAGGGGATCCAGACGTACCTCTCCTGCCCACGCCAGTACGAGTACGAGCACGTCTATCGGCTCACAGCCGACGACGAGAGCCCCGAGACCGACCGCTTGCACCTCCTGCGGAGAGCGATCTGTGCGGCGCTTCGAGCCGGCGACGTCGAGACGCTCGAGGAACGGGCACTCGAGGAGTTCGAAACCCAATGGGACGACTACGCCGAGGAGGTTCACTCACCCACACAGCGCCGTCACGAACGGCGCGTGCTCGAGGCCACGATTCGAGCCTACGCCGAAGCGGTCGGTTGCGACCACGCCAAGGGGCTGTACGCGACCAGGGCGACCGGCATTACGGGGGAGCTGGTCGGCCCCGATCTGCCGGTGACGGCGACGGTTTCCGCTACTCGAGTGGGCGGTGAGAACGTCGTCGACCTCGACATCGACGCCACCATCGACTACGCCTTCCTCGAGGGATCCTCGTTCGTCGGTGTCCGATTCGTGGCGGCGCCCGACCACCTCGGACTGGCTCGCTATCGCGACTCGTGGGAGGGCGACATTGAAGACGCGTTCGCCGATCACGTCGACCCAGAATCCGACAGGTTCGAACCGCGTCTCGTCGGCACCCTGTTCGAGACGGCCACGGTGCTCGAGGGTCTCCGCACCCTCCGGGATCGACTGGGGCTGGAGGACGCCCGAACCTGCCGATACGTCCAGATCCCACTCCTCGATCGAGGTGGGCTCTCAGTCAACTGGCATCGCGACCGCGTCGAAACGACGCTCGAGCCAATCGATCTCACCGATCGGTATCTCGACCACGACACCTTCGGGATGACGCTCGAGCATCGCAATCGAACGATCGACGGCCAGCTCAAACGGGTCACATACGCGGCGTCGACGGGATCGTACGAACCCACCGAGCGCTGGGAACAGATCGAACGCCACGCCTGTCCGACCTGCCCGTACACCGTCTGTTGTCCGGAGTATCTCTCGAGCGAGGTGGCGTTCGATGGGTGAGGAGGGAGACCGATCACAGACCCCACAGGGCAATCAGCGAGCAGTCATCGAGAGCGACGCGACGTGCATATCGGTCGACGCCGGTGCCGGAACCGGCAAGACGACGACGATGCTCATGCGGATCGAACGGGCACTCGAACGCGGGGACGTCGACCCCGAGGAGATCCTCGTCGTCACCTTCGCGAACGAGGCTGCCGCCAACATCCGAGAGTCGATCGCCGACAGACTCGAGCCCGCGGTGGCCGCACGCATCGACGTTTACACCTACCACTCGCTATGTTATCGGCTGGTTCGGGAGTACGCCTACTACCTCGGCCTTTCGCCGTCGTTCGAGGTCGTCACCGAACGCGGCCGGCGACGACTCCTGAATCGGCTGCTCGCCGAGCGCGATTACGGGTTCGCGGCGGTCGACGTTGCACCCGGTGAGCGGGCAACACCGGCGACGCTCGCGAGAACCGTCGACGAGTTCGTTTCCGTCATGAGCCGGGAGAACATCGATCCCGACGACCTTGAGGCGGCGCTCCCCGACGAGCGCACGCTCAACTTCCTCGACGAACTCCTCTCGATGGCCCGGCGGGAAGCCACCGCGTCGCTCTCGTTCGACAACGAAGCGCTCCGATACTTCAACCGGGACGAACATCTCGAGGCAGCCCGCGAAGCACTCGTCAGCTACGGCACGCGGTTGACGTTCTGCCGGGAGAAGATCGCCGAATCTCCGGCTTCGTTCCGGGAGGAACCACTCGTCGAGGAGATCGACGCGTATCTCCGCACCGTCCAGGCCTGCGTGACGAACGTTCACGGCGCGATGGATCTCGACGATCCTACTACGAAACAGCTTCCTCGGGTGCTCTTCGCAAACCAGATCTGGGGGGATCGAACGAAGGCGATCGAGCAGACGCCGATCGGTCGCCTCGAACACTACGTGGCCTTTCTCAGGCAAGCGATCCACTACACGGCGATCTACGCGGACTATCGGGAGCTCCTTGCGACGGAGGGTGCCGTCGACTTCGACGAACTCGTTCGGACGGCAACGCGACTGGTTGCCGATCCGAGGGTCGCCGACGAAATCGTCGGTCGGTGGACACACGTTTACTGCGACGAGTTTCAGGACACCGACGCGACCCAGTGGTCGCTGGTGACCGAACTCACCCGTGGCGACGACCGACCGGAGCTGCTCGCGATCGGCGACACCGACCAGGCGATCTACGGCTGGCGTGGCACCGATCCCAGGGGCCTCGAGCGCGTCGGTGCGGACGACCCGGATCACGAGTCGATCGAACTCGAGGTGAACTTCCGATCGAGACAGGAGATCCTGGATCTCACGAATCACTGTTCGTACGGGCCGCAGACGTCGAAGACGCTCCGGGAGTTCGGTCGAATCCCGGGCGAGTACGACGAATCGAATCCGCTACACCGCGTGCTGAAAGTCGAGAGCGACGACCTCGCGTGGTCGGTACCAGAGCAGGTGGGAATGACGATTTCCCGCCTGCTCACCGACGAGTGCGCCCGCGTTCCGAAGCGAACGGTCGGCGACATCGCCGTGATCGTCCGGACGAACGCTCAGGCACAGGCGATCACCGACGAACTCGAGTCCCGCCAAATCCCCTACGAGCGGGCCGGCTCGACGGTGGGTTCGACCGCCCCGGGCGTCCAGACGATCATCTCGTACCTCCGGGTGCTCGCTGACCCCGGTGCCGAGACCCACCTCCGGCGGGTGTTGCTCATGCGATACCGGCTGTCGGAGACTGACCTGACTCGACTCCAGACGGCCGACACCGGGCTGTACGAAGCACTCCGTTCCGTCGACATCGACACGCTAGAAAACCCGTCGCGCGTCGAACGAGCGCGAGCAGATCTCGAGGCGCTCACGGCCGAGACAGACGCCTATCCCCTCACCCAGTTTCTGCGACGGTTCCGTGAGCGAACGCGACTCGAGTGGTTCCTCGAGCCGGCGGCTCGACGTGCCTTCGACCGGATCGAACGCTTCGCCGACACGTACGACGGCAACGACGTGCTGGGGTCGCTCTCGACACGCTTCGTCGATGCGCTCGAGCGAGCGGTGACCGGTGGATCTGGCGACCGCCAGCAGGGAACGACCTCCGAAGATGCGATCGACGTTATGACCGTTCACCAGGCAAAAGGCCTCCAGTACGACACGGTACTCGTGCCGTACTGCTCCGACGAGGAGTGGTGTGTCCGATCTGACTACGCCTACAGCGCGCGATATCGACTGCTCACTGCCATGCTCGATGCGGACGAGGGGTCACCGTCACCATTGTATGCGGATCTCGCGACCGAACCGGTCGCCGAATCCTGGCGCGTTCTCCACGTTGCGCTGACGCGGGCCGAAAATCACCTCTTCGTGTTCGGTTCCGAGTACGACTACGAGGGCGGATCGGATGCATTGGGGTCGTCCACGGCCGAGGCGTGCCTCCCGTCATCGATCGAGTGGTCGGTCACAGGCGAGCGCCTGGATCTCTGGACGACACTCACCGAGGCGTTCGAGCGGGTCGAAGAAACCTATCCGGAGACCGTTGTGGACGTGACCGACACCCTCTCAGCGACCACGCAGGGCCCGATGGGAGAGGTTGCCTACACCGACGGCGATGACGAGCGCACGCTCGAGGCCACAGAGGCAGTCGGGGTGATCCACCGCCTGGGTCGGTTGCTCCGTAACGGCTCCCTACTCTCGGCGTCCGACGCGGCACCGTCCGTGTCCGAAACACCGATTCCAGCGAGCCGCCGAACCGGTGCGCTCGATCGGGCTGCCGTTCGATTTTCGATCGACGCCCTCTTCGATCCGACCGGTGACTCCGCTCCCGGCGCGCTCACCCACAGCTACAGCGCGTTGCGAACCCACGGCGAGTGTCCGCGAAAGCACTACCTCGAGTACGTCGTCGGTGCCCCGGACGATCCAGTAGCGGACGACTCGAGCAACGGAGAGGGTTCTGCCGACGCCACCGATCCGACGGCACCCCGCCAGAACGCTCGCCTCGTCGGTACCGTCTTCCACGCCGTCGCCGAGGAGTCGTTCCACCGAGGCTATACAAGCCAATCCGAGTGGGAGAACGCCGCCAGGCGACAGCTGGCGGCTCGTGGCCAGCACCAGCACGAACCGACCGTTCTGGCGTGTATCGACCGATACTTCGAGGCAGGCACACCTGAAATAGACGCACCCGTCCACGAGTGGCCGGAACTCGCCGCCGAAGTGTCGTTCACCGTCGACGACGTCCCTGGCGTCGACGGTTCCGTCGTCGGTGCGATCGACACCGTTCGTCGGACGCCCGACGGAGATCTGGTCGTCCTCGATTACAAGGCCACTGGCGAACGGATCGACCCCGACTCGGCCGTCCAGCTCTCGCTGTACGCCCGCGCCTACGAACGCCAGTTCGGCGAGGCCGTCGACGCAGTGGGCTACGTCTACGTTGGCCCGGTCGACGGTTCCCGACCGCGGGTGGATCTCCGCCAATCCACCGTAGTCCCCGCCTGGGAATCAGTTCGCGACGCGCTCGAGGCACTCGACCAGCCAGGGTACGCGGAGACGACGCCAGGCTCACACTGTCAGTACTGTGCCCACCGCTCGCTGGGCTGTGGGCCGGATCACCTCGAGTAAGCGGTGTGGCGAGCGATTTCGGCGAACTCGGGCTGGCGATCCTAGTCACTCCATTCCGCCGACTGATCGCAGGTGAGTCGGCTCGAGACTCGAGAGTCGAATAACGAGTCGGCTGTGACGACTACAGGTCGCTCGAAACGCAGGGTTGGTCAGTCGTCGCTCGCGGCGTAGCCCGCCGACTCCGGTTCCGGGGCTGCGCCAGCCGTACCCGGCAACTCCGCCCGGACGTCATCTCGCCCGTCCTCCGTAATCGCCTGGTGGTAGGCGTCTGGCATGACCTTCACGAACGCCTCGAGGCTCGCCTCCCACTCCTCGAGCAGTTCCCGGCCGCGTCCGGAGCCGGTGTAGGCGACGTGGTTTTCGAGCAGGCGCTCGAGCATGGCCTCGTCGGCCTCGTCGAGGTCGTCGTACAGCGAGACCATTTCGGTGTTGGCGGCCCGGCGGAGCGTCGATTCGGGGTCGTAGACGTAGGCGATACCGCCGGACATCCCGGCCGCGAAGTTGGTGCCCGTTTCCCCGAGGACGGCGACGACGCCGCCGGTCATGTACTCACAGCCGTGGTCGCCGACGCCTTCGACGACCGCCTTGGCACCGGAGTTGCGGACGGCGAAGCGTTCGCCGGCGACGCCGTTGACGTACAGTTCGCCATCGGTTGCACCGTACAACGCGACGTTGCCGATGGCGACGTTTTCGGTTGGGTCGTAGCCGGCCGTGTCGGGCGTCCGGACGGTGATCTTCCCGCCGGAGAGTCCCTTGCCGACGTAGTCGTTCGCGCCGCCCTCGAGGTGGAGTGAGACACCGCTGGCGAGGAACGCACCGAAGCTTTGCCCGGCGGTTCCCTCGAGGTCGACGGTCAGAGTGTCCTCGGGCAGCCCTGGCTCGCCGTACCGGCTGGTGATCCGGTTCGAGAGCATCGTGCCGACAGCACGGTCGACGTTCGAGATGGATTTCGAGAGGGTTCGCGGCGTCTGGGATTCAATCGCATCGGCCGCATCCTCGATGAGTGTCCGATCGAGATGCTTATCGAGTTCGTGATCCTGCTCGCGAATCTTCGTCCGCACGTCCCCGGCGGGGTCGGCGAGGACGTCCGAGAGATCGACCGTCCGCGCTTTCGGGTGGTCGACGTCCGACCGCTGGGTGAGGACGTCGACGTGACCGATCATCTCTTCCAGGGATCGGAAGCCGAGTTCGGCCATGATCTCGCGCAGTTCCTGGGCGATGAACGTCACGAAGTTGATGACGTGCTCGGGTTCGCCGGGGAAGCGCTTGCGGAGATCCTCGCGCTGGGTGGCGACGCCGACCGGACAGGTGTTCTTGTGACACTGGCGGGCCATCACGCAGCCCTCGGCGACGAGGGAGGCGGTGCCGAAGACGTACTCCTCGGCCCCGAGCAAGGCGGCGACGGCGACGTCGCGGCCGGTTTTCATCCCGCCGTCGGCGGAGACGCGAATGCGATCACGGAGACCGGTCGCACAGAGCATCTGGTTCGCTTCAGCGAGGCCGAGTTCCCAGGGGAGACCCGCGTGTTTGATCGAGGTTCGTGGGGAGGCACCGGTGCCGCCGGAGTGGCCCGAGATGTGCACGACGTCGGCGTTCGCCTTCGCCACTCCTGCGGCAATAGTTCCAATCCCGGCTTCTGAGACGAGTTTGACGTTGATGTCGGCGTCTTCGTTCGCCGTTTTGAGGTCGAAGATCAGCTGTTTGAGATCCTCGATCGAGTAAATGTCGTGCTGTGGCGGCGGTGAGATCAGGCCGACGCCGGGGGTCGACTTGCGCACGTGGGCGATCATCTCATTGACCTTCTGGCCGGGGAGGTGGCCACCCTCGCCGGGCTTGCTCCCCTGGGCCATCTTGATCTGGAGTTCGTCCGCGCTCGAGAGGTACGTGCTCGTCACGCCGAAACGGCCGCTGGCGACCTGTTTCACGGTACATTCGCGTTCGGTGCCGAATCGCTCGGGCGGTTCGCCGCCTTCGCCGGAGTTGGACTTCCCGCCGATTCGGTTCATCGCGACGGAGTTATTCTCGTGAGCTTCCGGAGAGAGGCTCCCCAGGCTCATCGCTGCCGTAGAGAACCGCTGGACGACGTCTCGGACGGGTTCGACCTCGTCGATCGGGATCGGGTCGCGGTCGCTGTCGAATTCGAGGAGTCCCCGGAGCGTCCGGAGGTCAGTCGACTGGTCGTTGATCTGGTCGGCGTACTCCCGATAGCGCTCGTAATCGCCCGAGCGGACGGCCTGCTGGAGAGTGCCGACGGTCTGTGGGTTCCACTGGTGGTGGATACCATCCGAGCGGTGCTCGAACTCGCCCTGGCGGGCCAGCGTCGCCTCCTTCTCGTCGAACGCGGCCGCGTGGCGCTCCATCACGTCGGCCTCGAGTTCGGCGAGCCCGATTCCTTCGGTGCGGTTCTCGGTGCCCTCGAAGTACTCCGCGACGAGCGAGGAGTCCAGACCGACGGCCTCAAAGATCTGGGCGCCCTGGTAGCTCTCGATCGTCGAAATGCCCATCTTGGCCTTCGTCTTCAGGATGCCGTCCTCGAGCGCGCCGACGTAGGCGTCGATCGCCACCTCGATGTCTGCGCCGTCGGGGCCCGCGGTGACGTCCTCGATGGTCTGGTAGGCGAGGTAGGGGTTGATCCCGTCCGCGCCGTAGCCGATCAGCGTCGCGAACTGGTGGACGGTTCGGGGATCGCCAGTCTCGAGGACGATCCCGGCGTGGTTGCGTAGCCCCTCGCGGACGAGGTGGTGGTGGACGCCCCCCATTGCGAGTAGACTCGGGATGGGAACGGTGTCTTCGTCGACACCACGGTCGGAGAGGACGACGACATCGTGGCCCGCTTCGATGGTGGCAACTGCGTCTTCGCGGACGCGTTCGATGGCGGCCTCGAGTGCGGCCCCCGGTTTTGCGTCGTCGACGGCTCCTCGATCGTAGGTGATGTCGACCGTCGCAGCCGTAATACCGTTTTTCTCGCATCCGCGGATCGCCTCGAGCTGGGCGTCGGTGAGTATCGGCGAGTCGGCGACGAGCTGACGGGCGTGTTCGGGCGACTCCGCGAGGAGGTTGCGCTGGAAACCCAGGCGGGACTCGAGGGAGGTGACGCGCTCCTCCCGGATGTAATCGAGCGGCGGATTCGTCACCTGCGCGAACAGTTGCTTGAAGTACGAGAACAGCGGCCGGTTGAACTCGGTGAGCACCGACAGCGGCGTGTCGTCGCCCATCGAACCGATAGGATCCTTCCCCTTCTGGGTCATCGGCTCGATCATGTTCTCGAGTTCGTCGTGGGTGTAGCCGAAAGCGGCCTGAGCGGCTCGGATCGACGGGACGGCGTGCTGGGGCGCACGTTCGCCCGTCGTTTCGATCGACTCGAGTGCCACCTGTTCGCTGGCGACCCACTCGCCGTAGCGATCGTCGACCAGCGACTCGAAGACCTCCTCGTCGGGGATAACACGCCCTTCGTTCGGATCGGCGAGGAAGAGTTCTCCCGGCTGGAGTCGACCGCGTTCGGCGAGGTTTTCGGGGTCGGTCTCGAGCGCACCGGCCTCGCTGGCCATGATCAGTCGATTGTCGATCGTCACGTCGTACCGGCAGGGACGGAGCCCGTTGCGATCGAGGACTGCGCCGACGCGCTCGCCATCGGTTGCCGCGACGAGTGCCGGACCGTCCCAGGGTTCGACGAGCGAGGCGTGGAAGTCGTACCAGTCCCGGCGAGCCTGATCCATGGTCTCGTCGCTCCGCCAGGCCTCGGGGACGAGCATCCGAAGGACGTGCGCGAGGTCGCGCCCGTCCTGGAGGAGGAGTTCGACGGCGTTGTCGACGCTCGCCGTGTCGGACTGGGTCGGATCGTTGATGCCGGGTTTGACCGCCTCGAGATCCGAGATGACGTCGCTCTCGAGATCCGTCTCGCGGGCGCGCATCCAGTTGACGTTCCCCTGAATCGTGTTGAACTCGCCGTTGTGAACGACGTTGCGGTACGGGTGAGCGAGGTGCCAGGCACCGAGGGTGTTCGTCGAGAAGCGCTCGTGCACCATCACGAACGTCGATTCGAGGCGCTCGTCGGTCAGATCCGTGTAGTAGGTCGCGAGCTGTTCGCCCTTGAGCAGGCCCTTGTAGACGACGGTCTTCGAATCGAGCGAGCAGACGTAGAAGCGGTCGGAGCCGTCGATATCGGTGTTCTCGACACTGTTCTCGAGTGCGCGTCGGGCAACGTACAGCCGTCGGTCGAAGGCCTCGCGCTCGAGGTCGTCCGTCGGCGCAACGAACACCTGCCAGACGTCCGGTTCAGAGGACAGTGCGGTCTCGCCGAGGCCGTCGGCGTCAGTGGGGACGTCCCGCCAGGTCAGCACCTCGAGGTCGTACGTCGCGAGAACGTCGGTGACGATATCGGTGAGTTGGTTGCGGGCGGTCGCATCCTGTGGGAGAAAGAGCGAGCCGGCGGCGTACTGCCTCGGCAGATTGACGTCGAGATTCGCGTCGAAGAACGAATCGGGCGTCTGTACCATGATCCCGGCACCGTCGCCGGTATTCTCCTCGGCACCGGTGGTTCCACGGTGCTCGAGGTTCACGAGTAACTCGATTCCGTCGGCGACGACGTCGTGGCTCGAATCGCCCTCGAGATCCATGACGACGCCGACACCGCAGTTCGACCGCGTGTCGTCGGGGCTCGCGAGACCCCGGTGGCTGTGGAGCGACGAGGCTCCGTGTGGCTGTGGCATGTCTTCACGAGGGAGCATCTCCCATAAGAGGTTACCCCATAATGACTAAGTGTATTATAATCACATATTAGGTTATTTTATCAATACGGGTGTACTCGAGGTCGAACACCGGTTCGACGAACCGGTGTCAGGAACGCGCTCACAAATCGGCGATATATTCCGCGGACGAAACGCTATACTACCGTGTTCACAACGGAGATGTATGAACGGGTGGATCGTCAGGAAACTGGAGCCTCGCATCAGATCGCGACGGCGGTGGCCCTCTCGATGACGGCCCGTAATGATTTTTTCGACGGGATGCGCGCGTGTGCGCCACTTATGGTCGGGATGGTGCCGTTCGCGCTCATCGCCGGCGTCACCGCGGTGAACGTCGGTATCGATCCAGTACTGGCTGTTGTGATGTCTCTCGTCGTGTTCGCTGGAGCGGCTCAACTCGCGGCGATCGACCTGATTGGACAGACGGCATCTGTCGTCGTCGTCGTGTTCACGGCGATCGTCATCAATCTCCGCTTTATGATGTACAGCGCATCGATCGCACCGCATTTCAGCCGCTTTTCGCCTGCCTCGAAGTGGTTCAGCGCGTACGTACTTACCGACATGGCGTACGCCCTCTCGGTCGCCGAGTTCGACGCGTCCCCCTCTGAAGACCGGAGCAGAAAGTGGTACTATCTCGGGACGGCGATGATGGTCTGGATAACCTGGCAACTTGGCACCATCGCTGGCGTTATCCTCGGCACCAGTATTCCGGACGGGCTCTCCCTCGAGTTCGCGATCCCGTTGACGTTCATGGCGTTACTCTTCCCAGTCCTGAAGGGGCGTCCGACGATGCTTGCGGCGCTGGTCTCCGGGTTCATCGCGATGATCGCGGCACCACTGCCGTTCAATCTCGGGCTGGTAACGGCGGCCCTCGTCGGCATTCTCGCCGGCGTGCTTATCGAAGTGCGAGCCGGGAAATTCCCGTCGGGGCGACAGGCCGAGGACGTCGGCGACAGTGGTGAGTCGGCGTGACGACCGGCTACAGCTCACAGACCATTTTGGTGATAATCATTGCTGCTGGAGTCGGCACATTCGCATTGCGCCTCTCGTTCATTCTCCTGTTCGGCCGACTCAGCGAGGTGCCACCCCGTGTGATCGGCGTCCTGCGGTTCGTGCCCGCTGCGGTTCTCGCCGCGCTCGTCGTCCCCGCCATCCTCAGTCTCGAGGTAGACCCTACGATCGGGCTCGAGTTCGAGTGGCCGACGCTCATAGCCGGAACAATTGCTGCGGTCGTCGCCTGGCGAACCGAGAACGTTCTGGCGACTATCGGTGTCGGCATGCTCGTGCTGTGGACGCTACAGCTGGTGCTGTGAGTTGGTGGCGACTGACCATCGTGTGTTCCTCACAATCAGGGCGATAGCGACACCACTCGAAGTGATGGTTCCACAAAAGGTGTCAGAGGCACGTAGTGCCCACCCCAACGGATGAACACCACGTATGATACTCTCTGCTCCATCCATATGCGCTCAGGGGCTAAACGATTAGGGTTGGTTGGGATTATCACACATCAGTCGCCTCAGGGTCTGGCTCACTCTCGATATGGCGTTCGATCGTGTACGCAATTCTATGTCCACTCACGCACAATCTCACGCTCAGTTCAAGATTCCATGTACACTCACGCTTAATTCCCCGTCTAGCTTGAGTACGCAGGACGCGTGTAACCGGTTTCACCGACAAGCGCAAGCACGAGAACGAACGTCGATAAACAATCGAGTAACCGCGTCCGGATTCGGACGAGCCGACCTCATAGGTATGTTGTAGTCTCTTTTCGGTGATTCCCCTCCAGATCGACAATAACCGGCAAAAAGTTACAGCAAACCGTATCAGTACGTCCGGGCGAAGTACGCCAGCTGATCCGCGTGCTCGCCACAGATCGTACACGTCGCGTCTTCGTCGTCGGGGGCCACCGGTTCGCCGTCGGTCTCGGGGCTTTCTTCGGCGAGGGGCTGGAAAACGATCTCAGCGGCGACTTTCTCCTTGATGACCTCCTCGCAGGCCTGGTCGCCACACCACGGCACCTTCACGTAGCCGCCGTGGCGACCGATCGTTCCCATGATATCCTCGGGGCTGTCGGCCGTCCGAACGTTCGACTCGAGTGTTTCCTCGGCCGCATCGTAGAGCTTCTCGTAGATCGTATCGAGGTGTTCGTCGACGGTGTCGTCGATCCCCTCGCGGTCGGCGACCAGCTTTTCGTTGTCCGGCCGGTGAACCAGCGTGACCTCGCCGTCCTGTGCCTCGTTCGGCCCGATCTCGAGCCGCAGAGGGACGCCCTCGAGTTCGTGCTCGTTGAACTTGAAGCCGGGATTGCGCTCGTCCCGGTCGTCGAGTTCGACGCGGAAGCCGGCGGCCTCGAGTTCGTCGGCGATGTCACCGGCGTAGCCGAGTACCTCGTCCTGGGTGTCGGCCTGCCAGATAGGGACGATCACGACCTGCGTGGGCGCGACCGTGGGTGGGAGCACCAGCCCCTGGTCGTCCGAGTGGGTCATGATGAGCGCGCCCAGTGCGCGCCAGGACAGTCCCCAGGAGGTCGTGTACGCCGTCTGCTCGTTCTCGTCCTCGTCGGCGAAGGTGATGTCGAACGCCTCGGCGAAACTCTGGCCGAGGTGGTGGCTCGTCCCGCCCTGGACGGACTTGCCGTCGGGCATCAGACACTCGACGGTCGTCGTCGTATCCGCGCCGGGGAACTTGTCGTGTTCGGGCTTCTTCCCTTTCAGGACGGGAATCGCGAGAACGTCCTCGTACACCCGCGCGTACTGCTCGAGACGTGTCCAGACCTCCTCCCAGGCCTCCTGGTCGGTTTCGTGGGCCGTGTGGCCTTCCTGCCAGAGGAACTCCTTGGTTCGGAAGAACGGTTTGGTGTCCGTCGCCTCCCACCGAACCACGGAGCACCACTGGTTGAGCCGCATGGGCAGGTCGCGGTGGCTCCGCGTCCACTCGGCCATGAAGGGTGCGATGATCGACTCGCTTGTCGGGCGCACCGCGAGACGCTCCTCGAGTTCGGTGTGCCCGCCCTGGGTGACCCAGGCGACCTCGGGGTCGAAGCCTTCGACGATGTCTTTTTCGCGCTCGAGGTAGCTCTCGGGGATGAAAATCGGGAAGTAGGCGTTCGTGACGCCGGTCTCCTTGAACCAGCCGTCGAGGGCATCCTGGATCGATTCCCAAAGCGCGTAGCCGCGGGGTTTCGTGACGATGAAGCCGCCCATGGGTGCGTAGTCTGCCAGTCCGGCCTTCTTAACGACCTCGGCGTACCACTCGCCGGGTCGATGCGATTTGGACTCGGTGATGCCGAGTTCCTGTGATTCCTCGCTCATACGTCGATAGTCTGCCAGCGCACTCTTAAACGATGCGAAGGTGTGTGAGCGTTACTCCCCCCGAGTGTGCTGCTTCAACACGTTGAAGGCGCGTATGGTGTGCGTAGCACCAACTGAAACGAGCTACACACCGATCGAAGCCTCATCTTGCGATCGGAAGTGCAGTGACGTTCAGTGGCTATTTTTGACTCGGTCGACACGAGGCCACAACTGATTGGCTCGCCGATAGCCCAGTATCGACCGGTTATTCGTACACCCCTGTTATCGTTATTTCAGCATCATATTTAGTCACACGGTACTGTCTAGTTCTTCACCTCCTCGACGGGAGTTCGTTCGTTTAGTGCCTGGTTCGATCGATCGTGGTTATAATGGTGTCTGAAGCGTCTCAGCCAGCGGCGTGCACTGGCTGGACTGCCCCGCCAGAACGAGTGAAAGCGGTCGATCCGCATCGACACGGTCTGAAACCACTTTTCGATGTGGTTTCGCTCGCTGTAGTCGAGCTGACCGCTCAATTTCCGACGAGCAAGGGCAGTCAGATAGCACCCAGCATCCACGAGAAACGCTGTGTCGTTGAGTTCGTGTTTCTCCTCCAATCGGTGGAGAAAGGCCGCTGCGGGGTCGGTGCCGCGACGGCTGAACACGTCGATTTTGAGCAGCAGCTTCGATTCTGTGTCGATTGCGGCGTACAGCCACTTTTTCTCGCCGTCGATCTCGATCTGTTTTTCGTCGACCGCGACCTCTACGTATTCGAACGCGAGGGGAACCTCCTGGCGGGGATCAACAACGGGGACGGGCCGCTCGAGACGACTGTGGACACTACCTGGGCTGATCAGACGCTCACCGATTTCACCGATCACGGTGACGACGTCGAGGTTGCGGACGACGGGACGGTGACGCTCGAGGTACCGGCCAAAGGCTGGGTGATGTACGCCCCAATGTAGCTCGAGACGGAAGACAGTACTTCAAAAAGTATAGAATGGATGTGGTCGCCGAATTGGATTGCTTCCAGCGGCTCGAGCGACTCTCGCTGAGGCGTTTCAATCGTATTCGGCGGCAAACACTAATCAGAGACGCCGGTCACGGTCACGCCGGCGTGAACGTGAACGGGAACCCCGTTGGTTCCGGTTCTCCGGCTTTTATGCGAGTTGGTCAAAAACACGTAAGGACGCACATGACCACCATGCACGCGATCGAAGTCGGTGCCTACGGCGACAGCGACGAACTCGAGTCGGTCGAGCAACCGGTTCCCGAGACGGAGGCGGGCGAGGTTCGTATCGCCGTCGAGGCGGCGGGTATCAACTTCGCGGACATCATGCAGCGGCGCGGTCTGTACCCCGGGGGGCCGGAACCTGCCTACGTGCCGGGGATGGAAGTCGCCGGAACGATCGATGCCACCGGCGAGGGCGTCGGCCTGAGCGAGGGTGACCGGGTCGTCGCCATGTGCAACGGCGGGGGCTACGCCGAGTTCGTGACAGTCGACGCACGGATGATACTCCCCGTTCCGGATGGGATGAGTTTCGTCGATGCCGCCGGATTCCCCGTCCAGTTTCTCACGGCTCACTCCTGTCTGTTCGCCTGGGGTGGGCTCGAGGCGGGGGAGTCGGTGCTCATCCAGTCCGCCGCGGGCGGCGTCGGCACGGCCGCCGTCCAGCTGGCCTCCCGAGCCGGGGCGACGGTGTTCGGTACCGCCAGCAGCGACGAGAAACTCGAGCTGGCGGCCGACCTCGGATGCAACCATCCGATCAACTACACCGAGACCGATTTCCGCGAGGTCGTTCGAGCGGAGACCGACGACGGCGTCGACCTCGTCCTCGAGAGCGTCGGCGACGACGTCTTCGACAGGAGCCTCGACGCCCTGGCTCATTTCGGTCGGCTGGTTACCTATGGCGTCGCGAGCGGGGTTCCAGCGACGGCCCAGAACCAGCGGCTCCTGTTCGAGAACAAGTCCGTTATCGGGTTCCACCTGGGGCAGGCGTCCCGTCGCGACCCCGAGCGGATCATGCAGGCCATTCCGGAGCTGACAGAGGGGCTCGCGTCGGGCGACCTCGAGGTTGTCGTCGGCGAGACGTTCCCGCTCGAGGACGTCGCCGAGGCCCACCAGTTCATCGAGGATCGAGAGAGTATGGGGAAGGTCGTACTCGTTCCCTGAGTGCCAGTGCCAGTGACAGTCGTCCGTCTCTTCGGATGTCCCTTCGAGAACGCACGTGTGAGTCAGTATAATCGAGTTTACGCCGATCCGTCGAACGAGACGCCGCGCTCGAGACCGTGATCCACGAAGTCCGCTTCGTCGAGCGGCCGACCGCCCTCGAACCGGAACGTTCCCGCGACGGTGTCGCCCTCGAGGACGGCTGGCAGCCACAGGCGGTCGTCCTCCCACATTCGATCGTAGGGAACGGCGTCGACCGACACCCACTCGGGTCTGGCTTCGGGTGTCGCCGTCGGCTGTCCTTCGTATTCGGTGGTACGGAACACGTGGCAGACGGTGTGCACGTCGCCATCCAGCAAGAATGTGAGTTCGCCCGCTTTTTCCGTCTCGTTGGGATCGATCGCGAGGCTCACCTCCTCGTGAACCTCCCGCACCGCACACTCGAGTGGTGTTTCGCCGTCCTCGAGTTTACCGCCGGGGCCGTTGTACCACCCCTCGCCGAGTCCGCGTCGTTTTTCGATCAACAACACGTCGCTTCCGTCCAGGATAAAACAGAGCGTCGCCTCGATCATACGCGTGTGTTCGCGTGTGACGGGAAAACTGCTGGTGATTTTCGATCGGTTCGTTTGGGGTGGCTACCGATCGGCCGCGACCGCCCGGACGGCGGCGACGAGTACCACGAGGCTACAGAGGATCATCGCCCCCTGTGCCCCGACGGCGACGGGTGCGTCGACGGTGTCCCCGGTCAGCAACTCGAGCAGGTCGGGGATGCCACGCGTGCTACCGGCGATGCCGAGCACCGACAGGCCGGCCAGCCCGTAGACGGCGAGGGCGGCGTGCTCCGTTCGACTGCCGGCGAGACCCAGACCCACGAAGAGAACGCCGAATATCGCCGGAATGAGGGCGGTTACGCTCGCGAAGTCTGTCACCACATACGCTGCGATGCCGATGACAATCAGGAGCGCACCGATAACCGTTCCGACCGTGAGCGCCTGGTTCGTTGCTGTTGCCATACCGGCCGTTCCGTGAGAGTTACCAAAAAGGTGCCTGGTACGCGTCTCGATAGATAGCTCGGTTCTCCAGCTGCCTCGCTCACGCCTCTGGGTCGACCCCTGCGTCCGTCGACTTCCGGTCTAACAACCGGTCGAGACCGAGCGCGAGCGCAACCGAGAGGCCAGCACCGACGAACGCGAAACTGGCGATGACGACGAAGAACGTCGAAAGGGCGAACTCCTCGAGCACGAAGCCAGCAATCGCGATGCTCGCCGCTCCGAACCCGAACTCGCCGAGGTAGGTGTAACCGTACGAGAGGCCGCGACTATCGGCGGGGGTGTAGACGGCTACCGCGTTCTGGTAGAACGGCTGGATCGCAAAGAGGAAAAAGCCGAGGACGCCACTGAGGACGATCAGCGCGCCCAGTCCCAGGTTTACGACGGGGATGAACGCCAGTGCGAGGACAGCGAGGATGACGAAGAAAACTGCCAGCCCGCGGGCGGCTGGAATCCTGTCCGTGAGCTTTCCGCCAGCGTACTGGCCGGCCATCCCGACGACCAGGAGACCGACGTATATGTAGAACCCGGGATCGATGTCGTACTGCTCGAGCGCGGGCAAGATTTCGAGTCCCTCGACCGCTGGCAGTCCGTGCATGATCTCGGGGAGGTAGGTGAGCATCCCGCGGTAGTACAGGCCTTCGAACGTGACGATGACGAAGACGATGGCGAACGCACTGGCGAAGAGGGCTCTGGAGTTCGTGACCAGGTCGCCGAGCGACAGCGCTTCGTCCGGGCCGGCATCGACGTCGTCCGCGACGGCCGCCGTCGAATCGAAGTCTGCGCTGAGTCCGTAGACGACCGCCAGAAAGCCTGGAACCGCGAGCATGGCCGCGACCAGCGGCCACTCGAGGAAGATCAGCAACGTGGCGGCGACGAACGGACCGAGGGCGATGCCAAAGTTCCCGGCGATCCCGTGCCAGGCGAACACCGTTCCCCGTTCCTCGACGCCGGTACTGATGAGCGCGAGTCCAGCGGGGTGGTATATGCTCGCGGCGATCCCCCACAGCAAGAGCCCGACGGCGATGGCGTAAATCGACTCGAGAACGGAGGCGGCCGCGAGGACGGTGAACGCGAGGCTCATCCCGAGCAGACAGAGCAGGATCAGTCGTTTAGGACCGTACCGATCGGCGAGGATGCCACCCGGGAGGGCGCCGATGCCGAACGGTGCATAGCCCAGGGCCACGATGAGGCCGATGAGGGTGACGGTCACGTCGAACTCGGCGAGCCAGACGACCAGAAAGATCGGAATCGCGGTCTCGAACCAGTGGACGAGGGCGTGGCCCGCCATGGTGAAGCCGGCGATCGATCGATCGTTCGAGTTGAGAGACATACGAGTGGGTTGGTACTCGAGTGGCTGGCGTCCGACTACTTAGCCGCTTGGAATTCGGCACTCGAGGGAGCGGTGACGAGACTGCTGTGAAACCGGTGATCAGATTGCTCGGAAATGGCTCTTCGTCGACTACATTCGGCTCGTTCCTGGAATCGAAGGAATAGCGAGTCCGTGCCTGAAGAGGGTTACTCGTCTTCGATATCGCGATCGCGAACGCCGACGGCCTTCGAAACGTCGACGTCCTCGGGTTCCTCCTGGCCACCCACGACGAGGTCGCCGTCGGGCCCCTCGACGTAGACGTCGTCGGCAAACCCGCCTTCGGCGTGGGGGTGTTCGGGATCCTCGAGTCGCTCGGGGGTCGATGGAGCCTCCGGAATGCCGCCCTCCGGTTCGAAGTCGCCGAGCGGATCGGCGATCGTGATGCCCCAGGTGTCGAAGAAGTCCCTGTAGCGCTCGTAGTGATCCTCGAGTTCGTCCGCGGGGAACTCCATCATCTCCGTCCAGCCGTGGTTGTAGAAGTCGAAGTTCGCCTGAATGTGGGTGATCTCGCGCGCTTCGGCCTCGGAGTACCCTTCGCGCAGCGCCTCGAGGTAGCTGTCCATCGTCGCCTCGAACAGCGCGTCGAGGTGGGCTTTGCGTTCCTCTGCGTGGGCCGAGTCGGCCTTCCTGGTGAACACTTTCGTGTGTAGGCGAACGAGTCCGGAGACGGCGACCGTCCGGACGACCGGCGTCTCGAGGGCCTTCCGGGAGGCGAAGTGACGAGCGTTCTGTCGAAGCTTCATAGGTCGTCGTAGGGGGCCGATCCTAAAGAGCGATGTGGAGTCGTCTCAGCGGACTCGTACGGATGAGTAATGCGTGGTGCCTCTCGGCCACGGGGAACTCGAGTGGACGCGTTCGATCAGAAAGCACATTCGTTCGGACATAACACGTTCACATGAACACCACCGCGCTCTTGAGGTCGTCACTCGGTTCAAACGAACATGTCCGATGACTCGAGGATAGGCGATATAGCAACCCACTTTAACCCCCGTTGCCAACATTTCGGACATGACTGAGTACGTCATCATCGGCGACGGGATTTCCGGCAGTTCGGCTGCCGAGACACTCCGGGAGGAGGATCCGGAGTCGTCGATCACCGTCATCACCGATGAGGGTGAACCGCTGTACAATCGAATTCTGATCAAAGAACACGCCAAAGGCAAACTCCCCGAGGCACCGATCTCGATTCACGACGAGGGATGGTACGAAGAGCGCGACATCACGCTTTCGCTCAACACCCACGTGACAACCGTCGACACCGACAAGAAGATGGTTCGTACGCACGAGAAAGCGGACATCTCCTACGACAAGCTGCTGATCGCGACCGGTGGGACGCCGACGCAGTTGCCCGTCGAGAACAGTGACGCCGACGGCATTCATCACTTCTGGACGTTCCAGGACGCCCGGAAAATCCGCGAGAGCGCCGAAGCAGCCGACGACGCCGTCATCGTCGGTGCTGGCCTGCTCGGAATCGACTTCGCCGCCGTCTGTGGTTCCCAGGACGTCGCCGGCAAGTACCTGATGCGCGGGGATCGGTGGTGGCGCTACGCGCTGTCGGCCGACGGGGCTGAAATCATGCACGACGGGATGCGCGACGTCGGCGTCGAACCGGTCTTCGACAGCGGCGTCAGTGAGTTCGTAGTCGACGACAACGGGTGCGTTGAGGCCGCCATCGACGCCAACGGCGACCGCTACCCGTGTGACTTCGCGGGCGTGGCTATCGGTCTGACGTTCAACACGGAGTTCCTCCGCGAGACCGACATCGAACAGGAAAACGGCATCGTCGTCGATCAGTACATGCAGACCAACGTCGACGACGTGTACGCCGCCGGCGACCTGACGCAGTTTTACGACGTACTACTGGGCGAACAGGCACAGAACGGTTCCTGGGGGTCGGCCAAAGAGCAAGGTCGGGTCGCCGCCGTCAACATGGCCGCCGACGACGACGCCGAGGAGTTCGAGTGGGTCTCCTCGTACTCGATCACGCACTTCGACTTCCCCTTCCTCTCGTTTGGCCATCCGACACTCGGCGACGAACACGCCGAACGACGCTACTCCGACACCGAGTGGCGACGGATCGCGTTCAAAGACGGCAAAGTCATCGGTGGCGTTCTCATCGGGGATCTCTCAGCACAGAGCAAGTTGAAACAACTCATGCGCGAACAGCGCGTCGTCTCCGATCAGGCCGAGGTACTGCTCGAGAAACGCGTCGATCTCGACAACCTCGCACCAACCCAGGAACAGTAGCCTTCGATCCGATACCGACCAATCGTCGATTTCTGGTGTTATTCCCATCGAACGGGCTGTAGAACCCATTCCTCGAGATTGCGGTGCTGGTTCAGCAGTGTTCATCGAGAAGTCACTCGAGTGTACGGATTCGGTTAACTCTGTTGAAACCCTTTAGGTGTGATAGAAATAGCGTACTGAATTGAGAGGATGGATGCAGAAAATCGACGCCGTTACTTTAACCAATTCGCGTAAATAATAACGACCAGTGGAACTACCTATTGTTTGTTAAGGGGGCGACAAAATAGTTACTTTATTGTAATCGATCGTCGCTATTTTTTACCTTTCCCCTTTTTGTACCCTTTGCCCTTTCCACACTTCTGCCTCGGCTTGTGGCCCTTCTTGCCTTCACGTTTTTTATGTTTATTACGGCTGTCTTTGCCAGTGTTGACGTAGCGAATGCACTGTCCTTGGTTTCGGAAGCCGTAGTTTTTCCATCCGCCACTCTTACAAGCCTCTTTGTTCGTTGGTGAGTCTCCGACTGCCGTGGCGCTCCCGCTCGCTGCCGTCCCCACGACGACGAGTGCGCCTACTGCCGCTCCTTTTTGCAACACGGAGCGTCGGATACACTGTCCGTTATTGGTTCGCTCTTTTCTGTCATGGTAATTCCACCTCACGCCTGTGAGGCGAACGCAAGTACTCCAGAGGCCCACTTTTAATAGATAGACCGTTCCAACCAGATCACATAATGGTTTCAATGGCAACACCAGAATTCGGTACAGAAGTCGACTGATAAACTGAGGTTGAATTTGACTAATTTTCCAGGACACATTTTACCAACCTTGAACATATTTGTTGTAGAATTTACGTTTCAACCTCCATTAATTGTTTTCATCAACGTAATTGCGTGGGTAATATCACGGTGGCGTGATTATTTTGACGGGAGCAAGAGGACATTTACACCATTAAAGACGGGTTATGAGCCAAGACCAAAATCGGGAAGAAATGCATTTGCTTACGCGTTCAAAAAATCCAGTCCAGAACAGCACGTGGGCAGTGAGCGTCCCATGAATCCGTGTAGAATCACCACCACCACCACAAACCATGCCAGATCTCGCGTGGCGTTCGCGCCCTGTATTCAGCACGACCCTTGAAACCTATCACCGATTACGGATCTCAACAGAGCCGTTCATTTCTGTTTTCTCACTGCTGCTGTGAGTCTTTCCTCTCGAGTGAACCAGGAGTCACGACCTACACGTCACCAATTGCGAACTGCAAACAAGTGCTCTCTACTACGTCGACCGAACGCCGATGCCGTGGAAGTCGCTGTCCTCGTTACCCTCGTCGGGTTCGACGACGGTGACGATCTCGCGATCCTCGACGCTGAGAACGGAGAACCCTGGCGACTCACCTTCGGCAGCGTGTGGGTCGCCCGAAAGCGGCTCGGGGCCGCGAAGGCTGACGAACATGTACTCGTCGTCCGGGGAGCCCCACATGATGTCCGGCGCGGGGCCGTAATCGTCAACTTCGTCGACGACTTCGTTTGTCTCCGGGTCGACGACCAGGCCGTTATCCGTTTCTCGGTTGAGAATCCAGAGTTCGTCGCCGTCGTCGGTGAACCAGAATCCGTGGGCGTCGTAGCCGTCGGTGTCTCGAGCGACGTCCTCGGCACTGTACTCGTCGGTCGGTTCGTTGGTTTCCGGATCGATCGGTTGGGTAGTTTCGGTGTCGACGGCGTACCACTCACCGACGCCACCCGTTTCCTCGTGGTTGCTTGGTGCACCAGCGGTCAGGTAGACGGTTTCCTCGTCGGGGCTGGCCATCGTCCCACAGTTAGTGCGGAGCTCAGCAGGGCTGAAGACGTGATCTATCTCGAACGAGTCGTAATCGAGCACGACGACGCCAGCGAAGTCGATTGACGGCCCGAGCGTGTGATAGGAGTGGCCGTTCGCATGATCGTGACAGATCGGTCGCCCGCGCACGCCGTCGTCGTCTTCGGGGAACTCGTCCTCTCGATCAGCGAACGCCGGTGCCTCGTCGATGACGAGTTCATCGACGATTTCGAACTCCTCGCTCTCGATATCGGCGTCGACGCGAACAATCGCTCCCTCGCCAATGGCGTCGACGTGGATGTGTTCGTCGTCGGGAGTGAACCCGGCGAAGTGCGAGCCAGCACCGGTCTCGAGATTCGCGACGAGTTCGCGATCCTCCGTTCGGTAGACGAGCGTCCGTGCTCCGGCGGTACACGCTACGGCGGCGTACTCGCCGTCGGAGCTGAAGTCAATCATGTGGGGTACCTGTCCGAACTCGTCGACGTCGTCGTTGACGTCGATCGAGGCGATTTCCTGGAATTCGTCGTCGCCGGTTGGTTCGTAGACGTAGATCTGGTCAGTTCCCTGATCGAGCGCCCACACCTCGTAGCTGTCGCCGCCGGCACCGTTGTCGTCGCTGCCAAGGCAGCCAGCAACGGCCGTGAGGGTCGCACCAGCCGCCCCGCCAAGAAACGCACGCCGAGTTGATTGTCTCATCGTACTACTCTCTGAGAACCCCATACGCAAAAATACACGGGTTTCAAGCCGTCTAAGCGGCAAATCTCATATCTAGACATAGGCTCCGGCAAAACTTGACACAGGTTTTTGTGTGTGTTCGAAGCGGATCAATGGATGTTCCTCGAGTCGCCAGTTGACCGGTCGGTCTCGCGAGTACAAACCCGACATGCGGTAATATATGCCACTTTCTGTGACAACGGCGGAGGTGGACTCGCAGGTGGTGACAGTACGCTGTGTCCCCCACATTGATTTCGTTGGGCCTATCAATGAGATGGCCGTCAACGCTGGCCAGGCACTCCGACGCACTTGCGGAACGCTTCCCCGGACAGGTCACAGCGGTAGGCCGGCTTGTACATCATGTTCGAGCCACCGGCGTCGACGCACCACTCCTCGGCGATCGACTCCCGGAGGTAGTACTGCGGGCGGACGTTCCCCGGCTGTACAACGTACTCGCTCAACTGGATCGGGGCACGCTCGAACAGCCCGCCCGGTTCGCGGCCGTCGATCAAGACGACTGACTTGTCTTCGAGATAGAGTCGCCCATCTCGAGCGCGCTTGGTGTGAGCGTTGTCGGGATGTGTCTCGAGGATTCGTTCCCGCTCGGTTCGTGGCGTCTCCGGGGTGACGACGTCGACGCGGTCGACGGTCAGGTAGCCGATCAGGTAGCGGTGGGCTCGTCCGTCGGGGTCGTCTTCGCGGCGAAGCCCCGCGTAGAAGCCGACGACGTCGCCTGACTCGAGTTCCCGGAGGCTGGTGACGTAGCCGCTGGTACGGTGTTCGCCGTAGGTGAGCGCCTCGAAGTTCGGATCGTGGTGGAGCGGCCAGGCGGCGAGGTCGTCGCCGGTGACGACGGCATCCCCGTCGTGGATTGGCTGGGGTCGAATGCGGGTCGTCAGATCGGCGGCACAGCCCTTGCTGTATCGGAGGTTCCACGAGCCCAGTGTTTCCGTCTCGCTGGTCTCGCGCGTTTTCTCCGGGATCGGCACGTACTCGAACCGGCCGTCGGCGTACAGCGGCGCGAGCGCGCCGATGTTCGTCGTATCAGCACCAATACCGGCGAGTACCACGGTCATAGGCGATGCTCGAGCGGCGGGTACAAAATCCTCGTGATGTCGGTGTCGGCGGTCGCTGTTGAGGGGTGATGGGTGCCGACGATTGGTCGTGTATCGTTTGCGAGGTGCCGGCGGTGAGACGATCGGTCTCGGTTTGGGAGCACACCGCTGGTCATTTCTCGACAGGGGTTCAAGAGGGGGTAGATAGAAACTATTATTTGAGACCCATATATTGTGTGACACTGATGGCACATCGTGGTGATGGGGAACGAATCTTAGCCAAATGTGCTAACTGCGACTCCGTTTATGCAGCACGGATGTGGCCAAACGGTGATGTGCAACCGATCGGTGCCACCGAATGCAGGTGTGGCACGACGGAGTTCATCGTCCTCGCAGAAATTGAGGATTCCGACTCCTCGAGGACGACCGGCACGGAGTGACTGCTGTGTGTTCTCGATCGTTCAGCGAGGGAAGACGCTCGAAAGCCACTGGATGAATCGGTCTGCCCATCCGATGAACCGCGTCGAGATCACGTGATCCGAAAGCCTTCGTCTCTCGTCAGTACGGTAGCCTCGGTCTGGCGAACGCCCTCGAGGCACGCGCCTTGCTTCGTTGAAGAGCTGTACTCCGTAGCTGGTTTAAAGATATAGATCGAGTACCGTCGCTCGCGAGAATATGAACGTATGTTCAAGAGTCAGTTTTTCCTGCGAGATCCTTTTGTCCTGCTGTAGCGTGAGTCGAATATGGCGACCAAATCCGACCCATACTGCAAAATCTGCAACGATACGATCGATTCCGGTGATACTCTCGAGCATCACTTGGTGAAAGAACACAGGCCGCCCGAACTGGCCGAGCGGCTCGCTTCACAGTGGGAAGCGGAAGAACTCGGTGACCCCGAGTGACGACGCTATTCGCAGCCAGTAATCGTACTGGCTGGGTGCCCGTCCAAATCACACTGAATAAACCCATTTAGCAAGGTTCCCTCACCGGCTACTGGAGGTACCGAACGCATGTGCTGTTCGTTCCCAGCCGGTAGACCAAACCTCGAGCCAAGAACTACGACCTGAATTGGACACACAGGGCTCGAGAAGATCGCCGGATCATTCGCTGAGTGAGGACACTTAAAGATCAGCTCGAGCGCTCGTAGCGACCCAGTCGAACACCTTTCACGGAACGTGTCGGCTCTGCGCGGGGCCGTTTAACCACGTCGATAGGTTCGTCACAGCGTGCATTCCCTGTTCTCGGCGAATCGACTGCCGAGATATACCCCTTTGAGTTCGCAGCGACTTCTCAGACTGCGATGACGAATGATCAGCCCTCTGCCGTGGTGAGCATTACTGACTGTGTGCTCGTAGAATATTTTTATAGTATTGCAAATAGTACTGAGGCATGAACACCCTGGAAGAATACCTCTTCTCGGCCAGCTTTTCACTCCCCGCTATTGGGTTCGTTGCTGGATTTTTAATGGGTGGCCCCATTGGTGCAGCATTGCTCGGAATCTTTGGATTCGTAGCCGGGATACGGTTAGATAAGATCGATGAATTGGAACGTGGAATTGAACAATTGAAAGACTAACTAATGGCACCACACACGGCCGAAACGCTCAGTGGCGAGCGTGGGTCAGTCAAGCACGTGCTTCCCCTGAGTGTTCGACTGCTACAGTAGAGATGCCTACAGTTTCGGGTGTGGTTTTCGGGCAGCAGACTTACTCGAGTGTGTCGGAATTGAACAGGCAGTGAATCTCGAGTGGCACTAACGAATGGCCGCACAGCGGTCATTCGACCCCTTTCTTCTGCGTCGTGAAAATGGAACCGCGGTCGCAGCAAAGCTTCTCCCTGCTCCCATTTTCATTCCTCGCTCGCCACGGTCGCTCCGCTCCCTCGGTTGCTTCGTTGTGAAAATGGAACCGCCGAGATTGAGCAAACCCGCAGGGTTTGCGATGTACGGCGGTCTCACGAGTGAACGAGCGCAGCGAGTGAATGAAGTGGGACCGCCGAGAGTCGAACTCGAGTCCTACGGACCCCATCCGCAGAGGATACCACTACCCCACGGTCCCGCATTCTGACCGATGGGCGTCCGGCGTTTAAGCGTATCGCTTCACGAACGGGGTGTGACGAGGTCACCTTCGTCACGAATCGCCAGACTCGAGACCGGATCGTTCTCGTAGGTCACCGGCGAGCGCCACCCCAGGACGTACCCATCGTGGGGTGCCGAAAGCGTCTCGACGCAATCCCCGTGAGGCGACACCACATCGGCAACCGCCTCCTCGGCCTCGAACGCGGTTCCGGTCTCGATCTGAGGTCGACAGATACCCACCGACTCGGCACGCGGCCCGACGAACCGCCTGACGGGGAACGACACCGGCGACTCGAACCCTGGATCGGCCCCCGCTATCGATTCGGGAACCGACGGCAGCATCTCGAGGTGCCTCATCGCTCGGTAGACAGCGGCTACGCCGGCCGCACGACTCCCTTCCTCGATCGCATCGTGCCCGCCCAGCTCGAGCGTCAACGCGGGAATCCCTGCCTCGTTGAGCACGGCACCGGCGGTCGAGCGGTGGAGATTACGGTCGGCGTACTCCTCGGCGGGGTACTCGTTGACCAGCGGGAGTTCCGTCGCTCGAGCAAGGCCGTCGAGTCGGCCGGCCAGGTCGCGGGCCGCCGCTTCGTCGCGATGGGTGCCGTAGAGGACGCGGTCGCGGATGACGAACGGCACGGAGCCCACCTGGGCGGTGTGCAGATCCAGCAGGGCGTCCGCGGAGTCGACGATTTCCTCGTACAGCCGCTCGTCGATCAGTTCCTGCACTCGCTTCCCGGTCGTATCCGCCGCATCGGCCGCCGGGAAAAACCGATTGGGATCGTCGTCGTGATACGAGGAGGTACGCTCGAGCCGCCTGATCCCGGAGGGGTTGCACATGGGAACGCAGACGACGGTGCCCCGTAACCCATCGGGAACGCCGTTGGTGAGGACGTCCTGCACCGCGGCCACGCCCGTCATCTCGTTCCCGTGGATGCCGCCGGTGATCCACAGCGTCGGCCCATCGCCTTCGCCGCGAGCGACCACGACGGGCAGGCGTTCAGCTCCACCGGTCGGTAGTGTCGTGACTTCGAGATAGCCGGTGGTTCGCGTCCCTGATTCGCACTGTACTGAACCAATCTTCATACCCGATTTCACGGACGGGGGTATCGAAATGGTACCGACTCGAGTCCGCTGTAGTCACGCTGACACTGGTACCGACTCGAGGGTCTGTGGGTACGCCGGAAGAAACGGACTCGAGGGGCTGTCGGTACTCCGGAAGAAACGGACTCGAAGATTCTACGGTCACTCCGAATCGATTCGGCGGGCGTGATCGGCATCGTCCACGGCACCAGCCTGGTCGCTCGGGTCGCCAGCGACGGCGGGTCTGATCTCGACGTCGAAGCGGGCACCACCCTGTTCGCTCTCGGCGATCATCACGTCCCAGCCGTGAGCCTCCGCGACTTCGGTAACGATCGCCAGTCCAAACCCTGTGCCTTCTGGATGGGTCGTGTAGCCAGACTCGAGCACTGATGACCGTTCCTCCGGTGGAATCCCTGGCCCGTTGTCGGCGACGTAAAATCCCGTTTCGGTCACGCCGACGGTCACGGTGACGTCCTCGCCAACGTGTTCGATCGCGTTCCGAAAGAGGTTCTCGAAGAAAACGAGCACCCGGTTCTCGTCGGCCATCACCGTCGGTAACGTGCCCTCGATCTCGATCCCGAGATCCGGGTCGACGGTGCGTCCGGCCTGCCGGACGACGTCCTCGAGAGCGAGGGACTCGGGATCGGTGAGGTTTCGGCCGCTTCGGGCGAGGGCGAGCACGTCGTCGATGAGTTCGTCCATCCGCTCGAGCGCCCACTCGATCTCCTCGAGGGAGTCAGTGATGCCCATATCGTCGGTCGCCCGGTCGGCGATCAGATCGAGGTGTCCCGTCGCGAGCGTGAGCGGGTTTCTGAGGTCGTGGGAGACCGTCCCGGCGAACTCCTCGAGTCGTTCGTTCTGGCGTTCGAGTTCCTGGCGACGTGCGTCCAGTTCGCTCTCGCGTTCGGCTCGTTCGATTGCCGCCTCGACGTTCGCCGCGAGGATGTTCGCGAGCGCGAGTGATTCCTCGTCGAAGTCGTTGCGGTCGACCGACGCGACCAACAAGAGGCCGTACTCGCCGAGGGGAAGGTGTGCTTCGCTTCGAATTGGCGTCTCCGGGTTCTGTACTCCGTTCTGATACCGGACGTCGCCGTGGGCAATCGGCTGTCCAGCCTCGTAGGCATCCCAGGCGAGCCCGCCATTGCGCTCGATAATCGGTGGCTCGCCGAACAGCTCGCGAACACCCTCCGAGACCGCGACCGGAACCAGACCGTCGACTTCGGGATCGTATCGGTGAATCCCGTTGAGCTGGTAATCGAGGATTTCGTCGGCGATGTCACACCCAACTCTGGCGACCTCGTCGGCGTTTGCCGCGGCCATGAGTCGGCGGGTACCGTCGTGCAACGCTCGGATTCGTTGTTCCCGTTCCTTTCGGTCGCCGATGTCGCGAATCACGCCGACGCTTTTGATGAGGGTACCCTCTTCGTCGGCAATCGGTGCGATGTTCGCCTCGGCGACGTGTTCTTCCCCATCGGTGCTGGTAAAGGTGAGTTCGAACGTCCCCCACGTGCGCTCGTCGTCGTCGATGATTTCGTACAGTATCTGTTGGCCACGTGCGACCGCCTCTTGTGGCATGAATTCGAGGGGGTGTGCACCGATCACCGCCTCGCGGGTCGTCCCGACGGCGTCGATCATCGCGTCGTTTGCCACTTCGATCGTCCCATCGGTATCGAGAATGTACATCGGATCACCGACCGTTTCGACGAGCGTCCGATACTGCTCGAGTTCGGTCTCCCACCGTTTTTGCTCGGTGATGTCGGTGTAAATGGCGTATTCGTAAACCGTATCGTCGAGTTCGACCGCGAAGCCGCGAGCGAAGAACTCCCGGGGGCCGTTTGCCGTCTGGCGAGTGACTTCGGCGGAAATGACTTCGCCGACACCGACTGTGTCGTAGACGTCGACCGCTTCGATGCCGTCCGGTAACACGTGTTCGTCGAGCTTGTCGCCGATCACCTCGGAGCGATCGTAGCCGAAGAGTCGTTCGAAGGCGGGGTTGACGTCGACGATGGTGTCCGATCCCGCCGTCCCCAGGAAGGCGACGGCGTCCGGCACGTTCTCGAACAACGCGGCGAATCGGTCTCGCTCGCGACGAACCGCCTTCTCGGATCGGATCCGGGAAATCGCAGCGGTGACGTGTGCGGCGAGTAACTCGGCGAGGGTTCGATCGCGTTCGGTGAACGACGCCGGATCCGTGGCTGCCGCCTGCAACACGCCGAACGAGCCAACGGGGACGCTGACCCCCGAACGAATTCGTTCGTCGACCGGTTTCGCCTCCGCACCGGTGTCGACGTGGTGGACGATCGAGGACTCCCCGGATCGATAGGTGCTTCCGACCACGCCTTCGCTCACCTCGAACGATTTCGACAGTTCCGACACGATCTCGCCAGCAACGGCGGCGGGGCGTAATTGACCGTCGGATTCGATGTAGAGGGCACTGGCGTCGCTCTCGAGGACGTGTACCATCGCCTCGACGGCCAACTGATAGACTCCGTCGGGGTCGTGGCAGGATTCGAACTCGAGGGCGACGTCGTGCATCGCGTCGACGCGGCCGAACCGGTTTTCGGCGTCGTCGGCCAGTACGTCGATGACGCGTGTACAGAGCGTCTGGAGCGCGGCAGTGTCGGTGCCAGCTGTCTTTCGAGCGTCCGAATCGGTCACCGCGGGCACGTACGCAGAAACACCCGCGTCGATTGCCGTAGCGGCGAACGCTTCGGAGCCGTCGCTCGCGTACAGAATGACCGGCGTTTCCGGGTACGTTCGCCGAACGGTTCGAGTAAACGAGAGGCTGTCCGATCGGGAGAGTGGCGACGCGACCACAACGCAATCGACCCGTTGGTCACCGAGGGTCGAGATGGCGTCTGCGGCGGTTTCGACGGCCGTCACTTCGAGCCCAGGGCACGACGACTCGAGGGCCTCGACGGTGCGAGGTGAGCGGTCGGTGGGGTCGACATACAGGAGCGTCCCGTTGGCCGTCGACCGCCGCGCTCCGGAGTCGGGCATGTCGTCTATTTCTACCTCCGTGGCAACTGGTATAAGCGGTTCGGCCATTGGTCTCGTGAAGGATCCGTCCGCGTTCGCATATCGATGGACGATCGGGCCAATGTGCGAAATTCGAAATTCTATTTCGAGATTCGCATCATTTCGTGGCGTTTATTACGATGTACACACTCCGGACGCACAACGAATGAGCACCGACGACGACACCGGGGACGATGGGCGCACTATTTTGTTGATCGGCAGCGGGCCGATACAGATCGGCCAGGCCGCCGAATTCGACTATTCGGGTGCACAGGCCTGCAGAGCCCTCCAGGAGGAAGGAGCGCGCGTCGTGCTGGTCAACTCGAACCCGGCGACGATCATGACCGACCCGGAGATGGCGGATCGGGTGTACATCGAACCGATCACGACCGAAGCCATCGCCGAGATCATTCGCACGGAGCGTCCCGACGGCGTCATCGCCGGCCTCGGCGGCCAGACCGGCCTCAACGTCACCGCCGAACTCGCCGAGGAAGGAGTCCTCGAGGAGTACGACGTCGACATCATGGGCACGCCGCTCGACACGATCTACGCGACGGAGGATCGCGACCTCTTCCGCCAGCGCATGGAGAAGATTGGCCAGCCCGTCCCTCGATCGACGACCATCTCGCTCGACGCTGGTGAGTCGGTGAGCGACCTGAACGAGTCCCACCTCGAGGAGCGCGTCCACGACGCCGTCGAGAGCGTCGGCGGCCTCCCGGTCATCGCTCGGACGACCTACACGCTCGGTGGCTCCGGATCGGGCGTCGTCGAGGAGATGGACGAACTGCTCGCTCGCGTACGCAAAGGACTTCGTCTCTCGCGGAACAACGAGGTGCTCGTCACCGAATCGATCGCCGGCTGGGTCGAACTCGAGTACGAGGTGATGCGCGACGCCGACGACTCCTGTATCATCATCTGCAACATGGAGAACATCGACCCGATGGGAATCCACACCGGCGAGTCGACGGTCGTCACGCCCTCGCAGGTAATCCCCGACGACGGCCACCAGGAGATGCGCACCGCCGCACTGGACGTCATCCGCGAACTCGGGATCCAGGGCGGGTGTAACATCCAGTTCGCCTGGCGCGACGATGGCACGCCCGGCGGCGAGTATCGGGTCGTCGAGGTGAATCCCCGCGTCTCTCGCTCCTCGGCGCTCGCGTCGAAGGCGACCGGCTACCCCATCGCCCGCGTCACCGCGAAGGTCGCTCTCGGCAAGCGCCTCCACGAGATCGAAAACGAGATCACCGGCCAGACGACCGCGGCGTTCGAGCCGGCAATCGACTACGTCGTGACGAAGGTGCCCCGGTGGCCCAAGGACAAGTTCGACGACGTCGACTTCACGCTCGGCACGGCCATGAAGTCGACCGGCGAGGCGATGGCCATCGGCCGCACGTTCGAGGAGAGTCTGTTGAAAGCGCTTCGCTCGAGCGAGTACGACCCCGCCGTCGACTGGGCCGACGTCTCCGACGGCGAACTCGAGACCGACTACCTGGAGGCACCGACGCCCGATCGCCCGTACGCCATCTTCGAGGCGTTCGAGCGCGGCTACACGGTCGAGGACATCTGTGCGCTGACGGGCATCCACGAGTGGTACGTCGAGCGATTCGAGAAGGTCGCCGACGCGGCAGTCGCCGCCGCTGAAGGGAACTTCGCCGAGGCTGCCGAACTCGGCTACACGAACCAGCAGGTCGCTGCCCAGGCCGGAGCCGACGTTGGGGCGGTGGAATCCGCCGTCCCCGACCGGACGTTCAAGCAGGTCGACACCTGCGCCGGCGAGTTCGCCGCCTCCACGCCGTACTACTACTCCGCCCGTGACGCCCTCGCGTCCGGCGCCTCCCCGATCGCTCACGACGAGGTACAGGTCGACACCGACGTCGAGAGCGTCGTGGTCGTCGGCGGGGGCCCGATCCGGATCGGTCAGGGCGTCGAGTTCGACTACTGTGCCGTCCACGCCGTTCGCGCCCTGCGGGAGATGGGCATCGACGCACACGTCGTCAACAACAACCCCGAAACCGTCTCGACGGACTACGACACCTCCGACGGCCTCTTCATCGAGCCGGTCACCGCAGAAGAGGTCGCCGACGTGATCGAAACCACCGGCGCCGACGGCGTCATGGTGCAGTTCGGCGGTCAGACGTCGGTCGACATCGGCGAACCGCTCGAGACCGAACTCGAGCGCCGTGGGCTCGACTGTTCGGTCATGGGCACCAGCGTCGAGGCGATGGATCTCGCTGAGGATCGCGACCGGTTCAATCAACTGATGGACGACCTCGGCATCGCTCAGCCGGAAGGCGGCGCGGCCTACAGCCGCGAAGAGGCGTTCGACCTCGCACACAACCTCGGCTATCCCGTGCTCGTGCGCCCATCGTACGTGCTGGGCGGCCGCGCGATGCAGGTCGTCTACGACGACGAAGAACTCGCGACCTACATCGAAGAGGCGGTTCGGGTGAGCCCCGACAAACCGATTCTGGTCGATCAGTTCCTCGAGGGTGCGGTCGAACTGGACGTCGACGCCGTCTCAGACGGTACGGACGTGCTCATCGGCGGCATCATGGAACACGTCGAGAGCGCCGGCGTCCACTCCGGCGACTCGGCGTGTATGATCCCGCCGCGGTCGCTGAGCGAGGCAGCGCTGACCCGCGTGCGCGAGGTAACCGAGGACATCGCCGCTGCCCTGGAGACGAAGGGACTGCTCAACGTCCAGCTGGCCGTAACGGGCCTCGAGGACGATGCGGACTTCGAGGTGTACGTCCTCGAGGCAAACCCCCGCTCGTCCCGAACGGTGCCGTTCGTCTCGAAGGCGACGGGCGTCCCGATCGCCAAACTCGCCGCGAAGGTGATGGCCGGCGACTCCCTCGCCGACCTCGAGGCGACTGAACGGATCCCGGAACACACCTCGATCAAGGAGGTCGTCCTCCCGTTCGATCGGCTCCCGGGCAGCGACCCCCGTCTCGGCCCGGAGATGAAGTCGACCGGCGAGGTGATGGGCACCGCGAGCACGTTCGCGACGGCCTACTGGAAGGCCCAGCAGGCGGCGTCCAACGCGATCAGCGAGGGCACCGCCATCGTCGACCTCGCGGTCGACGGCTTCGAGCAGTTCTTCGACGTGAAGACGGTCGAAGACGCCCCCGCAGCGATCCGTCGGGGCGAGATCGACTTCGTCGTCAGCGACGACCGGGACACCCTCGAGATGGCCGTTGAGGAGGACGTCCCCTACCTGTCGACGGCAGCGAGCGCCCACGCGTACCTGAATGCACTCGAGGGGTTCGACGGGAACCTCGAGGTGGCGGCCGTCAGCGACCGCCCACAGCGGGTGGCCGAGTGGGGCAACACGCCGCAGTGATTGCGCACCGTCGGAATACTCGAGACCTGGCATCTCGACGTCGGTGACTACTCTCGAGCGATTTGTATGATCCCTCTCTTACGGTTCGGTGACTCCTCTCTTACGGTTCGGTGACCACTCTCGAGCAATCCGCTGATCGTTCACAACCCGTGAGCGGCGCACGCAGCCGTTGAACGAGGTATTTTCGACGGTCGAGAGATCCGACAGAGGGTTTAACTGAGTCGAGAATCACTACCTCTGCAATGTCCGAACGCGGGAGGCAAGAGACAGCTTCGTTTTGGGGGTCGGTGGCTCCCACCGACGGCTTCGAACGATTCCAGCAACTCGTCGACACGGTCGACGACGGCATCTACCAGCTCGACGCCGGCGGGCACTTCGTCGGCGTCAACGACGCGCTCCTCGAGGCGTCCGGCTACGTTCGTGACGACCTCCTCGGCGAACACGTCTCGATGCTTCTCGAGGATGCCGACGTTCGGCGTTTCGAACGAGAGGTTCAAGATCGACTCGACGGCGACGGAACGGACGACGCCACGTTCGAGGTGATCGTTCGGTCGGCCGATGGGAGCCCGATCCGCTGTACGGTGCGATTCAGTCTGCTCACCGACGACGGCGCGTTCGAGGGAACGGCTGGCATCGTCAGGGACGCAGGGCCTCCCCACGATCACCTCGCGTCGGTGTGGGCGGCGGACGAATCGATCACGGCTGTCATCAACGAAGCCGACGTCGGTGCCTTCGTCCTCGACGAGACCGCGACCGTCGCCTGGATCGACGACACCGCAGCGGAGTTTTTCGGCCTGGATCGGGCGGCTGTGGTCGGTCGGGACAAACGCGAGGTTATCGAAGAGACGATTCGCGATCGAGTCGATGACGACGATGCGTTCGTCGAAACCCTCCTCGCGACCTACGACGACAACAGTTACGTCGAGCGTTTCGAGTGCCTGGTGACCGCCGGGGAGGGCCGCGAAGCACGCTGGCTCGAACACCGGAGTAAACCGATCGAGTCGGGTCAGTACACGGGCGGTCGCATCGAACTCTACTACGACGTCACCGATCGAAAGCGGGCCGAGGCCGACCTGCGCGAGAGCGAATATCGCTATCAGTCCCTCGTCGACGCCGTCGAGGAGTACGCTATCTTCCTGCTCGACGTGGACGGTCACGTCACGAGCTGGAACGAGGGTGCAAAACGCATCAAGGGGTACGAGGAAGAGGACATTCTCGGCGAACACTTCTCGCTGTTTTATACGGACGACGATCGGTCGGCCGGTGTTCCCGACCTCAACCTCGCGACCGCCGCGGCCGACCACACGACCACCGACGAAGGCTGGCGAGTCAGACGCGACGGATCGCAGTTCTGGGCGAACGTGACGATCAGCGCGATCAGAGACGACGACGGCGAGTTGCAGGGCTTTGCGAAGGTCACGCGGGATATGACCGAGCGGCGGGAGTACGAGCGCGAACTCGAGCGCCGAAAGCGGGAGGCCGAACGGGAACTCGACGAGGTGTTCCACCGCGTCTCGGATGCCTTCTACGCGCTGGACGAGGAGTGGCGATACACGTTCGTCAACGAACGTGCCCAGACGTTGCTCGGGCGGTCGGAGGAGGAGTTACTCGGTGAAGTCGCGTGGGAGATATTCCCGGAAGCCGTCGACACGAACCTCTACGAGCAGTACCACGAGGCGATGACGTCTCAGCAACCGGTCTCGTTCGAACGGTACTCGGATCCACTCGGCATCTGGGCGTCGGTGACCGTCTACCCATCGGAGACCGGTGTTTCTGTATACTTCCAGGACATCACCGAGCGCAAAGCGCGCGAACGTGAACTCGAGCGATACGAGACCGCGTTCGAAACGATCTGGGACGGCGTGACCATTCTCGATTCCGAGGGGTGTTTCGTCCTCGTCAACGACGCGTTCTGTGCCCTCACCGGGCACGAACGCGATGACGTCATCGGCGAACACGTCACGGTTGTCCTCGACGAGTCCGTCCACGAGGAGGCCGCAGAACTGTACGAAGACGTCACGGCGGGGAGCCTCGACGTCGCGACGATGACCTACGACCTGCAGACGTCGACGGGGGAGCGCGTTCCCGTCGAGGCACGGTTTGGGCCGTACCAGCACGAAGACGGTTCGGCCGGCGGCGTCGGCGTCATCAGGGACATCAGCGAACGCAAAGCGCGTAACCGGGAACTCCAGCAGTACGAGACCATCGTCGAAACCGTCGAAGACGGCATCTACGTGCTCGACGAGACGTATCACTTCAGTGCGGTCAACGACGCGTACGTCGAGATGACCGGCTACACACGCGAGGAGTTACTCGGCGAACACTGTTCGATCGTGGTCGGCGACGACGTCTCGAGCCAGGCGGCGACGCTCTCTGAACACCTCACTCGAGGCGAGGATCAGGGCGCGGCGACGATCGAAGCCGACATCGAGCGTGCCGACGGAAGTCGGATGCCTGCGGAAAGCCGGTTCACGCCGCTGCCGACCGACGATGGCGCCTACCGCGGGACGGTGGGCGTCGTCAGGGATCTCACGGATCGCCTCGAACACCAGCGCAAACTCGAAGAGAGTGAACGGCGGTATCGGACGCTCGTCGAGCACTTCCCGGACGGGATGGTCGCGCTGTTCGACGACGACCTTCGGTACACCGCCGTCGGCGGCCAACTACTCGAGCACTCGCCGGACGACCGAAGCGACCTCGTGAACGAGTCCATTCTCGATCGGTATCCGGACGACATCGTCGACGCGATCGAGCCACATTTCCGACGTGCTCTGGCGGGCGAGACTACCGAGTTCGAAGTGGAGTATCTCGACCGCCACCTGCACGCCTACGCACTCCCGATTGGGGACGGCGGTGATGACGGTGACGGCGATTCTGACGACGTGGGCGACATCGACGCCGGAATGCTCGTCGTCCAGGACATCACCGAACGGCGGGAGTACCAGCAGCGCCTCGAGGAGTCGAACGAACGCCTCGAACAGTTCGCCTACGCGGCCTCACACGACCTCCAGGAGCCGCTTCGGATGGTCTCGAGTTATCTCCAGCTCATCGAACGCCGCTACGGCGATCACCTCGACGAGGAGGGCACGGAGTTCCTCGAATTCGCCGTCGACGGGGCCGATCGCATGCGAGAGATGATCAACGGGCTCCTCGAGTACTCCCGGATCGAAACACTCGGCGATCCCGTCGAGCCGACCCCGTTAGATCCCATTCTCGAGTCGGTGCTCGACGATCTTCACCTCAAAATCGAGGAGGCCGATGCCGAGATCACGGCTGATTCGCTTCCCGAGGTGATGGGTGACGCCAACCAGCTTCGCCAGGTGTTCCAGAACCTGCTCGACAACGCCCTCGAGTACAGCGGGGAGACCCCGCCAGAAGTGGATATCGGAGCCGAACGACGCGGCGACGAGTGGGTCGTCTCGATCAGCGACCGGGGAGTCGGGATCGATCCCGACGCTACCGATCGGGTGTTCGAGGTTTTCGAACGCCTCCACACCCACGACGAACACGCCGGCACCGGCATCGGTCTCGCGCTCTGTACGCGCATCGTCGAACGCCACGGCGGCGACATCTGGGTCGAGTCGGCACCTGGAGAGGGATCGACCTTTTCGTTTACGCTGCCGACCAGTGACCGTCCACGCGAGGACTGACTGGAACCGTCGTCCTTCTACGCTGTTTGTCGATTCCGTGGCGGACGAACGACGGAACGTGCCCACGACGATTCCGACGACGTGGGACACTTGGAGTGACGACGCTGTCGTTCGTCCGATTCAGTGCCACCGAACCACCTGTGTGATGGACACCGATCCAGTGCTATCGACGGCTTTCGAAACATTTTCCAGATTCGATAGCGTACGTCACGATGGTGATGAATATGACGGCGAGAGGCATCGATCCACAGACCCGACACGGTCGCTCGATTAGCCGTCACGATCTCGTACTCGCCAGTATCCCGCTGGCATTTCTCGCCATGGGGCTGGTGTCCGTCGTGTTTGATGTGCGGTTCGAGACGGCGATGCTGTCGGCGAGTCTGATCGGCCTGTTCGCGATGGTCGATGGGATGGTGCTTCGCCCGCCGAACGGCCACGGCGGATGACGATCGATTTCGCGACGCTGTATTCGATCGGGAACTGATTCTGGATACACAGGTATAATTTCTATAGTGTAATGATCCAATAGTTGTAGTAATGCCGTCGCGTCACCCGTCCCGTGCCCACTCGGGCACCGATCCGTTCCGCTTCAGTTCCTCCACAACCGCCAACCAGGTTCGACACCCTAAAGCGGCCCGCCTCTGAGACACGACTATGGAGTATCACGAGGCGGCGGACTTCCTCTTCTCACTTCGTCGATTCCGCCCCAAACCCGGCACCGAATCGACCCGGGCGTTCCTCGAGCACCTCGAGAACCCACACGAGGGCGTCCCGTTCGTTCAGATCGCTGGCTCGAACGGCAAGGGGAGCACCGCACGGATGCTCGAGTCGACCCTTCGCGAGGCGGGGCTCACGGTGGGTTTGTTCACCTCGCCACACCTCGACGACCTCCGCGAGCGGGTGCGCGTCGACGGACGAAAGATCCCGAAAGCGGCCGTTCGTGACTTCGTCGATACCGCCCACGAGTACGTCACCACGCAGGCAGCCGCCGGTGAATCCCCGACCTTCTTCGAGGCCATCACGACCCTGGCACTCTGGCACTTCGGCCACCAGGACGTCGACGTGGCCGTCCTCGAGGTCGGAATCGGCGGCCGATACGACGCGACGAGCGTCGTCGATCCGGTCGCCAGCGCAGTGACGAGCGTCAGTTTAGAGCACACGAGCGTCATCGGCGACACCGTCGAGGAAATCGCCGCGGACAAAGCCCAGGTCGCCCCAACGAACGCCCCGCTCGTCACCGCCACGACGGGCGCGGCTCTCGAGACCGTCCGGGAGGAGGCCGGAGACGTTTGTACGGTCGCGGCGGCTGAATCGAGTGCAGCCGAGGATGCCGACGTCGTCGTCAGCTACGATGGTCTCACGAACCACGCCGAGGCGGCCATCTCGATCGAAGGTGACGGCTGGGGCGTCGACACCCGAATCCCCGTCCTCGGCCGCCACCAGGCGGAGAACGCTGGCATCGCCGCCACGCTCTCGCGCCAGGTTGCCGACGCCACAGCGGCCGACCTCGAGCGCGGCCTGCGAAACGCCCACTGGCCAGGCCGCTTCGAAGTGATGAACACCGCACCGCTGACGGTTCTCGACGGTGCCCACAATCCCGGCGCATGCGAGCGACTGGGCGAGACCCTCTCGTCGTTCGAGTACGAGGATCTCCACCTCGTGTTCGGCGCGATGCACGACAAGGATCACCGGGAGATGGCCGACGCACTCGCGACGCCGGATCGAGTGGTCACCTGCGAGCCGACGATCGACCGCGCCGAAGACGCCGACGTGCTCGCCCAGGTCTTCGCCGACGCCGGCGTCGATCACGTCGAGAATGGCGGATCCGTCGCCGACGCGCTCGAGCACGCCCTCGAGGTGGCAGGATCCGAGGACTGCGTACTCGTCACTGGATCGCTGTTCGCCGTCGCCGAAGCGCGCCGGCGGTGGACGCGTCGGGTTACACCCAAACGGGTTCGCGACCGGGCCGATGCTCGAACCGTGCTCGAGCGTGCCGACGTCGAGGCGGGAACGGTCACGCGCGTCGCCGGCAGCGGCGTCCACCGCGTCGTGACCCTGTCGCTCGAGCGCCAGCAAGCCCTCACGGTCGACCGCGAACTCGTCCGAATCGGCGGGGACTGTACGATTTCAGCCGTTCGGAGCGAGGACGATCCCGTCGACATCGTCCTGATGGGAACGCTCTCGGAGTTCGAGCGGCTGGCGACTACCCTCGACGACCGCCCGGACGGCCTTTCGTCGATCGCTCGAGCCCTGCGTCAGGCGCTGAATCTCGAGAGCGAAACTGGCAAACGCCAGGACGCCACCAACGCCGGATCCAACACGAAACACGGGCGGGAGTACCCCTGGCACGACGAACCTGCCGTAATGGGCATTCTGAATGTCACCCCGGACAGCTTCCACGACGGCGGCCAGTACGACGCCCTCGAAGCCGCAGTCGACCAGGCCAGATCGATGGTCGCCGACGGGGCTACCATCATCGACGTCGGCGGCGAGTCGACCAGACCCGGTGCCGATCCCGTCTCCGTCGCCGAAGAGATCAATCGCGTCGTCCCCGTCATCGAGCGGCTTTCCGATCTCGAGGCGCTCGTCTCCGTCGACACCCGTCGGGCCGTCGTCGCCGAAGCCGCCCTCGAGGCCGGCGCGGACATCATCAACGACGTCTCCGGGCTCGAGGATCCCGAGATGCGGTTCGTCGCCGCCGAGTCCGACGCGCCGCTCGTCCTGATGCACAGCATCGACGCCCCCGTCGTCCCGGGGAAGGAGGTACAGTACGACGACGTCGTCGAGGACGTCATCGATCAGCTCACCGAGCGCGTCCTGCTGGCTGAGAAAGCTGGCCTCGAGCGCGACCGGATCGTCATCGATCCCGGTCTCGGCTTCGGAAAGTCGCCCGTAGAGAGCTTCGAGCTCTTGGGCCGGCTCGAGGAGTTCCGGGCCCTCGGCTGTCCGCTCCTCGTCGGTCACTCCCACAAATCGATGTTCGGCCACGTCGGTCGCGACCACGGCGAGCGACTCGAGCCGACCGTCGCCGCGACGGCGCTGGCGGTCGACCGCGGTGCGGACATCGTCCGGGTGCACGACGTGGCCGAAAACGTCGCCGCGGTGCGGACGGCGCTGGCGACCCGTCGTGACGGTGGCTCGAGCGAGTGGGACTGAATTGATTTAACAGACCCTCTCAACGCTCGCTACCGATTGCCCACTCGGCGACCATCACAGGAGAGGGTGGTACGAGGAAGCCTATAGAATCATTACGTGCTGACGAGCGAGTTCCACTCTCGACCCACTCGACTCCGAAGGGACGTATCAGCAGAACCAACCCTCTACCGTAAACGAAGGTGTGATACTGATAGGTTTGCTCAGTAGAAGGATTTACCCACGTGCCCTCTTTTGTCTGTATCAATGGCTTCAGAGCCACAGGGGAACGACGCACTCAAAACCCAAATCCGGCAACAGGAGGTAGTCGCTGCACTCGGCCAACAGGCGCTCGAAACCGACGATCTCGATCAATTGATGCACGACGCGTGTGTGACCGTCGCTGAGACACTCGAGACTGAGTACGCGAAAGTCCTCGAGTTGTGCCCGGGTGGCGACGACGTATTCCTCCGGCAGGGTGTCGGCTGGAACGACGGGCTCGTCGGAAGCGCAACCGTTCCTACCGATCTGGACTCGCAAGCGGGCTATACGTTGCTAAGCGAAGCGCCCATCGTCGTCGAGGATCTGCGCACCGAAGATCGGTTTTCTGGCCCCGACCTGCTCACGGATCACGACGTCGTGAGTGGAATCAGCGTCACTATCGGCTCGGTCGATGACCCGTGGGGTGTCCTCGGGACGCATACGACCGACCACCGGGAGTTCACCGAACACGATGCCACCTTCGTTCAAAGCATTGCGAACGTGCTCGCCTCCGCCATCGAAACTACAGAAGCGAGACGAGCCCTCGAGCGGGAAAAGGCGCTCAAAGACCAGATCGTCGATACCAGCCCCGTCGGGATAACGGTCGTCGGTTCGGACGGGCAGATGCAGTTCGCTAACGAATTCGCCGAGGACATCCTCGGTCGGACTCGTACGGAAATCGAAACGTTCTCACACGACGATCCGCGGTGGGGGCTCGTCGACAGCGACGGCGAATCACTGTCGGGGGGAGAGACTCCGTTCGAGCAGGTGCTGCAAACGGGCCAGCCAGTCTTCGACATGGAAATCGGCTTGCTGCGACCGAGCGGCGAGCGGATCTGGATCATGGTGAACGGTGCACCATTGGACACCGACGTCGACGGTGACGATCCGTCACACGCAGTCTTCTCCCTCACGGACGTCACCGAGCAAAAACGCCTCGAGACCGAATTCGAAGAGATGGTTGGCCGAATCTCCGACGCGTTTTACGCCGTCGACGACGAGTTTCGGTTCACTCACGTCAACGAACGCGCCGCAGAATTACTGCAGCGGCCTGCGGAAAAACTCATCGGGGAGAAGCTCTGGACGATGTACCCCGAGGCGGCCGAGGTAGAGGAAGTCTGGGAGGCGTTCCACACGGCGCTGAACGAGCAAGAACAGACCAGCTACGAACTGTACTTCGACCCACTGGATTTCTGGGTCGAGGCGAACCTCTACCCATCCGAGACCGGCGTCTCCGTCTACTTCCGAGACGTTACTGAACGCAAACAGCGCGAACAACGACTCGAGGAGACGAACGAACGGCTCGAACAGTCGAACGAACGGCTCGAACAGTTCGCCTACGCCGCCTCCCACGATCTGCAAGAACCCCTGCGGATGGTCTCGAGCTATCTTCAGCTCCTCGAACGGCGGTACGAAGGCGTCCTGGACGACGACGGCGAGGAGTTCCTCGCGTTCGCGGTCGACGGCGCCGACCGAATGCGTGCGATGATCGAGTCACTGCTCAAATACTCTCGGGTCGATACACAGGGTGATCCGCTCGAACCAGTCGAACTGGATGCGGTACTCACCGACGTCCTCGCCGATCTACAGTTTCAGATCGACGAAACCGAGGCCGACATTACAGCGGAGTCCCTCCCCCGGGTCGAAGGGGATGGCAATCAACTGCGCCAACTCTTCCAAAATCTGTTCGATAATGCGCTCACCTACTCGGGTGACGATCCACCACGAATAGCCGTCACTGCCGAACGAAGTAATGGACAGTGGGTAGTGTCGATCACGGACGACGGAGTCGGTATCGCCCCAGGCGACCACGAAACCGTCTTCGAGGTGTTTCAGCGTCTACACAGTCGCGACGAGTACGGCGGTACCGGTATCGGGCTGGCGCTCTGTCAGCGCATCGTCGAACGTCACGGTGGCGATATCTGGGTCGACTCGGCCCCCGGCGAGGGATCGACGTTTTTGTTCACGTTGCAGGCAGTTGATGATGCTGAGTTCGAGGTGTGAACCAACGCGACAGGCAGAACCAGCGGATGTCGTCTCCTCGAAGAGAGTCCCGGTGTCGTAAGGCCGTCTAGGTGGCATTCGGAGCATTCGAAAGAGATCCGCGCCGAGTATACGTGCACCATCGCGGAAGGCGGCGCCCGAGCCTTCGATTTCTACCATTACGTCAGTTGAAACCGTTAATCACCAGAATCGACTGGGAATCAATGAGTACTTCGAGAAGTCGATTGACGCTCGTTCCTGGGACGGGTGGAAAGTGGAAACGGCGTACTACAACAACCCGTACTCGTCCTGCAGATCCTGGTACATTTCGAGGTAGGACTCGAGCACTCGCTCTCGATCCAGATTGGCGAACGAATCGTCGAATGTGCGGTGATCGAGGCTCCCTGCTTCCAGAATCGCGTCGGCGAGTTCCTGTTCGCTCGTGGTTCGGAAGCCCCGATCCCAGCCTTCGACCAGTTCGTGGGCCGACGAGTTGGCGTGATACTCCACGATCCCGATACACCCGGCTCCGAGCGCCCAGGCGAGTTCCGTCGGGAAGACACACTCAGTCGCCGTCTGGACGAACACGTGGGCACTCCGGTAGGCGGCGATTCGCTCCTCACGAGTGGCTTTGCCGTTGAACGTGACTCGATCGTCGATCCGAAGGTCGCGCGTGAGTCCTTCGTACAACTCTCGCTCGGGGCCGTCGCCAAGAATCAGCGCTTGCCAGTTGCGATCCCGAAGTTCCGCTAACCCGAGCAGCAGGCTCTCGAGGTTCGCCCCTTCGTCGAGTCGTCGGGCGTACACCACGTCGACGCGGTCGTCGGGTGGCGTCGACTCGATCCGCTCGAGGTCGATCGGGTTCGGGACGACCTCGACACGGTCCCCTGGAACCCCCCGTTCACGCACCCAGGTGCTGACGAGCCGTGAGGGGGTGACGATTCGATCCGGTTTCCGTGCCGCGTAGCGGTGGCCTCGGTCGTCGGGCACGCCAGAGAGGCTCCCCTCGAGATCGCTTTCGGGATACCACTCGAGGGCCAGTGGCGCTCGAGCGAGCATCGAGCCCCACTTCGCCGCACGCACCTGGCCGGTGGGTTCGACGCCGGCGTGGATGATGTCCGGGGCGATCGACCGGAGGGTAAACGGCACGCGCAACACGAACGATTGGCGGGCCTCGAGGTCGGGAACGACGCCGTGGTAGACGACGTCGTCTTGCTCGAGTCGTGGCTGTTCGTCGGGCCAGAACTTCGCACAGCAAACGTGTACCTCGTGGCCACGGTAGGTGAGGAGGTCGACGATTCGTTTGAACCGCTGGTTCGTCTCCGTGGGTCGGTGGTGGATGGTTTCGAAGGAGACGAACGCGATTCGCATCTACTCACGGCAAGACAGCGAGGGGGTAAAAATATAGGGCATTTTGGCTTCCGGGTGACACTCGAGGTCGGTGTTCCGACGTTTTGGGTTCAGTTGTCGGTGTTCTCGTCGTTTTCGTCGTCTCCGTCCCCTTGTTCATCACTCTCGTCATCGTCGTCTTCGTCACTGTTGTCGTCATCGCTCTCATCGTTGCTGCTGTCGTCTTCTTCCCCGTCGCTGTCTTCATCGTCGCTGTCGTCCTCGTCGCTGCTGTCATCTTCTTCATCGTCGCTGTCGTCCTCGTCGCTGCTGTCATCTTCTTCATCGTCGCTGTCGTCCTCGTCGCTGCTGTCATCTTCTTCCTCGTCGCTGTCGTCCTCGTCGCTCTCGTCGGTCTCTTCATCGTCGTTCTCGTCATCGTCGGTCTCGTCGTTCTCGTCATCGTCGGTCTCGTCGCTCTCTTCATCGTCGGTCTCATCGTCATCACCGTCAACCTCATCACCCACGTCGTCACTTTCGTCATCGTCGCTCCCTTCGTCACCCTCTCCTTCGCCTTCACCATCTTCCCCTCCAGTCTCGTCATCACCCGTATCACCACTGTCGTCATCCCCATCAGCTTCATCCGGATCGTCATCGTCGGCGTCGTTCTCACTCCCGTCACCTCCGCTCCCACCATCACTATCATCATCGCCGTTTGCAGTATCTTCAGCCCCGTCGTCACCAGTATCAGCATCGTCCCCAGCGCCACCTGCATTTTCGTCATCCGCCCCGCCAGTGTCCGTTTCGTCGTCTTCACCACTGTCTTCTTCCTCGTCGCTCGAGCCATCGCTCCCTTCGGTATCAGTATCTCCCGAATCCGTCCCATCGTCCGACGACGAGGTGTCGTCATCGAGCCCCTCGAGTCGGTCACCGTCGCCGGAGTCGACCACGTCTGTAGCCGGCCCGACGTCGAACACGGCTGCCGATCCAGCCAGCCCGATCGTCAGCCCAATGCCGAGGAGAGCCGCACATATCGTGATGAGCACTGCGGTCGCCGACTCGGTCTGTTGCTGTGGTCGTGACGTCTCTCGGTCGATCCCCGTTGCCATCGATAGGCGACAGCACCAGCCGAACGGGCTTTGTTAGGCAGGTGCTTCCAGGCCCAGGATCAGCCCACCACAGGTGCGTTAGGAGCGTGGATGGATTCGAGCACTAACAATGGTAATCGTGCGCATCCGTCTCCAGAGCCACACAGTATCGCCGAACAAGTCACTCAGAACGAAACGTCGTACCCACAACCGACGTTCCGGAACCCATTACTATTTCGGAACGATACTACCGACACATGCCAACGTACGACATCGAGCGGTACCTGAACGTCAGGAGCGCCTACGGCGCTTCCGTCGGCCCCGACGGCGACCGACTCGCGTTCCTGATGAATACGACCGGAACGCCCCAGGTGTGGACGCTCGAGGACGCTCGAGCCTGGCCCGAACAGCGCACGTTCTACGACGAACGGGTGACGTTCGTCTCCTGGTCGCCCGAGCGACCGGAACTCGCGTTCGGGATGGACGAAGGCGGGAACGAGCGCGCACAGCTCTACCGTCTCGACGCGGGCTCCGGTGACATCACGAATCTGACGGCGATGCCCGACGCCAAACACCGCTGGGGTGGCTGGAGTCACGACGGCGACCGGTTTGCGTTCACCTCCAATCGCCGCGACGAGGCGGTCTTCGACGTCTACGTTCAGAAACGAGACGAGGCCGGCGACGAGGCGACCCTCGTCTACGAGGGCGAGGGCTGGCTCACCGTGGGCGGCTGGAGCCCCGACGATTCCCGATTGCTCGTCGCCCAGGCGTACTCGAACTTCGATCAGGACCTCTACAGCCTCGACCTCGAGAACGGCGACTGTACTCACCTCACCCCCCACGAGGGGGACGTTCGCTATCAGAGTGCGTCCTGGGCACCCGACGGCGACGGGTTCTATCTCGTTACCGACGAGGGAGCAGACACCCTCTACCTGGCGTATCTGGATCTCGAGACCCTCGACCTCGAGACCGTCATCGACGGCGGCGAGTGGAACGTCGACGGGATCGCCCTCGACGACGAGACCGGGCGATTCGTCACCTCCCAGAACGTCGACGGCTACACTGAACTCACCGTCGGCGAACTCGCTCACGACGACCCGACGGCGTTCGAAACGCTCCCCGAACCCGACCTTCCCGGCGGTATCTCGGGTGGCGTGAGCTTCGGCCCCGACGCCGAACTGTTCGCGTGTTCAACGACCGGCAACACGGTCAACACGAACGTATTCGTCGTTGACGCCGAAAGCGGCGAAACAGAACAGTGGACGCTCGCACCGACGGCTGGCATCCCACCCGAGACGTTTCGATCGTCCGACCTCGTCCACGTCGAGAGCTTCGACGGCCTCGAGGTACCAGGCTTTTTGACGCTTCCCGACGGTGGTGGTGCAGCCGGAAGTGGCTTCCACGGGGACGTGGGCGGGGACGGCGACGGTGAGAGCGAGGACGAGAGCTACGACGACCGCCACCCCGTCATCGTCGACATCCACGGCGGCCCCGAGAGCCAGCGACGCCCCTCGTTCTCGAGCGTCAAGCAGTACTTCTTGAACCGCGGCTACGCTTACTTCGAGCCGAACGTCCGGGGCTCCTCGGGCTACGGCAGCGAATACGCGAGCCTGGACGACGTCGAAAAGCGCATGGACTCGGTTGCCGACATCGCCGCCTGTGTCGACTGGCTGGGCGATCACGAGGCAATCGACCCCGACCGCGTGGTCGCCATGGGCGGCTCCTACGGCGGCTTCATGGTACTGGCGTCGCTCACCGAGTACCCCGACCTGTGGGCGGCAGGCATCGACATCGTCGGCATCGCCAACTTCGTCACGTTCCTCGAGAACACGGGCGACTGGCGGCGCGAACTCCGGGAGGCCGAGTACGGCAGCCTCGAGGACGATTGTGAGTTCCTCGAGTCGATCTCGCCGATCAACACCATCGACTCCATCGACGCGCCGCTATTCGTTCTCCACGGCGAGAACGACCCACGCGTACCCGTCGGCGAGGCCGAACAGGTCGTCGAGGAGGCCCGCGAACAGGGTGTCCCCGTCGAGAAATTGATTTTCGACGACGAGGGCCACGGCTTCACCAAACTCGAGAACCGGATCGAAGCCTACGGGGCGATCGCCGAGTTCCTCGAAGAGCACGTTTAATCGACACGCCTCGGTTCCGGGTAGTTAAACAGCGACACGAACACGTCGCACCGCTATCGGACAACATTATGATACTAATCGTCTCGTTCCGGTTACTTCACGTCGGTCGACGCCGTCCGTGTCGGTATGCACTATCGGCGCGCGATCGCTGGCCTCTCGATCGCGCTCGTTCTCGTCGGGTTACTTGTCTACGGCGTTGGCTGGGAAGACGTCCTCGAGGCGCTTCGGGCCGCCTCCCCGGCCTACGTCGGTGCCGCGTTTCTCTCGGGTGCGCTCGTGTTGGCACTCCGTGGTGCCGTCGTCGATCGCTTGCTCAGGCCAGTGGCCGGTAGCGCAACCGGAATCGCCTTCGTCGCCGCGTTCCTGTCGGGGTATTTCGCTCGGAGTGCGCTCCCCTGGGGGCGTTCGACGGGATCGCCGGTCATGGCCTTTCTTCTCGCGAAAAACTCCGATTCGCGGTTCGAGGACAATCTCGCCGTCGTCGCACTCGCAGAACTCTTCGTCTTCGTCGGTAGCCTCCTCGTGGCACTCGTCGGCGCGGTTGCCGTCTTCGGCCACGCCGAATACGATCTCTGCTGGACGATCGGTGACGGCCTCTCCCCAGCGGCCATCAGCGACACGACGACCGGTATAGTACTCGTGCTCGGAACGGTGCTCTTCGCCGGCGTCGTTTTAATTTATGCACGCAGCGGCAGCGACCTCGAGACCGTCGCCTACGCGTTCACCCGGCGGGTGGACGACGTCGTACAACCAGTTCCGCGCGTCTCGAGGGCTGACCCTGTGAGCTACCGTCTGGACGGATTTATCCGGACGCTCGAGACGGTGAGTGCTGCACGGCGGACGCTGGTGATCGCTCTCACCATTGGGTTCGTTAGCTGGCTCGTCAACGTACTCCCGCTGTATTTCGCGTTGCTGGCGCTCGGCGTCGAGGGATCGCTCCCGCTGGCGATGCTCTGTGCGCCGCTGGCGGCGTTCGGTGGCGTTATCCCCCTTCCCGGTGGCACCGGTGGAATCGAGGCCGCACTCGTCGTGTTGCTCGTCGCGATCGGGGGCCTCCCGGCCGATCTTGCCACCGCCGTCACCCTCCTCTATCGGCTGACGACCTACTGGCTACACCTGACACTCGGGGGCTCGGGGGCGCTCTTTCTGTCCGTTCGTGGCGATCGGACGCTCACGGTGTGACCGAGATCAGCTGTCGGCTCTCCCAGGCCCAACCCTATACCCACACCCACACTGACGTCGACTCGAGCGACCACAACCACCTGTTCGGAGCCGGATATACATCCAGGAACGCCTCCAAGGCGATGTGCACTCGACAAACAAAAACGAAAAACGAAATCGGACAGGCGATCACTCGATGACGCCCGTTTTCGTCGCCACCTCCCGAGCAGCCCGTTCGTCCATCCCGTCACCCAGAATCGTGTATCGATCGCGGATCGCGTGACAGGTTGTCAGCGCCTCGATCACCGTTTCGTCGTCGATGTCCAGTTCCGCCGCCGTCGTCGGAGCGTCGATGCTCGCGAGGGCGTCCCGAATGTCGACCCAGATACCCCGCTCTCCCCCGTGAAGGTAGGCGATCATGATCGCGCCGACGCCGACCTGGTGGCCGTGCAAGGCTGCCCCCGGCGCGAGCCGATCGAGCTGGTGTGAAAAGAGGTGTTCCGCGCCGCTCGCCGGTCTCGAGGAGCTAGCGATGGACATCGCAACCCCAGAGGAGACGAGCGCCTTCGTGACGATCCACGCCGAGTCCTCGAGACCCGGTTTGATCATGTCCGCGTTGCCGACGAGAATTTCGGCGGTCATCTCCGCGAGCGCAGCGGCATATTCGGAGTACTCGACGTTCTTCAGGCGGTGAGCCAGCCGCCAGTCCATCACGGCCGTGTAATTCGAGATGATGTCCGCACAGCCGGCCGTCGTGAGTTCCCAGGGGGCATTCGCCAGTATCCCGGTGTCAGCGATGACCGCGAGCGGCGGTTCGGCGGCGACGCTGTGGCGGGTGTCGCCGTCCGGAACCGATCCGCGGTTGCTGACGATTCCGTCGTGGCTCGCCGCCGTCGGAACCGAGATGAACCCGGCGTTCAGGTGGTCGGTCGCCATCTTCGCGATGTCGATCGCCTTCCCACCGCCGACGCCCATCAGGTACGACACGTCTTCGGCCTCGGCCGTCTCCAGGACGGTTTCGACCGCGTCGAAACTGGCCTCTTCGACGGTGACGATCGCCGGCTCGATACCCCGTTCCCGGAAGTCCGCCGCAATCGGTTCGGCGGCGAGTTTCCGCGGGGTGGGGCTGGTCACGAGCAGCGGTCGGCCCTCGAGGTGGAGGTCGTCGACGACAGCGACGGTCTCTGAAAGGACGTCGTGTCCGACGACGACGTTCCGCGGGAGTCGAATCCACGTCGACTTCTCGAACATGGTTCAGACCTGGTTCGCCACGGTATAAAGGCGTTCCCTCCCACGACGTCTCAGCGGATTCCGACGGACGGTTTTTAGCCCCCTCCCCTCCACGGGAGTGATATGACCACACCCACCGGCTGGCGCGTTGGCGTCGACGTCGGCGGTACTTTCACGGACGTCGTCACCGTCCGCGATGGGACGATCCACGTCACGAAGACGCCGTCGACCCCCAATGTACCCGACGAGGGCGTCGTCGACGGCCTCGAGGCGCGACGCCGACACGGCGTAGCGAACCGTGATACCCGCCAGGACGCCCAGGACGCCCAGGACGAATCGGGCCTCGAGTACGGCGACATCGACTTCTTCGCGCACGGGACGACCGTCGCGACCAACGCCGTCCTCGAGGGCGAGTGGGCCGACACCGCGCTCGTCACCACCGGGGGCTTTCGGGACGTCCTCGAGATCGGCCGCCAGGCACGTCCCGACATCTACGATTTCGACGTGACGAAACCGGAACCGATCGTCCCCCGCGACAGGCGCTACGAGGTCACCGAACGACTCGACGAACGCGGGCGCGTCGAGACGCCGCTCGAGCCAGAGAGCGTAAACGCTGTCGCCGACGCACTCGCGGATACAGACGTCGATAGCATCGCCATCTCGCTGCTGTTCTCGTTCGAAAACACCGACCACGAGCGACGGGTTCGTGACCGCCTCGAGGATGTGGGTATCGACGCCTCGTTCTCGCTCTCGAGTGACGTCCTCCCCGAAATTCGGGAGTACGAACGGACGCTCGCCACGGCCCTGAACGCTGCACTCAAACCCGTGATGGACGCCTACATCGGTCGCCTCGCCTCGAGCATCGACGACCTCGGGGTTCCCGCTCCGCTCCGTATCATGCAGTCGAACGGGGGACTCATCGACGCCGACCAGGCCCGTAACCGACCGATCAACACGCTCCTTTCGGGACCTGCAGCGGGCGTCCAGGGGGCGGCCCACGTCGCCGGACTCCAGGGTCTCGAGAACGTCCTGACCCTGGACATGGGCGGCACTTCCTGTGACGTGTCGATGATCCGTGACGGCGAGCCCGTCGTCTCGACCGACGTCACCGTGGGCGACTATCCCGTCGGCGTCTCCATGGTCGACGTCCACACGATCGGTGCTGGCGGCGGTTCCATCGCCTGGATCGACGCTGGCGGTGCGCTCCGCGTCGGCCCGAGGTCGGCGGGTGCGGTACCCGGCCCGATCTGCTACGGACGAGGCGGCGAGGAGCCGACCGTGACCGACGCCCATCTGCTCCTCGGTCGGCTCGATCCGGAAGCATTTCTGTCGGACGCTCTCGAGGTCGACGTCGACCGCGTCGAATCGATCGTCGCCGAACGGATCGCCGATCCGCTCGGGATGAGCATCGAGGAGGCCGCCCAGGGGATCCTCGATGTCGCCAATGCGAACATGGAACGCGCCCTCAGGGTCGTGAGCGTCGAACGGGGACACGACCCCCGCGAGTTCGTCCTCGTCGCCTTCGGCGGCGCGGGCCCGCTCCACGCGAGCGCTCTCGCCGATGGACTCGATATCCCGAGAGTGGTGGTTCCCAGAACCGCGGGCGTCCTCTCCGCACTGGGTCTGGTGCTCACCGACCGCATCCACGACGCCAGCACCTCGATGGTCAGACGGCTCGCGGACGTTTCGTCAGAGACCCTCGAGGCCACATTCGAACGGCTCGAGCGCGAGGGGTACGACCGATTGGCCGGTGACGGAACCGCGGACGACGGCACTGACGAGAACGGTCGAATCGTCCTCGAACGCGCCATTGACCTACGATATGTCGGTCAGTCGTTCGATCTGACGATTGCGCTCCCCGACGAACCGGTGACACAATCGGTACTCGAAGTCGCCACCCGACGGTTCCACGAGCGACACGAGCAACGATACGGTCACGCCTCACCCGACGAATCGATCGAACTCGTCACCGTCCGACTGCGAGCTCGCGGCCTCGTCGATACGCCGACGCTCACAGCATCCAATCGAGACGGTGATCCGGACGATGCGATCCGGGAGGAACGGCCAGTCGGATTCGACGAACGAACCCACGACACGCGAATCTACGATCGCGATCGACTGCCAGCCGATGTAGCTCTCGAGGGGCCGGCGATCGTCGAGGGGGCAGAGAGCACCGTCGTCATCCGGCCGGGCCAACACGCGACCGTCGACGAGTACGGCAGCCTTCTCGTGGAGGGAGAGCGATGAGCGACTCTACCGACCCCACCACTGACTCGAGCGGCAGTCGCCGCATCGACGCCGTCACCCTTGAGGTGATCCGCAACGCCTGCAGCGCCATCGCCGAGGAGATGAACGCGAACCTCATCAGAACGGGGTACTCCCCGAATATCAAAGAGCGGCGTGACTGTTCGTGTGCCGTCTTCGACGACAATGGGAGACTGCTCAGTCAGGCTGAGAACATGCCCGTCCACCTCGGCGCGATGCCCTTCTCCGTCGAGGCTGCCCTCGAGCGTTACTCCCCGGAGTCGCTCTCGCCGGGCGATGCGATCCTGGTGAACGACCCGTTCCGTGGCGGAGCGCACCTTCCGGATCTGACGCTCGTGACGCCCGTGTTCGCCGACGACGATATCCCTGAAGACTCAAGCGGTGACGACCGACTACCGCTCGTCGGCTTCGCCGCCAACCGCGCTCACCACGCCGACATCGGCGGCTCAACGGCCGGCAGCGTCGCCGCCGACTCCACGGAGATCTACCAGGAGGGGCTCCGAATCCCGCCGGTGAAACTGTACGATGGGGGCGACCTCGTCGAGGACGTTATGGAACTCCTTCTCGCGAACGTCAGAACGCCCGACGAACGACGAGGCGACATCCGGGCCCAGCAGGCCGCGAACGAAACCGGTCGGGAACGATTGCAGGAGCTCGCGAGTAAATACGGGCTCGAGACGCTTTCAACAGCCATTGCCGAGATTCACGACTACTCGGAGCGGCGAATGCGGGCCGAGATCGACCACCTGCCTGACGGCACCTACGCATTCTCTGACGTCCTCGACGACGACGGCCAGGGAACGATCGACATTCCGATCGAGGCGACCGTCACCGTCGACGGCGACACGATCGGGGTCGACTTCGAGGGGACGGCTCCCCAGACCGCGGGGGCGGTGAACGCGGTGTTTGCGGTCACCGCCTCGGCGACGTACTACGCCGTTCGGTGCGTGACCGATCCGGACGTTCCGCCGAACGACGGCGCCTATCGGCCGATCGAGATCGACGCTCCCGAGGGAACGGTCGTCAACGCGAGTCCGCCCGCTGCGGTCGTCGGGGGAAACCTCGAGGTCTCCCAGCGAGTGACGGACGTAATCCTCGGTGCGCTCGCGGCCGTCGCGCCAGAACGGGCGGTCGCTGCCGGACAGGGGACGATGAACAACGTCACCTTCGGCGGTACCGATCCGCGTGATGGCACCCCCTACGCCTTCTACGAGACCCAGGGTGGCGGCTTCGGCGGTCGGTCGAGCGGCGACGGGATTGACGGCGTCCACGTCCACATGAGCAACACGATGAACACCCCGGCAGAGGTGCTCCAGACGGCGTACCCACTCGCAGTCGAACGGTACGAGTTGCGCCAGGATACCGGCGGTGCCGGGAGACACCGGGGCGGGCTGGGACTGCGTCGTGATATTCGTGTCCGCGACCACGAACCAACGTTCAGCCTCCTTGCCGACCGCCGCCGACACGCTCCGTACGGAATCGACGGCGGTTCCAGGGGCGGGCGCGGCGACGACAAACTGATTCGAGACGGCGAAGAGTACGACCTCGAGCCGAAGATCAAACGGGTTCTCGAGGCAGGCGATATCGTGAGCATCCGAACTCCGGGTGGCGGCGGGTACGGCGATCCGGCTGAGCGCGATCGCGAGGCGATCGAACGTGACCTCGACCTCGAGAAGTGTTCGCTCGAGGCGGCTCGAGACGGGTACAGGTTCGAAACCTCGAGCGAATAACCGCCCGTGGGTGAGATCGGTGGAGCCCAGAGATGAGCGGACAGGTGACCGAAGGTTGGGCCGGGCCGGCTGGTCACGCACTCGCTGCACCGAACCCGGACAACGGACTATGTCATAGGCGGTTTGGCCCCGCTATCGCATATAAACAATTGGGTCGGCTGGAACGTGACGTGCTCAGAGCGTATCGAGGATATCGAGCACGCGCTCTTCGGCCTCGCGTCCAGGGTCGTGCTCGCTGCCATCGCGCTCGCTTTTCAGGTGTTCCTCGAGCGTCCGGGCCATCGCCTCCTCGAGCGGGGTGGACTCCCAGTCGAGTGCGGCGAGTTTGGCCGTCGAGAGGACGTGCGGGTAATCCCGGTAGAAGATGTAGTCGTCCGTCAAGAGGCCGCCAGCCTCGAGTTCGCGGGGGCCGGCGTGGACGAGTTCGACGTCCGCATCGGCGACGTCGGCGATCAATTCGACCATCTCCTGGAGGGTGACGAGACGGCGATCGCCGATGTTGTAGAATTCGCCTGGGTCGCCGCGCTCGGCGACGATTCGAAGCGCGCTGGCGACGTCCTCGACGTAGGCGCGGTGCCAGATGTTGGTTCCGTCGCCGGGGACGATCAGTCGGTCGTACTCGAGGACGCGGTCGAGCCAGAAGTCGAGCCGTTCGGTGTAATCGTGGGGGCCGTAGACGATGCAGGGGCGAACGGACATCGCGTTGACTCCCCGTTCGGCGGCGGCGACCACCGCTCGGTCACCCTCGGCCTTGCGGTTGCCGTAGGTGTCCCCCGATTCGTCGGTCTCCTGTTCGGTCGTGCACGGACGCATCGGCGTCTCGTCCTCGCGTTTCGGGATCTCCTCGCGGCCGTAGGCGTCGCCGCTCGAGATGGAGACGTAGGCGTCGCAGTCGGCGAAAATCTCGGTCGCTGCACGAACGTCCCGCGGGTAGTAGGCCACGCAGTCGAACACCGCGTCTGGGTTCACGTCGGCCGCGGCGGCCTCGAGCGCCGAGTCGTTCGTCCGGTCGCCCTGAACCTGGGTGACGCGGTCGTCGTCGGCGAACGGATTATCGTAATTCCCCCGGTTGAAGATGGTGACGTCGTAGTCGTGGGCGAGCAACTCCTCGACCAGGTGGCGGCCGATGAATCGGGTGCCGCCGATGACGAGTGCGGTGTCCATAGGTGACTCTCGTCCGTCCCCCGCAAAACGGTGACGGAGTCGGCCAACCGCTCGAGTTGGCTCGCGGAATCGCGAACGTTCATTACGGAGGGTTCCGTCTCCCCGGGTATGGGATTTGACGAGATGGACGTCGAAACGATCTGGATGGACGGCGAGTTCGTCGACTGGGACGACGCCCAGGTGCACGTGCTCACCCACGCCCTCCACTACGGAAGCGGCGTCTTCGAAGGCGCACGCTGTTACGAGACCGAGAACGGGCCAGCGCTCTTCCGCTGGGAGGAGCACCTCGACCGGCTCTTTGCCTCCTGTAAGCCCTACGAGATGGAGATTCAGCAATCCCACGAGGAGTTGACGACGGCGACAAAGGAACTCATCCGACGACAGGATCTCGCCTCCTGTTACGTCCGCCCGCTCGCCTTTTACGGCTACGAGAGCCTCGGCGTCAGTCCAGGGGACTGCCCGACCCGGACGATGATCGCCGTCTGGCCCTGGGGTGCCTACCTCGGGGAGGACGCACTCGAGAACGGCATCGACGTGATGGTGTCGTCCTGGCGGAAACACGCCTCGAGCCAGATTCCGACGAACGCGAAGACGACGGGGTTGTACGTCAACAGCATGCTCGCTGGCGAGGAAGCCCGTCGCAACGGCTACGCCGAAGCGATCGTCCTCAACAAGGAGGGGAACGTGGCCGAAGGGCCGGGCGAGAACCTCTTCCTCGTTCGTGACGGCGAGATTTTCACGCCCGGGCTCTCCGAGTCGATCCTCGACGGCATAACGCGCGATTCGGTGATCCGGATCGCCCGCGACCTGGGGTATACGGTGCACGACACCGTCTCGATTTCACGCGGGGAACTCAACACTGCCGACGAGCTGTTCTTCACCGGCTCGGCCGCCGAAGTGACGCCGATCAAGCGGGTCGACAACGTGACGATCGGCGAGGGCACTCGTGGGCCGATCACCGAGGAGATCCAGACGCGGTTCTTCGACATCGTCGAAGGGCGCACCGACGAGTACGAGGAGTGGTTCGAGTACGTCTAGACGCTCTTTAACTAGGGTTCTGCCAGTGACCGGATCGACCTACGATCAATCTGGGCCTACTGTGACCGGCCTCTTCATCTTCGACAATACCGATGCACTACTGGCGAGAGCGTCCACTCGAGCAGTCGATTCCGCTTTGCGACCATCGTGTGAAATGCTCGGGTACCGGCCGATTGCTCGAGCAGTGAGCCACTGTTCCGATCACCGTCGAAGAATTTCGTGAGGCTCTGTTGAACCCTTAGCTGGTGATCGGTTTCAGGAGTCGTGCTGAATACAGAGCGCGAATGTGGCACAGACTGAGGCGGGATCTGCGAGGGTTAGTGATCGGTCAGTACAGGGTATACAGTAGCCAGTATCAGAACTCATCTAGGAGGTCTACTTATCCATAGCGGACATTACCTCAATCCCGAAACCAAAAATCCCAATAATGAATCCGATCAGCATGATCGTCGCTGCAGTCTCCATTCCAGATGGACCAATAAACACGGAGAAGCCCCCAAACAGCACAGTGAGGATACCAAATCGTTGTAATGCTGCTCCAGCCATTGTAGGTTCAGTAAGACTGACTAAGTAAGTACATTCTGGTTGACCTACGCATGACTTTGGTTTCAGAATCCTACATTGGATACTGCTGTTCAACAAACAGCTGTATGTACCGGTTGGATTCGCCTGAAGGTGTGAAATGAACGTGGGCGCCGTGCTGAACTCACCCTCTAAATTCAGCACCCAATTCGTATCAACCGTTGAAGATTACACAGACCAACTCGAGGTGTTCCGATCAGGTCACAGATCCTCGAGCCACTCTGCGAAATCGGTCTGGAGGAACTCGACGTAATCGAGCACGCCGAGGAGCAGTGAGACGAAGAGGACGATCAAGACTGGGACGCGAACGGCCCAGATCCAGTACGTCCCGAGGTTCCCGAGCGGGCCGATACCGCGTCCGAGTTCCTCGATTGCGTCGTCGGCCCAGAACCAGGCGACGTATGCCGAAATGAGCAGGCCACCCAGCAACAGCAGGATGCCGTCGGCGAACCCGTCCAGGAGGTCGAGGAGAACGAGATCCCAGGCGGGGAGCAGGCCGAGGACGAACAGGCCACCGCAGACGGCGAGGGTGGCTGTCAGTCGATCCATGCCGCGTTCGTCGATGGCGTAGGAGACGACGACCTCGGTCAGACTGATCGCGCTCGAGAGCGCTGCGATGGCGACGGTACCGAAGAAGATGGCACCGATGATGCCACCGAGCGGAAGTTCACCGAAGGCCGCAGAGAGGCTGATGAAGATCGCACCGGCACCTGGATCTCCCGGGTCGACACCGGCAGTGAAGAGAATCGGGAAGACGACCAGGCCGACGACGACCGCGATGGCGGTGTCGAAGCCGATGATCACCACCCCGTCTTCGGCCAGGTTTCGGTCAGAGCCGAGATAGGAGGCGTACGTGATCATGATCCCGAAGCCGAGAGACAGCGTGAAAAACGCCTGTCCGGCAGCGGCGGGCAGGACGGTCGTCCAGTCGGCGGCGAGTTGCTGGAAGTCGGGTGAGAGATAGTAGCTGTACGCTTCCGAGGCCCCCTCGAGGGTGAACGCCCAGAGGGCGAGGCCGACGGTGATCGCGATGATCGCCGGCACCATCACCTTCACCGCGAGTTCGATCCCGCGACGGATGCCGAAGCCGACGATGGCGACGACGATGAGCAAGAACAGCGCGTGGAAGGCCATCGCCTCGACGCCCTGTGCGAGCTCGAGGAACTGCCCACCGGCCCCGTCGACGTCGCTCACGTAGTCTCCCTGGAGACCGAGAATCGTATAGCGGATCGTCCAGCCGGCGACGACGCTGTAGTAGGACATGATGACGAACGTCGTGACGACGAAGATCCAGCCGACGTATCGCCAGGCACCGCTCCCGATTTCTCGGAGCGCTCCAACCGGATTCCGCTTGGTGTGCCGCCCAATGACGAACTCCACGAGAATAACCGGGAGTCCAATTAGCGCGACGAACAGCAAATAGATCAGGAGAAATCCGGCCCCGCCGCTTTCGCCGGTGACGAACGGGAATCGCCAGATGTTTCCCAGTCCAACTGCGCTGCCGACGGCTGCCAGGACAAAGCCCGTCCTGGTGGCCCAGGTTTCGCGTTGACCCATATGCTGGCCACCACAATGGGCCTTTTAAACGCTTTGGGACCTGTTAATTCTTCACATTCAACCAACAGTCTCGAGTGTGAGAATGTGTTGTGTGCACCACGACCGCTTCGATCGACCTGCGTTCTGACGTACGAGAACGCGCTCTCTGAACCGCGCTGGATCGCCCTCGAAAACGTCATGACTGATCGGCACTGCCCTCGTCGAGGGATCCCTGTTTCTCCGCCCCGAGTCGCTCGAGGTCGCGTTCCGGATTTGCCTCGTTGCGACCGCCTGCCTTCCCGGTGAGTTCCCCCTAGACGGCCTCGCGAACCTCGACAGGGGACTCGAAGGTTTCGCCGGCGAGGCGGTCGAAGACGCTGCCGAGGGACTCCGTCTCGTTGGGAAGGTCGATCGAATCCAGGGCGTACTCGGTCGCGCGTTCCTCGCTGCTGACGGGGTATTCGACCTCGCCAAGGTGACGCTCGACGTCCTCGAGGATCGATTCGACGGTGTCGGCTCGGTCGCGTTTCCGGGCTTCTGCTCGATCCTGCACGCGGTCTCGGCTGGGTTCCTCGTCATGGCCAGCGCTATGACGGTCGGTCGGAAAAGCGAGTGGCTGGCAAGCGCGTGTGTGGGTCACGGTCTCGAGATACCGCTGGTGCTCGACGCCTCGAGCCCCTATCTGGTGTGTTTTCCTCGAGCCGTCACTGGTACGTTCCCGACACAGCTGCTCGGGCCATCATCGATTCTCGAGATAGCAGGAAGGGATGGAAGAGGAAGCAACACTGGACGAGAACGGTCTCAGCGAGACTGTTCCGTGGTGGCCTCTGCGGTAGCCGCTCTGGTGCCCGATTTTGACGTTTCGACGACGTACCGACCGGGGAGTTCGGGGTTGGGCTCCCTCCCGACGGTGAAAAAGCGCTCGGTGCGTGTCAGTTCCTCCGAGGCCGGACTCGATTTCGTGAACTGTTCGAAGCCCACGGCAACGCCGTCGGCATCTGCTTCGGCTGCGGGCGCGATCCGAACGGCTGCGAGCTGGTAGGACGGATAGAACACCGGCGGCAGGATACCGATGATCCCGTCCCGACGGTGGAGTCGTTTGAGCCACGTTCCCGAATTGACGAGGACGCCGCCATCGACCTCCTGAATCCCCGGTCGGTGGGTGTGGCCGTAACAGAAAATCGTCGTCTCCGGACGCTCGGTAAAGATCTCTCGAGCGGCTTCCTCGTAGGGGGCTTCGGGGTCGACGGTGAGGTCGGTTTCGAACACGCCAAAGCGGTTGACGGTCTTTCTGACGTCCCGGCGGATGAAATACAGCGGAATTCCCACGAGCAACAACAACCCGGCGACGGCGATGTTGATCGCGAAGAAGAACCACGCGGCGGTGCCGGCTCTGCCGAACTGCCCGAGGAACGTCGTCGTCTGCTCGATCGGTGCCGACCAGACGCCGGCCAGATCCAGTCCGACGAGAATCGCGAGGAGGGCGCTGATGTTGAACAACAGCAAGAACGGCACCAGCGAGTAGCGCAACAGCGGATTCATCTCACGGTAGAAGTACTTCGAGAAGAGCCAGACGGGCATTCGTTCGGTCGGGGTGACCGCCTGGACGTCCTTCAGCCAGTTGTACCGTCCACGATCGGAGAGCTGACCGGCACGGCTGGTGACGAGGGTGTTGTAGAAGTAGCCCAGGGGCGTCGCGTGTGGGTTCCCCCAGTCCTCGATCCGGTTGTTGTCATCGCGCTGGTGGCCGTGTTCGAAGTGGATCACCTGCTCGCCAACCGCCCGCGTGGTCGACTGTTCTTGCACCAGGTCGACGTTGTACGCAGCAAACCGATCGACGTACTCGTCGTACGCCGCCAGTTCGTGGTCGTGATTGCCCGGCATCAACGTGATGTGTACGTTCTCCCCGGTTGCCCGAAACTGCTCGAACAGCTCCGGATACGTCCGCTCGAGGACGTCGAACTTCTCGAGACCGTCGACTGTCGTAAACTCCCAGAGACCGAACGCGTCGCCGTTGATGATCAACTCGGCGTCTTCGTCGGTCTTCTCGAGTCGCTCGAGGAAGGCGAGCAGTTCGTCGAGAAACTCGACGTCCTCGAGTTGCTCGTCGCCGCCGATGTGGAGGTCGCTGATGACGTAGTAAACCCGGTCATCGGTATCGGGGGCCATTACGTCCACATCTCCGTTCCCATTCAAAGAATGTTGCCTTCGATAGTGGTTCGAGTCAGCCCGTACACAGGATGTCCCTCGTACTGGATGGGTAGTGACCGACGTATCCCACCCGGTGGACTCGAGTGATGCTGGTGATCGTGTGCATCCGGCTGTTGCCCGGGTCGTTTCAGGGGCACTCTTCGAATTTCAACGGGCGTACGAGTCTGGGCACCGGTTCACGACCGCCGTCGTGTCTCCAGTGGCGTCTCCTCTAACGGCCACTCCGAAGATGTCGTGACACACGCGTCTCGAGAAGCTTTGCAGATCGGTCGGACAGGGTGATATTGTTCGATACCACGCAATTAGGGGCGTGCTAGTGCGAAACGTTGAAACGTGACTCATACGACGTTAGAGTATGACTCGCAGATTCCAGATGGATCGTCGCGCCTACCTGCAGACCGTGGGTGCCGCTGGTGCAACGGCCGTCGTCGCCGGCTGTCTCGGAGACATCGGCGGCGGCGAGGACGTCATCGTCCCGGGAACCGCCTCGGGCTTCCCACCGTTCGAATTCACCGAAGACGGTGAACTGGTCGGGTTCGACATCGACCTCGCCGAAGAGGCCATCGACCGAGCGGGCTACGAGGTCGGTGACTGGACCGACATCGAGTTCGACTCGCTCATCCCGTCGCTCACGGAAGACGATATCGACCTCATCGCGGCCGCGATGACGATCACCGACGAGCGAGCCGAGACGATCGCGTTCTCCGACCCGTACTACGAATCCGACCAGGCAGTCCTCGTCCACGCCGACGGCGACCTCGATCCGAACGACGTCGAGGATCTCGAGGGAGCCATCGTCGGTGCCCAAAGTGGCACGACCGGTGAGGGCGAAGTCGAGGCGCTCATCGAGGACGGCATCGTCGACGGCGACGACTTCCGCCAGTACGACAACTACACCCTCGCGGTGCAGGATCTCGAGAACCAGAACGTGGACGCCATCGTCGTCGACATCCCCGTCGCCGAAAACTTCGAGGAGGGACGGGATGTCGAAATCGCGTTCGTCATCGAAACCGGCGAGGAGTTCGGCCTCGGCATGCGCCAGGACGACGATCGAATCGGGGACATCAACGACGCCCTCGCCGAGATTCAGGACGACGGAACCTACGAGGAGCTCGTCGAAAACTGGTTCGAGTGAGGCATAGATGGACGCCGTCGTACTGGAAGTGAGCGACTGGGAGTTCGTCTTCGCCAACTGGGAATTTCTCCTGGAGGGGACGATCGTCACCATCTTGCTCACGCTCACCAGCCTGTCTCTCGGCTTTCTCGCGGGCTTTCCCGCCGGTGCCATCGAGGTGTACGGATCGGGCTGGCTCCGCGAGGTCGTGAGTACCGTCGGCGTCGTGCTTCGGGGGACGCCGATCGTCGTTCTGATCGTCCTCTTTTACTTCGGACTGCCGATCCCGCGTCTGGGATCGATGCCGCTGCTGGACTTCGACCTCAAGGCGTTCGCCGCGGCAACGCTCGCACTGGGGCTCCGGAGCGCCGCCTATCAAGGGCAGGTGTTCCGTGGGGCAATCCAGTCGATCAGTTCCGGGCAGATGGAGGCCGCCCGCTCGGTCGGCATGAGCGAGCGACAGTCAATTCGCCACGTCATCTTCCCGCAGGCGATCCGGCGGTCGATCCCCGGCTTCCAGAACGAGTTCACGATCGTCCTCAAGGATACGAGCGTCGCCTTCGCAATTGGCCTCGCCGAATTGCTTACGCGAGCAGAACGGCTGTACCTCCAACCCGGTCGAGATACGGCGGTGATGGAGGTCATCATCGTGATCAGCGCGATCTACTTCGTGTTGACGTTCACGACCAACCGGACGCTCGATCGGCTCCACGAACGCTACGCGGTTCCCGGAGGGAACGAATGAGTCTCTTACGTGTCGAACACGTCGACAAATCCTACGGCGACGAGGCGGTACTGCACGACGTCAGCTTCGAGATGGAGCGCCAGGACGTCGAAGTGATCGTCGGCCCGAGCGGGTCGGGGAAATCGACGATGCTCCGGTGTATCAATCGGCTGACCGAGATCGACGACGGCGCGATCTACCTCAACGACGTCGAGATTCACGACATCGACGAGAACGACCTGCGGCGTCGCGTCGGGATGGTCTTCCAGGACTTCAGCCTGTTCGCCCACCGGACGGCCCTCGGGAATATCACGCTGGGGTTGACCCAGGTGCTCGAGCTCTCTTCAGAGGAAGCCGACGCCAGAGCCCACGACTACCTCGAGCGCGTCGGTCTCGGCGACCAGGTCGACTCCTACCCGGCAGAGCTATCGGGCGGGCAACAACAGCGGGTCGGCATCGCGCGAGCGCTGGCGATGGATCCCGAACTGATCCTCTTCGACGAGCCGACGAGCGCGCTGGATCCGGAGCTGATCGGCGAGGTACTCGAGGTTATGCGGGATCTCGCCGAGGAGGGGATGACCATGCTCTGTGTCACCCACGAGATGGGCTTCGCCCGCTCGGCCGCGTCGACGCTCACGTTCCTCGATAAGGGCCGGATCGTCGAGCGTGGGCCGCCAGAGTCATTGTTCGACGACCCGGAACACGATCGCACTCGAGCGTTCCTCGGCGACCTCACGAGCGTTCATCAATGACGATGGAGGAGGCGTATCGCGGCAGGGCGGTCGGCACCCTTCCGGGACGGAAGCGGCTCGTCGTCGGGGCGGTCGGCGTTCTCTTCTGGGCGTGGCTGCTCGCTCGCTGGGCCTACCACAACTCGATCCTCGATTGGGTGTTCTCGGGTCTTGGGCTCCCGAATCTCATCCGATCGGATCTGGGCGTTCGCCAGCGAGAGCCCTGGATACCCGCCGCTCCGTTCGAAGCCGCAGCTGAGTCGGTTGCTGGCGTGGCGGTGACGCTCGGCCCCGCGGGAATTCCGCTCGAGTGGGTCGCGTGGCTGTTCGAACTCGCCGCGTTCGCCGCGGAGTCGGCACCGGCGCTGGCCGCAGGGGCGTTCATCACGGTCTACCTCACCGTCCTCTCGATGTTCTTTGGCCTGTTCATCGCCGTGCCAGCGGCCGTGGCGCGGATCTACGGCGGCCCCGTTCTGAGCCGCGTGTCGCTGGCGTACACCGAACTCATTCGGGGAACGCCGCTGCTCGCTCAGCTCTTTTTACTCTACTTCGGGCTGCCGCTGGCGGGCTTTTTCGATAGCTTCGGATTCGTCGGCTACGGCGGGATTCCGCGGGCCGCCATCTTCGTCGCCATCGTTGGCTTCACGATCAACTCCTCGGCCTACCAGGCGGAGTACATCCGGTCGGCCCTCCAGTCGGTCGACCCCGGGCAGCTGACGGCCGCCCGTTCGGTCGGCCTCTCGAGGCTCCAGGGAATCCGCCACGTCGTGTTACCCCAGGGACTTCGCTTCGCCATCCCGGGCTGGACCAACGAGTTCGTCTACCTCATCAAGTACTCCTCGCTCGCGGCGTTCATCACCGTCCCCGAACTCTTCCGCCAGGCCAGAAACATCGGCTCGAGCACGTTCCAGTTCACCGACATCTACATCATCGCCGCGCTGTTTTATCTCGCACTCGTGTTGACGACAGCGCTCGCGATGGGGCGACTCGAGCGCGCGGTGTCAATTCCGGGGCTCGGAACCTCCTCTCGACGGGGGTGAACGCGCCTCGAGCGGCCAAGGCAAATCGATGCTCCGAGCGCAGTAGCGCCAACTGGTTTGGTCATCGATTCAATTCCTGTTGGTGAGAACGAAAGAACCAAACACGACCTGTTCGAATCGGTACAGTATGCCCTCCAGACGCACCCTTCTCGCCACCGCCACGGCAACGGTGGCCGCCGCGTTCGGCGGCTGCACGGTGGTTACCGGCAGCGACGGGACGCACACACTGAAGCCTGACCGGCCGGCACTCCCAACTGTCGACGCGACGGTCGCTGCGAGCGATTCCGTCGAGTGGCGACCGGACGAAGGATACGTCGAAGTCACTGCGCTCCTCTTCGAGCACGACGACGGCTCAGGGTTCACCCTCTCGACCCGGTGTCGCGTCGAATCCCACGACGAGGATCGACCCCACAGCCGATTCCGTGCGACTCACGACTGGTCACGCATTCTGGGTGAGATCACGGCGTTCGATTCGAACGCACAGCGAACGGACAGCAATCCAGCGTTCACGTACGCGAATCGAGAACAGCGGGACGAGCTCGAGTGGGAACTGTCGATCGACGACCCGGAGCCGTACCCACGGGTGTATCGATTTGCCAGCGAGTTCGATCCGGTAGTCGTTTCCGCGGGCGATCGTATCGCGCGAACGACGCTGGTTGCGGAGTACGAGAAGGATCGGTTCTTCGGCGGGACGTGCCAGACGGGAACGACCCTTCAGCTGGAGTACGGGGAAGGGGCGGCCGAGGACTGGGAACCCAGTGAGTAGTGCCAGCTACCGTCGCGTCTCGAGGCGCAGTACGGTACTTCGCGGTCGAGACCTCACCATCGTCTCTCGCTCTGTTCCTGGCGTTATATGGTGTTAGACGCCGTATAGAGCACTGCTATGTACGATAATATCGTGATCCCCACCGACGGAAGTACCCCGGCTCGGGCGGCCATCGACGAAGGACTCGCCCTGGCCCGTCTAACCGACGCGACCGTCCACGCGCTGTTCGTCGTCGAACCGATTCCGCTCGGGGGGTTCGGTGCCGGGAGCTCACCGGCCAGTGCCGAGTGGGACACCGTCGTCGAGAAACAGGAACAGGAAGGGCAGACGGCCGTCGACGAGGTCGTCGAGCGTGGCGCGGAGCTGGGCGTCGACGTACGGACATCGATCGAGTACGGCAAGCCAAACGAAGAGATCCTCGACTACGTCGAAGGAAACGGCATCGACGCCATCGTCATGGGTACCCACGGTCGCTCCGGTGCCGGTCGGCTCGTGCTCGGGAGCGTGACCGAAAAGGTCGTCCGCAAAAGTGACGTGCCGGTGCTTACAGTGCGAATGGGTGACTGAGCGAGAACTCGAGGGGATGAGACGAGGTGGAAAGGGAACGCAGAGAGAAAGGATCATTGGCCGGACGGTACTAGCCTCGAGTGGCCGATGACGACCCACTCGCTCCGAACCGGACTCGGCATCCGGTAATGACGAGCCCTATGAGTGCCGAGGCCAGTTTTCTATCGATTCATTCCTGAGAGAAAGTAATCGGCCGCCAGTCAAGCGACGTCCCTCCCCCATCTTCGTTGCAAGCAATCTCCTGTGGTTGTACTCGCCTGACTCTGACGCTCGCTCGAGGAGGGGTGCCCTGTTAAATCACGTGAAACGTCTCTTCGTCGCTCACTGCCGTTCGCGGTCACTCTCACGGACAATGACCCAAAAATATAAGTCATGGAAGTGGCTGGCCGGAAGTGGTACCGGACGATGCGGTGCTCGCACTGGAGGGAGTCGACAGCGGCTACGGTGATCTGCAGGTGCTGTACGATCTTACACTCCACATCGAACCCGGGGAAATCGTCTGTCTCATCGGACCGAATGGGGCGGGAAAGTCGACGGTACTCCGCACGGCCTTCGGATTGAACCAGCCCTGGGTCGGCGACGTCCGGTTTCGGGGTGAGTCAATCGGGGGCGTCGAGCCGGCGGAACTCGTCAGAAAAGGACTCGGATTCGTTCCCCAGACCGAGAACGTGTTCGGGTCGCTGACCATCGAAGAGAACCTTCGGATGGGTGGGGTCGCTCGAGATTCGGGGCTTTCAGCCGTTATCGGGTCATTGTACGAGCGATTCCCTATGCTCGAGGAGAAGCAACAGGCAAAGGCCAGAACGCTATCGGGCGGCCAACGACAGGTGCTCGCCCTCGCGCGGGCACTCGTTATGGAACCCGACGTGTTGTTCATCGACGAACCGTCAGCCGGCTTAGCACCGTCGATCGTTGCGGACGTCTTCGATAGCGTTCGGACGGTAAACGAGATGGGGACGGCTATCCTGATGGTCGAGCAGAATGCCCGCGACGGACTCGGCATTTCCGATCGTGGGTACGTTCTCGATCAGGGGACGGTTCGGTTCGAGGGAGCCGCGAACGAACTGCTCGATCATCCCGAGGTCGCCGAACTGTATCTCGGTGGGTAAATGATTCGCGATTGGGTTTCGGGAGAGCAATGTCCAGGATACCCGCCCCTGCGGACGTTGGACAAGAGGATCCTGACCACTGAACGCTCCACTCCCTCGAGTGATTTCTCTCGAACGGCCCAGTAGGGTCAACTTGTTCGTGTCGAGTGGGATCGACCCTGATTCGACGCGAGCGTTCGATGGCGGCCAGGTGGTCAGGTGAATACGTTATGCCCGTGAAACACGTATAGTAGAGCACCATGGCCGAACACCCGGTTCGGGTCGGCGTCCTGAGCTTTCACGATAGCAAGGAGTCGAAGGCGATTCTCAACGCCGTGGAGGATTTCGGACACGAGCCAGTCTGGCTTCGCGAAAAGAACGTCCTCATCAGGTTCACGAACGGTCAATTCGTCCTCGAGCCCGACGTGGACGTAGTGGTCAACCGGTTACTGTTGTCGACGGCGAAACAACCGACGGAAGCAGTTGGATTCGCAAACACCATCGCCCGGTTTCGGCCGATGGTAAACGACCCCGATGCGGCGGCACTCGCATCCCACAAGATCGCGTCCGCCGCGGCGATGGTCGACGACGACGTGCCGGTACCCGAAACGGCCCTCGCACTCGGGACGACCATGCTCGGACAGATCAGTCCCACGTTCGGCGATGAGTTCGTGTACAAAACAACCGTCGGTACGCACGGTGGCGGCGCGTGGAAGGTTCGCCAGACCGATCTGATCACCGGAACCGTCGGCACGCGACGGGCGTTCCTGCAGGAACTCGTTCACACCGACCGCGAGCGTCCACGAGATCTCCGGGTCTACGTGGTTGATGGCTCGATCGTAGGCGCGATGTACCGCTACGCCGCCGACGACGACTGGCGGACGAACATCGCTCGAGGCGGCCATGCGGAGGACGCGACCGAAACACTTCCCGATGGAGTCGATACCATCGCGAAACGGGCGACGGACGCAGTCGGTCTGGACTGTGCCGGTGTGGATCTCATCGAAGGGAATGACGGGTGGTTCGTCCTCGAGGTGAACCCAACCGCTGGATTCAAAGGCCTCTTTCAAGCGACGGGACGGAGTCCGGCCCCTCACATCGCGAAACTGGCGATCGAGCGGGCCGGCGGGTCAGTCGACACCACGTTGGTAGCGATGTTGCAATCGACGCTCGATGACTCAATCCCATCGTGTGTGCCAATGACCGTCGAGCCGATCGAAGGCGAATCACCGACGATCGGGCTCACGGAACGGGTCGTCATTAGCGGCACCACCGATACGAAGACGGTGATCGGTCGCGCTGAACCGGTGGCGTCGCAGACGCGTATCGATCTCCAGCTCGCCGCCGCAATTGGGGCCGGCCCCATACAGGTCAGCGACGCCGGTAGCGATCAAGACGGGCGGAACGAACGGAAGCCGATCGTCGACGTGGTCGTCGGGATAGCGGGAACCGAGCAAACTGTAAACGCACAGGTCGAAGATAGAGCCGAGGCAACGTATCCACTGTTGCTCGGCCGAGACGTGCTCGCCGACTTTCAGATCGACGTCGGGACTCGGTACCAGGACGGATCCACGGAAACGCTCGGGAAATGATCGAGATGGGCGGGAGGAACCGCTCCGCTCATTACTCGATTGGGCTAAACCACCACTCGATTGGGCTGAAACTGACTCTCAGCTAACGCTCACTCGAGTCATCGGGTCGCCGGATCCAACGACCTGCAGACGGCAAAGCATATGACACCCGACGAGACGGTTACACACGAATGACGGAGTCGGTGCGAGCCAGCGTTCACCGGACGGGAGCCAGTTTTCGCGCGTTCCTGGTAGGATGCGTACGGATCGACACGCGGACACTGGCCGTCTTTCGAATCGGTGTGGCTCTCTTGATTCTGGCCAACCTGCTGCTCCGGGCGCGAAACTTTTCGTTCTTCTACACCGAGAACGGCGTCGTTCCACAGGCCCTCGCAACGCAAAATCGCCACCAACGGTTTTCTCGTCTCGGATCGTCGGAGCGCCGACTCGAATGAGAGCAGAAGCGATAGCATCCCGCGAGCTAGGATGCAGGAGAAAAACCCGACAACCGCTTTGCCTTCTTCTCGATACATTCACCCTCGGTTCCAATATGCACTTCCCGCCTGGAACCGACAACCGGATATGGACGTCCTGGATGAGAGCCTCGTTCCGGAACACGCCCGCGACGTTAAAGCGGAGGCTCGAGACTTCGCAACGGAGTACATCGAACCGAACGCCGAGGAGCACTTCGTATCCGGGGAGTACCCGACGGAAATTCTCGAGGCGGGCCAGGAGGCAAATCTGGTCGCACAGGATATCCCGGAGGGGTGGGGCGGACGCGGACTCGACTTAGCCCAGTTGCTGGCGGTAACCGAGGAGTTCTATCGTGCTGACGCGGGGATCGCACTCACGCTCCAGTTGGCGAGTTTCGGGTGTGAAATTACCTACAAGTTCGGCAGCGAAGACCAGTGTGAGGCGTACGTGAAGCCGGTAGCACAGGGCGACCAGATCTCCGGCTTGGCCGTCTCCGAGCCCGAAACGGGCAGCGACCTCGCCGGGATGCAGACGAGGGCGGAGAAAGACGGCGACGAGTGGGTGCTCGACGGCGAGAAGTACTGGATCGGGAACGGCGTCGAAGCCGACTGGGTGACGGTGTACGCGCGTACCGGTGACGACGAGGACAACCGCTACGGGAACCACTCGATGTTCATCGTCCCGACCGACAGCGACGGATACCAGGCCGAACACATCCCCGAAAAGATGGCGATGCGGGCCTCGAAACAGGCACACATTTCGTTCGACGACTGCCGCATACCCGGGGAGAACCTCGTTGGCTACGAGGGAGCGGGCTTCATGATGCTCGCGGATTTCTTCAACCACGGCCGGGTCATCGTAGCGGGGCACGGTCTCGGAATCGCTGCCGCCGCTATCGAGGAAGCCTGGTCGTTCACGCACGAGCGCGAGGAGTTCGGTCGGACGATCAACGAGTTCCAGGCCGTTCAGCACGGGCTCGCTGATATGCTCATGGAGTTCGAAAGCGCCCGAGCGCTCGCTTGGCGGGCCTGTGAAAAGGTGCAGGCCGACGATCACCCCGGCTACTGGGCCGCACTGACGAAAACCAAGGCGACGGAGGCTGCGGTTTCGATCACCGAGCAGGGGATGCAGTTCCACGGTGGTCGCTCCGTCCTGAACGATCGGCGAATCGCCCGACTCTACCGCGACGCCCGGGTGCCGGTAATCTACGAGGGGGCGAACGAAGTCCAGCGGAACCTGATTTACCGGCAACGGCCGTGAGTCGGAGTTGGAAAGATCCTCATTTCTGAGGGCAGTGGTTCCGCAAAACCCGTCAGGACGGATGTTTCGTCCGAGAGTTCGCGTTCTAAAGTTCGCCTTCACTGCGGGGGCTCGAGAAGCATCGACATCCGACTCAGTTCCAGTGTACACACGAAATGGGGCAACTCGAGCGGTAGGAGGCGTCTCGACGTGAGAGATGGCCCGAGCGGTATGAGTCGTCTCGAGCGGTAGGAACGGAAATATCGTAGGAGGGACTGCCGCCATCAGTACTCGGCTCGGACGCGCTGAGCGTCGAGCCGAGTGTAATACCACAGCGTTCCGGTCAATCCCTGTTCGGCGATTCGTCGGCCCGACGTTTCCACCAACACTTCGGGACAGTACTCCGTCGACACCGTCGCGCCAAGCTCCCTGCTCAATGCCGTATCCTCGTTCGGCACCGTCGGAAAGCCGTCGAACCGGTCGAACGTCCGGTGGTGGACGAAGAAGTTGAATCCCGGGAGTACCGGTCGCTCGAGTCGGGGAAAGACGTGATTGATCGTCAGCTCCACGAGCTTGGCTCGACTGGGGCCGGTTACCCGACATCGGGCTGAGGCCACAGTCAGGTCGTTCGCCTCGACGAACTCGAGCATAGTCGGGAGGTAGTCCGGTCGGACTCGTGTATCGGCGTCGACGAACGCGAACCACTGACCGCTCGCGTATTCCGCCCCGCGATTCCGTCCGGCGGCGATACTCGAATCGGATCCCTCGATCACTGTGGCGTCGTACTCACGAGCGATCGCCACGGTGTCGTCGACCGAGCCACCGTCCACGACGATCACTTCAATCGGGACGGTCGTCTCGAGGCTCTCGATGCTCGAGAGCGCACGACCGAGGTACGGTGCTTCGTTTTCGCCGGGATGATGAAACTGACTACTGGTTCGGTCATCGTCATCAGGTTGTCGTCACCACACGTGTGATTTGTCGGTGACATTGAGACCGTAATTCGAGTCTTGCTAAACGGATCGAAGAGATCCAGTGCCAAGGAGTTCTGGAAGCTTTATCCGCCGGGTGGCTCAGCGGAGCGACCCGACTCGATGCAGTGGTTCTGGTTTCATTTTCCATGTTCATCTCTCGCGAAAGCGTTCGAGATCGGCCTCGTCCATCGGGAGCACCTGATCCGGAATGGCGTCAAATACCGGTTCCGGGATTCGCTCGAGCACCCTCTCGGCAACGACGACCAGCGGCTTCCGAACCAGCACGTACCCGACCGACACCGCGAGCAGTCCCAGTACGACCGTATCGATCGGGTCGCCGAAAACCAGTGCTGCCGGGATGACGAGCAGGCCCGACAGCAGCAGATCCTCGGGTGCACCGTCGTACCGGATCCAGCGTCGGGGCTCGAGCCACCGATCGTGGTAATGGCTGTACACTGCCCGATCGGACGTCCCCTCCCAGGGTTTGAGCTCGAGTCCGCCGCCGAAGACGTCCATGGTGGAGTGCATACCGGCTGCGAGGACGAAGATCGAGAGTCCGATCGTCGTCGGCGTTGTGACGAGGATTGCAACGACGGCGCTCACGGCTCCGAGAACCCAGTAGTAGATCGGGAAGTGGAGGTTTCGCCGGTGTCCCGCGTAGAGGTCGAGATCGGGAAATATGCCCCCGGCGATCGCGGCGACGGCGATCACGAACGCGAACTCCGGCAGGACGATCGCAACGATGGCGGCGACAGCGAGGGCGGCGAACGCGTGAGTCGTGGCCATCATCGTCGGGTAAACTGTCTTCGAACGGGAGTCTTAAAGGAGTCTCGCGTGATCGCGCAAGCGAGCAACGGGTGGCTCACGGTACACGTCGCACCACCAGTTTCACGGTACACGTCTCGCAACCAGTTTCAGCGTACACGTCTCGCCACCAGTTCATCACCCCTACTCTGCAAGCCTCGGGCTTTACCCACGACGGACGGTACGAGCGTATCATCGGTCGTACTGCCCGTCGGATTGAACGAACCCATTGTCAAGCGAAGCGATGTCACGTACTCCATCTCGAGCCTTACACGGCGAAAAATCGAACGCCTACCTCTCCTGGGTCGCGATCGCCGTCGTCCTCCTGATCGGCGGCTACGCGATACTCGAGCAACTCGTCCACGAAACGCTGTTCGCAGCGACCGTCGTCACCGTCGCACTCGTGCCAATGATCGTCCTCGAGACGAGACGGGCAGCCCTCCCCTGGGAGGTGACTGTGGTCGCCGTTGCACCGTTGCTTGCGGCGATCGCTGCCCCCGACCTCTTGACTCGACAACTCGTCATCTATGCCGGGGCGGCGATACTCGCACTCGCACTGACGCTCGAGGTGCACGCCCTCACCGAGGTTCGCTTCGAACGATGGCTCGCCGTGACCGTGGTTGCGATGGTCTCCGCGGCGATCGCGGCCATCTGGGCGATACTCACCTGGGTACAGGATCTCGCTGCGGGGACGACAATTCTAGCCGGGAATACGGAACTCATGTGGCTACTGATCACGGCGACTGTCGCGGGGATCATCGCTGGCGTCTGTTTCGACCTGTACTATCGGGGGTTCCCCGGCGAAGAACTCGTCTCAGCGCCCGTCGATGGCGTCGAGGAGCATGTGTTCGCGATCGAAGCGGACATCGACGGTCACCCGCCGCTGGAAGAACGCCTTCCCCTCTCCGGGCGCGTCCAGTTCGGCCTCATCCAGACGCTCCGTCTCGGTATGGTCGCTATCTTCGTCTATGGGCTCTTCAACCTCGACGTCGGTGTGATATCTAATGCCGGCGGGATGCTCGCGATCACGTTCGTGCCCACGATGCTCCGTCGTCGCTACGACCTACCGTTCGACGCGGGGCTCACCCTCTGGATCACGCTCGTCGTCTTTTTGCACGCGATCGGCTCGTTTTACATCTACGATCGATCGTTCTGGTGGCACAACCTCACGCACCCGCTTTCGGCGACGCTCGTCGGTGGACTGGGATACATCGCGATTCGTGTCATCGATGAACACCGTGACGAGATCCACGTCCCGCCAGAACTGGTACCTGGATTCGTCGTCGTCTTCGTCCTCTCCTTCGGCGTGTTCTGGGAGATCGGCGAGTTCGGGTTCGACCTCATCGCAAATGCCACCGGCCTCGAGATGCCCCTGGCCCAGCACGGCCTGGACGATACGATGACGGATCTCGTGTTCAACACGTTCGGCGCCGTCGTGGTCGCCGTCTGGGGGCTCCCCTACCTCACCAATCTCACCGACGTCGTGACCGACCGACTGGAGGACTGGGTCGATCGGTGAGACGCTCGGTGGTACGATGGTTTCCTGCGCGCCTCACCGCGGTTAGCTTTTGTCGGGTTGCTCGAGCATACGGGCGACCGTCACGAACGCCTCGAACTTTGGCGGCGCACCCTGCACCTGCACGACCTCTTCGTCCGGGCAGTACTGGATGAACTCCACCTCGTCGGTTTTAGGGAGGTGCGTGTGTTTCAGATCGATCGCGATATTGTCGAACTCGTCCCACGATAGTTCCGACCCGGGTGGGTTCTCTTCCCAGTCAGCGATCACAGCGACCAGTTCTTCGACGGCGACTGGGCCGTCTTGTTCGTGCAGATAGTAGAGCGCATATCGACGCCGCTCGTCGCTGAGAAGAGTGAAGACGGTGTCCAGCGTGACCATTTGCCGGTAAGAGGCAGACAACCAATTTAGCCCCATCGGTTTATAAAGTATAATTGTCACCATCTCACAACGAGAGGCCGACCGGGCAGTCCATACAAGTGCAAGGTATACCCGTCTCGTCGTGTCGTAGGCCTCCTTGAAGTGCACGCCGGTTGTCGGATCGACGGCCAGCGGATAGTACTCCAGATCGACGATGAATGGAACGAGCACCTCGTGAAAACGGCTGCATTCGATGGCTTACAGAACTCACCGAACGGCTGCTCGGGGCTGACGAGCGACGATGCACGTTTGGACATCGTGCTCGACCACCTACGGGATTACTTTTACGTCCAGGACAGTTCGTGATTATCTCGAGTGTTCGTCGACCTCGTGGATCGCACTCAGCAGTACTCTCGAGAGTCCCACAGTCGGCCCGAGTGACTGGACGACCACCAGGTGGCTCAGGGTGGTTGACGACCACCAAGCGTCCCAGGTGCTGGGCGACCACCAGGGGTTCGAAGTGTACGAAGGTGTGTACGAACTTTAACTCGCTACACCTCGTTCGTCTCTCATGGAGTTCCTCGTGGCTGTCGACGGCTCTAAAGCGGCCAGAAACGCGCTCACCTACGCTGGCGATATTGCGGAAGCGATGGACGCCTCGATCACTGCCGTCCACGCCATCGACCCGGCGGTTTTCGAGGAGGGTGGCACCGAACCGATCACTGGGTTCGCAGATGCCGGTCGGCGTCTGGTTATCGAAAGCATCGAAGCTACCGAAGAACGCGGGCTCGCCCTGCTCGATGAATTCGAGGCGGTCGCCGAAGACGAAGAGATCTCTATCGAGACGTCGTTGCTCTACGGCGACCCTGTGACGGCGGTCACCGATTACGCCGAGGACGTCGACGCCGACACCATCTTCGTGGGCCATCGTGGTCGATCGGAGCGTACCGACCTCATGCTCGGAAGCGTCGCCAAATCGATCGTCGAACGGGCAACCGTCCCGGTCACGGTCGTCAGATAACGGGGGAACGAAGGGGGCTCAACTGTCGGTTGTAGTCTCTTACCGATGAGGCCCGATACGGTCTGGTCTCACTGGTAAACAGTTACAACCGATCGTATCACGCCTCGAGCAGCCAGCCGAAGCGTTTCTCCCAGAACTCCGGGGCAGGTGGCTTTTTCGTTCGGCCGTAGGTTTTCTTGTCCCTGATCTGGCGCTCGAGGGTATCTCGGGCCTCGTTGATCGCCTGACTCGCACCATATCCTTCACCTGAGGCGATGTACAGACCGCTATCGGTGTAGAGACGAATGCGCGCGAGCAACAGCGGGACGCCACGACGAGTCTCGTCGTGTTCGTGGAGGTGTACTTTCGCGTCAAGCACGTTCATTCCGTGATCTCGATCGTCGAACTTCTCGATCACGGCGACGATCCGATCGTAACTCACGTCGTCGATGAGGTCAGTTCCGTAGATCTGGACGCCGCGGTTCCCGCCGGCCTCCCACGTGAGCGAATCGAGGACGTCGGTTTTCGTAACGATGCCGTGGGGTAAACCGTCCTCGGTGACGACCAGCGACGAGGTGCTAGCGTCGAACATCTCGGCGACGGCAACGTCGAGTGTTTCACTCGGGTCGATCGTTCGCACCGGGGAGGCCATGACGTCTCGAACCGGGAGGTCGAGCATCCGGCTCTGTTCGCCCTCTCGAGCGCCGAATCCCCCGCCTCGGGTACGAGCGGCGCTGGATGAGATCTTCCCGCCGAAGGGATCAGTTCCGCTGGCGTCCCCACCCTGGCTTTTCATCTCGGCGCGAACCGTGAGGTCGGTAACGTCGTATAGGCTAAGGACACCGACTGCAGCATCGTCCTCAACGACGGGGAGGTGGGTGATTCTGTGTTCCCGGAAGACGTTGAGGGCTTCCCCCAGGCGTGCATCCGGCTCGAGCGTGACGAGATCCGATGATTGAGCCTCGGCGACCGTCGCGGCATGGAGGAACGATTCGACTTTCCGCAGGATTGCATCGACGGTGACGACGCCGATCAGCTCCTGGCCCTCGAAAACCGGCAGCAGCTGGGAATCGCTGTCGATCATCAGTTGTGCCACCCTGCGGATGTCCTCCCCAGGCGCTAGCTGCGGGACGTGCCAGACGAGTGAGCCGAGTTTTTCGCCAGGTTGCCGGTGGGAGGTCGCGAGCTGTCTGCGGGTAACGATTCCTTCGTACCGTTCCCCGCGGACGACGACCCCTCTGACGCCCGACTCTTCGAACGTTCCGACGAGTTTCGAAACGGGTGTCTCCGGGGTGAATTCGATGTAGTCCTCCGAAATGATATCTGTAATCTCCATGGTTTGTTTGGTGTGTCCGGCTACTCAGGGGGCAGTACGACCGATGCCGTGACAGCAGGTGTGTCTCCGCCACTAAGAAGTAGGGCCTGAACAATCGTTATCGTTGTGCTCATTCCCGAATTCTCGGAACTGTAACGGGACGGGCCGGGAACGGTGACGAGGTCGGCCACCGTCTATCCTTTAATCTGGCTGATGTAGACGTACACTATGAACCGCTTCGTCCGCCACTCGAGACTTGACAGCCACGGTACTGTACTGGTCGTCGTCATCATCGCCGTCGTGTCGATCGCCACAGGGCTCGCGGCGATGGTAACCGAACCGCTTCTTGCCGGCGAAGGCTACGTCGGAACGCTCCAAACCGCCACGGGGTTTAGCGCCGTACTCGTCGGGTTTCTACTCCTCGCAGCTGCCTGGGGGATGCGTCAGGGATATCGTATCGCCTACGTCGTCGCCCTCCTCATGATTCTGCTTTCGGCGGCACACGGCATCGCACAGACGCGTCCCATTTCGATTCCGCTCGTCGTCCTCTCGACTATCGCCATCGTGGTGCTCCTCCGACGACAGCGACGCGAGTATACGCGCTCGTTCTCTTTCACACCAACCCAAATCGGCGCACTAATCGCAATCAGTGGGGTCGTCGTGTACGGAACGGTCGGTGCCTACGTCCTCCGAACCGACCTGGAAGGGGTGGAAACGGTGCTGGATGGATTGTACTTCACGCTCGTCACGGCGAGTACCGTCGGGTATGGCGACGTATACGCGACCAGCGAGGCGGGACGGCTGTTTGCCATTACGCTGATCCTCCTCGGGCCGGTGAGCATCGTCGCCGTCGCCGGGACGCTGTTCGGCCCGGCTCTCGAGTCCCGTCTCAGGCGCGCCGGTACCCGGATACGGGCGACTCAAGCAGAACGAGTGACGGACGGAGAGCGCGTCCTGTTGCTGGCACACGTCGAGAATGGCGAGCAAGTCGTGAATCACCTCGCGGATCAGGCGTCGCTCACGGTTGTCACGCCGGGGGAAGACTGGGCGCACGAACTCGAGGCCAACGGTATAGAAGTACACGTCGGTAACCCGGCAGACGACGATGTCCTCGAGCGAGTCACGGACGCAAAACAGGTTGCCATCGTCATTGCAACCGACGCAGAGACAACCCCGTACGCCGTGCTTGCTGCCCGCCGATTCGACCCCGATGCTCGAGTGGTTGCCGTCACGACAGTCGGTCACGAGGCGGATCTGGCCGAGATGGGGGCTGACGTGACGATCGATCCAGTGGGTCTGCTCGCCAGAACGACGGCCACCGCTGCGCTGGGAGGAGACGCGGATTCGATCCGGTGAGGTTCCCGCTCCTCGAGCGACCCCGGCCAGTACCAGCGCTTCATGAGGGTCGGTGGCGTCCCGCCGAACCGATCGCCAATTCTGTACCCGGACGATAGATGGGAAGCGATTACAACTCCGACAATAGGATTGCTGTACGTCATATTCGTCGTAACTACCTCCCGTTGTCGGGTGCGTCGGGAAACCGGTTCCACAAACCGTAACAGTGGAAAGGGTGTTCAATAGCCACCTATTGTGCGCATACTCGGCCTTGCACAACGTGCCATCCGGATTGACGGTGCTGCCTCCCGAACGAATGGACGCCATGAATTTCGACGAGTTCACGGGTACGATCCAGCACCGTCTCGAGTTTCCGGACACTGGCCGAACGCTCCGGGCGATTCGGGCGACGCTCATGACACTGGGCGAGCGAATACCCGAAGGGAACGCCGACGATTTCGCTGCCTCGCTCCCAATGGAGATAAAGTGGTACATGACTGGAGCCGTCCACGACCACGGCCAGCGATTCGACTGGAACGAGTTCCTCGACCGAGTCACCGAGATCGAAGGTGAGGGCGTCGACAAACCCGAGGCCGCCTACCACGCTCGAGTCATCATCGACCAAGTGGAAACGCTGGTACCGCCCTCGGATTTCAGGCAACTCCGCGATCAACTCCCGGAGAGCGAGGACGACGAGAACTGGCGCAAACTGTTCGAGGTCGTCGATGCAGGGGGATGGGGCGATGCTGAAGAAGCCCAGACCGGTGGTGGCCCACAACCCGATGCGGCGACTGAGGAATAGCCCGTTCCTGTCGTCGAGGTGTTTGCAGACGGGGTCGGACACACCACCCCGCACCATTTTACCCTCGGTGCTGGTAGGCCGTTCGCATGGATTCGACTCTCCGCCGACGTGAGTTTCTGGCTGGGAGCGGTGGGATTGGAGTCGTGAGCGTGGCCGGACGTGTCGGGCACTCGAGATCGGAAGCGGACGACGCCCCCTCTGGAGACCCCAATTCCGTCGCGGTCGTCTCGCAGCATCACCTCGCCACCGAGGCGGGCCTCGAGGTACTCGACGAGGGTGGGACGGCTGCCGATGCCGCAATCGCCGTCGCTTGCACCCTGAGCGTCGTCGAACCCTGGTTTTCCTCCGCGTTGGGCGGTGGCACCTGGGCACTGTACTACGATACGGAATCGAACGAGGTCACCAGCGTGGACGGCGTCGGCCCAGTCGGTTCCGAGGCGACACCTGAGGATTTCGAAGCCCGGGCCGATACCGCTGGGATACACCAGTCGATCGTTCCCGGTGCCTGGGATGGATGGATGCAGTGGCTCGATCGGTACGGTGTTCTGGAACTCGAGGACGTGCTGGCTCCCGCGATCACGATCGCCCGGGACGGGTACCCCGTCAGCCCGGAGATGGAACGCTGGCTCGAGCGACGGGCCGACCTGATCGACGACCGACCAGCGGCGGCGAGTATCTACAAACCGAACGGTGACATCTTCGAAGAAGGTGAGACGGTCACCCAGCACGAGATGGCGGACACGTTCGAGACCCTCGCCGATGTGTACGCCGACCATCGTCAGAAAGGGCGGAGCGACGCGATCCAGGCGGCGAGAGACCACTTCTATCGGGGGCCGATCGCGGAGGCGATCGTGGCCTACTCCGACGAACACGACGGCTATCTCACGAGTTCGGATTTCCACGAGTTCGAGTCCGAGATCGTCGATCCGATCTCGATCGAGTACCACGACGACGTTCGCGTGTACCAGAACCCCCCGAACAGTCAGGGGATCACCCAATTGCTGGCGCTGAACGTCCTGACGGAGTACGACCTCTCCGAACTGGATCCGGACGATCCCGATGCCGTGCACCTCCAGGTGGAGGCCATAAAGCTCGCGTTTGCCGACCGATACCAGCACGTCGGCGATCCCAATCGGGTCGACGTTCCCGTTGCCCAGTTACTAGACGACGACTACAGGCGAAGCCAGGCTGACCGAATCGACATGGAACGGGCAATGGAGTGGCCGATCGACTCCGGTCTGTCCGATGCATCCGACGAACTCGACGAACTCGACGAGCGCAGCGAGTTCGACCACACGACGACCTTCCACGTCGTCGATGCGGACGGGAACGCCGCCGCCGTGACGACCAGTCTGGGCGCGCAGTTCCTCGTTATCGGGGATACGGGGATCCACATCAACAACCGCATGCGGATGGTCGCCCTCGAGGACGATGACCCCAACCTGCTGACGCCCGGGTACAAGGTGCGCCACACGTCCAATCCATACATGGCTCTCCGGAACGGTCGACCCTACATTCTGGGCGGAAACACCGGCGTGGATACGCAACCGCAGGGACAGACTCAGCAGTTTCTGAACGTCGTCGAGTTCGGACTGAACGCACAGGAAGCAGTTTCCCGTCCACGGTTCGTGAGTACAGCGTTCCCGTCCACACAGTATCCCTACGAGGTCGAAAGCACCCTCCAGATGGAGTCGGCGTTCCCCGCGGACGTAATCGAGGAACTCGAGGAACGTGGTCACGACGTCGAAGCGGGGAATATCTCCGTCGGAACGGCGACGATGATCGTGGTCGACGACTCTCGAGAGCGGATTCACGTCGGCGCAGAACCACGAATCTCGACCGCTGCGGGGAGCGTGCCGGCGTCGGTCGACGAATAAGCGGTGCGTACGGTGGACGGTTCGTCTTTCTCGCTCGAGTATACCAACCCAACTGCCTCACGGAAGCACGATCACGGAAATGAAGACGAGGATACTGACCAGGCCAACCAGGCTGACCAGGCCAACCAGGCCAACTAGGCCAACCAGTGCCATCGGTAGCCCCCCGTTCGTTCGCAGTGGATCAGTTCAGTACGGATCGCTTCGGAAGGCCCGATCCAATCGACATAAACGAGATGTTACACCTGAACAGAACCAATAGCGTGGTCGACGTAGGAACTGCCATGTACGATGACGTCCTCATCGCGGTCGACGGCAGTGACGTTTCAGCGACGGCGGCGACGGCGGGTATTGCACTCGCCAACACCCTCGAGGCACGGGTACACGTCCTCGCAGTCGTGCAGGACGGACGAGACGACGTCGAAACGCGACGAGCACAACGGACGGCCGACGTCGAGGACATCGCCGCCGAAGCAACTGCGGCTGGGTGTGAAGCCGAGTGGGCCGTCCGAACCGGTCGACCCGCAAACGAAATTCTGGCCCACGCCGACGAATACGACGTGGACGCGATCGTCGTCGGCACCCACGGCCGTACCGGTTTCAGGCAGGTACTCCTCGGGAGCGTCGCCCTCGAGGTGATCCGCGATGCTCGACAACCGGTGGTGACAATCGGCCCCGAAGCGACGTTGGCCGACGACCGGTGGCAACTCGACGAGATTCTCCTCGCAACGGACGGTTGGCCGGGATCGGCGGCGGCGACGAACCACGCGCTTTCGCTTGCCGAGGCGTTCGATGCTACCCTCCACGTGCTGTACGTGACCGCCGCCAGTTCCGACCTTCCGGAACTGCAGTCGGCGTTCGAGGAACACGGCGAGAGAGCGACGATGGACGTCCTCGAGCGGGCCGACGCTCGCGGCATCGAGGCGAAGCGAACGATCGCGGAGGGGTCGGCACACGAGACGATCCTCGAGCACGCCGGTAGCGACGCAGTCGACCTGCTCGTGATGGGAACGGAGAGCAAATCACGTCTCGATCGATTTGTCGTCGGCAGCGTCTCCCAGCGTGTGGTACCCACCGTACACGCCCCGGTTCTCACCGTGCGAACGATCGAGTCCTGACCCTCGTAATCGACTCGTCGTGACTGAACGCAGGTCGACGATCCCGGGGGGGGGGGATACTTTTGACTTACAGCGTGATTGTGCGAGGTATGGCTCGAGACATCACCGTGTTCGGTCGCTACACGTACCTCGCCACCGAGGTGTTCTGGGGAACGATCGCGTTTCTCCTGCTCCGTCGGGCGGGTGCGCTCAGACGCGCCGCTGTAACGATCCTCACGCTGTACCCGATTGCCTACGTCTGGGACTGGTACACCCTCGAGGTCGGCGTCTTTGACATCACCCTGCGAACGGGGTACGAGGTGGGTGGCATCCCGATCGAAGAACACCTGTTTGCGGTCGTCGTCCCGGGACTCGTCATCGCCTTTCACGAGACCCTGTTCGGGGCGACCGCGTCAGAGTGACCGAGCAGGGACACGTTTACCAGTCGACTGACTTATCACGGGCTGTGACGGAGTACGCGTATGACCCGTGATTGTCGAACCGATCCAGCGAGCGGATCGAAGTCGTCCATCACTGTCGGTAGCCCCACTTCTCGAGGGAGTTCGGGTGTTGGATCGATACTGATTGCCATCGGTTTCATCGGTGCGCTCGTTCTCGCGGGCATTTTCGTCGCGCCACAGGCGCTCGCCTACGTCGAGGACGAACTGGGTGGCTCGGCGATCGATCCACCGGCGTTGGGTGACCGTACCCCTGAACACGTAGATCAGAACGATCCGGGCGAGACTCGTTACAATACTGAGGCCGAGACGGTGTCATCGGTCGCCGTCGAAGATCGGGTTCACGAGCTGGTCAACGAACGGCGGGCCGAACACGGACTCGAGCCGATCGGCTTCGACGGGACGATCGCGTCCGTCTCCCGTGCCCACAGCCAGGACATGTACGAGCGGGAGTTCGCCCACGTCAACCCCGACGGGGAGACACCGCACGACCGGTTCGACGCCGTCGCCGACTACTGCCAGGTTTACAGCGAGAACATCGCGCGGACGAGCGTCGGGACGCTGGTCGAACGATCCTACGACGGCGAGCGAGTCGAGTACCACACTGCCGACGAACTCGCAGAAGGGCTCGTCGAGCAATGGATGAATTCGCCCGAACACCGCGCGGCGATTCTCGGAGAACAGGAGGCAGTCAGGGAGGCTGGTGGCTGGGATCGCGGCGGCGTCGGCGTCTACATCACCGACGAGGGTCGCGTGTTCGCCACCCATAACTTCTGTACGGTTCGGTGAACGGCCGGATGCGTTCGTCCTCGTGCCTGATGACTTCGAATACTCTTAGTAGCGGACGTTGAAGCCAGGCGTATGGCCAGTCACTCGGATCGAGACGTACGTGAACTACTCACTGCAGTCGCACGGACGGCCTCCGACCGCGACATCACGTTCTTCGCCGCAGGATTCGCCTACTACGCCTTCGTGTCGCTGATCCCACTCGTCCTCCTCGCGATCGTCGTCGGCTCGTTTCTCGGCGGTGAAGCGATTGCCGAACGCCTCATCGTCCTCGCCGGCGACTTTCTGCCAGCTGCCGGCGAAGACCTCGTGCTCGAGATCCTGACGACGGAATCGGGTCGTGCAGAAGCGACCGTCGTCGCCCTCGCGGTGGCGACCTGGGGTGCCCTGAAGGTCTTCCGGGGACTCAGTCTCTCCTTCGACCAGGTGTACGACACCCCCGTCGAGGATTCCTTCGTCGAGCAGATCATCGAGGGGGTTACGGTGATTCTGGTCGGTACCCTGGCGCTCTTGCTCATGATCGTTCTCGGTGCGTTCATCGGTCTCGTCCCCGATTTCGTTCCGTTCGCGGGCCTGCTGGGCTGGCTGGCGCTGCTCGTTGGCCTCGTCCTCGTCTTCGTGCCGATGTACTACGTGTTGCCGCCGATCGACATTCCCCTGAGGGAGGCGCTTCCGGGCGCGATCTTCGCCGCTATCGGCTGGGTGATTCTTCAGGGGGGCTTTCAGCTCTATGCCGCCAACGCAGGACAGTATCAGGCCTACGGGGCGATCGGAGCCATCCTCCTGTTCGTCACCTGGCTGTACTTCGCCGGTATCTTGATTCTGCTCGGGGCCGTGATCAACGTCGTTCTGTCGAAGCGAGAGGTGGCAGTCGGCGACGGAGGAACCGACCGGTAGCGAGTGACGATTGTCCGATAATTTCTGCACTTCCCACGGAGAAACCTTATGGTCGCTCGAGCAACACACGCCTATCATGAGCGAACACGGTGCTGAGTCGACGGGGGAAGGAACTGAACGCGAGTCGGCAGGGGAACAGGCCGAACGCGAGTCGGCAGGGGATGAGCCAACCGACGGTTCCGGAGAGGCCACTCCAAACAGTCCGGGTGGCGGGCCGAAACGGGTGGTCTCGAAGACGAGCGTCGACGACATTCTCGCCTCGTTGGACGACACTGCGAGCAGCGATCCATCGCCGGCCGTGTCACGGAGGTCAGCGGCGGAACCGACGACACTCGAGTCGACCCACGAGGACACCGACTCGAGTAGCGAGGCGAACGCCGACACAGCGGCTGCCGAAGCTGACGGTGATCCAACGACCGATGCTGAGACGGACGTCGACGAACCGTCGGGGGGCTCGAGCGGTCTCGGCGGCGAGGCACCGGGATCGAGTGCAGTCTCAGCGGAGACGGACTCGATCGTCGATCCATCCGGTGAGCTGGATTCGGGATCAGGGTCTGGATCGACATTCGCTGTCGAGGACGAGCCGACAGTCGAAGTCGATGGCGAGTCCGGAATCGACACTGGGGAAGTCAGCGGGGAGCCGAAACCATCATCGGAACCGACACCGCCAGTCGAAGACGAGCCGGAGGCAGACGCTGCACTCGCGGATCGGATCGATCGCGGGTCGGTCACGGGTGCAGACGTCCGGGCTGCCGAGGCCGGCGAGGGTCGGGAAGCCACGCCAGAAATCGACGACATCGACCTCTCCCTGGACGACCTCGAGGGGTCGGGGTCGGCGTCGGTTTCTGACGCTGCCGACAGTGGCTCCGATGCCGGCCCACTCGCCGGAACACTCGAGCCATCCGTCGACCGAGATGACGACGACTCCGCGGAATCGAATTTCGTCGCTCGAGCCGATTCCGGAACTCGAACCGGTGATGACGATGGTGACGGCGACAAGGAGGATGCAGACGAGTCGTCGGGTGGTATCGTTGGTCGCATTCGGCGACTCTTTTCATCGTAATCGGACGATGATCCGACGCCTCACAGACACCCGTCTCGAGCCCCCGTCTGTTGGAACCGGTCGTAGATCGGCGTCCTGTGCTCGTCGAAATACTCGAGGTTATCGCGTTTCCTGCACGGGGTACGGTGGTGGGGGTGCATACCCCAGTGTGTCGAGTGTTCCGGAGTGGGTGGCGATGCTGCCTCGAGGCAACGTACTGTTCCCTCGTGAGCCGCCTGCAACGACGCGAATCACCTGAGCGTTCTCAAATATGTTATCGCTGCGCGGAATAATCCGATCCTACTCGGAACGTCAACCAGGAGACACGCGTGTGCAGGCCCTACTTGCATGCGTATCCCCCGCATTGGGTGGGGCACTATGTGCCCACAATTCACGGCCAAAGACGTCGGCAAACGCGTTCACGACGAAAACGGCGAGGACATCGGCATGGTCACGGACGTCGATCAAGGCGTTGCACACGTCGAACCGGATCCGGGAATCACCGACAGTATCAAAGCGGCGCTTGGCTGGAGTTCCCCCAGTGGTGATACGGTAACCCTCAGGGAATCGGACGTCTCTCGCATTACCGATGACGTTGTCCATCTCGGTGGCCAATCACAGAGCGATATGGGGACGAGCGGTCGACAATCGGCGACGGGGGGAACCGACGACACGGACGTACTCGGTGGGGGATCGGCGAGCGACATGGCGACCCGCGGTCACGAACACGAGACTGCAACCGGCGACATGCCCGAGGAAGAGGATGACGGAATCCTCGGTAGCGATGACGATGGCGGCCTCCTTGGAGACGACGATGACGGCGTTATGGGAGACGACGATGATTCGATCTTCAGTGACTCGAACTCGAGCGAACGCGAACGCCATAGCGGCGACGAAGGGCTGATGGACGAAGGTCGCGAAAACGACGTCGACAGACACGCCGACGAACCACGGACGGGCGAGCCACGGACGGGCGCTGGTGAGGAACCAACGCACGGCCACGATCACGATCACGATACGGACTCGGACATAGATCTCGAGAGAGACGAATCACCGCTCGAGGACGACAGTGATGACGAATCACGTAGCCGCGCTGACCGTGACGACGAATAGGAGGTTGGTGGATGAACGGCAATCGGTACAGGTGAGCGAAGCTCGTTGAGAGAACGAGTGACTAATTAATCCACCCACGCGCGAATCTGTCGCTTGAGCACCCGATCACTCGGATCGAGTGAACGCTGCCAGATTCGACTGTAACCCTGCCGCGAGCGAGGACTTTCGCTGGAGGCGGGCCAGCGACACCGGTAACTGCGTGGAGACGGTTCGAACGGCGTCGTGGAACGTCTCGGCCGTCCCGAACTCGCCGTCGAAGGCGTTTCGAACGCTCTCTCTGACCTGCCAGACCCCCACCGGTGCCCAGTAGTCGTCGCTCACCTCACGCAACACCAGACACTTCGCCTGCCGTCCGATCGACTCGAGGTGCTCGAGGACGCCGACCCGCGCGGCGTAGTAGGCGCCGGCGGTTTCCTCGACGTAGCTCGAGCGCCCCTCGTAGCCTTCAGCGGCGCTCCCCATCCAGATGTTCCCTTCGGGGTCGGGGTTCCAGATGCTGCCGGGCGCTTTCATCTCGACGAGTTCGTACTCCCACGTGCCGGGCGCGAGGATGACCCAGTAGCGGTTGCCCATGTACTCGTTTGCCCACACCTGTACCTCGTCGATGCTTGGGGCGTTTTTGATCCGACCGCGAAGGAACTGCCCGACGGTGTCGTCGACGGCGGTGATCGACCACCGTGTCGGGACGAGTCTGCGCTGGGTGGCCTCCCCGAGCGCGCCCGCCGAGAGGATCGAGTTGATCTCGTAGACGTCGAACCCGCGGCGATAGAGGTACGTCATCGCCCCCTGGGCCTGCCAGTCGTCGTCCTCGAGGGTCTTTTTCACTGGCCTGGGGACGTGGGGGTTCTCCCGGAGGTCGGCCGAGCGGGCCGTCGCCCGCGGGCCACGGGGCGTCGCCACGTCGGTTCCCGCATCCAGTCCGAGATCCGGGGTGCCCTCGAGGCCGATCTCGAGGTCGACGGGCCGATCCGAGATGGCGACCTCCCGCTGGACGCCGACGAAGCCGTCCCAGACGTCGTGTACCGACGGGGCGAGCCGGCTGGCGATACCTGGCGCGTCGACGTTGGCGCGTTTGCTGGAGTTGAGCAGGCCGGTACGTCGCTGGAGGACGTCTCCAATGCCGTACCCCTGCTGGTACCACGCGCCGTCGGTGACGTAGGAGGCGGCGTCGTCCTCGTCGCCGACCGGTGAGAGGACGCCGACCGGAATATTGGGATAGCTCGAGCGGCCGACGAAGATCGACGGGGCCGTCGAGCCGACGAGGGAATCCCCCGAGAGCGACCGCTCGAACTTGCGCTCGAAGTCCTCGAGGTGATCCGTGATGGCGTAGGACTTCTCTTTTGCGAGCTGACGCCGTTTCGCTTCTTCGTCCGGCTCCAGCTCCTCGATGTAGTCGTCGAGGCGCATAGTCGTTCTTCGTTCGTAGGGGCGGTATGGCTTTGAATGTTCGTCTCGCCATCGACGGCACACAAACGGGGCGGATGTTCTGACCCAGAAAAACCGGGTTGCTTTTGATACTCGTGGCGGAACGATGGATCAATCGTGAGTGAGGACGCACCACTCTCTGACATCCTCGCCCTACTCGACGACGAGTACGCCCGCGCGATCCTCACCGAAACGAGCGTCGAACCCATGTCCGCCAGCACTCTGAGCGACCGCTGTGATGCTTCCCTCCCGACGATTTACCGCCGACTCGATCGGCTTCGGGAGTGTGGACTCATCAGCGAACAGACCGAACTCGCACCGGACGGCAACCACTACAGCGTCTACGAGGCCAGCCTGGAACGACTCGAACTCACCCTCGAGGACGGCACGCTCTCGCTCGAGGTCACACGGCGGGAGGAAGACGTTGCCGACAAGTTCACCCGCCTCTGGGAGGGGATGCGATGACCGACGTCGTTCGTCTCGATCAGGCGTCGATGTTCGAACTGGCGACGGTGGTGAGTCTGTTGCTCGTGGCCGTCGTCGGGACGATCATCGCGATTCAGGCATACCGGGGCTATCGCCGAAACGACAGCGATCCGATGCTGTACCTGGCGATTGGATTGGCATTTCTGACGCTCGGTCCGTTCGTGATCAACGTCACGTTATCGTCCGTTGGCGGCGTCGATCAGACCGTTACGGTGTTTCTCGAGAACGTGAGTCGGCTGATCGGACTCGTTTCGATCACGTATTCGCTGTACGGGGCTGGCTGAGGAAGCCGCATTCGAGGGTGAGCGGCTGGGGGTGGTTCGACGGCGATATACTGATTCTGGGTGGAACGACTATATTGACTTAAAGAGAAGTTGGTTTTTTCTCAACGTGAATCTGCTTGCGGGTATTGATATATAACGGGCCAGTACCACCAGGTGCAGGACGTCACCGGCACCGCTGTACGATCCGGATCGGCCCTCCACTGCATCCACCTCACCCGTCGCACGTGCCTCTGACATCACGTCGACTGACCGACCGATCCGGTTTCAGTGAGACTGGTGGCTGACGACGCCGTCGACCGCCGATCGAGCGTTCGCGCCATCCGTCCGTTGCCGTGACGAACCCACCTATTCCTGCACGGTGAATTGATGCCAGTTGCAACTGACGTTTTTATCCCATATAGAAATGCTTAGGATAGTGAATAATAGAATGCGTAATTATGAGACGGGGCCGTGCAGGAATGCTGTTGGTGGGGGTAACGATCATGGTAGTAATGGCCGGGTGTACGGCAGTTCTCCCGGGGGAGGGACAACCCGATGGAGGGACTCTCCTCGAGGACGCGCTCGATTCGGCCGACGACACCCCAACCGTCGTCGGTGAGCGAACGGTCACGTTCGACGGAAGCGAGACCACCCACACGACTCGAGAACGTGTCTGGGAACGACAACCGACGGCGACACGGTCGGAAGTCATCTCCATTGAGGGCTTCGACGGCGGATACACGAACGACCTCATCGTTCGAAATGGGTCGACGGTCTGGCTGGCCGACACGGAGACCGGTGAGGTCACGAGCCACGACCTGGAATCGAACCACACCGGTCTGTCATTCGACGACCGACTCGAGCGCTACGAAGTTACCTACGAAGGAACCGATACCGTCGCGAATCGATCGGCACACGTCGTCTCCGTCGAACCTCGCGAGGAAGCGATCGAACAGGGAGTTGGGTTCCTGGTCGGCGATACCCACTATCTGTATCCGCTCGAGACGAGCCCATACCCCGAAACGGACGTCCGGGAACAGACGCTCTGGCTCGACGAGGAGTTCGGCTATCCACTCAAGGTCGAACAGACGTATACGGACATCGACGGAACGACTCTCGAGGTGACAGTCTCCTACGACTCGATCACCTTCGGTGCTGACCTCGAGGATGATCTTTTCGACCCGCCAGTACCCGAAGATGCTGAATCTGATGGGAGTGAGACTGACGAGAACGATACCGGAGAAACGGAGAACGACTCGGGTACAGAACCCGAAACCGAATACGTCGAGTTCGACTCACGTGAGGAAGCCGCGTCCTATCTCTCCTTCGACGTACCGTCGGTTACGTTCCCGGCGGCGTACGAACGGCAGAGTATCGCCGCCGACACCTGGGACGGCGTCCAGACCTACCACGAGGAGTATCTAATCGGTGACGACATGTTCTGGTTCAGCGTTTCGGAAGGCGACTTACATCCGGAGGATCCCGACTGCGAGGGAGTCAGCGAACTCGAGGCGAGCGTGACCACCGTCTACGAGACGACGCTGGTAACCTGGACGTGTGGGGAGCTGACGTACGAGGTGAGTAGTTCGATCGACGAGGACGACCTGCTCGAGCAGGCAGAACGGATCGGGTGTCAGTGACGGGTGTGGCGGACTACGGTAGCCGTTCTCGAGGGAACGACGATAGGCCGTTGTCGATGGAATACCGACAATCGTTGACTGGAAATCACCGACAGCAACTGAGCTGCGGACAACGAAAGCCGCGGCTACCGGGCGTCAGCGGTACGGAGAAATGGATGGGGTGGCGTTAGCCGTGGATTCCCATCGCTTCGATCTGCTCTTGATACCGGTTGCGGATCGTCACTTCGGTCACCTGTGCGACGTCGGCGACCTCTCGCTGGGTCTTTTTCTCGTTACAGAGCAGCGACGCCGCATAGATTGCAGCGGCGGCGTAACCGGTTGGTGACTTCCCCGAGAGGAGTCCTTCTTCGGCCGTTTTCTCGATGATTTCGTTGGCCTTCGTCTGGACTTCCTCCGAGAGTTCGAGTTCGGAGCAGAATCGAGGGACGTACTTTTTCGGGTCGACCGGTTTCATCTCGAGGCCGAGTTCCTGTGAGATGTACCGGTACGTGCGACCGATTTCTTTGCGTTCGACGCGGGATACCTCGGAGATCTCTTCGAGGCTGCGCGGGATGCCTTCCTTTCGACAGGCAGCATACAGTGCCGACGTGGCGACCCCTTCGATCGATCGGCCACGAATGAGGTCTTCTTTGAGCGCTCGTCGATAGATGACCGAGGCGACCTCACGAACGGATCGTGGGACGCCGAGTGCCGAAGCCATCCGATCGATCTCAGAGAGCGCAAACTGCAGGTTTCGTTCGCCGGCATCTTTGGTTCGGATGCGTTCTTGCCACTTGCGCAGTCGATGCATCTGACTGCGCTTTTTCGAGGAAATGGATCGACCGTAGGCATCTTTGTCCTTCCAGTCGATCGTCGTCGTTAGCCCCTTATCGTGCATCGTCTGGGTCGTCGGTGCACCGACTCGGGACTTGTTCTGTCGTTCCTGGTGGTTGAACGCCCGCCATTCAGGGCCGGGGTCGATCTGTTCTTCCTCCACGACGAGCCCACAGTCTTCACAGATGAGCTCACCCCGGTCAGAGTCCTTAACGAGATTATCCGATTCACATTCGGGACAGGCACGTACCCCCTCCTGATCTTCGGTCTCGTCCGTCTCGCGCATTCGCTCCCGCTGGCGGGTAGACCGTGTCATCGCACTTTTATAGTAGTAGCATAGGTATATATAAGTCTTTGGTAGCTATTTTCTATGTCTGACGCGGATACCCTGAATTCGGCCGCCTCGTCCGAGTTTTCGGTCGGTTTTCGATACGGAACCGCAAAGGTTTTACTCGGTCTGTTGCGACAACTGGGTCATATGCCGGTTATCGAATGTGACGTCGACGTGGCCCGCGAACTACTCGAGGACGCGGGTGTGACGGTCGAGGATGGAAACACCCAACACGAGCGCTGGCGGGCGTCTCGTGGGGGTGCAACGGCCGTTGGCTACGAGAGTAAGGTCGTCGTACAGGGGTCAAATCCCCGTGATCTCGAGGCGGTTATTCGCGACGGTGGAGGGCGAGCACACGTCTACTTCGACGGTGGCGCGCGCGGCAATCCCGGCCCCGCTGGCATCGGCTGGGTGATCGTCACGAGCGAGGGAATCGTCGCCGAGGGAAGCGATACGATCGGTCACGCGACGAACAATCAGGCCGAGTACGAGGCGTTAATCGCCGCTCTCGAGGCTGCTCGGGACTATGGCTACGACGAAGTGCACGTCCGTGGGGACTCCGAGTTGATCGTCAAACAGGTGCGAGGGGAGTACAACACGAACAATCCCGAACTCAGAGAGCGGCGAGTCACCGTTCACGAACTGCTCTCGGCGTTCGACGAGTGGACGCTCGAGCACATCCCGCGAGACGTCAACGAGCGGGCTGACGAGCTGGCGAACGAAGCGATGGATCGGAGTTAAACAGAGCTCTCGACGGACGTAGTTTCCAACGACTTCTATAGCCTCGACTTCGTTGTCTCGTGACGAATGACTGATCACGACGCCCACGGCGGTGAACCCACTGTCGAGAGTGCCGACGAAGCCGCCCACAACGAACTCCCGGCAAGGATCATCGAGGAAGCCGAGCGGCTTCGCCGACTCGAGCGAAACGCAATTGACGAGGGCGAGCAAGTGGCCTACGCCGACCGCCGAGAGGCGATGCTCGAGGAGTACGGGTTCACGGATCACGTTCGACTCGACGACGCCAACGAAGTACTCGTGTTACACCCCGTGGAGTGGCACGATCCCGAGGAAGGTGTCATCCGAACGGATCGAATCGAGGATCTCTCGCGTGCGATCGAAATCCCCCTCGAGGGTTCCGGCGATCCCGACGACTGGGACACCGTCGACGAACAAAATCGGGCGCTCGCGGCTGCGGTCCGCGAGGAACACGGCGACGTTCACGGCGATACGGCCGACGCGCTCGCCGATTTCATGGGGAATCACTACGCCAAGCCAATCCCCTCGGCCTCGACCGCCGAACTCGAGGAGTTCTGTACGGAGTACTTCGTTCGAAACGCCTGGCCCTCGAGCGAACAGCGCGCGTGTCTGGATGACTCTCTCGAGCGTATCTTCGAGACGGCCGAGAAACCGGTGCCCGAATTCCGGTCTGAACCGTCTCTGTGATGTCAGAACGGGTGTCGTTCGGTTAGTAGCTGTTCTCGACGATTTCGGCGATCTCGTCCGCACGGTCGTCGCCCGTGACGACCTTCGAGAGCGTCCACTGGATGCCGTCGAGGACAGCGTCGTAGCCTTCCTCGGTCAGTTCGTACTGGTTCGTCCGCTTGTCGAGTTCGCTCTTTTCGACCAGACCGAGGTCGACGAGTTCGTCGAGGTTGGGGTACAGCCGACCGTGGTTGACCTCCGTCCCGTAATACTCCTCGAGCTCGCGCTTGATGGCGAGCCCGTACATCGGTTCCTTCGCGAGGATAACGAGAATGTTCGTTTGAAACGCGGTGAGTTCGCGTGCGATACTCTGTTCGCCGGTGATTGCTTGTGCCTCTGACATAGTCGTGCAAATGTCACCAAGATATTTAAGAGTTACCAACTATTCGATTTACGGAAGAGATCTGGTGGGTAGATCGCCCGATAGCGGCCGTATTCGTTACGAATGTGGATCTGACACACACCTGATCTCGAGTGAGTATCCGGGCGGATTACGAAAGTACTTTTTGATCGACCGCAGACGTGACGTGTATGGTTAATCTCTGGGAAGACCTCGAGACCGGACCGAACGCACCGGAAACGATCTACGCCGTCGTCGAGTGTCTCAAAGGCGAGCGCAACAAGTACGAGTACGACAAGGACGTTCCGGGCGTCGTCCTCGACCGGGTACTCCACTCGAACGTTCACTACCCCTCTGACTACGGATTTATTCCGCAAAGCTACTACGACGACGAGGATCCGTTCGACGTCCTCGTTCTCGTCGAAGATCAGACGTTCCCCGGCTGTGTCATCGAGGCCCGTCCAGTCGCACTGATGAAGATGGACGACGACGGCGAACAGGACGACAAGGTCATCGCCGTCCCGGAGGAGGATCCACGTTTCGATCACATCCAGGATCTCGAGGACATTCCACAGCAGACCCGTGACGAGATCGACGAGTTCTTCGCGACCTACAAGAACCTCGAGAAGGGGAAGGAAGTCGAAACGCTGGGCTGGGAGGACAAACAGGCCGCCCACGACGCGATCGAACACGCCCAGGAGTTGTACGAAGCGCACTTCGGCTGACCCTATATTCGGGTTCAGTTGGTGCCTTTTTGAGTTGCTTGGCGCTGTGTCATCCCGGTGTGATACCCTCGAGTTATCACGATGGGTCGACACCATGCATTATGAGCATGGGTAATTTTATTGGGGTTGTCGCCGTATCTCTTACCGAGATGGCAACCAACCAGGACACGACCCACGGCCAGCAACTGACCGCCGACAGACGGCCGTCCGGAACCGGGATGGCGCACCTGACAGTTGTGCCGACGAATTTCGATCCTGACGAGTCTCAAACTGACCGAGACTGAGACTGCGTATCTCCAGTCGATCTGACCGCCACCGTATCGATTCTCGATCGAGCAACGTGTGTCGGTCGAGTAACGTGTGGGCACCGTCTATCGTTCTCGAAAACAGTGTCTCGAGACGAACCTTCTTGTAGCCGGTCGGGCTAGAAGCAGCCATGGGTTTGTTCGACCGATTGCGTGGCGATGGGAACCCGCGCGTCGCGTTCATCGGGATCGACGGAGTGCCGTACAGTCTTCTCAAGGACAACCGCGATAGATTCCCCAATTTCGCCGCCCTCGCAGATGAGGGGACGGCCAGCGAAATCTCGAGTATCGTCCCGCCGGAGTCGAGCGCCTGCTGGCCTGCCCTCACCACCGGAGTTAACCCTGGTGAAACCGGTGTGTATGGCTTTCAGGATCGAGAGGTCGGGACGTACGACACCTACGTCCCGATGGGTCGTGAGGTGCAGGCGACCCGCCTCTGGGATCGCGTCACCGAAGCCAATCGACGGGCGACCGTCCTCAACGTCCCCGTCACGTTCCCGCCACAGCGAGACGTCCAGCGAATGGTCTCGGGCTTTCTCTCTCCCGACCTCGAGAAGGCCGCCTTCCCGGACGACGTTCGGAAGTACCTCGAGTCGATCGGCTACCGTATTGACGTCAACCCGAAACTGGGTCACGAGACGGACAAAACGGCGTTCATCGAAGACGCCCACGAGACGATCGACGCCCGATTCGAGGCGTTTCGTCACTACCTCGAGGAAGACGACTGGGATCTCTTCTTCGGCGTCTTCATGACGACCGATCGGGTGAACCACTTCCTCTTCAAGGACTACGAGCGCGACGGCGAGTACAAAGACGAGTTCCTCACGTTTTACGAGAAACTCGACGACTACGTCGGTCGCATTCGAGACCTGCTCCCCGACGACGTCACGCTCATCGTCGCCTCCGATCACGGGTTCACCAGCCTCGACTACGAGGTGCACTTCAACGAGTGGCTCCGGGAGGAAGGCTGGCTCAGCTTCGACACCGACAGCCCCGAGGAACTCAACGACATCGCCGACGAGACGAGAGCCTACTCGTTCATCCCCGGGCGGTTCTATCTCAACCTCGAGGGGCGCGAACCCCGTGGCTCGGTCGCCGAAGAGGACTACGACGACGTCCGAGACGAACTGAAGGCCATGCTCGAGGGATTCGAGAGTCCCGACGGCGAACCGGTCGTCGACCGCGTCGTCGAGAAGGAGACGGCGTTCCGTGGCGAGCATGACGATATCGCGCCTGACCTGGTCGCCATTCCGAACAAGGGCTTCGATTTCAAATCCGGGTTCAAAGCCGACAACGATATCTTCACGACTGGCCCGCGAAACGGGATGCACAGCTTCGACGACACGAGTCTCTTTATCGACGATCCGGACGCGTCGATCGACGAGGCCGACCTCTACGACATCGCGCCGACGATCCTCGAACTGATGGACGTCGAATTCAAACGGTCGGCGTTCGACGGTGCGAGCCTGATCTGACGCCCAGGGCCGAGTCGGCCATCCGACGGGCGGATCGGTTTCGATTGCGTTTTGAGGTTCCTCACGTTCACTCGAGTATGAGCGACGACGAGGCTAGCGGTTATGACGAGCAGACCACTGGCGACGAGGAACTGACCGAAGTGATCCACGCACGCGGTCACGAGCACGTCTCTGCCCAGCACGCGAGCACGTTCGAGGTGACGACCGACGACTACCTGACGCCGGCCGGCGACTGCATTCTCGCGATCGAAGCCGACCGTGTCCCCGCAGACTTCGACCCGGCGTTCGTCGAGGCGTGTCGGGACGAAGACGCGACGATCACCGTCACCGTCGAAGCGGACGGGCACAGCGACACCGTCACGGGACGTGGCGACCCCAACCTCGAGTTTACGAACGACCGAAGTGCGGTCGGCCGCACGAGCGAGTACGTCGACGATCGAACGATCCTGCTCGAGGCCGATTTCGCCGCCGAGGGATTCGATCGGAAACTGGTCGCGGCGCTGGGGGACGGGGCTGCGGTGACCGTTACAGTGTCGGTTACTATCACGTAATCGTCCTCGAGAACCGCAGATCGTGTACGAATCGGTTCCACCGTGCATCGATCGCGGCACCTCTCGAACCGTGACTGTGATGAAAATGAGTGATTAGGTGAAACGACCAGCGAACATCGATGAGTTAGAAGTCGAGCGCCGTTCGGTACCGTCGTCGATGACACCGGTCAATACGTGGCTTCTCGATCACAACGATTGGCTCGAAGCGTTGAACCGGTGATTACCGACTGGAACGATTGCGGCCAGCTATCCATTTTTGAGTTGACAGTATGGTGGAGACATGACAGACAAACACGTACCACTACAGTCGCCGACGCTGGACGGCACCAGTCGCCGGCTGTTTCTCAAGCTCACGGGCGCGGCTGGCGTGATGGCTGGCCTCGGCGGCCTGGCAACCGCCCAGGAGGAGACGGCGATCGAACTGGGCGGCGTCACTTCCGGCTGGGAAGGGAGAGCACCCCCCGAGATCGAGGGCGAAACGAATCCGACGTTGTCCCTCGAGCCGGGTGAAACGTATACCATCACCTGGGAGAACGTCGACGGCCTCCCCCACGACATCATCATCCTCGACGCAGAGGGCGAAGAAATCGTCGGCACGGAGATCATGGACGACCAGGGCGAAACCCAGACCCTCGAGTTCGAAGCGACCGAGGAGATGTCGGAGTACTACTGTTCGGTACATCCGACGACGATGCGCGGTGACATTCAGATCGGTGACGCCGAGGACGACGAGGCGGAAGACGAGGCGGCTGACGAGGAGACCGACGTCGTCGGCGAGGGGCCGACGGTCGGTCTCGAGCGCGTCGCTGACGGCTTTGTCTCGCCGGTCGGCTTCGAAGTCGCACCGGGCGAGGACGACCGATACTACGTGCTCGATCAGCCTGGGCAGCTCTACGTGGTCGACGGCGACGGGGGCGACCCCCAGGAGTTCGTCGACCTCTCGGATCGGATGGTCGAGGTCGGCGACGCGACCGGCGGCGGCTTCGACGAACGTGGTCTGCTCGGTGTGGCGTTCCACCCAGACTACCAGGAGAACCGCCGGCTCTTCGTTTACTACAGCGCCCCGCTTCGCGACGAACCAGCAACCGATGACGATGATACCGACGATGAGTACGAGTCGGACGATGCTGCCGACGAAAACGGCGATGACAACGAAACCGAAGCGAACGGAGAAGATAACGAAAACGGCGAGAACGACGAGGAGGAAGGATACGACCACACCGGCGTACTCGCGGAATTCACCGCAACCGAGGACTTCGAGAGCGTCGATCCGGACTCCGAGGTGACGATCCTCGAGGTGCCTCAACCGCAATTCAACCACAACGGTGGCCCGCTGATCTTCGGACCTGACGGCTATCTGTACTGGGCGCTGGGGGACGGCGGCGGAGCAGACGACATCGGGTTCGGCCACGTCGAGGACTGGTACGATGAGAACGAGGGCGGGAACGGCCAGGACACGACGGACAACCTGCTCGGGAGTATCCTCCGGATCGACGTCGATGTGGAGGGTGAAAACGGCGAGCCGTACGGCATTCCCGAGGACAACCCGTTCGTCGACAGCGACGATGGCCTCGACGAGTACTTCGCCTGGGGGCTTCGCAACCCGTGGCGGGCCTCGTTCGACGACGAGGGCCGATTCTTCGTCGCGGACGTCGGACAGGTGCTGTTCGAGGAGGTCAACATCGTCGAAAACGGCGGTAACTACGGCTGGAACGTCAGGGAAGGTATCGAGTGTTTCAGCACGGATACGCCTGACGACCCGCCCGAAGAGTGCCCGACGACGACCCCAGAGGACGTGCGTGGCGGCGAAGAACTGATCGATCCCATTATCCACTATCCACAGCGGGTCGACGGCGAGATTCTCGGTATCGCGGTGATCGGTGGCTACGTCTACGACAACGACACCGTTCCGGAGCTACAGGATCACTACGTCTTCGGCGACTGGAGCGACGCGTTCGAAGCCCCCTCTGGGACGGTCTTTGCGTCGCCAACCGAGGAGTACGAGCCCATGGCGGGTCGAACCGAGGACGACCTGTGGGAGATCGACCGCCTTTCGGTGGCCAACGCACCGGGTGGCGAACTCCACCGGTTCATCCTCTCGTTTGGCCAGGATCACGACGGCGAACTGTACGTCCTGACGACGGCACGGTACACCGACGGGGAGACCGGTGAAGTGTTTCGAATCGTCGCCGAGGAGGACGGCGAGGAGATCGAACCACCGGAGAATCCGATCGGGGTCGACGACGAAGAGGAGGAAGACAGAGAGGAAGAAGTAGACGAGGAGGAAGTCGAAGACGAGGAGGAAGAAGCAGACGAGACGGAAGATACCGATACAGAAACGGATGAAGACGAGGAATCGAATGACGACGGCACAGAGTCGGATGAGAGCACCGAGACGGAGTCCGATACCGACACGAACGACGAAGACAGCGAATAGCCACTCGCGGCTCGAGTAACCCCCCGGAACTCACACTTTTTTCGATATACGATCGGAGTCGCGTCCGCTTCCGTCTCGAGGCACCTCACTGCATAGTCACCCCGCTCTCACGCGTTCACGGTGACGCTTTCCCGGGTTTCTCGATCGAGCCTTCGCTCAGTGAGGATACTGCCGCCGGACGAACAGGTTACTTTGAGGAAAGCTATGCGATAACGTTCGTGTTGCCTTAGAGATATTATCGGACACTGCAAGGGCCACGTATGAAAAACAGTTCAAAGCGTGGTCAAGTCGTGAACTCGTCCGCTGAATCGGTGAAGCGACGACGGTACCTCGGTCTATGTGCTACCGCCCTGACGGCTTCCCTCGCAGGATGTTCGGCGTTGACCGACCACGAGTTCGTTGCCAATCGGGTTTACCTTCCCGAGTCGAGCGCTCACGGCTACGATGAGGTGGTCGCGGAGACGATTGCGATCGAGGAACAGGAGTCGGTCGGCGGGATGAACGTGCAGGTGAGCGTGACGAATCACCTCGTCGCCTATCAGGAACTCGGTAGTGACGGCGACGACAGGGGCGGAGCGGAAGACGGGTTTTCGGATGCGTCGGCCATGCACGAACTCCTCGGATCCGAGGGCGGCGTCGCCGTCCCCGCGAACGCGATGGGGATGGCGGCGGGAGCGCCGCCGTTCGCCTCGAGCGAGGAGGAGTGGGTGGTCGATCCGAGTCAAACGGCAGTCCTCGTTCCCGAGGGATCGCCGCGCTCGGAGGAGGATTCCGTAAACGCCGAACCGGGGGTTCCGCTCGTCGTGACCTCGCGCCCCGAGCTCGAGTCGGTGCTCCCGCTACCAGACGGACAATCCAGCATCGAACTGCCGGACGCTCGAGCGGATCGGATGGAGCTTCCGGACGGACGAAGCACGGTCGGGCGGCTCGAAGAGAGTGCCTGGCCAGATTCATTCGAAGCCAAGTTGGACGGCGTGTTGTTCCCCGGTGATCACTTCTTCCCCGGCGACTCATTCATCCCTGGCGATTCCTTCGATGCGGTTCGAGTGGCGTACATCCCTGGGGATTCGTTCTTCCCGGGCGACCACTGGATCCCCGGCGACTCATTCATCCCTGGCGATTCCTTCGAACCCGAACGATGGAACGCGGAGCTGTTCTCCGCGGGGGACACAATCGAAGCCGACGTTGTCGTCGCGCCGCCGCACGTCTTCGCGCCGGCCGTCGAAGTGAACGCCCGCGCCGAACTCCCCATCGAAGAACTCGAGATCGGCCGCCTCGACGGAGCGCCGGTCGGTGCGACGCTGATCATCGGGGACAACGGAGACGTCGCGCCGATGGCGGCGTTCCCGGGCGACATGTGGTTCCCCGGCGATCACTTCACGGTCACGGAACCCGCCGTGTTGATGCCGCTCGACGAGTTCTACCCAGGTGGCATGTGGGACGAGGAACGCTATCCCGCGGGGTGGAGCGACTGGATCGGCAAAGGCTACTCTGGGGATGCGTACGACGAAGGATACGGCGTGTTCTTCCCCGGTGAAGAGGCGGTCGGACGACTCTACGATGATCGAGAGTCGGTCGGGAGGCTCTACGGCGAAGAGGCTGTCGAGCAGCTCAACGGGGAAGAGGCAGTCGGGAGACTCTACGTCGCCGAACCCGGAGCGAAGATTCCGGCTGGGCCGACCGTCATCTTTTTCCCCGGCGGCATGTGGTTCCCCGGCGGCACGTGGTTCCCTGGTGGCACGTGGCTGGAGGAGGCGTTCCCCGGCGGCATGTGGTTCCCCGGTGACACGTGGTTCCCCGGTGACATGTGGTTCCCAGGCGATTCGTACCTCGAGATGGAACTCGGAGCCGGATTCACGAGCGCCGTCGAGTTCTCCGAGGAGTTCCCTGGCGAGACGTTCATCCCCGGCGACTCCTTCACCCCGGTGGGCGCGGTTCACTACTCAATGGGAACAGACGAACTGCTGGCGGGCTACGCCGCCGCTGGTGCCGACACAGCAGGAACTCCCTGGGAAGCGATGGCGATGACCGGCGGCGACCTCTCCGACCTCGACCCGAGGGCGGGCGAGATGACCCTCGCTGGACTCTCCTCGCCGGCAGCGAGCGTGGCGGGTCAGTCGCTCAATCCAATCGCGAACATGTCGCCGTCGGAACTCCTCACCGACGGAGAGGCTCGGTCGTTGCTCGGACAGGCCGGCCTCGAGGGTGCCGACGGCAAGTGGATCCGAGGGCCCGACAGAATTCACACGGCCGAGACCCAGGTGGCCGACTTCGAGAGCCCCCACCAGGTCGAGACGTTCGCCGGGCTGACAGGGTCGGAAGACAATCCGACAGTCGTGATCACCCGAGTCGGCCTCGTCGAGAGCGATGACGACGTGGTCGTGCTCTTCTCGAGCAACGGGTGGGGTGTCGACCAGACGTCCCGCGAGTACGTCGGTGACGACGGGTACGTGACCGAAGCCGCCTTCGAGGACGATACCGAGCACGTCCTCGAGGTGTTCGGTTCGTTCGTGTACGACGGTTGACATCCCCCCGCCCTTACCAGTAGTTGCCGATTCAACGCAGTCAGCTGAGCGAAGCTGGTCGATCGAACGTCTTGGATTGTGGCGCTCCGACGATCGTTACGACACAGCGAGAAAGAGAGCGAAGAAACGCCGCTGCTGGCGGCGTTTCTGAGCGTTTCCACTCGGTGGCGGCGTTCTGACCGATCAGCTCGGTCGGACTGATTACCGCCTATCCGTAATCGGTCACAACGACGAATTCGCGGAAGAGACGCGTCGAAATCTGCGGTTTCTTTGGCACAGCACCGGCTGAGACGAGCACATTTGCGAGGATCCACAGATTGTACATCGAAACTGCGAACAGGAAGTAAAAGAGCCGCACCGAGAACGTCGGTGACGACGTTCGCGGGAGGAAGTCACCGATCTGGCGATAAGAAGTTTCAATTCCCCAGCGGCGGCGGAACGCCGCCGCGTACGCTCTCGCCGACTCTGTCTTGAGCTCGAGGTTCGTCACGAACCAGACGTGCTCGTCTTCGGTTGATCGATGTGGAACGGCAAACACGGTTACTCCGACTGAAGCGGTCGGCTTGCGTTTTCGTTGCATCCGATACTCGTCGACGACCGTCTCAGCGCCGGCGCTGAGACGGGCTTTCATCCCTTTACTCGGGCGTGCACGGACAAGATAGTCGACGTCGAGCTGTTCGAGTTCCGCAACGACGTGAACCTGGTAGAAGCCTCTGTCGAGATAGACGTGTCTAATCGAGACGTACTCTCGTGCCGTTTCGAGCAGCGAGCGAACGGCGTCGCGCTTTTCGCGGAAGCCGTTCGCCTCCAGCGCCAGCACGTCAAGCGTGAATCGCGTTCCTGGTGCGACGACACAGATCGTCGCAAAACAGTACGTTCGATTGGTTCCCTGGTCGGGATAGGTGATCAGGACGTGGTCAGTGTCAACGTCGCCGTAAAACCGCCATTCGTGAAGATCGATCGCAACATCGACACACTCGGGTAACAGACGTAATTCCCGAAGAATCTGGAAGAGATCGTCGCGGACGCCATCGAACTGGTCGTCGATGGCGTCCGCCTCCAGATTCCGGAGGTGGTAGAGCAGTGATTTTGCGAGCCCGTTGCGAGCCGTCGACGTAACGTCGACGGACTCGCCGTCATGGAGTTGGCACGTTTTCCCGGCTGTATTGGCGAACTCCTGTTCGAAGGCACCACGAGAGAGGACTTTCTGGAAGTCCTCTCTCGTATAGCTCCCACAGGGTTTGATGTCGAAATCGAGCGCTGGATAAACGACGGTAGATGCGGCGCGACAGACTTGTTTTGCTTCGGCCGTCTTGACCATAGCCACCCTACCAGCAACGCCGCAAACTAGGTTCGGCAACTACTGTGAAGGGCGAGGTTTTGCGCCTGCTCATCCCATAAATTGTTCTGTGGTTCCCCTCGAGGAATCTCCAGCACGTCCGGCATTTCGAAGAAGCGACGAACGAGAAGCAGTCGGTTCGGGTTATCGCTCGGCCTCGAGCGCCGCTCGGAGACCGTCGAGCCCGCGCTCGAGTTCATCCTGCGTTATCGATAGCGGCGGCTGTAGGCGCATGACGTTCTTGTAGAAGCCCCCGACGCCCATCACGATGCCAGCGTCGCGGAGGTGTGCGGACACGCGTTTCGCGAGCGCTGGATCAGGAGCTGGTGCGACGCCGTTCGGCCCCGTCTCGTCCGGGTCGACGAGTTCGACACCCTGCATCAGTCCGAGTCCGCGCGTCTCGCCGACGACGTCGAACACCTCCTCGAGCGCCTCGAGTTCCGCTGCCAGCCAGCCACCCCGTTCGCGAGCGTTTGCAGTGATGCCACCCTCGAGTTCCTCGATCGAGGCGAGCGCCGCCGCGCAGGCGACGGGATTCCCCCCGAACGTCGAGAGGTGGTCGCCAGACTCGAAGGAGTCTGCGATGGCCGCCGGGGCGGTGAACGCGCCGAGCGGCAGCCCGTTGGCGATTCCCTTCGCCTGGGTCAGGATATCGGGGGTGACGTCGAAGTGCTCGCAGGCAAACAGCTCACCCGTGCGCCCGTAGCCCGTCTGCACCTCGTCGGCGATGAGCAGCGCGTCGTGCCCGTGCGCGATCGATTTGACGCGCTGGAGGTAGTCAGCCGGCGGAACGACGATACCGCCTTCGCCCATCACGGGTTCGACGATAATCGCCGCGAGGTCGCCGGACGTGTGGGCGTCGATCACGCGTTCGATGTCCGCCGCGGCGCGTTCGGCGAACACCTCGTCCGAGCGATCCCGATGCGGTGACCGGTACTGGTACGGCGCCGGTGCGTGGGTAACGTCGTTGAGCGTCGGGGCCATCCCGTCCTTGTACGCGCGGTTACCGGTGAGCGCGAGGCTACCCAACGTTCGGCCGTGGAACGCCATCTCGAGGGCGATCACCTCTTTCGACCCGGTGTGCTTGCGGGCGAGCTTGACGGCGCCCTCGACGGCTTCGGTACCCGAGTTACAGAAGAAGGTCTTCTGGAGGTCGCCCGGGGTGATTTTAGCGATTCGCTCGGCCAGCTCGGCGACCGGCTCGTTCGGGTGGACGTACGAACAGCCGTGGACGAATCGCTCGAGCTGGTCTGTGGCGGCGCTCGCGACGGCCTCGTTTCCGTGGCCGACGTTGACGACCGAGATGCCCGAGAACAGGTCGAGGTACTCGTTGCCGTCGAAATCCGTGAGCGTACAGCCGGATGCCTCTCGAACCGGGACGTCGAGTGACTTCCAGATCGGCATGAGGTACTCGTCGTAGGCGGATTCGATTCTCTCGTTGTCTGATTTGGTAGCTGATGATTTTGTCATACGATGCTAATCATTAACCCACTATTGATTAACGATGATAATCAACAGTATATACCTGACGGAGATTGCCGTCACTACCCGGAACGTAGATGTGCCTTCCGTCAGCACAGTCAGCTATGAGTAGAAAACCAAAACCGGATGGCGTCAACTGGGAGTTCAAGGAGCGTGATCTCAAAATACTGCGCGAACTGGCTCGGGATCCACAGATCTCGAGTCGGGAACTCGCAGCGGTTCTCGAGGAGAAGTACGGTATCGACGTCTCTCACGTTACTGTGAGCGAGACGATCAGGCAGATGCGAGAACGGGATATCTTCCGCGAGGCAATCCTTCCGAACGAACAGTTCTACAACTTCGCGTTGTTCGAGTTCAAATTCAATCCCGAACACTTCGGCGAGCACTGGGAGGAGGCGATGGAGTACATCATGGACGACGAACACACGATGATGTACTTCATCTCGAACGGCGAGTACCAGTGGAAGACCATCATGATGTTCAGAACGCGCGAAGCGGAATCGAAGTGGATCCACGAATTCTACAAGCAGTACGGGAACGTCGTCTCGAACGTCCGCAACTCCGTCGTTCACAACCTCCTCAAGTTCCGTACCGATCCGGAGATTTTCGAACTGCTCAACGATACCTGATTACCGACCGCGGTGCAGTGCACGTTGAATCAGCAATCCGACGATCGGGACGACGATGGTTACCACGAGCACGAGCGTCGCGAGCACGTTCACCTTCGGCGTGATCGTCGTCCGCACCATCGAGTAGATCACGACCGGAACCGTCGTCGTCTCCCGCTGTACCCAGAACTGGGTCGCGGTGAACTCGCCGAACGAGATGACGAACGCCAGCACCATCGCCGTGATCAGCGCCGGGGCTATCAGCGGCAGGGTGACCTCCCGGAACGTGGTGAGTCGATCCGCACCCAGCGTCATCGCAGCGTCCTCGAGCGTCTCGTCGAACAGATAGAGTCTGCTACGGACGATCAGGAACGCGTAGGGCAACGCGATCAGCGTGTGCATCACGACCAGCCACCAGATGCTGCGGCCCCACCCGATCTCGCTGAAGAAGATCGTCGACGCGACGCCGACGATAACCGGTGGGACGATCATCGGCGTCAGCAAGGCGATCGCCAGCGCCTTCTTCATCGGGAACGGCTTCCGAACGAATCCCATCGCCGTGAGCGTTCCGATCGCGCCCGCCAGAATCGCCGCTGCGATTCCGACTTGCGTGCTCACCCAGACGGCGTTGAGGAACACGTCGTCCTCGAAGAACTCGTAGTACCAGTACAGGGTGAGACTCTCCGGCGGGAACGTCGCGATCCGCTGTGGGTTAAAGGAGTTGATGACGACGACCGCCAGCGGCAGAAACATGCTCAGGTAGACGAGTGCCGAGACGAGCTTGATCGTCGTCCAGTTCCACGAATTGCTGACCTCTCTGGCGTACTTCCGGACGCTCATAGCTGCGTTCCCTCCAGGGCTTCCTCGAGGTCGGCTCGCCTGGTGAACAGGTAGAGCGCGATTACGATCAGGCCCACGTAGATGATCGACAGCGTTGCGGCGAACGGCCAGTTGAAGTCCTGGGTGAATACCGTCTCGATGACCGGGGCGATCAGTCGATCGCCGGTTCCGCCGAGCAACTCGGGGGCGAGGTAGGCGCCCGCAGAGAGGATGAACGTGAACAGGATTCCCGACACGATCCCCGGCCAGGATAGCGGGAAGGTCACCTCCCAGAACGCCCGGGCGTCACTCGCCCCGAGCGTCTTCGCCGCCTGGATGACCTCCTCGTCGATCGTGCTGACGATGGAGTACACCGGTAACACCATGAACGGCATGATGCTCACCGCCAGCCCGAGTATCATCCCGTGCGTCGTGTACAGAATGCTGATCGGTTGACTGACGATACCGATCCAGAGGAGGAAGTCGTTGACGATACCTTCGCGTCCCAGGATCGGAATCCACGCGTAGGTTCGGATCACGAGCGGAACCCAGAACTGTACCACGACGAGACCGAGCAGAATTGGCGTCCAGCGGCTGTTGGTTCGTCCAAGGAAGTACCCGAGCGCGTAGCCGAAGGGCAACACGATCAGCGTCGTGGCCACCCCCACGAGGATCGAGCGGATGATCACCCACTGGTAGACCGTTCCGCCGGCGAAGCGCCGATAGTTCTCGAGCGTCGGTTCGTAGATGATCGTCCCGAACTCGCCGGCCCGGAAGAAGCTGAAGGCGACGATGATCGTCAGGGGGACGAACAGGAAGAACAGCACCCAGAGTAGCCCCGTCCCCGGCGAGAGGAGGTAGCCGAACCGCTCGCTCTCCATCAGTCGCTGTTTGATCGATTCCGTTCCGTCGTGACCGTCTGCGGTCGGTGTCGCTGTGTTACTACTCATTCGATCACCTTACACGAACTTCGCATGGTCTGGGTGTGGGGTTCGCGAGAGAACCTCGTGCCCGCTTTCGGTGACGAGCACCATATCTTCGAACCGTACGCCGGCGACGCCCCGCCGGAACAGACCCGGTTCGATCATGACGATCGTGTTCGCCTCGAGCGTGACCGACTGGGTCGGCCCGATGTACGGGGGTTCGTGGGCCACGACGCCGATGCCGTGGCCGATGATCCCGTCGGTCATCCACTCCTCGTAGTCGAACTCGACGAAGACGTCCCGGGCAGCGCTGTAAACGTCGCGCCCGGTCGCGCCGGGTTCTATCGCGTCGATCGCCGCCTCGTGCGCCTGAAACGTCGCCTGATACATCGAGCGCTGCTCGTCGCTGGGCGTACCGGGAAACGCCATCCGGGCCAGTTCACTGTAGTACCCCTTCCACATCGGCCCCTGGTCGAGTTGAACGAACTCGCCTCGCCTGATCCGCTTCTGGGAGGGAAACTCCTGACAGCGTGACCACCGCCCCCCGGAGCTAACGATCGACGGGAGGGCGTAGGCTCCGGCCGCCCCGGCCGAGATCATGGCGTCCATGATCGTCCCTGAGACCTCACATTCGCGAGCGCCGACCTCCACGGCATCGATGCCGGCCTCGATCGCGAGCTCTGCGATCTGTAGCCCTTCCTCGATGAGGGCGATTTCGGCCGCTGACTTGTGCGTTCGTGCCCGAAAGAGCAGGTCGCCCCCATCGGTCAGCTGCGCGTTCGGGAGCGCCGCTTCGAGCTTTCGGACGAACCGGTACTCCATATGCGGGTCGAGGGCGACGACGCCGTCGGCGACGCCGCGCTCCTCGAGTACCGCTGTGAACGTGGTGGCGGCTGTAGCCGACGCTGTCGAGAACGAGACCACATCCTCGAGCCAGTGCCGTTCCTCGAGATCCGCGGCCAGGCGCGGGGCGGCGACGAACGTCGGTTCGCCCTCGCGGGTGACGACTGCGCCGTGTTCGGCAGACAACGAGAAACTGTCGTACGGGCCGAAGCCGACGAGGTATCGGAGGTTGTCCGAGCGGTTGACGATCAGGGCGTCGACGTCGGCATCGGCCATACGGGTCTGTATCGTCTCGAGGTTGGCGCGGGCGATCGGCTCGAGTACCCGAAACAGTTCCTGCCGCTCGTACTCCCAGTGGCCGGGTTCGCCGTGGTGGCCGCCGGTCATTGGGCCTCCACTGGCGAGGTATCGTCGCGCGAACTGGTGATTGTTCCATGAGCTGGCGTGTAAATTACGTTCGATGGATCGATCCCGAGCCACACGTCGTCGCCGGGTTCGAGCATCCGATCGGTGGCGTTCCCGCTCGCCTGAATCGTCGTCTCTAGGTCGGGAACGGTGACGAAGTAGACGGCGTCTCGACCCTGGTAGTCAACACTTTTGACGGTTCCCTGGAAGACGTTCTCTCCCGCGAGACGATCAGCTTGCAAGGTGACGAGTTCAGTTCGGAAGAAGGAGGCAACGCGGTCGCCGTCGGCAAACCCTTCGCGGCCCTCGACGGCAAGCGTCGCGCCGTCAACGTTGATTTCGGGTTCCCTGCCGAGTGAAAGCGTGCCGTCGATTCGACTCGAGCTCCCGAGGAAGTCCGCGACGAACGGCGAGTCGGGTCGTTCGTACGCCGTTTTCGGATCGGTGAACTGCTCGAGTTCTCCGCCGTTCATCACCGCAATTCGGTCACCCATAGAAAGCGCCTCCGTCTGATTGTGAGTGACGTATATCGTCGTAATACCGGTTTCACGCTGGATGCGCTTGAGTTCGGTACGCATCGTTTTGCGGAGCTTCTTGTCGAGGTTCGAGAGCGGTTCGTCCATCAACACGAGGTCGGGGTCGAACGCGAGCGCACGAGCGACGGCGACGCGCTGTTGTTGGCCACCGCTACACTCGTGAGGATAGGACGCTTCGTAGCCCTCGAGGTCGATCATCGAGAGCATCTCCGACACCTTTCGGTCTCGCTCGTCCTCGCTGGCGCCACGCATTTTCAACCCGAACGCGATGTTTTCGGCGATCGTCTTGTGTGGAAAGAGCGCGTAGTCCTGAAAGACGACGCCGATGTCTCGTTCGTAGGCGGGGAGGTTCGTGAGGTCACGACCCCGGAGCGTAATCGAACCCGAGGTCGGGGTCTGGAGGCCAGCGACGTTGAGCAGCGTCGTCGTTTTCCCGCATCCGGAGGGACCGACGACCGTGACGAACTCGCCCTTCTCGACGGATAGCGAGACGCCATCGACCGCCACGGTGTCGCCAAACACCTTTCGTAAGTCTTCGATCTCAAGAAATGCCATGATGTGTACAGGGTGTGTCGTTAAATGAGGTGTCGTCGATTACGCCGACTGGATGCTCTCCCACTCCTCGGACCACTCGTCGGAGTGTTCGTCCTCGTATCCCGGGTCGAGGAAGGTGAGCCGTTCGCCTCCGGAGGGATCGTAGTCGCCGAGTGCTTCGATGTCGTCGGACGTCACGTCGGTCGCCGGCGGGTAGCCGAGCGTTTCCGCCAGCGGAACCATTACGTCATCGCCCAACAGATAATCGAAGAACGCCAACGCCGTCTCTCGCTTGTCGTCGTCGAGATCGGCAACCATCACCCAGTTGTCAGACCAGCCGTAGGCGCCTTCTTCCGGAACGACGTAATCGAGGTGGTCGTGACCGTCGTCGATAGCGGCTTTGATTCGCCCACCCCAGGCTTCCCCGACGTACGCCTCGTTCTCGGAGAACATTCGGACGTGTTCGTCACCCGTCGTCCAGTAGTTGGAGATCAGATCGCGCTGTTCACGAACCGACTCCCAGATCGCCGCCATTCCCTCATCGTAGGAACCGTTCTCCTCGATGTCGTTCGGATCCATCCCGAGGTACAGCGCAGTCGTAAACACGCGGACGAAGTCAGTTCCCTGCATCGTGATGTTCCCGTCGTTTGCCTCGTCCCAGCACGCCTCCCAGGAGTCCAATTCACCGAGTTCGTCCCGGTTGTAGGCCATGCCAACGGTTCCGTACACCGTTGGAACGCCGTGGACATCGTCACCGGCGTCGTAAATCGGGTTCCTGAACGTCTCGAGGAGATTGTCGTAGTTCTCCAGTTCGTCCGGGTCGATCGAATCCCAGACCCCTTGATCTGCACCCATGTACAGCGTGTTCGCGGAGGTGATCGAGACGTCGGCGTCGGATTGGCCTTGCTGGATCTGCTGATAGCCATCGAACTGATCGCTGATCTGGTGAACGTCGACTTCGACGTCGTGTTCGTCTTCGAACCCCGAAAACACCTGCTCCTGATAGGTGTCGATGTAGTGTCCACCGGTGACCTGTGCGACGAACGGTTCGTCCGAGTCACTTCCCATGCACCCGGCCAAACCCGCAATGCCAACGGCACTTGCGCCACCGATCGATCGTAACACGTGTCGACGACTCCGCCCAGGTTCGCCGGTATTGGTATCCATCCCCATCTTCGTTCGGACTTTTCTCATTGTACGACGATAACATGGAACAGCTACCTAATAAAACTTGGTAGCTAAATGTTCATTAACACCAACCGCAATAAACTAATACCGGCATAAAGCTTAACACTGTTAGAGACAATTGGTGACTGATGACACGACAATACGCACGTTCGCCGCGACCGCTGGAGGGGTCGAATGCGACCCACTAGCGTCGATCCAGCTGTGCTCGAGCGGGTCGAATCTGCCGTCGGGGACTGTAGCGATGAACTCCTCTCATTCGCTACCGATCTCGTGGCGATTCGAAGCATTCCAGGGAACGAGGGCCCCGCCCAGGAACGCGTCCGGGAGCGCCTCGAGGCGTTCGGGCTTGCAGTGGAGGAGATTCATCCAACCGACGTCCAGGGCCTCGAGAGCCACGAGGAGTACATCGAGCCCGAGACGCCGTACGGGGATCGACCGAACCTGCTCGCCACTCGACCGGGAACGGGCGACGGGCCATCGTTGTTGTTCAACGGACACGTCGACGTCGTTCCCGAGGGCGACCGGGACGCCTGGTCGTTCGATCCCTTCGCCGGCTCCGTCGAAGACGGGCGGTTGCTCGGTCGCGGTGCATCGGATATGAAAGGCGGCGTCGCCGCGATGATCTACGCGATGGCGGCCCTGGAGGGTGCCGGGATCGAACTCGCCGGCGACCTGTCGATCAACACCGTCATCGAGGAGGAGTACGGTGGTTCGGGCGGGACGCTCGCGAGCGTCCTCGCGGGTGTCGACGCGGACGCGGTCGTCATCCCCGAACCCACGGACTTCGATACCTGGATCGCAAACGATGGCGTCTCGTACTTCCGGGTGACCGTCGAGGGGAAGGGCGCCCACGCTGCCGAAACGGATTCGGGCGTGAACGCCGTCTCGAAACTCTTGCCGATCTATCACGCACTCGAGACCCTCCACGACGAGCGCAAGACGACCGTTCACGACGAGCTCTTCGAAGAGTGGCACGAACACACCGTCTCGCTCAACCTCGGGACGATCCGCGGTGGCGAGTGGGTCTCGAGCGTTCCCGACGAGGCGTCCCTCGAAGCACGGATCTCACACGCACCCGCGGAGACGCGCGCGGAGATCCACGACGTCGTCGAGCGGACAGTGAGTGAGGCCGCCGCGGGAGATCCGTGGCTCGCGGAACACCCGCCCGACGTCGAGTGGTTCGGCTGGCGCGGGAGTTCGGCGAAGGTCGGCCCGGACGAGCCGATCGTCGACGCCGTCGAACGCGTCGTCGATGACGTTCTCGGACGCGAAAGCCACGCCAAAGGCTTCCCTGGCGGTATCGACACCCGATTTTTCGTCAACGAGGCCGACACGCCGGCGATCTGTTTCGGGCCGGGCGCGTACAACATCCACGGCACCGACGAGTACCTCCCCGTCGAGGAACTCGAGGAACTGACCCTCGCGCTCGCGATCCTCGCGATGGAGTGGTGTGGGTACGAGGTGGACGACGGTGAGTGAGGGTACCGACGCGGCTCCGCGACGGTACGACGAACTCACCTGGCCCGAGATCGACGAGGCAGCAGAGAGGGGAGCGACAGTGCTCGTCCCCGTCGGTGCGACCGAAGATCACGGCCCCCACCTCCCGCTGGACGTCGATCGTCGAATCGTCGAGGCCATCTGTGAGCCAGCTGCCGCCGCACGCGAGGATGTCCTCCTCTTTCCGACGATCGACCACGGGTACCTTCCCCACCACATGGACTACCCGGGTGGGATCACGATCGGCTGGCGGACGTTCGTCGACTACGTCATCGACGTCTGCGTGTCACTGGCCCACCACGGGTTCGAAAAGATCGTGCTGGTCAACGGTCACGGCTCGAACCACCACTTGCTCGAACTCGTCACCCGCCAGGTAATCCTCCAGTACCCAGACGTCCACTGTGCATTCCTCTCGTGGTGGCAACTCGAGGAGGTTCGGGACGTCGCCGCGGCCGTGCGCGAGGCCGGCCCACAGGGGTCAGCCCACGCCGGAGAGATGGAGACCTCGATCTACCTGCATCTGTACCCCGACCGAGTCGACATGGACGCCGCCGTCCGGGACGTTTCCTATCCCGAGAGTCGCCACTTCAACAACCTCGACCTCGCTGGCGAAACTCGCCCCGAGGACTCCACGCCCGTCACGATGATGGAGTGGTGGTCGACGATCTCGGAGACCGGCGTCATGGGGGATGCAACGGCGGCTACCGCAGAGACCGGCGAACTGTTGCTCGAGGCCGCTGTCGATGGACTCGATTCGGTTCTCGAGGAGTTCGCCTCACATCCGATCCGGGAAATCGATGACCACCACACCCGCCCCACGAACGACCGCGACTACGACCCTTTCAGACCACGATGACACACCCGATCACTGGCACCGATCACCGAGACGGAACCGATGACGATCCGAGCGGACGCGAGAAGGTCACGGATCTCGAGACCGCAATCGCCGACTCCGTTCACGACGGGGCGAGCGTCGCCTTCGGCGGGATGGGTGGACGCGATCCCGAGGCGGCCGCACGCGAGATCGTCCGTCAGGAGAAGTCCGGACTCACCGTACTCGACGACGCGCGAACGACTCTTCTGGACATCATGGTCGGCGCCGGGTGCGTCGACGAGTACGTCGGCTCCTGGGTCGGAACGAGTCTCATCTCGCAGGGCCACAACATCCGGAACGCCGTCGAGAACGACGTCCCCCACCACCTGCAGATGCGCGACGTCTCGAACTTCGGCTCCTCGTTGATGTTTCTCGCGGGCGCGATGGACGTCCCGTTCGTCCCCACCCGGTCGATGCTCGGCACCGACATTCCCGAACACAACGACGCTCTCGAGATTATCGACGACCCGTTCGGATCCGGTGACAAGCTAACGCTCGTACCCGCGGAACGCCCGGACGTCGCGATCATCCACGTCCAGCGGTGCGATCCGCTCGGGAACGCACAGATCCACGGGAACGTCGTCAACGACCATCTCAAGGCTCGCGCCGCGGAGCACACGGTCATCACCTGCGAGGAGATCGTCTCGACCGATGAGATCCGCGAGTCGCCCGAGTTGACGCGCATCCCGTTCTACACAGTCGATGCCGTCGCCGAGGTGCCGTTCGGCTGTCACCCCTGGCACTGTTACGGCCGCTACTACGCCGACCTACCGTTCTATCGGGAGTACGGCCTCAGATCGCAGAATCGCGACGACTTCCTCGAGTGGGTCGAGGAGTGGATCGTTCCCCACGAGGACTATCTCGAGAAGATCGGTGAAGACCGACTCGAGACGCTCGAGCGGATGGAACGCGAGATCAACGATCCTGCGGAGGTGAGACGATGAGCGAAGAGATTCCCACGGCGGACGATCCCGAACAGCCTGGACGATCCGGGAGCGAACGGGAAGCCGCGACCGAACCGGGCAACCCCCTCGGCGTCGATCGACCCCACGAGACCGCCGAGGACTACACGCTCACCGAACTCCTCGCCGTCACGGCGGCCCACGAGATCGCCGATCACGAAACGGCGTTCATCGGCGTCGGCATGTCGTTGATGTCGGGCGTCCTCGCGAAGTACACCCACGCGCCGAACTGCCAGCTCGTGACCGAGTCGGGGTACATCGGCTCCGTCCCACCGGGGGTCGTCCAGTCTATCTCCGACAGCGTCCTCGGCGTCGACGCGCTCGTGGCGACCGATCAGTGCGAAATTTTCACTGATAACCAGCGCGGCGCATTCGACGTGGGCATCATCGGCGCGGGACAGATAGATAGTCGCGGCAATACGAACTCCACGGTAGTGATCGGTGACCAGAGCTACGACCGACCGAAGGTACGCCTCCCCGGTTCCGGCGGGAGCAACGACATCATGACCTCTTGCGGTCGAACCGTCGTGATGATGCGCCAGAAGCGCCGGGCGTTCACCACCGACGTGGACTACACAACCGCACCGGGCCACCTCGAGTACCCCGGCCACCGCGAGGAACTCGGCTTCGTCGGCAACGGCCCCTGTGCAGTCATCACCGACATGGCGGTCTTCGGATTCGACGACGACGGCGAGATGCTACTCGAGAGTACACACCCCGACGTCTCCGTCGACGACGTCCACGACGAGGTGCAGTGGGAACTGCGAGTGGCCGACGACGTGGGAACGACCCGAGAGCCGACGCGGGCGGAGGTCGCGATGTTGCGAACCATCGATCCGGCCGACGTCGTGCTCCGGGGCACGGACTACGTTTACGAAGTGGGTTTCGAGGAGTGGAGCGAAACCGTCCTCGAGCACTGGCGTCGACTCCAACCGATTCAGGACGAGTGAACGCGAACCGATCGACAGAGACCAACACTGAACACGCATGACAGACGACCCAACGACACGAGACCGACGATCGAGAAACCCGACTCCGGGAACCGACCTCGGCGGCATGTTCCCGCGCGTCTTCGAGAAGGACTACGTCACCATCGTCCGCGGCGAAGGCCACACCGTGTGGGACGCCGACGGCAACGACTACCTCGACGCCATCTCCGGCAACCAGAACGTCGCCATCGGCCACGGCGTCCCCGAGGTCGCACAGGCGGCGAAAACACAGATCGAGACGCTCGAGTACACCTCGAGCATGCTCTTCGCGAACGAGCCTGCTCAGGCATTCACCGCGAAGATCGCGGACTTTACGCCCGACGGATTCGAGCATACGTGGCTCGTCTCGAGCGGCTCTGAGGCCAACGAGAGCGCGGTGAAGATGGCCCGCCAGTACCACGTCGAGCGCGGTAACGAGCGCAAGTACAAGGTGATCTCCAGACGGCGGAGCTACCACGGCAACACCGGCATCGCGATGGCGCTGTCGGGCTTTCCCGCCCGGAAATCGATGATGGAACCGCTGTACGAGGACTTCCCGAAAGCGCCGAGCGCCGCACCCTACCGCTGTGAACTGTGTGGCGGCGAAGCGGGTCGAGACTGCGGTGTCCGCTGTGCAGACGCCGTCGAACGACTCATCCAGGACGAAGGGCCGGAAAACGTCGCCGCGTTCATCGCCGAACCCGTGACGGGTGCAGCGAACGCCGCCGCGAGCCCCCACGACGGCTACTTCGAACGGATCCGGGAGATCTGTGACGAGTACGACGTCCTCTTCATCGTCGACGAAGTGATGACCGGGTTCGGTCGAACCGGAGAGAACTTCGCGATCGAACACTGGGACGTCACCCCCGACATCATCACCAGCGCGAAAGGGATGAGCGGCGGCTACTCACCGATCGGTGCGACGATGCCCCACCGCCGCGTCTCCGACGTGTTCGAGGGGCTCGAGAACGGCTTCATGCACGGCCACACCTACTGTTTCAACCCGACGTCGGCCGCGATCGGGTTGGCCGTCCTCGAGTACATCGAGGATCACGACCTGGTGGCGAACGCCCGGGAAGTCGGAGCGTACCTCGGCAAGCGCTGCGAGGAGTTCGACGAGTACGAATTCGTCGGCGACGTGCGCGGCAAAGGGCTCATGCGGGGCCTCGAGTTCGTCGCCGATCGCGTAACGAAGGAACCGCTCGCTCAGACCGGCAGCGAGTTCCAGTCCGCGTTGTTCGAGGCGGGACTGGACAACGGCATTCTGACCTATCCGAGTGGAAGTCACGTCGACGGAACGCGCGGCGATCACACGCTCATCACGCCACCGCTGACGATCGACCGGGGTGTGGTGGACGAACTCGTCGAACGGATGCACGCGACGGTGACGCAGGTCGATCGGGAACTGTCGCTGTCGACCGCTCTCGATTGAGCCGCGATCCGCTCGGCTCGGCAGTCGGCCACACAGTGTAGTCACCGAATAGATCCAGCGTCGGCGTCGGGAATAGCTGACGATGAAGCGCGATCGAGCGCCCTGTGTAGTCCCTCGAGGAGCAATTGCAGGCTTTCTTTGTGGCGGGTTTTGCTGTAGTGGATCGACGTCGGCGAAACGCCATAGCGATCGTACTGCTCGAACGGATCGGCAGGGATCGTCTCGTGCGCAACGATGTACGCGCGGATCTCCAGTGTCAGGGCGTGCAGGTGGATAAGTTCCTGTTTTCGCATGTTCCGTCACTCCCGTGAGGATTCCCCAGAGCGTTCAGTCGGTAGTGCGCCATCGCGGACGTGAATACGGCCGCTATCACTGACTGCAATGGTATATCCCTCGTAGGTAAACTCGATGGACAGCCGGCAATCGTGTTCGCCAGCGTGTGACAGGAGCTTCGAAACCGATTCGGGGTCGACGGAGTCGTACAATGAGTCGAGTTCGGATGGGGAAACGCCGTCGATCGCTGCGACCGCACGTACGAGTTGGGTCGTCACCGCGTGCGGTTCGTCGTACGCCGCGTGGATTTCGATGCCACCGTCGGCAACTGCGTTCGGGGTCATGGGACAGTAGAAGGGCCATCAACTTCCTACGAAAGTGGTGGTACCAAACACTTCGGTGAAAGACCTGTTTCACGCTGTCGGGGACTGTTCGTTTCGTGAAACGGTAGTATATTTGAAGGGAACGGTGCCCGAGCGGAACGGATTTCAGGGCGGTAATTCGGGAGGTAACAATGCCAGGAATCGTGATGTCGGTCTCGATCTCGTGGCAGTGTCCGATGCAAAGGTGTTCCTCTCGTCGACCCCCACCTCGAACTGACAGCCGTCTGCCACCGAGATGGACAACCGTCCGCAACCACGACGGGCAGTGAAGCCCACAGTAAGCGTTCAGCCAATCCGCCGGTCTCTGTCCCCCCAGTAGTAATCTCGAATCGACTGCTTGTCGAGTTTCCCCAGTGGCGTCGTCGGAAGGTCGTCGACAATTTCGACCGACTTCGGCTTTTTGTACCCGGCGAATCGGTCGTCGGCGAACTCGAGGAGGTTGGACTCGTCGATGTGTTCATCTTCGTGTGTGACGACGAGCGCGTGGACTGCCTCCCCCCACTCCTCGTGTGGCACGCCGATCACAGCGACGTCGGCGACTGCTGGATGGTTACCCAGAACAGTCTCGACGTCGCTGCTGTAGACGTTCATGCCGCCGGTGACGATCACGTTGTGAAGTCGATCGAGCAAGTAGAGATAGCCGTCCTCATCAAATCTACCGATATCGCCGGTGTGTACCCAGCCGTCTCGGAGTACCTTCGCGGTCTCGTCGGGCCGGTCGTGGTACCGTTCGAACGAGTACGGCGAGGAAACGGTGATCTCTCCTCGCTCACCGGCAGGCTGTTCCTCGTCGGTGGTTGGATCGACGATTCGAACGTCGACGAACGAACAGGGTCGGCCAGCCGAGCGCAACAACCGGGCGTCGCCATCGCCATCGTCATTCCCATCGCCACCGCCGTTTCCATCCCTATCGTCGACCGCTCGAGCGTGGTCGCGTCGGTCGAGCGTCGTGATCAGATTTGGCACCTCGGTCTGTCCGTAAAATTGGACGAAGATGGAGCCAAACCGAGCGAGTGCGTCCCGAAGCCGATCCGACTGCATTGGCGCAGCCCCGTACAGGACGTGCTCGAGGGATGGGACGTCGTCCCCGGTTACGCCGGCGTCTAACAGGCGATACAGCATCGTGGGAACGAGAAACGTCCACGTCACGTCGTGGGTCGTAACCGTCTCGACCAGTTGTTCGACCTCGAACCCGCGCTGAATACAGACGGTTCCGCCGGCAAGCAGTCCTGACTGGAGAAACGTGCCACCCGAGTGTGACAGCGGCGTCGACACGAGGCCGGTATCCGTCTCCGAAAAGCCGAGTTCGGTGAGATGGGCAACGAAGTTCGCCGAGAGACACGACTGGCTGTAGAGGACGCCTTTTGGCTCGCCGGTCGTGCCACCGGTGTAGAAGTGTCCGGCGATCGATGCTGGTTCGGCTGACACGGTGGGCGGTGCCCCGCTCTCACCTCGGTGCTCGAGATCTGCGAGGGTTTGCCAGCCGTCCGCTGGGTCGTCAGTGTCGACGACACACCTGAGTGTGAGTGGGAGTTCGTCCGTCGACCCGTCGATGTCGGACACGAGTGAGGGTTCACAGAACATCGTATCAGCACCCGAATCGGTCAGCATGTACGTGATCTCGGTGGTCGACAGGGAGGAATTGATCGGGAGGCGTGCCCCACCAGCTTTGTAGATCGCGACGTCGACGACCGGGGCCTCAAGTCGGTTCGACAACGCGGTTGCCACTCGGTCTCCCGGTTCGATCCCCGCGTCGACGAGCGCGTGTGCGATCGCGTTCGACCGCCGGTTGAGCGCTTCGTAACTGAGGGTGTCGCGACTCGTTATCAGCGCCGTTCGATCGGGACGACCCGTGAGCGCCCGTGAAAACAGCGTCGGCAGCGTGGGTGGAAACTCGCTCCCAGTGTCCATTGGTGGCACTTTCCGTCACCGAGTATTAAATCCACGCTCCGGGGGTGGTAACGACCCGTCGGTGGCACTGCTCGAGGCGCTCTACTGCGTTCCAGTATCGGTTCACGGACGTGTTCCAGTATCGACTTACAAACGCGTGTTTCGCGGCATACTCACCGACCACTATTCGCGTGGGAGACACTCCACGTCGACGGTGGGACACTACTCGCCGATATGGCGGACACGCTGGCCGTCACCGATCTCCTCGAGTACGTGTTCGTGAAACGCCTGCAAAACGGCGCCTTCGTCCTCGGCCAGCACTACGTCGCTCGCCGACAGCGTCGCCAGCCCGAACGCCCGCGGCGTCGGCGAGTCGACCAGCCGTCGGGACACCTCGAGGTCGCCCGACTCGAGCCGTGAGACGACGTGTTCGACCTCCTCGACGTGCAGTTTGTCCTCGAGCAGTTCGCGATACGTCTCCTCGATCACCGCGAAGTCCTCGAGACCCTCCGCGAAGCCGAGCAACATTTCGCTCGAGACCTGCTGTTCGCTCGCGGATTTCTCGTAGCCCTTGTAGCGTTTGAGGATCATCAGCGATCGCGTCGCGTTGATCCGGAAATAGCGCTGGAGGAGGTCGGTGCCCGAGAGCGCCGCTCGTAAATCGGCTCGCACCCGATCGGCTTCGAGGTCGTCGATGATCCCCTCGAGATCCACCTTCCGGTTCAGGGGCATCGAGAGGACGAACCCGTTGTCGGCGACGGCGACCCGGACGTCGGCGGTCGCCTCCTGGGCGCACCGGTACGCCAGCAGTCGCGAAAGGCCGTCGTTGACCCGACGACCGTAACAGGCGTGGACGTAGTAGTGACGCTCGTATTCGTCTCGATCGCGTTCGACCTCGATCGCGAGTCGGTCGACGGTACTCAAACTCTCCGGATCGGCGTAACGACACTGATAGTCGACGAGTCGCGAGATGGCCCGGACGCTCGAGTCGTCGAGCGGGAACCCGCGAAGCCATGCACGGACGCGAGCGGAGCCGCCGGTTTCGTAGTGCTCGAGGAGGGTATGTTGGAACGCCAGGATCGCATAGCCCATATCGGTCGACAGCGGGAGCCGTTCTGCGTACCACGAGGGAACGGTCGGGCGGGAGGCGGTACGATCGACGTACACCTTCGATCCGCGCCGGTAGCGATACTCGAAGTGGTCGCCGCCGAGGACGAACACGTCGCCCTTCTCGAGCGTGTCGAGATACCCCTCGTCGAGTTGGCCGACCCACGCGTTGTCCGCCCGGGTGTGGACGCCGCAGGTAAACGAGTCGGGGATCGTCCCGATGTTGGTCATGTAGATCACTCGCGCAAGCCGACCGCGTTTGCCCATCAGGGACTCACCGACGGGGAAGGCGTCGTAGTAATAGTCGCCGTCGGGTGGATCGTTCTCGTCCCGCCAGACCTTCGCGTAGACGTTCCGATCCTCGAGGCCCGCGTATTCGGCCGTGAGATACGCCATAAGGTGCTCCCACTCCTCGTCGCTGTATTCTCGATAGGGGTACGCACGACGGAGCGTCTCGAGAATCTCTACTTCCGGACGTACCTTCGCGATAGCCATTCCATAGACGTGCTGGGCGGCGACGTCCTGGGCGTTTTCGGGAATCGACACCGAATCGACGAACCCCTCCGCTGCCCGTTCGAGCATGACCGCACACTCGAGGAGTTCGTCCCTGTCGAGGGCGATTACTCGACCGGTGACGGTCTGGCCGACGCGGTGGCCGGCACGGCCAACCCGCTGGAGGAGTGCGGCGACCGATTTCGGCGAGCCGACCTGTACCACCAGATCGACGTGGGGCATGTCGATCCCGAGTTCGAGACTGGTCGAGGACGTTACCACCGACAGGTCGCCGTCCTTGAGCTTGCGTTCGATTCGCTGGCGAACGTCCGTCGAGAGGCTGCCGTGGTGACAGCCGGAGTTGTCCTCGTCGTACGCCTCGAAGCGCTCCCGGAGGTTGTGTAACACGCGTTCAGCGCCCGAACGAGTGTTCGTGAAGACGAGGGTGTTGGTGTGTTCCTGGATGTGCTCGTGGAGGAGTCGATAAAATCGCTCCTGAACCAGGTCTCGTGGCGTGTTGATCAGATCGTCCGCGGGGCACTCGAGCTGGAGGTCGAACTCGCGAGCGAAGCGAGCGTCGACGATGTCGTAGTCTCGAGGCACCCGGTCTGTGTCGTCGCCGATATCTGCGTCAGCGGGTTCACAGCCGACCAGAAACTCGGCCACCCGCGAGAGCGGTTCGATCGTCGCCGAACAGCCGATCCGCGTAATCTCGTGGTCGACCATCGTCTGGAGGCGCTCGAGGCTCACCGACAGGTGGGTGCCCCGCTTGTTCGCCGCCAGCGAGTGGATTTCGTCGACGATGACGTACTCGACGGATCGCAGCTTCTCCCGGAACTTCGGGGCGTTGAGCAAAATAGCGAGCGTCTCCGGTGTCGTGTTGAGGATATGTGGCGTCGTCTCGAGCATCGCCTGTCGCTCGCTCGACCCCGTGTCGCCGTGGCGAATCGCGTGGCGAATCTCCCCCATTGATTCGCCCCGATCCGCGGCGATCGATTCGATCCCCTCGAGTGGCACCTCGAGATTGCGATGGATGTCGTTGGCCAGCGATTTGAGTGGGGAGATGTAGAGGCAGTAGACGGTGTTCTCGAGGCCGCCCTCGTCCTCGCACTCGTCTCCATCTTCGTCCTTGACCCCGCCTTCGTTTCCATTTCCGTCCCCGCGCTCATCTCCATCCCCTCCCTCGCCCTCGCACTCGTCTCCATCTCCGTTTCCGTCTACGTCCAAGTCCGCTTCATCGCGGTCACGTCTGTACAGTTCGTTGATGATCGCCGTAAACGACGCCAGGGTCTTTCCGGAACCCGTGGGGGCACAGATCAATGTGTTCGTCCCGTCGTGAATCCGCGGAATGGCGCCCTTCTGTGGCGGCGTGAAGAAGCCGCCGTTCTCGGGAACGTATTCGCCGAAACGCTCGAGCCACCACGAACGAATCGCGGGCTCGAGCAGGTCGAACACCTCGCGGTCGTCGATCGAAGTCGTTTCGGGATCGAACGGCAACCCGTCGGCGGGGAGCGACAGGTCGTCCTCGGGCATTATACTGCCCTGGGTACCGGGCGCCTAAGAGGGTTTGGCCACCGGAGTGAAAGTGAACGGGTCGTCCGACGTCGCCGAGCGTCCAGGGTCGTGTTCAAAACTCCGTGACGACTTCGATCCCTTCGGTATCGTAGGTTGTCATCGCCTCGAGGCGATCCGACACGTCCTCGAGCCTCACCCGTCGGGTGACGAGCACCGACGGGTCGAGCGCGCTCGAGTCGATCATCCGTAACAGTTCGCCGTAGCGCGAAGGCGGCATTCCTCTAGAGCCGAGGAACGTGATCTCCCCGAAGATCATCCCGTCGACGGGTAACGGTACCTCACCCCGTTCGACGTCGGTCGTCAACCCGAGCTGGACGTGCGTCCCCCGCGGCCGGAGACACTCGAGGCTGTTTCGACAGGTTTCCGCCCGTCCGAGGGCGTCGATCGAGACGTGTGCGCCGCCGTTCGTCTCGGATTCGATCACCGACGGAACGGTCGTCGTCTCGTCCAGGTCGCTCGCATCGAGGGTGACCCGCGCCCCGACTCGAGCGGCTCGCTCGAGTGGTTCCTCGCGAACGTCGACGGCGATGGGGTTCGCGCCGAGGGCATCGGCGATCTGGACGGCGGCCAGACCGAGACCGCCACAGCCGTGGACAGCGACCCAGTCCCCGCCGCCGACGTCGGCCCGGTGGGCCAGGGCGTGAAAGGCCGTGACGTACCGACAGCCGAGAGCGGCGACGGCATCGGCCGGAACGCCGTCGGGTACGCGAGCGACGTTGAAATCGGCGTGGGGGACGTGGATGCGTTCGGCGAACGCACCCGGCACGCTGGCTTCGAACCCGAGTGCGTATCCGTCCGTACAGACGTTGCCGTGACCGGCCCGACACTGGGGACACGTTCCCTCACCGAGGCTGAACGGGATCGCGACCCGATCACCGACGGCAACTGAAGAGACGCGCGAACCGACCTCGACGACTCGACCTGCCGGTTCGTGGCCGAGGATCTGCCCGATCGGTACCTGGTCGTCCGCCCACTCGCCGTGTCCCTGCCAGGCGTGCCAGTCGCTCCGACAGATTCCACAGGCTTCGACCGCTACAATGACGCCTTCCGGCGTGAGATTGGGGTCGTCGACCTCACGGACGACGAGTGGATCGCCATACCCCTCGAGTACTGCAGCGCGCATGCTCGAGGGTTGGTGGCTAGCGAGTTAACCGTTGTCACGAACGTGGGATCCTGTCGATATCACGTATCTAACACGAGCAAGTGACGAGTTCGAAGCGAGCTGGTACGGTTACAACTCGAGCCAGTCGCTCGTTGTCGGCTGATCGTGGAGGTGCCAGCGTTGTTCGGTTCGTTCACCACGAGTGCGAACTTCGACGATCGCATCGAACAACGGCTCCAGGAGATTGACGGCATCGTGATCGCGCGCTACCGGGAGATGGTAGTGGCCCATCCCGTGGGCGTTTTTGACGCTGACACTCGTCAGGTGGAGGAGTTTGAACACGGTTTCGGTGTCATACTCGTTTAGAAGCGGGACTAGCGAGTCGACACAGACGCGCAATTCTGCGGGCTCGAGTCCGTTGGCCTCGGCGTCGATCTCACGAATTGCGTCGATGAAATCGGCGCCAAACGTCCCGAGCGGGTTCTGTGATGTGTCGGTATCGGCGATCGTCGGGCGATCTGGGTACGCGACGACGTGCGTGTTGGAACCTGCGTGGTCGTGGTGACAGGCTTGGCTTCGATAGGTTACCCCTTCCCCGGTGACGGTGAGACGATACCGATCGCGATCGGAGAGATCACCGAGCAAGCGTTGGCAGATCGCTTCGTGGGCGACCGTCGCGCTCGCCCCGACGATCAAGATGTTGCTCCCCTCCCGCTTGAGGCTCTCGAGCGTCTGGGCAAACGTCGAACTGTCTGACCCGTCGACACCTGGCTCAGTCTGCATCCACTTTCACTATCACAGCCTACGACCATAAATATTCCGGCAAATTGGAGCTAAGATTAGTATTTTCTGTTAGAATATGTTCGGGTGTCGGTCCATCGAACGGGCACCATCGTGGGTATCGGCCGTTTTTTGACCGATGGGCACGCAGTAGGGGTATGGACGACCGGAACGACGACCTCGCTGCGGCAATCCGTGAGTTGACCGCAACCCTGGAGTTACTGCGGGAGGAACTCGACGCACAGGGGCCGCGACGACCGCCGTTACGGCCGCCAACCCCTCGAGAGGTAACTCGGTTCGGCGACGAAATCGCGATTCCGGCGCTCATCGCACTGCTCGAGGCAAACGTTCGAGCGCTGAAAGCCCTCCAGCGGGGGCTCAAGGTCGCTCGTGCCGAACGCACGGCCCGCGGTGCAGCGACCGACGCTGCGGGTGATGCGGCCGATCGAACGAAACGTCGCTCGAAGGAACTTCGGGAGGCGACGCTCTCACATCTCGACCGGGCGCTGAACGAACTGCAGGATGCGGTTTCCGGCGGCTCGATCGAGACAGACGACCGCACACGAACGCTGCTCGAGGACGCCAAGCGCCTGCGAGCCGATCTGGATCAGCGACTGGCGTCGCTCGAAGCGGAGACGCACTCACGCGAGAGTGAATTCGACGGATCTGCTACCCGGATCGATATCGAATCCGGATCCGCTCAGTCGGACGATACCACCGACGTGGACGACCACCGGACGAACACGGCAGACGTCGACGTCGACGCCGAACTCGAGACGCTAAAGGATCAGTACGCCCCCTCGAGTGACGAGACTGACGAGAGCGAGGAGGCGAATGGCGAGGCGGGCGAATCTGAGTCGAGCGCGTCTGCAGACGACGGCGATGGTGCCAGTGATGTCGCTTCCAGCGGTGACGGCAATGACGGTACCGACGACGACAGCACCGACGGTACCGACGACGACAGCGACGACCCGGATACGACTGCCACCGGCAGTCGGTGACGTGAACGGGCTGTGCGTGACTGGTGGTCGGTGAGGGTCGACCCCTCGAGTGCGGCGAAGAAAACCATATAGAGGCCGTATATCCGTCGAATCAGAATTCCGTTTCGAGTCGAACCCCAAAATGGGTCAGACCGGCTCGAACCGGAAGCCGTCCCAGGCCTGGCTCTCGGTGAGTTTGATGCCGACACCCGGCTCGCGGAGTTCCTCGGCGTACACCGGCTGGACGGTGTCGCCGGACTCGACGTCGCCCGTCGTGAGCTGGCCGAGCGCCCGTACGGGTGGGTCGTCCGGGTCGGTGAGTTCCTCGAGGTCGAACTCGACGATTGCGAGGTGGTTCGGTTCGCGGACGCCCGGCGGCGTGGCGGTGCTGGTCGTCCAGGTGACGACGGTAGCGGTGTACTCGCTGAGGTCGACCGTCTCGACCGGTTCGTTGCCGTCGAGGCCGAGATGGTGTCGGGGGAACCCGATCGTTCCATCGGCGTAGCGAACGGCCTCCATCGGTGGTTGGTCGGGTTCGTCGTCGATTCCGCTTGCTCCGTGGTCTCCGCTTGCTCCGTCCGCTCCGTCCGCTCCGTCCGCACCCGTCATGCGCCCACCTCCATGATCGTCGTGATTACACAGTTGCCGAACCCACCCACGTTACAGCACAGGCCAACATCCGCGTCGACCTGTCGCGGGCCGGCCTCGCCGACGAGTTGCTCGTAGATTTCGACGCCCTGAGCGACCCCGCTCGCCCCGAGTGGATGGCCCTTCGACTTGAGGCCGCCGGAGGTGTTGATCGGGAGGTCGCCAGTGTCGCGCTCGGTTTCCCCCGCTTCGACTAGCCTCCAGGCGTCGCCGTGGTCTGCGAAGCCGAGGCCCTCCATCTGCAGGAACTCGAGGATCGTGAACATGTCGTGGAGTTCGGCGACGTCGACGTCCTCGGGGTCGTAGCCGCTCATCTCGTAGGCCGCCCGGCCGCTCTCGACGACGCCGTTCATGATGGTCGGATCGGGTCGCTCGTGGACGACGTGGGTATCCGTCGCGCCGGCGACGCTCGAGACGATGGCGTATTCGTCGGTGTACTCCCTGGCGACCGACTCGGAACAGAACAGGAGCGCTGCCGATCCATCGGTGATCGGACAGAAGTCGTAGAGTCGAAGGGGGTCAGCGACGATGGGTGACTCGAGCACGGTCTCGAGACCGACTTCCTTTCGAAACTGGGCGTGGGGATTGTCGACGCCGTTTTTGTGGTTCTTGACGGCGACCTTCGCCAGGCTCTCTCGCGGGGCGTCGAAGCGCTCGAGATAGTGGCGGGCGGTCATCCCCGCGAAGGAGGGGAGGGTGACGCCGTGTTTGTACTCCTCGGGGTGGGTGATCGAGGCGATGATGTCCGTCGACTCGCCGGTCGTCCGGTGGGTCATCTTTTCGCCACCGACGAGGAGGGTCATCTCGCTGGCTCCGCTGGCGATCGACTGCCAGGCGGCGTAGATGCCCGCACCGCCGCTCGAGCTGGTCTGGTCGACGCGCTGGGTGTACGCCGGCAGGAGCCCGAGGTCGTGGGCGAGCATGTTCATGATGCCGCCCTGCCCTTCGAACTCACCACTCGACATATTGGAGACGTAGCAGTGCTCGACGTCGCTCGGCTCGACGCCCGCGTCCTCGAGACACGCGATGCCGGCCTCGGCGAGGAGGTCTCGGATCCACGCCTCCCGCTGGCCGAATTGGGTCATCGACGCGCCGATGATCGCAACACGGTCGGTGTCCATGCGCGGACAGAGTACGCTCATTTATTTATATGATGAGGATCGGGCAGCGTTCGAACTACAATACTTCAGTTAGTGTAGTGTTTAAACTACAGTATCTCAAGCGTGAAACCTCGCCCTTCTGGGTGGCGAAGAGATCAAGAGACTGGTTGTGGAGCGCACCCGTATGGTGATCCTCACCACCGTCGACCTCGAGCAAGCGCCGGAGCGACCCATAACCGTCGGCTACGACCTCGCGACCACCTACGACGACACGCTGGTCGTGCTCTCGGTACTCACGGAGAGCGAGTACGACGAGCGCATCCAGAGCCGGGAGGAACTCCCCGACGAGTTCGAAAATCAATTCACGCCCGACCAGGCAGTCCAGTCCATCGCGAGCGAGGTTCGCTCCATCGTCAACCGTGTCGTCGGCGACGGGCACACCGACCGCGTCGAGACGCAGGGGGCGATCGGTGACCCCGCTCCGACGATCATCGAGGCGTCCGACGAACTCGATCCGCGGTACATCGTTGTCGGTGGCAGAAAACAGGCACCGGCGAAACAGGCGATCTTCGGGAGCGTCTCACACGAGGTGATGCGTAAGGCAGATCAACCCGTCGTGACGCTCGTCGAAGAGACCGATTGAGAGAGGACTGTCATACCGAAGTGCTGGCGATCGGTCATTTCAGGGGAGATCAGCGGTAGGTGACGACAACGATCAGCGCTGTGGAGGTGACGCTACCAGGGCTCGTTTTTCAGCCCCAATTTGTACGCGATCATGTTCGTCCCGACGTGCAGAATTGGCGTGAGCACGACGATGACGAGGATCACTCCCAGGGTGAACCAGGTCAGGAACCAGTCAGTTGCGAGCAGCGCCGTCAGCGGTAGCGACACGACGACGAAGTCGAGTTGATCGAGTCCCGGAAACATTGCTCCCCGCTGCCGCCCGGTTCGGCGCTTGAGAAACGACGCGAGTATGTCACCGAGCATCGCCCCGCCGGCCAGCCCGAGTGCCGCCCACGGGGTAAACGTCGGCACCTCGAATCCGAGTGTGCCACTGACGTCAGCGGCGATCATCGTCAGCCCACCAGCGAGAAGCAACCCGGCCACGATTCCGGCGGCGGTTCCCCGCCAGGTCTTCCCGTCACCCAGCAGACGCCGCCCGTTCAGCTCTCGACCCCCATCGATCGGTCGGCCACCCCCGGCGAGAACGGCTGCATTGTTCGGCACGTATGCGGGCAACATCACCCAGAAGGCGACACCGATCGTCTCGAGTACTGCCATATCGGCCCGAACGAGGTGCTGGCTCTTAATCACGGGTGGTTCCTCCAGCGGTTGTCGGATACCTATCGACCCGGACGAATCACAAACTGCCAAATAAGAGGACTGCACACGTTTAACTATGATCCCGCCTGTTGCGAGCCGATTCGTTGCCGGAGAGGAACCGGCAACCGCACTCGAGCACGTCCGATCGCTAAACGAACGGGAGATCAAAGCCATCGTCAACCTGCTGGGCGAACACTACGATTCCCGAGCGCCCGCCGAGGACGATGCAGCGGAGTATCGCACGCTGGTTCGGGACATTGCCACGTCGGATCTCGACGCCTGTATCTCGGTCAAACCCTCCCAGATCGGCCTCGACCTCGGCGAGGACGTATTCCGCGCCCTCCTCGAGGAAATCGTCGACGAAGCCGCCCAACGCGACGTGTTCGTCTGGATCGACATGGAAGATCACACGACAACGGACGTCACCCTCGACGCCTTCGAGGAGCTGACGACCGAAAACGACGGCGGTGTCGGTGTCTGCGTCCAGGCGAACCTCGAGCGAACCCGCGAGGACGTCGAACGGTTGGCCGAACTCCCGGGGAAAGTCCGGTTCGTCAAAGGGGCCTACAACGAACCGGCCGAAATCGCCTATAAGGACAAAGCCGAGGTCGACCGCGTCTACAGGGAGTTGCTCGCGTACGCGTTCGAGCACTTCGAGGATGGCGTCGCCGTCGGCAGCCACGATCCGGAGATGATCGAGTACGCGACCTCCCTCCACGAGGAACACGGTACTCCGTTCGAACTGCAGATGTTGATGGGGGTTCGCGAGGACACCCAGGAGGAACTCGCCGCGGAGTACGAAATGTGGCAGTACGTTCCCTACGGCGGCCGCTGGAAATCGTACTTCTATCGCCGCGTGATGGAACGCAAAGAGAACCTGCTGTTTGCCGCTCGAGCGGTTCTCGGTCGCTGAGCGGCTGAATGTACAACCGATCGACGGCCCTGTGCCGTCGGATCAACGGCCTCGTTGGAAGTGACCGACTGTTCCATTGCGAACGATCGACTGTTTCCCTGTGACCGACCGACTGTTCCCTTCTGATCGACCGACGGTACGTGACGACGCCCCCACTGAATCGACCCAAACGTCTCTGTGGCCGCTGACAAAGGGAAGGGCTGATAACCCCGTAGTGTGACTCCCATCACATGACCTCGTGGAAACGGGACTTTGCGAGCGGGCTGATCGTCCTCGGCCCCATCCTCATCACCCTTTACATTCTCTACTGGCTGTACGGGATCATCGCCGGTGTCACGCCCGGGCTGATCCTCGACGCCGACGTCCTCACGCCGCTGATTCCGGACGGGGCGTTCGAGGGGGCTGGCCGTACTCGCGAACAGATTGCCCAGTTCCTCCGCGTCGTCGTCGTCCTCACAGTGTTCATCATCCTCACGCTCTCGATGGGGTACCTGATGCGGACGACGGTCGGTGGGCTACTCGAGCGCGTCCTCGACAATCTCGCTAACCGTGTTCCCGGCCTTCGGGTCGTTTACAATGCGTCGAAGATGGCCGCCGAAACTGCCTTCGGTGAACAGGATTCCCTTCAAAAACCCGTCAAGCTCGAGACCTGGAACGGCCTGCGGATGACGGCGTTCAAGACGGGGAAGACGACCGACGACGACCGGGAAGTGCTCTTTTTGCCGACCTCACCGAATATCACCACCGGGTTCGTTATCGAAGTCGAGTCCGACCGGATCACGGAACTCGATGAGGACGTCGAAGACGCACTCACTCGCGTCCTCAGCGCCGGATTCGGTGATGCCGACCGTGGCCGTGGGATGGATGCTGGCATCTCCATCGACGTGATCGACGAACGGATGGCGAGTTCACCTGACTCGAGCCAGGAGGACGCCAAAGCCGAGGCCAACGACGACTGATCCCGGCACTAACGATCGCTTCGAACTGATCCCGACACTCACGATCGACTCGAGCCCCGGCACCAGGCACTGCCGAACGCCGAACGCCGGACGAACGGCGACGATTCCCAAAACACCTACCAGTCAGCGAAGCGTAGTACTCGTCGAACGTCTGTGTCAGAAGCCTCGCCATCGTACCTCCCTCGTCACCACCGCAAGCTGGTCACTCTCAGCGGCTGTTTTGGAGCCGTGCTCGGGTTTCTCGCGTTCGCCACACTCGGCGCACTCGGCGTTGGCTGGATCGGCTACGCGATTGGGGTTGTCGCTGCGATCGGGCTGGCCTGTCTGCTCCCGATGCTGGTGACGTCCCCGGTCTTGATGCGGGACGCGACGTCTACACAGGGATCCCTCGAGAATGCGCACCCGACCCCGCTCGAGCGGGCGTCGGCCGCAAAATCCGATTCCTCCAACACGGATCGCGATGGGCAGTCCGCACCCACGTCGACGGTGGATGCACAGAATCGACCTACCGTGGTGGACGTCTACGACCTCCTTCGGGAGCGATACGCCCGCGGTGAGCTTTCGGACGAGCAGTTCGAGCAGAAACTCGAGCGGTTGCTCGAAACTGACACGCTCGAGGCGAGTCGCGCGCTCATCGAGCAAGCACACGCCGATGAGGAGCGACCCGGTCGAATACGAACAGCACAGTCGGCGACTACCGATCGACAACAGCGCCTCGAGCGAGGCTCGAAGTGACGGCCGATGTCTCCCTGTCCACGACTACGTCGAGCCGAACCGGTGAAAACTGCGCGCAACCAGCCTCAAAGGAGCCGACTGCCGTGTGAGATACGATGGTAACGATTCTCGAGGTCGTCCTGATCGCGACGCTCGCCGGCTGTGCGACCGGGGTTGGAGCGCTCCCGGTGTTGATCACCGACCGGGTGAGCCACCGTCTGTACGACGGGGCGCTCGGGTTCGCCGCCGGGGTCATGGTCGGCGCGGCCGTCTTCGCGCTCGTCGTGCCGGGTCTGGAACTCGGGACGCCATTCGAAGTCGTCGCCGGGCTGGTCGCCGGCGGAGCGTTCTTGCTGATCACGAACGCCGCGCTCCCTCACCTCCACCTTCGGTTTCGTGAACACCAGCGGGAACTCGAGGGGACGACGCTCGTCGAGCCGGGGGTCGATCCCGAGCCACAGGTGGCTCGAGACGCTGACGGAGTCGGAGACGTTGACGATGCCGGCGGGGAGGAGGAACGTGATTCCGACGACCTTCGGCGTGCACTCCTGGTCGGAAGTACCGTCACGATCCACAACGTGCCCGAGGGGTTGGCCGTCGGCATCGCGTTCGCCAGCGGGGACGCGGCACTGGGCTTTGCCATCGCCACGGCCATTGCCATCCAGAACGTACCCGACGGATTCGCAATGGCCGTCCCTGCGGCTCGAGCGGGCGTCTCCGCCCCTAAAACGATCTTTTACACGACGCTTTCGGGTGGCGTGCCGGAACCGATCGCTGCCGCGGTCGGGTTCGCACTGGTCGCACTCGTCACCGGCGTTTTCCCCGTCGCGGCGGGGTTCGCTGCGGGCGCGATGATCGCCGTCGTGTTTCGGGAACTCGTACCCTCGAGCCACGGCCACGGCTATGCGGATACGGCGACGGCAGCGTTTCTGGCCGGATTCGCGGTGATGCTCGTCGTCGATACGGTGCTCGCGGTGTGATAGGGCATGGTGTACCAATGTACCGCCGAGCGCCTACCCCGTGGCGAACGCTCGGCAGTACGTGTCTACAACGATCCCTCTTGAATGGACGATGCTGGTCGTCGGCACTCCCGGTGAAGGCGAAGCCAACGGCCCGAGACGGCGATACGCTGACGCTGAATCACTCCGATTCGTCGTCGGTGTCGTTCTGAGCCGTCAACTCCTCGAGTCCCGGCGCTCGTCGCCTGACGACGAAGAGGACGACGCCGATCAGAATCAGGGGAATGACGATCATCACGACGAATATAAAGAGTATGACAGTGAGTTCGGGCAAGCCGGGTATACTCGCTGGAGTAACGAGACCGATCGCTGCAGCGAGCCCGGACTGGCGACCGTGCACGGTGCTAGCGAGAGAGCGCATGATACTCGAGTATCGGTTCAGCGATCACAAACCGGTTGCGGTTCACCGGTTGGCACCTGCTATGGTTTGCCGACCTGTAGTGTCGTATTTATTGAGTGTCATTCTGGAGACGCATCGCTCCAATTGAAGTCGGTGTGAACCCACCCCAGTAATCAATTGATCAACGTTATATTCTCAGCATCGCCATATTTGTCAGTGGGTTGGGTCGAAGGATTCTTATCGGTTACTCCCGTTGTCCCGATGATGAGTCAAGAGTCAAATCGGGGCCTCCAGCAGGGATTTCGACCAGAGACACCCCACAGCGCAGGGTCGCTGACCGTCGAATCCGGATTAGAAGCGCTTCGGACGAGCCCCGAGTTTGACGGGACGATCGAACCGCTCGATGGACTCGACGAATTCGAAACCTGCGAGCATATTGCGTTGTTCTATACGTCTCTCGAGGAGCGATTCGCCACTGTTACGCCGTTTATTCGTCAGGGTCTCGAGCAGGGCGAACGCGTCATGTACGTCATCGATACGCTCTCAGAGTCTACGGTTCTCTCGGAACTTCGTGGTGGAGACGTCGACATCGACGGTGCTGTCGAATCGGGCCAACTGACGTTTCACTCACTCGAGGAAACCTACCTTCGGTCTGGCCAGTTCGATTCCGATGATATGCTTTCGCTCTATGCCGATTGTATCGAGGAAGCGAAAGCGGAGTACCCTGGGCTTCGCGTCACCGCGAACACGAATTTTATCCTCGACGAGCATGCGACGATCGAGGAGTTCATGATTTATGAAAGCAAGGTGAACAATCTCTTTCAGGGAGAGGATTGTATCGCACTATGTCACTACGATTGTAATTCGATTCCGCCCAAAACGCTCGTGGACGTCATCCGAACGCATCCACACATCGTGTACAAAGACACGATCTGTCACAACTTCTATTACACCCCACCTGAGGAATTCTTCGATACAAATACGTCGATACGAGAGGTCGAACGAATGCTGAACACGCTGGTTGATCGCTCCGAGGCACGAGCCGAACTGAACGACACGATCCAGGAACTGGAGGAATCGAACGACCGACTCAAGCGGTTTGCGTACGTCGCCTCACACGATCTCCAGGAGCCGTTGCGAATGATTTCGAGCTACCTTCAGTTGCTCGAGTCCCGGTACGCGGACGAGCTCAACGACGAGGCATGCGAGTTTATCGATTTTGCCGTGGACGGTTCCGATCGAATGCGAGAGATGGTGGAAGGGTTACTGACCTACTCCCGAGTCGACATGGACGACTCGGCGTTCGAACCGGTCTCGTGTGAGGACATCGTCGATGACGTGCTGACCGACCTGCAGGTTCGAATCGATGAGACCGATGCAACGGTTTACGTCGACGCGTTGCCTCCCGTCGAGGGCAACGCACAGCAACTCGAGCAGCTCTTCTCGAATCTCCTCTCGAACGCGATCAAGTACAGTGGTGACGAGCCACCGCAGGTAGAGATCACCGCCGTTCAACAGGGCGATCGCTGTGTCTTCTCCGTTTCCGATAACGGGATCGGCATCGATCCGGCGTACGTCGATCAGATCTTCGAGATATTCAATCGCCTGCACTCGAACGAGGAATACCAGGGAACGGGACTCGGTCTTGCACTGTGTCGAAAGATCGTCAATCATCACGACGGAGATATCTGGGTCGATAGTGAGCCAGGGGATGGGACGACGTTTTACTTCACCCTCCCGCACTCCACGTAAGACCGTACCATGGACGACGAACCGCTGGAGGTGCTGGTGATCGAAGATAACCGTGGCGACGTTCGGCTGATCGAGGCTGGATTCGCCGAAAGTAGTGTCGACTGTTTCGTAACCGTCCTTGATAATGGAGAAGAGGCCCTCGACTATCTGTTTCAACGCAACGGGTACGAATCGACGGAACGACCGGATCTCGTCCTGCTGGATCTGAACGTGCCAAAACGGGACGGCAGAGCGGTTCTCGGACAGGTACAGGATGACTCTGATTTTTCCGCAATTCCATTTATCGTTCTTACCGGTTCGCAATCCAATAATCACGTTCTCGAAACGTATCACCTGGGGGCAGCGGGATATTTTGTGAAACCAGTTGACCCAAACGAGTTCATTTCACTCGTGGAAACGATCGCTGTCGCTCGCGTCTCGTCAGAGACAGTTCCGTCAGGAGAGTATGCGGATATCGATAGTATCACGTAAGCGTCCGTACCGCTCACTGTGGTACTTCGAATGTCACTCGAGTCCGAGGAACGACTCCGCGTTCTCCCAGAGGAGTTTTCGTTGAACGTCCTCGGGGAACTCGAGGGCACCGAACTGCTCGAGCCAGGGGTCGGGCTCGAGCATCGGGTAGTCGGTGCCGAACATGACCTTGTCGGCGAGCAGCGTCTTCGCGTAGTGGAGCATCTGGTCGTCGATGTATTTGGGCATCCAGCCCGAGAGATCCATGTAGACGTTCCCCTTCTGTTGGCAAATGGCGAGCTGTTCGCGTTCCCAGGGGAAGGCTGGATGGGCGATCAGGATCTGGAGGTCGGGGAAGTTCGCGGCGACGTCGTCGATCAACATCGGGTTGCCGTACTTGATTTTGAGGCCACGACCGCCGGGGGCACAGGCTCCGAGCGTCGAATTGCCGCCGTGGAAGACGACCGGAACACCCAGGTCTTCGATCGCTTCCCACAGCGGTTCGTGATCGGGGTCGGACGGGTCGAATCCCTGGGCGATCTGCTGGAATTTGAATCCCGAGAGATCGAGATCCTCGACACACCGGATGGCCTCCTCGACGCAGTCGTCTTTCAGCGGGTCGACCGACCCGAACCCGATGAAGAAGTCGGTGTAGGTGTCGCGCACCTCGGCGACGTAGTCGTTCGGAACCGGCGGGTTTCCGGTGTTCGTCTCGGCGTCCCAGCCGAGGAGGACTGCGCGGCCGACGCCCGCCTCTCGGTACTCCGCGATCATGTTCTCGTAGGTGTCGGTCTCGAGGTCGGCCCCGAATCGCTCGGCTGCGTCGCGCATCATCTCGCCGCCAGCGTCGTGGAGGAACTCGCTGGTCGGCTGGTGAGCGTGGGTGTCGATCGCTCGTGGCTCGTCTTCGGCCTCGAGCGCTGCCGGGCGTGTCATACTGGAGGGTCGTCAGGGGACGGTAAAAATTGCGCCGGTTCGTATCGCGTGTGTCGGTCGTCGACGCGAGTACGAACCTGGTGATTCGCCACGGCATTCAAGAGTCTTCCCGACGTACTCGATCGTATGGACAGCACCAGTCGAACGGAGGTGACCGGCCGGCATCCCTGACGTGGCTCCCTCCTGGTGGCTTTCGGGGCTCGCTCAGTACGGTTCCTCGAGACGATTCGTTGGCGATCGCTCGAGCGGCTGCTCTCGTCGATCGACCTGGTTCAGCGACGTGGCCACCGACCACACACAGCTTCTTGCATGACTCCAGACACGAATTCGGATACGGACGACGACACACTCGCTCTCGTCGCGAAACGCGTCGATTCGGGGGTGGCGGAAACGGAAGAGATCACGGATCTGGCTCGAGCCGCCGGCTACACGGTCGTCGGCGAGGTCACCCAGGTCAGACAGGCCGACCCAGCCCTCCAGATCGGGGAAGGAAAAGCGACCGAACTGGCCGAGACAGTGGGGCGAACGGGCGCACAGACGGTGATCTTCGACAACCGGCTCGGCCCCTATCAGACGTACAATCTCGGTCAACTCCTCCCTGAAGGTGTCGAGGTGATCGATCGATTCACGCTCATCCTCGAAATCTTCGGCCAGCGCGCCCAGACGCGAAAGGCTCAGTTGCAGGTCGAACTCGCCGAATTACGCTACGAACTCCCACGGGTGGAAGCGAAGGTGAGCCTCGCAAAACGCGACGAACACCCCGGATTCATGGGGCTGGGTGAGTACGACGAGAGCCGCGAACGGGACATCAAAGCTCAGATCAGCCGGATCACGGACGAACTCGCCCAGATCGAACAGGCCGAGGAACACCGACGCGAACGTCGCCGGGATTCGGGGTTCGACCTCGTTGCCCTCGCTGGGTACACCAACGCCGGGAAATCCACGTTGCTCCGGCGACTGGCCCGCGACCTCGAGGTCGACGAGAACGAGGAACGCCACCCTGATCTCGACCCGACTGCCGAATCGCAGGACAAGCTGTTTACGACCCTCGGGACGACGACCCGACGGGCAGACATCGAACCACGAAACGTCCTCGTCACGGATACGGTCGGGTTCATCAGCAATCTCCCCCACTGGCTCGTCGAGTCGTTCAAGTCGACGCTGGATTCGGTGTATCGGGCTGATCTCGTCTTGCTCGTCGTCGACGTGAGCGAACCGGTCGAGGAGATTCACGAGAAACTGGTCACCAGCCACGACACCCTTTACGAGCGGAACGAGGCACCCATCGTCACCGTCCTCAACAAAATCGACCGGGTGAGTGAGGAGGAACTCGCCGAAAAACGCGAGGCACTCTCGGGACTGGCGCCGAATCCGGTCGCCGTGAGTGCGCGCGAAGGAAACGACGTCGACTCGCTCCTCGAGCGCATCGACGCGGAACTTCCCGACTGGGAGGAAGAACACCTGGTGTTGCCGATGACCGACGACACGATGAGTCTGGTTTCCTGGATTCACGATCACGCGACCGTCGACGACGTCACCTACGGCGACGACGACGTCGTCATCTCCTTCCAGGCGCGCCCCGCGGTGATCTCCCGGGCGCGGTCTCGAGCGAGCGAGTTGCAGGCTCCCGAGGCGTAATGAACGTGTGAGGAACCGGCGAGGAAATTGCGATCTGCACCACTGACGCGAGCGCGAACCAGGCGCTCGAGACGGAGTATATATAGATAGGGGGTCGTTCCTGGGCGAATATATTCGGGAGAGGGTGTTAGGGGGTACGGAGACGAACGTGTTCGTATGGCTCAAGCGACGCTCACCGTCACGCTCCCCGAGCGGCTGTGGGTACAGGAAGTTTCGACCGCCCACCCGGAAGCAACGTTACACGTTCTGGCTGGCGTCCCCGGCGCCGAGTCAGGGTTCGCACTGGTTCGAATCACCGGGCCGAGCGTGGCCGAGGTACTCGAGGCGATGGACGACCACAAGCAACTGACCGAAATCTCGCTCATCCAGTGGAGCGACAACGAGGCGACGGTGCACTTCGAGACGACAGCACCGCTGCTGTTGTTCTCCTCGCGGAACTCCGGGATGCCGATCGAACTACCGGTGGAAATTCAAAACGGTGAGGCGACCATCGAGGTGACGGGGTCTCGAGATCGCCTGTCACAGCTCGCCGATCAGTTCTCACAGTTCGGATTGCAGTACCGTATCGACAACCTCCAGGAACGGCTGCACGACAGTCAGTTGCTCTCGGAGCGCCAGCACGAACTCCTCGTCGCGGCGGTCGAACAGGGCTACTACGACACGCCGCGACGGTGCTCGCTCACCGAACTTGCCGAGTGCCAGAACATCGCAAAATCGACGTGCAGTGAGACGCTCCACCGAGCCGAGGAAGCCGTCATCAAGCAGTTTGTCGACAACCTCGCCAACGTAGATACCCAGTCGGGCAAGGAAAAATCGCTCGCGCAGTAACGACTGTTCGGCTGAATGTCAATCACGCACCCGACATCGGAGATCATCGGTTCTCCTGTTGACTGCTCTCGCTTTCGTCACGTCTCGATTGGTTCTCGCTCGGGGAACGACTCGAGAAACCGACGAATCATCGTACCCACCTGTACGCGCCAATCCGCAAGCAATCACAGGTTGGGACTGAGTTCATGACGAAAATACGAGGGGGTGAGACTGCGCTACGAGTCGTCGTTCGATATGAGACCCGGTCGAAAACGGTGACGCGCCGGCCGAGAAGATGACGGCGGTCATGTCCAGAACGCGCCGTTGGTGCGATGTGAGTCGACCATCCCCATCTCGATGATCGTCAAGGCGGGTGTTCGATCATCGGTACGGGGATAGCCGTTCGGAGTATATCCGAAGCCGGCATTCGATCGTTCACAGCGGATCAAACAATAGTTTGTGACGAACATAATCGGGTGGGTTCCCAGGGGTTGGAAATCACCGAGGATGACCTATCCCGTACAGTACGTATCCGTCTCCGAGGCTCTACAATGACTGGATACGACACAAGCAAGCGGCGATTTCTGCAAGCGACCGGTAGCGTTCTTGCCGTCGGCGTACTCGCCGGTTGTCTCGGCGGTGACGACGATAACGGTGGGAACGGCAACGGCGACGACAACGGCGGGAACGGCAACGGTGATGACAACGGCGGCACCGACGACGAGTACGACTTCGGCGACTGGTTCGACAACGTCGACAACTACGACGGCGTCGAGGATCACACCGGCGAAGACGAGGTGACCGTCATGAACGGCACCGGCCCGAGCGGCTACCAGTACGATCCGCCAGCGATCGTCGTCGACCCCGGTACGACCGTCGTCTGGGAGTGGACGGGCGACGGCGGCGGCCACACCGTTACCGAGGACGACGGCGAGTTCGACAGCGGCATGCTCTCCGACGCTGGCGAAACCTTCGAACACACCTTCGACGACGAGGGGACGTACCGCTACTACTGTGAACCACACGTCAACATGGGACAGAAAGGCGTCGTCGTCGTCGAATAATTCCAAGAGTCATGAATACGACAATCACTCGACGGAAACACACTCCGGGGTGTCAGCAGCGATGAGTGTGGACGACATCGAGGCTACGGACGACGTCGACGCTGCGGACACACTCGATGCACTGCACACCGACGAATGGGAAGCCGAGATGCGCGACCTCCTCGAGGACGGCGATGCGGACGTCGACCTCGGGATGGCGATGGCGAAAGACGCCCAGCGGCTCGTCGCCGGCGAGCTTACCGAAACCGAGTTCGCCGAGCGATATCACGACGCCGTCGTCGAGGAGTTCGACGTCGACGACGCACAACTTCCGGAGGCGCTGGCATCGCTCGATGTCGAGGACGCTGACGATCTCGACGACGCCGCACTGGCCGACCGGCTCGCCGCCCTCGAGGACGGCGACATGGATCGCCGTGAGGTGATGAAGAAGATGGGGGCAGCGGGGATGTTCCTCGGTCTCGGCACCTGGGCGACGGTCGATGGTACCGACGAGCCGAACGCTCAGGTCAGTACCGCTGATACGGACGGCCCTGGCACCCAGTACGGCATGGTCATCGACCTCGAGAAGTGTGACGGCTGTCTCGCCTGCGTCGTCGCCTGTAGCCAGGAGAACAACACCTCCGCGGGCGCGAACTGGATGTACGTCTTCACGTACGAGGACGACCACCAGGACGGCGAGAACTTCCTGGTTCGAACCTGTCAACACTGTACGGACGCGCCCTGTGAGAAGGTCTGTCCGACCACGGCGAGACACACCCGGACGGAAGACGGGCTGGTGCTCACCGATTACGACGTCTGTATCGGCTGCCGGTACTGCCAGGTCGCCTGTCCGTACGGCGTGAACTACTTCCAGTGGGGCGAGCCGGATACGCCAGGATCCGAACTCGATCCGAACCACGTCTACGACGGCCGTGATCGCCGCGTCGACAGCCGGCCACCCAAGGGCGTGATGGGTAAGTGTACCATGTGCCCCTCCCGCCAGGACGGCAAGATGGGCGAGGACAAAGTCGGGACGACCGCCTGCGAGGACGCGTGTACGATGGACGCGATCCACTTCGGCGACATGAACGACCCCGACAGCGATCCGAACCAGTACCTCGAGCGGGTTCGAAGCGAGAACCCAAACGACCGCGAATACTACCCGAACCGAACCCCGGACACGGTCAACACGTTCCGGCTGCTCGAGGAACTGGGCACCGACCCGAACGTCGTCTTCGTCGGCAACGAGCCGGGCCCGAACGCGAAGCAGGTCGACGGGCCGGTCGCGTACGAGGACATCGGTGAGGTCGACCGCCGGAAAGAGGTGCTCGACGACGGCACGTTCGCCGGAGGTGTCTCACCGTGAGCACCAGGACGCCGAGCAGCGCCGACATCCTTCGACCGCTGCAGAACACGTCGAAACGGTTCTATCTCGTTTTCGCCGTAGCGGCGCTCGCGTTCGGCCTCTTTCTGGCCGGCTGGATCTACCAGTTGCAACACGGCCTGATCGTTACTGGACTGGCCGACTGGGGCTCGAGTGGCGGCGTCACCTGGGGGCTGTACATCGGCGCGTTCATCTGGTGGGTCGGCATCGCCCACGGGGGGATCATCCTCTCGGCGGCGGTTCGACTCCTGAAGATGGATCGGTACATGCCCGTGGCCCGTCTCGCCGAGTTGTTGACGATCGCTGGCCTCTCGGCGGCTGGCTTCTACATCATCGTCCACATGGGTCGGCCCGACCGGATGGTGACGAGCATTCTGGGCAACTATCACGTCACCGTCCACAACTCGCCGCTGGTGTGGGACGTGACCGTCATCACGCTCTACTTCGTGATGACTGCGACCTACCTCTTGTTGACCCTCCGGTACGACGTTACCCGGCTGCGTGAGGGACTTCCCAACCGGTTTGCCCCTCTCTATACGCTGCTGACGCTGGGCTACACCGAGAAGGAAGACGAGGTCGTCGAGCGGATGGTCTGGTGGCTCGCGCTCGCGATCATCATCATGGCGCCGCTGTTGCTCCACGGCGGGGTCATCCCGTGGCTGTTCGCACTGATCCCGACGATGCCGGGCTGGTTCGGCGCGATTCAGGGGCCACAGTTCCTGACGATCGCACTGACCTCTGCGATCAGCGGCGTCATCATCCTCTCGTTCGCCTTCCGAACGGCCTACGACTGGGATCACATCATCACCGACGACATTTTCCGGGGACTCACCCTGTGGCTCGGGTTCTTCGCGATGTTGTTCCTGTGGCTGCAGCTTCAGCAGCTGGTCAGCGGCGGATTCGCCGCCCCGCTCGACCAGGCAGCGACGTTCGATTCGAAGGTTTCCCACCCAGCGTACGTGATTCCGATTGTGATGGTCGGACTCACGCTCGCTTACATCTTCGCACAGACGGTTCGACCGTCGCTGTTCACTAAAACGCGTGCGATCGTCGCCGCCGTGGCGGTGCTCATCGCGACGCTCGTCGAGAAGGTGTACTTCGTCGTCGCAGGCCTGATGTACCCGACGTTCGGCCTCTACGAGGCCACGCCGGGATCGTACTTCCCGAGCCTGATCGAGATCTCGTCAGTCGTCGGAACGATCGGTATGGTCACGCTGTTCTTCTTGCTCGTGGCGAAAGTGATCCCGGTCGTCGAACTCCACGCGATCGAACACCTGAACGAGAAACGCGAGAGCGAGCACGAAGGCGACTCGGAACCGCTCGCTGAACCCGCGACTGAACCGGAGGTGACGGCATGACCACCGGCTTCCCCGGCCCCGGAACGGTGCTCATCTTCGCCGTCATCCTCGTCCCGGTGTACGTGATGATAGCCGCGTGGTTCTTCGGCAAGCCCCGCGATACGAAGATGGCCGCACTCGGCCTCGGCTACCTCGTCGGCCTGACGACGCTGCTCTGGGTCGGCATGTTCATCAAGACGGTGGTGATCGACGTCATCTTCTTCTGACCGTCACCGCTGTTCGAGATTCCGACGTACAGCACCGCTCGAGGTATCGCCTGCCAACTATCCCCGACTATCGACCCTCCACACTTACCAACCCACCACCCATGACACTCACTGCAGACACACTCCGAACCCGCCTCGCTGACGTCGTCGACCCGACGCTCGAGAAAGACATCGTCTCCCTCGGCCTGATCAACGACATCGCGATCGACGACGACACCGTCCGCATCTCGCTGGCGTTCAACTCGCCGTACGCACCGACCGAAATGACCATCGGCAACCGCATCCGTGAGGTCATTTCCGACCTCGACGAGGATCTCGAGATTGACCTGCGCGCTCACGCAGGTGAAGCCCAGGGCTTCGACGAGGAGATCCTCCCGCGAGTCAAGAACGTCATCGCCGTCACCAGCGGAAAAGGCGGCGTCGGGAAGACGACCGTCGCCGCGAACCTCGCCGCCGGACTCGAAAAGATGGGCGCTCGAGTCGGTATTCTCGACTCGGACATCCACGGGCCGAACGTACCACGGATCCTCCCGATCGAGGACGAACCGGGCGTCACGCCGAACGACGAACTCGTCCCGCCGCGCTCCGACGGCGTCCGCGTGATGAGCATGGGCTTTCTCACGCGCAACCAGGACGACCCGGCGATCCTCCGGGGGCCGATGGTCAACAACATCATGACCCAGTTCCTCCAGGAGGTCGAGTGGGGGCTCCTCGACTACCTGATCGTCGACCTCCCGCCGGGAACCGGCGACGCCAGCCTGAACCTCCTCCAGATGATGCCGGTCACCGGCGCGGTCATCGTCACGACGCCCCAGCAGATGGCCGTCGACGACACCAAGAAGGGACTGCGGATGTTCCAGGAACACGATACGCCGATTCTGGGTATCGTCGAAAACATGTCCACGTTCCAGTGTCCGAGCTGTGACGACGAACACGACCTGTTCGGCCGCGACGGTGGCTCGTCCATTAGCGACGAGTACGACGTCGAGTTGCTCGCGAAACTCCCGCTCCACCCCGATTTCGGAGCCGATGATGCCGAGATCCCGCTCGTCAAAGACGAGGAGAGCCCGGTGCAGCCAGCGATTCAGGAACTCGTGGAGACGGTCGCCGACCGAATCGGCACCGTCAACCGGAAACGAGTTGGCGAAGCTACGGGGGTCGAGACGGCGGAGTCCGTGCCGCTCGAGGCTGATCAGTAACGGATTAGAAGCGAATTCGTCGACCTTTCCGTTTGTGAACCATCGTTCGCTCCTGCCGATCACACGAACACGAGCGAGGAACGTCCTGATCGAGCAGCGTCGTCGCGGGTTCGAACCGTGAAACGCGAGAACGTAGCGGGAACGTGATCAGGCTACCGGATGTGGCCGCTCTCTCACCCCTCGTTACTCGTCCGGATCCGCCGCGGTCTTCTGCCTGCGAAGCCACTCGAGACCGAGAGCACCGCCGATGAGCCCTGTGCCGGTCGTGAATCCTGGCGACCCGTCCGCGTCATCCGTCGACTCGGTGGCGGCGGATTCCTCAGTCCCCTCGGTGTCGGAATGTTCGTCTCCAGACTCGTTTTCGTCCTCGGGATCGCTCGTGTCCGCATCACTGTCGGTTTCGTCGTCAGCAGGACACTCGCAACTGTCGTCGCTGTCATCCGTATCGTCTTCCCCAGTGTCGTCGCTGTCGTCTGCATCGTCTTCCCCGGTGTCGTCGCTGTCATCCGCATCGTCTTCTCGATCGTCCTCTGCGTGCAGCTTCCACAATTCCCCGCTTCGACTCACATAGACGGCGTTTTCGTCGGCGACGATGGCCGTCTCGGCACCAAACCACTCACGCTCGTCGAAGACGTATCGCCACAGTTCCGCACCGGTCTCGAGATCGAACGCCATCACCCGATCCTCGTCGTCTTCCTCGTCGGGCATATTCACCGAGTCGGGCCCAAAGGCTGTGATGACGGTGTCTTCGACGAGCTCCGGCAAACTATGGTATGCCTCGAGCGTCCACGCAAGTTCCGCACTACCGGAGAGGTCCCACGTCGAGAGGCTCCCGTTTCTCCCGGTGGCGAAGTACGTCTCATCGGTAATGGTGTGGGTGAGCGTGATGGACGTGCTCCCGACCACCTCCTGGGTGGACATCTCGTAGAGATACGTGGCGTCGTATCCCGGGAAGATGCCGACGTGACCGGATCCGGCGGTGAGGAGGGTTACCGACTCGTCGTGGTCGACCGTGACCTGGGTCTCACCCGTTGCCGGATCGAGGCCAGCGAACATCCCGGCGCGACCGGTCGCGTACGACGAATCGAACACGTAGACGGCGTCCTCGGCGACGTCACCAAGCCGCAACTCTTCGGCCGTTTCCTCGCCATCCTCGGTTTCCACTGTCACGCTCTCTCGTTCCCAGCGGATCGACCCGTCGTCGGCATCGAGCGCGTAGACGGTGTCGTCACTCGAGATATAGACCGTTCCGTGGCCGATCGCCATCTCGAGGCTGCTGATTTCGCTCTGCCACCGAATTTCGCCCGTCGCTACGTCGAGAGCCTGTATCGGGTCGGCGGCCACGTACAGCGTGTCGCCGTCGATAGCGACCGATCGCCCGGCCCCGATATCGTCGGTTTTCCACGTCAGGGAACCGTCCTCGGCGTCGATTCCGTACACCCGACCGTCCGAGAGGGTGTAGACCCGGTCGTCGTCGGTTACGGTCGCGCTGATGGTGTGTGGGCCGTCGTATTGCCAGGCAACCTCCGTCGGCCGATTGCCGTTCGAACTATCGTCTCCGTTCCCATCCCCTCCATCTGCTGCAGTTGCACCGATCGGTGCGAGGACACCGGTCGTCGAAAGCGCTGCACCCATCGCGAGCACATTGCGGCGATGCCAGTCAGGCATATCGTGCTCCTCTCCCAATTACCTCATTATTATCCGGAAACTATGCCGACTTGAGTAATGGAAAACTGTTTCATCTGTTTGGACAAGTACGAATACCAACAGGAGAATCGGTGGCCGAGACTGAAACTATCAAAATGCGTGGGACGGTTCGACCGTCGATCCACCCACGTAGCGACGTGAGTGCCTACTCGTCGGTCGCTCGAGGGGCTAACACCAACAACGCTGTACTGTCCTCGAGCGCCTCCGGAGAGACGTCCTGGTTTCCGTCGAATCGGACGACTTCTCCGGCTGTCACCTCATGAACCGTGTCGCCGAGCGTGACGTCTACTCGGCCCTCGAGGAGGTGAAACACGATCTGTTCCTCGGGGTGCTGGTGGGCCGGAACGGATTCACCAGCCTCGAGCGAGAGCCTGATCGTCAGCGGGTCGCCCTCGAACACCCGTGCGTGGGGAGCCCCCTCGAGGGCGTCGAGTTCTGTGCGTTCGGTCGGCGTGACAGGATACGTCGTGTCGGAATCGGAGGATGCCATACACCGGTATTTGGACGGATCCCGGAAGGGCCTTTACCCGAACTGATTCGGCGAAGATAATCGTTCCATGTCGTTGCACCAGATCCCCACGCTCAGCCGAATATGTCCGGGAGTAGCCATAGCCACCCGCGTCTCGTCCCTCCGAATATGGTCGGATTCTCCTCGTTCCGCCGCGGCGCCGATTCGCTCTTCGACGACTACGACGAGTTCGTCCCCGAGAACGTTCCCGAAACGGGCCCGTTCCTCGAGGAACAGGACGTCTTGGCCGGTGACGAACACGTCGCCTTTCACCAGCTAACGCGTGATCTCTTCGAGGAGCGAAACGTGTACGACATGACGTTCAACTATAACCTCGCTCGTCTCAACCTCGATACGCGACATCCGAACGCCGGCTACCGGTACGCCGTCGATCGCGACGACCCGTCGATTCTCCGCGCCGAGTTCACGCCGACGACGCCGTTCTGTCCCCAGGCACACACGCTCACCATCGGCTCGTTTCGCGCGTGGAACGCCCTCTCGGATCGACACGCGTACGACCTCGTTTGCGTTCGTCTGGCGCCGATGCATCACCAGAGCCAGTCGATCGACGAACGCCTCGCGAAACTCGAGGCGGGTTTCCTCGAGACTGGATCGGTGACCGACGACGGCGCGGGCAGGAACCGTCCCGCAAATGAAGGCGGATCGGACGCCGAACACGCGGCCCGTTTCCGTGATGACGGCGAAAATGCTGACGCCCCGTTCTGACCGACGAGATTCCCTTGGAGATCGGAATATGTTCGGAGACACCTCGAGATAGCTGGCGACCGTACCTCGAATATGAGCGCACTCCCCGGATCGATCGACGCGGATCGAAGTCCGCCGCTGACGATCCCACTCAGACACTTTCTCGTCGGTCTCGCCGTCCTCCTCGCGGCCGTGGTGCTCGGAACGGTGAGCGCTATCGATAGCAGCCTCATTCCGGGTCATCAGTGGCTCGCGTACGTCCACCTGCTGCTCGCGGGGTGGATCTGTCTCACGATAATGGGTGCGATGACGCAGTTCGTCCCCGTCTGGTCTGGCGTCCCGTTGCACTCGAGGCGGCTGGCCAACGCCCAGCTGTGGATCGTCGTTACGGGAGTGGCGACGCTCGCCCTTACATTCCTCGCGGGGAGTTACCGACTGCTCCCCGTCGGTGCCGTCGTCATGCTCGCGGGGTTCTGGCTGTTCGTCTACAACGTCGGTCGGACGCTCCTTGTCGCACGTCCCTGGGACGTCACCGAGCGCCACTTCGCGATCGCGCTCGGGTTTTTCGTCGTGCTGACTGCACTCGGCGTCACGCTGGCGATCGGGTTTACGCGACCGCTCTTTGCCGACCTGCCGGTGAGCCAGCAGTCGGTGCGGATGGGACACGCGACGCTCGCCATCTACGGCACCGTGCTCACGACGATCTTCGGTGCGCTGTACCAGCTGGGGACGATGTTCACACAGTCGTCGCTCTACGGCGTCGATCACTCCATTCAACGATTCGAGGAGTACGCCTTTCCGGTGGGTGTCGTCTCGTTGACGGCTGGTCGGCTCTTCGAACTGGCGGTACTCGCGCAGATCGGCGCCATCCTCGTGGTGGCGACAGTCCTGGCGTTCAGCGTGTTGCTCGCCCGCCGACTGTACACAGCACAGGTACCGTGGACGCCGATGCTGAGTCGGTACGTCGTACTGACGGTCGCGATGGCCACGTGGGCGCTCTGGAGCCTCCCGACCTGGATTCACGACCCACTCGCTCCGAACACCCTCTTTGGCCCACCGGGAGCGTTCTCCCTGCTCGTCCTCGGCGTAATCGGCTTCGTCATCCTCGGCACCCTCTATCACATCATCCCGTTCATCGTCTGGGTACACCGCTACAGCGACCGACTCGGCCTCGAGGCAGTGCCGATGATCGACGACCTCTACGACGACCGACTGGCGGCCGTCGACTTCGTCGCGTTGACCATCGGACTCGGTTTGCTCATCGCGAGCGACGTCTTCGCGGTGCCATCCACGGTTGCGGTGGGTGGCGGCGTCCTCGTCAGCCTCGGCGTCGCCATCTTCGGCGCGAATATGGTGCTCGTGCTCCGCCGTCACAGCAACCAGCCCATCCGACGTATCCTGTTCGGCGGGCCGGAACCGGCGTCCGAAGCGGCCGCGGACAATGGGACGGTTCGATCAGGCGTCCGGTGATCGACCCGAGAATCCCTTCCTTCCTCGCGGTTTTTTTGCCGAAAACCCCACGGTTCAGTCACGTCTCTCTCGAGCGGTGTTCGGCGGCCGCGGTCGACCAGCCTGCCAGACGATATCCACATCCGGCCCTAGCGCGGGGTCAGGCCCACCGCGTCTGCGAGTAATTCGTGTGACCGGAGGACGTCGTCGTGATCGGCGATGATGTTCTGGACGACGACGTCGTCGACGTCGACGCGCGCCGTCAACTGCTCGAGCAGCGACCGTATCGTGTCCGGGCTCCCCGAAATCGCTCGCGGCCACGAGTCCTCGGGGAGTGGATCGGGTGTTGGATCCGGTACACCGCCGAGTTCCTCGATCGCCGTTTCGACGTCGGGCGTTTTGCCGACGATCCCGCGTTGCATCCGCTGGTAGGTCGCCTCGGCACTCGCTCGAAGTCGGGCCGCGTCGTGATCGGTTTCGGCGCACACGGCGTTCACCGCCAGCATTCCCCGAGGCTCGTCCGGGCCAGCGTTGTGTTCCGACGGGGTGAAGTGTTCGCGGTAGGTCTCGAACGCCCGTTCGGCGAACATCGGACGGATGAACGCCGCAAAACAGTAGCGAAGGCCGAGTTCGCCGGCCATCTTCGCGCTCGAGGGACTGGAACCGAGCACCCACATCTCGGGAACGGTGTCGCCCGAACGGGGGAGCGACAACTCGCTGTAGTGATGGTCGTCGTCGAAGCCGCCGAAGAGGTGGTTTACCGTTTCTTCGATGTTCTCGGCGTGTCGTTCGTCCGGGTTCCGCTGGCGTCGTTCGGTACCGAGGGCGTGATCGGCCGCCGGGACGCCGGTCGCTCGTCCGAGGCCGAGATCGATACGACCCGGCGCCAGGGCGTCGAGCGTGGCGAACGTCTCCGCTACCTTGAACGGCTGATAGTGATTCAGGAGGATCGTTCCGGAGCCGAGTCGGATGTCGGTGGTCTTCGCGGACAGGTGTCCCAGCAATACTTCCGGGGTCGTGCTCGCCACGGACTCGGCCATCGCGTGGTGTTCCGCTACCCAGAACCTCGAGTAGCCGAGTCGGTCGGCCGTTCGCGCGAACTCGACGGTGTTCTCGTAAGCGTCAGTGGCAGTGCCCACGTCGGGAACCGGTGCGAGGTCGACGATGGAGAGGTTCACGATGGGTAATCGGGGTGCCAGCCGGAATAACGAAGCGGTAGCGGCGATCGGTTCGAGCGGGCGATCCCAGCGAATCGGTCACGAGACGGCGCTGTTGTCTATCGAACTGATTACCGTAGAGGATTGCCTGTGTTTTCAGCTATCGGCAATTGGCCCAGCGCTACAGCGCGATCAACGTCACCCCGACGACCGCGAGCACGGCCGCCAGGAGACGAATGAGAAAGTGGCGCTCGCCGAGCAAGATTCCGCCCAGAACGACGGCGACGATCGCCTGCGTGTTGATGACCGGCGAAGCGATGCTCGCCGGAAGGATGACGAAGGCGAGCGTCGTGACGTGTTCGCCGACCGCGACGATAGCACCGCCGAGCGCGAATTTGGGGAGATCCGGACGGACGTTCGCTGGTGGGTTGCGTACCGCGCTCGGGAGGAGGACGAGCAAGACGCCGAACAGGAGCAACGGCACCCACAGCGATTCGGGGATAGCGAGTTCTTGCAGTGCGACCCGCTTTCCGAGGTCACTGACCGCGTAACACATCGCACTGAGGAGCGCAAGCTGTGCCGGTCGCGAGTGAGCCGCCTTGGCGAACGGTTTGAAGAACCCACCCGGATCGTAGTTAGCGACGTACACTGCGGCCGTCGCAACGACGACGCCGAGAACCTGCAACGGTGTCAGCACCTGTCCGAGTAGCAGAATCTCGAGGGGGAGGACGAACAGCGGGACGATCTTGTTGATCGGAGTGACGTACGAGACGTCGCCGGCGCCGATGGCATACAGAAACAACACGAACGCCGCCGCCGTCGTCACAACAGTCAGCGCGAGGACGCCGACTTCTGACGTGCCGAACTCGGCGAAAATGTGCCTCGAGACGTCCGTTCTCGTCAGCGTCACCGGCAGGTACCACGCGATCGCGAACGCGTTGATGAGTACCGTGAGCACCGCCGGGGAGTAGCCCGAAAAAGACCGCTTCAGGACGTAGATGTAGAAGCCCCAGACGAAGGCCGCGGTGATCGCAAACCCGAGTCCGGGATCCATTGCGGTGTCGAACGAATGTGTGACACATCAGTCGTTCGGTCGGCTGCCTGGCGGTAGTTCGACAGGCACTCGTCACAGAACCGGTTGCTGAGACGTGATCTGGAGTAATCGTGATAGCGCGACAGGTGGCCCTCGAGCGAACAGCGACAACTTCGTTACCAGTGCTATCGTGATTCAGTACTCGGATACGGAGTCGACCCCAGAACCACCCGAATCCGTTACGTCGACGTCCTCGAGGTACCGCGCCGGCAGGTACGCCCGCACCGGCGTCGGTACGAATCCGACGGCGACGGTCGCGAGGTCGGCGAGCACTCGTCGCAAAACGGTGTAGGTCGTTGCGACGACCAGTGCTGTGAGCACGACCCACTGGAGCACCCCCTCGATGACGAACAGCAGCGGGATTGCGAGTACGATCGAGGCCATCAGATCGCCGGGTGAACCGTCGTACCCAACCACTCGACGGGGCGCAATCCAGGTACCTCGGTAGTGATCGTACACCGCGCGATCGGAGGTTCCCTCCCACGGGCGCAACTCGAGGCCGCTTCCGAATACGTCGGTGACGCAGTGGAGTGCGGCGGCGAGGAGGAACACGGCAACGGCGACGGTGGCCATGGTCGGAATGAGGAGTGCTGCGATGACCCCGCCGACTGCGAGAACGCTGTAGTACACCGGGAAGTGGAGGGTCTTCCGGTGGCCGGCGTACATATCCAGGTCTGGAAGGATGCCACCGAGAAGCCCTGCAGCGAATGCGACGGGGGCGAACTCCGGCGCTACAGCTAGGAGTGGCAACGCGAGGGCCATCCCACTGAGTGCGTGGGTTGGAAGCATCATCGTGACCTCCTTGAAGGGACAAAACACCTTGAGTGTGTCGCGAGTCAGTTGTACACACAGTGCAATATTCCAGACCACGTGGATGTACTGCTCACACTCGTCATCTGTCGATCCGATTCGGGTCACTCGAGTGATCGCCTCGACGCGATACCGACGTCGCCACAACATCGACCCGATCCTGTCCTCACCAGAACATCGACCACAGTTTGTAACGCAACGACCCCTTCTGGTAGCCACTCCAGCCGCTCATTCCCCCAGCGAGCGTGGCCGCCTCGTATCCCTCGGTCTCGAGAATTCCGGTCGCTCGTCTGGCGACGACGCCCATTTTGCAGACGACAACCACGTCTCGATCGGTCGGTATCTCCTCGAGCCGGTCGCGGAACGCGGCTTTGTCACCTTTCCTCAACTCGTCGTAGACAGGGAGGTTGTAACTGCCAGCGATCGCATTTGCCCGGTGCAATCGCCGTGGTCGAATATCGAGGACGAACAATTGCTCACCGGACTCGAGGCGGTCGTCCAGCTCGTCCGGACGAATGGTGTTCATTAGATCTATATTGTATTCTGGACACAAAGCTACAGTGTTTGAGCCCGGCCTGATTCGTCTCGAGACGCTAATCGACGGAATCCTGGTAGTATGAATTATATATGCCAGAGGGATAATGTGCATTGGTTCCGGTACTATTATTTCTGTAGTTAGTGTAGTTACCAAAGCGCCCTTCTGCCACTCTCATTTACGCACATGTCTGTACAGCGATCGCTCCACGATTGTTCGAGCGACGGTCGTCCGGAATCGCCAGCATCGGAACGCTTCGACCCACTAATAGGCAGAAATTAGCAAAACAATTGTCATGTATCGGTTGATACTTGCGGCTCGCCACGGTAACACACAGTATGCCACACGATCAAGACATCGAAGGGGATACCTCAGAGATCAGTTCGGAATACGAGTGTTTGCAGTGTGGACTGGTAGTAACCGCCCAAACACACCCTGGCGAATGCTCGAAGTGTGGCGGTGATTTCCAGAATCGGGCGAAGTCACTCGAGTGAGCCACGTCGACGAGCGAGACACTGCGATTACGTGTCCACGGCTCTGAAATTACCGCCACTCCCCTATCGATACTCAATCCCGTACGTACACCCGAGTGACGTGGCCGCCACAGCCACACTGCTCGACGTACTCCCACTCGAGATCGATCTCCTCGGCCGTGTCCTGAAGCGTCTCGTATAGATACGTCGACGGATGGCCGTGTTCCCCGTGGGTAACCAGGTTGACGTGATTGCCTGGGGAAGTGTGTTCGATCGCCTCGAGCGCCTGTCGCTCGAGGAGACTCCGATCCTCGGCGTGGTGTGGGTGCTCGAGGTTCGCCGACCACGAGGTATCGTGGAGGCGGTCGGTAATCGGTGCCACGTCGCTATCGGATTCGGGTGTGCTCGTCATACCTGTGGATTAGCGCTCGGAGAGGAAGGGATCCTTCCCGAATCGGTTCGGGCGTATTCTCAAGATGCGAGACCGCTGCTCTCGCCATACTATCGCCGTTGGGTCTCGTTCTCAGGCGTGTTCGATTCGGATCTCCCACTCGCTCGCGTCGACCTCGGTCGTGTCGTAGGTGAACCCGCGCTGTTCGAGGACGGTGTACAGCGGTTCCGGTTCGAAGCTATTCACTAACAGAAAGGTTTCGCCGGTCTCGAGCGCATCGAGTTCGGCCATGATGTCGCTGAACGGTTCGCCGTCGATCTCTCGAGCGTCGAGGACGCGGTCTGCTTCGTCGTTTGCCATCGTCGCTCGCTACGTGAACGTCACGAGTATATATTCCGACGATCATCTTCGCCACCGGCTCCGTCAGCGTACGAGTCCGAATATATTCGCGACGAACTACTGGAATCTGGGCCGCGACCCTTCGAATACGTCGATACTATGGCTGCTGAATCACCGATGGCATACCCAGAAGCGGACGTCGACCGGGTACTCACCGCATTGAGCGATCCCGCCTGTCGAACACTCCTGTCCGAGCTCCTCGAGCCCCTGACGGCCCAGGATCTCGACGATCGGTGTGATCTCTCGACGTCGACCGTGTATCGCAAACTCGACCTGTTGACCGAGAGCGGCCTGGTCGAAAAACGGGTTACGCTCACTCCCAACCACACACATACGACCGAGTACCGGATCACGTTCGATGAGCTCACCCTCTCACTCGACGACGATGGTCGGCTCGCCTGCCCTATCGGGCTGGGTAAGTAACAGCTAACAACAGAAGAAAAACGGATTCATCAACGCGACCCGGTCGCCCTCCTCGAGGCGCGTCTCGAACCCGTCGTAGTGTTCGTTGAACCGGCCGTTGACGAAGATCCGGGCGTACGCCCGGGTCTGATCACCCTCGGGGTTCTTTCGCCAGGTGCCAGGTAGCTCGTCGGGAGCCGGGGCCCATCCGTGTGCGGTCGACTCCGCTTCCGTCTCGGCGATCAGTAACTCCTCGACGTCGTACTCTTCGAAAAATGCCTCGAGGAACTCCCTGAGAGTCGTTCCCTCGAACGTGTACTCGAAGCGATGATCCCCGACGGCCGTCCGCACGTGACCCGTACAGACCACCTCGACGGTCGTCAGTGGCGATTGTGGATCCTCGCTCGCGCTCGCCCGTGTTCCCATAACCGAAGAGACGGCAGCCAGCAACAAACAGCCCCTCCCGAACGTATTCGGGCGACGTTCCGTGACGAGAGATGCTGGTGTCGAGCGCGTGGATCAGCGACGCTCGAGAAACACGGTGAAGAGAATTGCGGCGTAGACGAGCGCGCCGACGAGAACGAGCGCCGAGCCGAGCCGCTCGATCGCACTGGACTGGCCGATCAGCCCGCTCGCTTCGACGAGCACACCCACGCCGAGCAGCCCCATCGATATCGCGGCGGTTCGATCGTCGATCCAGGAACTCGAGGCGATAGCTGGTGGGTAAAACTGGTAGGTGACGCCAACAATGCTCAGTCCGAGAAAGCCGAGGAGGGCGAGCCGATAGTGTGCGTCGAACGGATTGCCGGGGACGGACAAAACGTCGAACGCGAATGTCAGGCCGAGAGCGACGGCGAGGACGCCACAGATGACGCCGCCGTAGACGCCGTAGAAGCCCACGCGACGTTTATCGCTTCGGTGGAACATGTCGACGTACGCGACGGCGAACCCGGTGATTGCCAGAGCCTGGAGGAACGCCCCGAGATGGAACAGGCCAGTTCCGAGGAAGTCGACGACGAGCAGGGCGGGCGCGACGGCACCCGCGGGGAGTACGACCGAGACGAGCCACAGTCGCGGGCGAACGACCAGAAACCGCGGAAGGACGCGAAAGCCGATTGCAAAGAGTAAGAGCGTTGCCGCGCCGACTGCGAGCAGGTGCGTCGTTGCTGGCTCACTCGAGGGGACGAACGGCAGTTCGTGACCCAGTTCGTGAGCGGCTGTGACGATTGCCCCGGCAAGCAGGTAGACGGCGACGAGGGGGACGGCCGCGTTCGCGAGGCGGTCGACCCGCCGTCGATCCTCGTTGACGTCGCTCGTGCCGGTCTCGCGGCCGATTGGATTGTTACGGATCGTCCAGCCGATCGATCCGACGAACACGAGACAGCCGGCGAGCCAGAGGACGGCTCCGATCGAACCGAGGGTGATCGTGGATCCGGCAATCGAACTCGAGATCGGATCGACTCCCGCCGCGCTCAGGGCCAGCGCCGCCGTTCCGACGACCGTGAACGGCAGTTGGACGGCTGGCGCGCGCGGGAACGCCAACTGCGTCTCGAAGTACGACGGGATCAAGCTGTATCCCTTGCCGAAGACGATGTGAAAGACGAATCCGAAGAGGCCGAGGACGACGCCCACGCGTCGGGGTGCCCCGGCGACGGCTGCGAGTTGCCAGCATACGAACCAGATAACGCCGCTGGCGACGAATCGACGCGTCCAGCGGGAGATCGTTGCTGTTGTCATTACGTTCTCGTTGAGGGGCAAGAACCGTCAATACACGTGATCGTTCGTCGGTCAGGGGATCGAGTGGATCGTCGTCGTCTCGCGTCTCGGTTCAGGCGTCGTCGGCCAGGAGTTCGACTCATATACGATTCTTGGGTGGCAACCCGACACACCTTCCCCAGAACATGTTCGCCGGTAGCGTCTGTACCGTGGTCGGACATGGCCTTCTCAATGGCCGACGATCAGGCAATATCCTCGAGGGACGGACGGGCCACCGCAGAGTCCTCGAGCGAGGTGACCGATCCCGAGCGATGGGAAGCAGTTGCCAGCGACATCGAGCGTCAACAGGTCACGACGGCGTGTCAGCGGCTCGAGCAGGATTCGTCGCTCTCTGACGCCCAGCGAGCGACAGTCGAACGGTTGGCAGCGACCATCGTCGAACAACTGACACCAGCGGCTGGTCGGGTGCTGACAGAGCGGAAATAGCCGCCAGTCCGTCGTTTTGCTTCAGTACTTGTCAGAGACTGTCAGATAATCGATGATAGAGCGTAACTGTTGCAACACCAGTAAGCCCACCTCGACCTGATTGCTGTGGTGGGATTACTTGTTGTCTGAATGGTGCTTCACATATACTCCTGATCTCAGAGTCTCTACTCGTGGTCGTCGTAACCCGCGACAACTGCTACCGCATCCGGAATCGACGTAGCCAGTTCTTCGATTTCACGGTAGCGTAGTCGAGTTCGCTCGAGTTCGAAAGCCCATTCGTCCGCCGAATCGTCGTTGATCGCGTCGAGGTGTCGGTCGAGTCGTCGTTACTGCCGCTCGAGTCGCTCCACGAGCGTCGCGCACAGGTGGCGAACGAGCGGGTCGTCTCCGTCCGCGCGGATACGCTCGTCGAGCGCAGCGGCGGCGCGGTCTTTGGCGTCGCGAACGTCTGCCCCCGTCGTGTCGAACTCGGGGATGGAAGCGCCAGGTTGCCGTGTAGCAGGTACGTCGTCGAACTCCGGGAGGATCAGGGTGTAGGTGTGGTGTTCCACCTTTCGACGCACTGCGAGTGCGACCAACCCCTCCTCGTACGCGTCGTCGGGCCCGCCGTAGCTTACGGAGTGCTCCCGAATCAAGATGTCGGGTGCATGGGAGTTCACCTCGTCCGTACCGTCCTGGGTCTCGAACTCAACTTGCTCGACAACCGCGTCCGATTGCTCGTTGAGCCCTTCGTATGCGTCATCGAGTTCCTGTTCGACTGAGTCAGCGGTCGAGTCCTCTCGTGCGGTCTCTTCGAGCGAGTCGCGAAACCGGACGACATCACCGATACGGGCACATGCACTGGCTGCACGAGCAGCGGAATTCTGTGGTTCGACGATATTAGCGGATCCCTCACCGTACACGTATCTTTCACCCGTCCGGATCGAACCGCGAACGTCGTCCAGCCACTCGTTCAATTCGCCGTATGCGGTGACGGCCCACGAGAGCGTGTGTGCAACGTACGTGAGGTCGTCGCGGACGGTCTCGTACTCGTCGTACAATGCCTCGAGATCAGCCAGTACGTCGTCTCGCTCGCGATCACCGCGCTGGAGATCCGCCAGGGCAACTGCCTGCTCTGCGCCGCCCAGTGCTCTTCGGAGGTCGTCGAGAATCTCGAGTCGTTCCGTCGTCGAAAGTTCCCCGAACGACCCGCGTCGTTCTTCGACGTCCTCAAGTGTTGCTTTCGCCAGTTCGAATTGACGTCTGGAGTTCGCAATGATTTCCCGGTCGTCGGCCTCGATATCTTCGTCAGGCCACCGCTCTCGAACTGCGTCAACGCGCTCTGCAAGTGCGTCGATGGCATCAGTGAGATGGTCGTCCGTCGGGCGGAGATGTGTGGGGGATGAGACGGTGGGATAATCGATTGCTTGCGCCGCGTGCAACGCGTCGCGATCGGACCAACGTCGCAGACGGCGGCGCTGATGGTATCCTCCGAGTCCAACCGCGGCCAGTCCGCCTCCGAACCAGACGAGAACGCTCCGTCGATCCATTGTTAAATACAGTAATTGGGGAGGTGATAATTGCTTGGAATGTCCTCTCTTCGACTCATGTGGCCTCTCGATTGTAAGATCAGCCTTTCTCGGAGTCCGATCAGCTATAGTAACAACTGCAACGATGTACACACTGATCGCCGACACGACTGGCCATCAGATGTGCATCGATGTGCAGTGACTACGATATTTAGTGGCAGAAGTAGGTGCAGTAACTGTGACCAGACCATCCCACCCAACCCCCGATCCGCTCGCACGTATTGGCGGTGGGGCCGATTACTATGGGATTGACACCGCCACACCGGATCGGTCTGACCGGCGACGTCATGCTGGGCAGACTGGTCGATACGACGCAGCGACAACGCACCGTCGATGCCGTGCGGGGAACGATGCTCGAGCGACTTCGCCCCCTCGACGGCCTGTTCATCAACCTCGAGTGCTGTCTCTCGGCGAGGGGGAAGCCCTGGCAGCGAACTTATCGCCCGTTTCACTTCCGCGCGGATCCCGACTGGGCGGTGCCGGCGCTCGAGCGCGCCGAGGTCGATTGCTGTGCGCTCGCGAACAACCACGTTCTCGACTTCGAAGAGCCGGCGCTGTTCGACACGCTCGAGGCTCTCGACGACGCTGGCATCGCGCATGCGGGGCCGGGCCGGACGATCGATGAAGCGCTCGAGCCAGCGTTCGTATCAGTCGGCGATCTCGACGTGGCGTTCTGTTCGTTCACCGACAGCGTTTCGGCGTTCGACGCGACCTCGCTCTCGGTACCTGGCAGTCGATCCTGTTCGTCGACTGTGACGGGCCCCGGACGCGTCAACTTCGGGTAACGATCGTTCCCGGTGGCCCGGTGGCCTCCTGCGGGTCGCTATGAGTAGTGTAGTTCCGACAGCGATAGTTACTGAACCCTGGCTGCGTGTTCATCGCGCCGAGCGGTTGCCGCCCGTTTCGTACGGACGTGTCGAGAGGGTTCGTTACTCGCTCGAATCGTCCTCGGCCGTCTGTCGACGGAGCCACTCGAGGCCGATGATCCCGCTGACGACACTTGCGCCGGCCGTGAAACCGGGCATACCGTCGTCGGTGGTCTGGGCCGCCGATTCGGCAGTTTCGTTGGCTCCTTCATCAGTGTCATCGGTTGTTTCATTCGTACTCCCATCAGTGCCATCGGATTCGGATCGATTTGTGCGCTCACTATCGTCAGTGTCGTTGTTCCCGGGACAGCCGCCGCTGTCCTCATCGTCGGTCTCGTTGTCATCATCGGTCTCGTCTGGGCAACTGTCCCCGTCGGTCGATCCGGACGCATCGTCGTCCTCATCACCGTCATCCGCATCCCCCTTATCGCTCTCATCACCGTCATCCGCATCTCCATCATCGTCCGTCTCGTCCGAATCAGTCGTTCGAAACGCAGCCAGCCCCCGACCAGGCCCACTCGGAATCCCACTGGCGTAGAGCGTTCCATCGGCGATAGCAAGCTCCTCCCAGTGAATCGGGCCGTCACTGTCGCGGAACCAGTCGACGTCGTCGTACTCGACCGTCCACAGTTCCGAATCGCCGTCCTCGTCGAACGCAGAGAGAACGTGTTCGTCCGTCTCTTCGTCACGTCGCCCGACGTAGACAGCATCAGCCGTGGCGACGGGCAATCCGGCGTCCGTTCCGGAATCCGTCGCTGCGAACCACTCGGTTTCGCCAGTCTGCAGATCGACACCACCGGTGGCGTACCATCCCTGAACGTAGAGCCGATCGTCGGTGATCGTCACGCGCCTGACACCCTCGACACCGCCGGTGGTTCTCCATAGTCGATCACCGATCTCGATATCGTACAGACCGATCCTGTCGATCCCGCCGTCTGAAAACTCGGGAACGGCCACGTACTCGTCGTTCGCGGCGAGTCGATGGGGTGCTGCCCCTTCGAACCTCGACCCCGTTCCGTCGTCAGTGTCACCGGAATCGTACGTCCAGCGCTCACTTCCGTCGATGGCGCGACGGGCGAAAATGTAGGATGGGCTGACGACGAAAACGGTCTCGTCGGCGACCGCAACGGAGGTGTCCTCGAAAAGAGCCTCCTCGTCCGGGGTGAACGTCCAGCGCTCGACGCCAGTCTCGGCGTCGAAGCCCGTCAGTGTAGAGTCGACTACGGTGAAAACGAGTCCGTGGGCAACTGCTGGCTCCGGTACGGACTCCTCGACGAACCAGCGAACGTCTCCGGTCTCCGCATCGAGCGCAGTCAACCGCTCGCCACCGACGTACACCGTGTCGGAGGCAACGGACAACCCGCCTACTGCGTCGATGTCGTCCGTGATCCACCGCACCGAGCCGTCAGCAGCATCGATCGCGTGGACGCCGTTTCCCGCCTGGAGGTAGACGATATCATCGACCACCGCCGTCGAACCGGTGTGCTCGTAGCGCCACGCGAGTTCGACCGGCGGTTCGGGCCCAGGTTCGACAGGGACGAAACCCGTATTTCCCGACCGGCCGTGATAGGCGGGCCACCCAACGGAATCGGTGTCGGCCTCGACCCTCGAGTCGCCCGCGACGGACGAACTGATCGAAGCGAGTAACCCGCCGCCAGCGAGCACGCTGGTGGCTGCGAGCAGTGCACGTCTGGTTGGGACTGGACGAGACATATGAAGCAGGTACAGACCACTCTATATTAGTGCCAGTTTGCTAGAGACTGTTGTCGTATGTGCAATTGTGAGATTGTGGTTCGATGGTCGGCGTTTCTCGGAACCCGTAGCGGTTCCGGTCTTCGACGGTGATCTCGACCACGGGATCGTGCAGTCGACCATGTTCACCGACTGTGACGGGCCACTGATGGGTCGGTGTGGAATCGTGCACGATATCGGTGTAGTGTAGATCCCAAGCGACCAGCGCAGTTCCCAGGTGTATTATATACAGTGGTGCATGAAGTTGTTTCAGGATGCATCGAATCCGGCTTTCGGTATTCGTACCGGCTATGAACGGATGGTCTGTGCTCCTCGTATCTCAGTTTAGCTACTCGGGCAGATTGTGACGATGAGGAACCTAGTAACTCCTGATACGAGGTCAATATGTCCACCTGTCGAGGGGTTCGATGAACACCCTTTCTGATTACGCTGTTTCGATGTGTGAGGCAGTTTAGCGCTGTGGTAGAATGATGTAGACCACAATTTCGATCGAGTTGACCAGCGAAGCTACAGACTGCATTCATCACATTGAGTAGAACTTCGAGGGGTGGTGTCCCACTGTAGTAACAACTGAAACGATTTTACACAGCGGTCGCCGATCTGCCAGGCGATCAGGTGTGTATTGACTTTCAGTTGCTACTAGAGAGGCCAGCTATACGATTATTGCACGTCATCACTTAGCATACACATGGATACACCACTCGAGGAAATCGAGTACCTCGTCAGTTCGGATCATCGCGTCGGGGTGCTCAAGGCACTGATGAGAGAGCACTGTGACAGAGACGACCTGCGTACCGCAACAGGGGCCTCCTCCCCGACCATGAGCCGAATCCTCGCGGATTTCGAGGATCATCAGTGGATCGAACGAACGGGGCAGACGTACCAACTGACCGGTCTGGGTGCGTTCGTTGCCGATCAGTTTGTGGAGTTCGAGCAGGCGATGGCGTACCAACGGCGACTCCGCGAGGTCTGGTCGTGGCTGCCACACGAAATCGACGGATTCAGCGTCGAGTTGTTCACTGACGTCGTGATTTCCAGGCCAGGCCCTGGATACCCGTACAAACCTGTCGAACGACTCACGGAGCTCATCGCTACAGCGAATACGATGCGTGGATTTGGCATGGCGTTGCTCAAATCAGGTAATCTGGAACCGTTTTTCGATCAGGTTCAGAATGGTTTGGAGTGTGAGTACATCTATCCGCCCGCGGTTTTCGACGAACTCCTCACGTGGGACGAAGAACGAGTCGTGGAAACGGCCACACGAGCGAACTACACTGTCTTACTACACGACGACCTTCCGCTCGACGACCGGTGTGGGATCTGTCTCTTCGATGACCGAGTTAGCATCTGCTGCTATGACTCTGAGACGGGAGCGTTACAGTCGCTTGTCGACACCGGGAGTGACGAGATGCGTGCGTGGGCGGTGTCCTACTATGAACAGTTTCGAGAAGCGGCTCAGGTGCCCGATAACGAACTCGACCTGCTCTCGCGTCGGTAAACCACGACTGGGGTCGGGGCTTCCGCCTCAATTCGCTGTGACCTGAGTTGATGATCGACGTCACTCGACACGGATCGGTTCCAACGGTCGGTCTTTCACGGATTGAAATATTTCACTAGGCATTTATACCTCCTGTGGTGGCGTACCCGCTCTCGTGGTGAATTTGAATGAGCGAACACGCAAATCAATCGTCAGGCTGGCAACTCGAGCAGAGTGCCTCCGAGGCCTACGAACAGTACCTCGTTCCGCCTATTTTCGACCCATGGGCCGAGCGATTGATCGAGACCAGTGGAGTACACGAAGGAGACCACGTCCTGGACGTTGCCTGCGGTACCGGTATCGTGGCACGCCGCGTCGCTCCTCGGGTAAGTACGTATGGCGCCGTCACGGGAATCGACATCAACGAGGGTATGATTGCAGTTGCAACAGAGTCCGCAAGCGACATCGAGCCCTCGATCGAGTGGCGGCAGGGTGATGCAACCGAATTACCCTTCCCCGATGAGCGTTTCGACGTCGTCTACTGTCAACAAGCCCTCCAGTTCTTCGACGATCCTGGGGCTGCACTCGAAGAGATGCAGCGAGTCCTCCGGCCTGGTGGTCACGCGTCACTGAACGTCTGGCGACCGCTCGAGTACCACCCAGCCTACGTGACGCTCGCCGACGCATTAGAGCGCCACATTGGTGACGAAGCTGGGGACATAATGCGCTCTCCGTTTCCTTCATGGAACGCCGAGGATCTACGAACGCGCATACAGGATGCGGGATTCGATGACGTATCAGTCACCATCGAGATCGGTTCGGTACGCTATCCGTCGATCGAAGCGTTCGTTCGTCGCGAGGCGGCGAGTTCTCCATTAGCTGAACGGATCGCGGCCGTCGGGCGGGACGTACGGAACGAACTGGTTCACGGACTCGAGGATGCGTTACACCACTACACTGACGATGAGGGTATCGTCTCCCCAATGGAATCGTACGTCGTCACCGCAGGTCGATCGCTGTGAGCGACCCACCACCGAAGTCGTGAGGTTCCGTCTCAATTCGCTGTGAATCTCAGTGAATCGACGAACCCACCGATCTGCACTACACCTCAGATTGATTGGGCATGCCGTAGAGGATACCGTATGATCAGCGCCCTCGAGTACCACGAACGCACCAAACACTCTCCACAGGGCGTTCGGGAGAGTGGTTACCAGCTCGATTTCGACAACAAGCCCCGTCCGTTTAAGAGCTACGAGGATCTCCCACGGCGAGCGTTGTCCGATCGTGTTCGGCTAACTGGCATTCCGGCACTGTCGACGATCACACCCACCCACGCCGACTTCTCACACGAGCGCCCGGTACCCGTGGACGACCTCACGGCGCTGTCGTACTTCTCGACCGGGATCACGAAACAGCTCACCCGCCAGGATCGCGAACTGCTCTTTCGTGCCGCGGCCTGTACCGGGGCGCTGTACCATATCGATCTCTACGCAGTCTGTGGCGACCTCGAGGGACTGGAAGCCGGCGTCTACCACGTCGATCCCCGATCGCTATCGCTCGACGTGCTTCGCGAGGGGGATTACCGGGGCATCCTTGACGCCGCTAGCGACCACGACGGTGTTTCGACCGCGCCGGTCACGTTCGTCGTGACGTCGACCTGGTGGCGAAACGCCTGGAAGTACCGAGACCGTGCGTATCGCCACGCTTTCTGGGATTCGGGAACAGTGCTCGCCAACCTGTTGGCGACCGCGGAGTCGCTTTCCCTGCCTGCGGAAGTCGTTCTCGGGTTCGCCGACGAACCCGTCGCCGAACTACTGGGTGTCGATCCCGAGCGAGAAGCGCCGCTCGAACTCGTCCCCGTCGGCACGGGAGATCACGTGCCCGACGCCACTCGTATCGATCCGATCGATCCGGCGACATCGCCGCTGTCACCAGACGAGCGGGAGTTCCCGCTCATCCACGACGCCTGGCGTGCGAGCACGCTCGAGAGCGGCGGAGAAGCCCGCGACTGGCGTTCTCGCGCACGAGAGCGGTCGATCGGGCGACGGGAAGGCGGCGACGGCGACCGGATCGAACTCGACCCGGTCGATTACGAAACGGAGTCGAAGCGGCCACTTCACGAGACGATCCGTCGTCGCGGATCCTGTCGCGCATACGAGCGGGAGCCGGTGAGCTTTCGAAAATTTTCGACGGTGCTGGATCGCGCTACCCGCGGTGTTCCTCTCGATGGCCGCGGATCAGATTCGCCGTCGCTCCAGTTCGTCGACGCGTACATGATCGCCAACGGCGTCGACGGTGTTTCACCGGGTTCCTACCACTACCATCCCGAAGCGGGTGAACTCGAGCGCCTGACCGACGGCGAGTGCCGTAGCGAGGCTGCACACCTCGCACTCGATCAACGCCTCGGCGGGGAGGCCGCCGCCTGTCTGTACTTCCTGACGGATCTCGATGTCGTCGTCGACCGGCTCGGGAATCGGGGATACCAGCTGGCTCAACTCGAGGCTGCGGCGACGGCTGGCCGCTGCTATCTGGCAACCTACGCACATCGGAATCTCGGCGGAACCGGGCTGACGTTCTACGATGACTTCGTAACGACGTTTCTGTCACCCCGAGCTGACGGACAGACGCCGATGTTTCTCTATACGCTCGGGGAACCGGCATAGAGTCGGGTTGCTTCGTAGTCGGGCCCAGGCGAACGGAATTCTCTCCGGTGACAACAGAGAACCGTAGGGTCAGCGCGCATACTGAAAGAACAACGTCTCGTGGCGCAAGCTCGCGCTCGGCGAATTACGTGCCGCTCACTTTCGTCGACGACGTCAGACGTTCCGTTCAGAATTCAGGTGCGACTGGTGTCTCACCTGTTACGTTTCAAAATTGAACCGGGGAATCCACCGTGGAACGCGCTCTCGATACTGTTCGTAGACGTCCCCGTGTTTCTCGAGGAGATGGGGCTCCTCGAATCCGATGATGCGATTGTGAAATCCAATCCACACACCGACACCCCACCAGAGAATCGACGTCGACCGTTGTCGGAGTGCCTGTCCGAGGACGATCAGTAGGACGCCAATGTACATTGGATTTCGCGAATACGAGTAGAGCCCTCCGGTAACGAGTTCGTCGGGTTCGTCGGCTGGTGAGGGTGTTCCGCCGCCTTCCGATCCGAATTGGAACGCCGTCTGAACGTACAGAAGGAAACCGAATACGAGCGAAAGCGTTCCAGCAATGCGGCCGGTTCTCGGGTTGATCGGAAGCCGTGGGTGGGGTCGCCATCTTGCCAGGAGTTGTGGAATCCCAACAGCCACTGTTCCCGGAATAGTGAGCGTGAAGAGGAGCGTTTTCAGGTAGACGCTGGACTGACCCATACCCGAATCGTCTACACTGGCCGACATAAATGTGCTACTCGAGCACCGTGAGAGCGTTCGTAATGAGGTGGCAGTGGTCGACGCAACCGATCTCCACACAGTATAACGCGAGAGAGTGAACCGAGGCTCGCCTACTTCTGCCTCGTAACCGTTATCGCGCAGCGACGCTCACCGAGTATGACAACCAAACTATACTAAGGAACATGACCAGACCTCCAGCGACAGCCAGTGTCGTCAATTCGCCCTGAAATATCCCAGAGATAAAGATGATCATGCCGATAACCATCCCGACCAGTGGGGCACCGAACACGATCGAATCCGCTTCCATATCCGCTTGTACTCCAGGGAGAACGATAACTTCACCACCTACATGGGGCCGTCGTTGATTACGAGAACGACACGGTTTCACCGTTCCAGGGTTCGCTCGATCACCACGAATAGTGACGCTCGTTGCAGCGACAACTGGTGGACATGCTCGTCCTCTCTGAAGACGTGTGAAGATACCCGGTTTGTAGGAGCAGAGGTGAACGTAGGCCTGCTTCAATTTTCGGACAGGACTGTCACAGTAGAGACAGCTCTATCCGCTCCACCAGTGGAATAGGCACCTGTTGCTAGATAGCTACCTATTGTCAAACGTCTACTCTATTCGTGCAGAATGTTTCATTCACCATGGATCCGGTAGTGAGGACTGCTCGCTGCTCGAGCACAGTTGTCGGTCTCCCTACACTCCTAACACGTGGTGCAAACTCACTTCCGAGCCACGGTGACTGTCGATCAATGCTGACTGTCACCCAACAGTACACTTTTAGGAACGACACGAGTTCCATAGGCTATGTCGATCTCTCGAGCCAAATCACTCGAGTCTCTCTACGAGGAATGCAAACCGTTCGACCTCGTTCTCGTTCCTGATGCCCCGCTGGCCAGCGCGTTGAATCGTCGACTCGATCGCCCACATTTTGGCCCGTTTGCGATCACGCCGCGTCGACTCGCTGCACGCCGTCGAGAGCAGGCAGAAGATCGCCTCGCGTTCCTGGCGGTCATCGAGCAAACGGAACTCGATTGGAAGGAAGCCTCCTACGTGGTAGGGAACATCCTGCAGTGCTGGGAGTATCAGGGAACGGTGGACGCCATCCTCGAGTACGAGGCGTTCAGAACGGACGCGACCCGAACAGCCGTCGACTGCATTTCGAAGCTGGATACGACGTCTCGACGGCTCACTGCGTACACCATCGAGGACGAGAAGGCGGTTGCAGTCGTCGGCATCGACCAGCTCACCGAACTCGAGCAGTCGATTCTTCCGGCAGAATACGATACCATCGACCCCTTTACTGACGAGTCGTTCGACCATCCACCGTTTCGAGTTCTCGATTCGCCAGCAGCAATCGTCGAGACAGTGGTGGACACCGCGACGCCGGCAAACGCCGACAAAATCGGCGTCGTCCTCGACGCCTCGAGCGAGTATTCCTCACTGGTCGAATCCGCCCTCGAGGCCGCCGAGATTCCGTACTATGGTGGGCCCGGCTTCACCGATGACCCACAGCATCGAGCTTTCGTTCAGCTTCTCAGATGTGGGCATGCCGGTCGTGACACGCGCGTTGGCGACGTCAACGACCTGTTCACACGACTCGGAATGCCCGTCGCAATCGAACACGCCGAAAAGTGCGTCACCGACGTCGATACGGAAGCGACGAACTGGTTACTCGAATTCAGTCACTCACTCGAGTCACAGACGTTCGAGACCGCCATCGACGCCTTCGAGCGAGTCACGGGCACACACCTCGAGGCCTTTCGTAACGAATTGGTGACGCTTGGGATCGCGGACGATCCCGTTACCGAATCGGCTGTCGACCGTCTCGAATTCTACCTGCAGACGTACGAAGTGCCGATGGATCGCGAAAACGAGGGCGTGTTGCTCGCGGACGCCCAATCTGCTGGCCACGTCGATCGCCCGGTCGTCTTCTATCTCGGCCTGGACGAGGGCTGGACGCACTCGTCGCCGTCCCGCCCGTGGGTCGACAGCGATCAGGCGTTCGAACGCAACATCAGGGGGTTCCAGCGGTTACTCCAGAACGGTGTCGACCAGTACTACCTCGTTCAGGACACGGCTGGGGGCTCGCCCGTGACGCCGTGTTTGTACTTCGAGGAACTGTTCGACACTGACTTCGAGCGGTTCAGCGACCTCGACGCCGTTCACTATGGGCGAAGTGATCGCTCGATGCAAGAGGGATTCGAGAAAGAACCGATACACGCCGACACTCGAACGGTCGACGCGATCAGCCAGTCCAGTTTGAGTACCTACGTCAACTGCCCGCGTGAGTACTTCTACAGCCGCCTGCTCGATAATCCGAACAAGGACTATTTCGTCGAGGGCAATCTGTTTCACGACTTCGCGGAGTACTACGTCGCCCACCCAGAGCACATCGATTCGGCTGATCTGGGCGAAGTCGCGTCGGTGATACTCGAGGAAGTCGATCCGTTCCTCAGAGGCGTCGAGCGAGACATTCGTCGAACGAAATATCGAATCGGGCTCGAGACCATCGTCGAATTTCTGGAAGAACACCCGCCACAGGGTGAAGCGTTCGTCACCGCAGACGGTGGGTGGGGTCGAAATTTCTTTGCCGAGTACTACGATCGACCCGCAGAGACACCACACACCGAACTGTGGTTCGAGAATAGCGAGCTCAGAATAAAAGGCAAGATCGATCTCGTGTTCGACCGTACACGCCTCCTCGATTACAAGAGTGGCTCGAAAAAGTCAGCACACTCGGTCGTCAAACACTCTGCTATCGACCCGCCGAGCGACACGCCGAATTTCCAGGCGCTGTTGTACCTCGCACATCAGCGATCCACACAGCCGGGGGAGACGCTGCAGTTTACGTTTTTTCACTTCCTCGAAACGCTCGATGAAGCCGTTACTGGCGATTCGAACCTCGATCAGTGCCTGACGACGATCACGTATCACCCCGTTCCCTACGAGAAGCACATCTCGAGCCAGGAGGTCTTCGAGGAACTGCAGGACGAAGCCGCCAAAAAGTGCCAGAAGACGTTCTCACAGGTGTCTTACGATGCGTATCACCGTGTGTTCGAGGCGAACGAGTTCCCAGCGACGCGTGACAGTGGCGTACTGATAGATTCGGCGTTCGCCGAGTCGGTAACCGATCGGATGAAAGACGAGGTTGGGGATTACAAGTACGTCGAACAGGGGTGCAAGCAAGCGCTTCGATACCTCCTCCGAATTCGAACACAGAACTACTTCAGCGACGATCTGGACGCGTTCGAGGAGTTCGTAGCGGATCGACTCGAGGAACTGAACCACTGCCGAAGCGGAGGCGAGCGATTCCCGGTCGCTGGGCTCGCTGGGGAACCGAACTATCGCTACGTTGACCATCGCGACTGCATTCTCGAGGGTGAGACGCGATGACGACGCCGAACGCGCACCAACAGAAACTCATCGAGAGCACCGACGGCATCTACGTCGTCGACGCCGGTGCCGGAACCGGGAAGACGTTCACCGTGACGCGACGATACGCGGCGATCATCGATCAGGACGAGATCGACCCGGATGACGTGTTGCTCGTTACATTCACCAACAACGCGGCCACCGAGATGAAAGACCGGATCGTTTCTCAGAGCGGGTATGGAACGCGGGAACTCGCTGACGCACCAATTCAGACGTTCCACAGCCTCTGTAACGAGATCCTCGTGGAACACGGGTTCGAGGCACCCACTCACCTCGGTATCGACGACCGAATCACGGATTCGACACGACTTCTCGAGGACGGTAACGTCGAGAAATCGCTGTTCCGGGAATTCATTCGTCAATTCTCGGATGACCATCCCGAGTACGACGATTTCTTCCGAGCCATCACCGAACCCGTCCAACTCCTGAGGCTGATCACCCAGCTCGCGTCGAAAGGTGTTTTCCCGACGGCTGAGGGGTGGTATCGAAACGGCGAACGGTATCTGGACGGTGACTTCGATTCGTTTCGGACACGCTTTGAGACGCTGAACGAGCCACGAAACGGTGGCCGAAAGCAGTCGCGCTTGCGTTCGAAGCTTGGACGCTATGGAAAAGACACGTGCTACCGTTCGGATGCACCCGAGCGAAGAGAGATACGCGGTCAGGGAACGAAGCAGGTTCCCGCAGACGTCGCCAGTCGCGTGTTCGAGGCCGATCGGACACAGCTCAAGGCGTTCGTCCACGACGTCTACCACGAGTACCTCTCGTTCGCCCTCCGTCGGAACTACCTGAACTTCGGGTTCCTGCAGCTCTTCGCGTTCGTCTTGCTCTGTGAGGATCACCGGGTTCGTGAGGACGTCGCCTTCGAGTACGTAATGGTCGATGAGTTCCAGGACTCGAGTGAGATCCAGTTCAAGCTCGCCTTGCTGCTCGCCGGGACGGACAACGTCTGTGTGGTTGGCGACTGGAAACAGAGCATCTACTCGTTCCAGTATGCCGCCGTCGAGAACATTACCGAGTTCGAGACGCGGCTGCATCGGTTTGTCGAGGAACTGAACGCCGACACGGCGCGCATACCGTGGATACTGGAGACGATCACCAAACTCGAACTGGTCGAAAACTACCGCTCGACACAGGCGATTCTCGAGTTCTCCGAACACAGCCTCGTCACGCCGGCGGCCAGCACTGACGATATCGACGTCGAGGCCGTGCAGGATCGAATCGTGTCGCTGTCCTCGAACGCGACCTACGAACACTCCCGTATCGAGGCGATCCAACACGAGGACGAACACGAGGCAATTCTCACGAAGATCCAGGAGATCGTCGGCAACGAGGCGTATCAGGTCGAAGACGGCGGGGAGCTCCGTCGACCAGAATATGCCGATATCGCGGTCTTGACGCGTACTCGAGATTTCGGCCGGGGACTCCTCGCTGTCGCTGAACCGAACGGGATACCGATGGCCTACGAGGGCGGGATCGAACTCTTCCGTTCCGATCCGGCGAAACTGTTGTTGGCGTGGCTCCGCATCCTCGAGTCTGACGCCGACCGTGGCTGGGCGGTCGTTCTCGAGGAGGCTGGCTATTCCCTCGATGAAATTAAAGCGATTCTGGATACTGACGCCTATCCTTCGACGATGGAAACGTTCAAAACCGAACTCGAGACCCTGGAAACGGTCGGTGGCGTCGCCCAGCGAGTCTTCGGTCGGTACGGATACGATGGCGCTACGACGGACGTGTTGCTGACGACGATCCAATCGGTTCACAACACCACGTCGATGACCCGCGGTGGCCTCATCGATTTCATCGAACACGGCATCGAGACCGGGAGCACACACGACGTCCACGACAGTGCTGGTGTGAACTCGGTCACGGTTCAGACGATCCACGCCGCAAAGGGTCTCGAACACCCGATCGTGATTCTCGCGAATATGAACCGCTACCGATTCCCTCCCAGCAGTGGGGGCGGGTGCACCGTTTCGTTCGACGATCCGATCGGGATTCGACAACGGAAAGTGTATGCGACCGATCACGGCCACCCTCACGTCTACGACAACTGGCGCTCCGATGTCCTTCGGAAATGTCTGCCTCGAGGGTACGACGAGGAACGACGGTTGCTCTACGTTGCGATGACTCGCGCTGAAAGCCACCTCGTTTTTACAGCGGGCGAGGAGCCGAACACGTTTCTGGAAGCACTCCCGCTCGAGGTGGAAGTGTACCCGCCGGATGTCCGTGACGCCGAATCCGATGAGACGACACAGTCCACGCTCCAGATTTCCGTCCCGGCCCCAGACGGCCCAATCGGGCACACGCCCCACACGCTAATGGAAGATGCGATGTTCGAAGGTGTCGACGAGGGGCGTGGCGTTGCGTTTGGGACCCGAACACACGAGTTCGCCGAACGGTATGCACTTGGTGAGGACGTGGCACCAACAAATGACGACGAACGCAACGTCAAAGCTGTTATTGACTCACTCGAAGGAGCGTGCCGACTCGAGGAAGAGGCGTACCTCCCGCTGTCCGTCGACGGCGAGCAGGTGATGATCTCCGGAATCGTCGATCTCGTCCACATCCAACCAGCGTCTGTCGAGATCATCGACTTCAAGACCGACCTCAGTCGCCATGCCGAAGCCGAATATCGAAAGCAACTCAGCGTCTACTACCACGTGTTGAGCGAGTATTTCCCCGATCGGGAGGTACGTGCAGTGATCTTCTACACAGCAGATGGAGACTACGTCGAGGTTGATCCGCTTTCGAAGGATGCGGTGGCTGCCCTCGTACGGGATGTGATGAGAGAGGTGGGGAATCGTGGACGGGCGATACCACTTTCTCCTCTGACTAAACGGATCTAGCCATCTTCGAGACCAGTGGACACACAACACGTTGGTGACGCCAGAAATCTGTTCACGGGCCTTTCACCGCTTGTCGCTGGTCAAACGTGAAAGACCGTCACTCGTCCAGTGTTTCACTTTCAACGCTTTTGAGACTCGAGGTGCTGGTGCTCGAGTCCGAGTATCCAGGATAGTGACGTTCTCTGACCGGATCCGTTTGGTTTCGCTGCCGTTCGACTCCGATCACCCTTGGGTTGATCGCAACTATGCAATTGGTATCGCGATATATGATTTATCACTCAAGTGTTGGCCCCACGTGAGCCCCATTGTATAACGCAGGAAACGGTCCGTAACACTGTTTGGGGACGCTTTCTGAGAGAGTCTCGTCGAGATCTACCTGATAGGGACTGTTACTACCTGCTTTACCGATTTACTGCAGTATACTGTGGCGACCCACCACACAACAAGCATTCTACGAATAGCCATACCACAGGTGTAGTCCTGGATTAGTCGTCGCTCTAGGTCGATCACATCGAGCCGACTGGAAATGACGACCGTCATCCCGTGCGTTCGACGGTCGGACGGAGACGGTTCGATGTTTTCAACGAGGCAACCACTGACCAGTGTGTATCGTTCTGTTCCATTGACTCAGCAAAGGTTGGACACGATCAGAATTTGGTTTGCTCACCCACGGCCGAGTTGTTGGCGAAAACTGAGGGTGGTGACCGACGAATCGCACACGATCTTCCCCGCGACGATCGAGGAGGTATCGAATCTAAGAACTCCTACCATACCCTACCTGAACCACCTACCTCGGTTGAGTTACCTACTCTACCTACCTCGCCTATTGCACAAATTCCACTACCCCACAGCGACCACAGAGATGTGCAGTAGTTGCTATTCCAAAGACACTCAGCTCGGGAAACTGGGCTGTGGAATCTACATCACCTACACCACCACAACCACCCACCCCACGTAAGCCACCTATTGTAACTATTTCACCTACCGCACCCACCTTACCTAACGTACATGGCTCGCCTATTTCACCTGCTAAACGCCAGCAGCACTGATCACGACCAGCTACCGCCCACAATCGACACACAGGAGGTGGCTTCCACACACCACCTACGCCACCCAAACCACCCCAGTCACCTACCTTAGGTAAACCACCTAAGGCACCTATTTCACCTATTTCACCTTATTAACCTCCGAAAGGTGCCTACGGTAAACTTATACTTCGGACGTGAGATGGCCCACACAAGAGGATACATGGCCCTGATAGGTAAAATAGGCTCAATAGGTAGCTATCGGAACGAAACAAACACAGCCCAGAAACGAGACAATGAGTAACCAAACAGATCAGTCACGCGCAGTCAGCGTCGTTATCCTGAAAGGGGGTGTAGGGAAGTCGACGATATCGATGAACCTTGCGCGCCAGTTAACGAAACGAGGGCGCGTCTTATTCGCCGACCTCGATCCAAACGGCCACGCGACGAACGGGCTCGGGTATGAAAAGGCCTATCGAGGGGACACACACCTGGGGAACGTACTCCTCGATCAAGGTGACGCGACTGTCGGGGATATTATCCGTGAGACCCCCTTCGAGTTCGATCTACTCCCCTCCTCAAACGTTCTCGAGGACGTCGAAAAAGAGCTGGCTGGGGCACTTCAGGGATCAGCTCGCGTCAAGACGAAGATCGTCGACCCACTTCTCGGTGACCACTACGATTACATCGTCTTCGATTGTCCGGCCTATCCGGGAATGCTCAACAACAACGCCCTGGTCGCTACGGGGAACGTCATTATCCCGCTCGAGCCAGGCACGAGTTCGATAGGCGGCTATAAACGAACGATGGATCGATTGATCAAACCGGCCCTCGAGTACATCGACATCGAGGTGCTCGCCCTGGTGCCAAACAAACTCCGCGAACGAATCGACCACCGAACCGAAGATCGCGAACTGCTCGAGAATCTGAACACGGCTGAGACGACACGAGAAAAGGTGCCGAATTTTGCCAGGATCACCGACGAAGAGTTCGAGGCGATCGATTGCGGAGAATTACGCCCGCCGAAACCGGGAATTCGTTACAGTGCAGCCCTGTCGAAGTCGCTCAAAGAACATCAACCATTGCTCGATTATGACCCGGAAAACACCCAGTTGGAGAACTTCGAAGAACTGGCCGCAATCGTCGAAAACGGTGGTGTCGACCGATGAGTGGTGAGAATCCGTTCGAAGATCTGGGTGCACTCGATGCCGACGATGGCGGTGAGGAGTCAACTCAAACGGAGACGACGGCCGCTACTGAACGAGTGACTCACTCACCGCAACAGGAAGCGTCAGAGGAATCGACGGTGGAACCCGATTTGTCGGGACCGGCCTTCGAATACGACGAGGTACAGCAACGCCCGCTATACGTTCGACGACGGACCTGGGACGAGTTCGAAGATTCCGTCGGCATCTCTGTCGTTCCGACCCTCCGAAAAGCAGGCGTTCGGGACGAAGAGAAACGGGAGATCCACGATGCCGTGATCTCGCTCGCTGTCGAAGAACCGGAACGACTCGTCGAAATCGTGCTCGAGCGACGCCAAAGCGATTAGACGCAGCGTTTGTCGAGAGTTGCTATTCTACAGATCAGGAGACAATTTGACCGAACAATAAACCATATGATGCAATACAAATATCACGAGGTGGCGAACTGGTTACTCTCCGTCATCAGTGTCTCAGTCCATGTGGCAACTCGAAGAACTGGAATCCACAGCACGGCTAGCTGATGGATTCTCTTCGGTGAAATCGAAGGACACGGGCGATTATGCCATTACTTCTCGGACAGTCGCTCTGACAACCGATCCAATTTCTCCCGGACTGATTCACCTCGTGATTGCGTCTCGGAGGCATCGTAGTCTATCGAGACCACCGTGGAATCCTCGAGTTCGATGGAGACGACACTCCCGTCCGATCGAGCGGAATCCGGCACCTGCTCGATGGGCAGGTCGAGTTGGTCGACGATCCCATCGTCGTCCTCGAGGAGGATGACGGCCGTCTCGCCGTCTTCGATGCGATCGACGACGCCTGAGTACGTTCCGTTCATCCCTCTCACCCAAATGCAGGAGTCGGTGAGGTATCAAACACAGGGGTCGGCGCGAGAGCACTTGTGGTATCGTCATCTTCAGGCGTTTCAGCGGCGATTGCTTCGGCGTCGGTAGTGAATGTCTTGGTCGTTTCTACGTCGATCACGGATCCATCCGTCGTCATCACGATGTCACCGTGGATCCCCGTCCAGTAGGTTTCGATGTCGGCGGCGGCGAAGCGCTCGAGTACCTCGTCGCTCGGATGGCCGTACTGTGACTCGTAGGCGCTCGAGATGACGACGATCTCCGGCTGCATAGTGTCCAGGAAGGGATCGGTCGACGAGGTCGACGATCCGTGGTGGCCAGCCTGGTAGACGTCGGCCTCGAGTTCGGTTCCCCACGCCTCAACCAGGCGGTGTTCGGCATTCGATTCGGCGTCACCGGTCGTCACGTAGCGGAATTCACCGAACTCGATCGACAGTACGACACTGTTGTAATGGAATATCGTCACGCGTTGCGTCCGCGGGCGGGTTCAACACCGTCGCAGTTAGGTCACCATCGAGTGGCAGCTCGTCCCCCTCCTCGACGAGCAGCAGTTCGACATCGTACGCTTCGATTGCATCGAGATAGTTCTCGTACGTGTTCGACGTGGTCGGGACACCCGAGTCGTAAGCGGTTCCAATCCCGTTCCGGTTCGTCTCGAAATGCTCGATGACGGCTGCGTGACCGCCAACGTGATCGGCGTGAGCGTGTGTCGCGACCAGGTGGTCGATACGATCTACGCCGAGTTCTTCGAGGTAGGCGATCACGTCCGAACCATCCTGTGGCCAGTCGCCGGTATCGATCAGGATCGTCTCACCTTCGGGCGTGATCACGAGCGTCGAGTCGGCTTGCCCGACGTCGATGTGGTGAATCTCGAGTTCACCGTCAACGTCGGTAGGCGCTGAATCGGTTTCGGTGTCATCGTCCTCCGTCTCATCGGATTCAGGGTCGTGGTCACCATCGTCATCAGTATCGTCGAGAACGACGTCGCCGTAGGCGTGTTCGAATACCACCGCCCCGTCGGGGGATACGAGCGTCACAATATCGCCGTCGGCAGACCAGATATTCACGCCGTACTCCCAGTACAGATCGCTGTTGGTTGCGTCTCCGTCCCCCGTCCACACCGTCACTGAACTACCCGGTTCCAGGACGAAGTTCGGTGGGAACACAAATGGTCTGAGGCCGCCATCGACCTGCCCGCCTTCGCGATCACGAAGTTTGAACCCCGAGAGTCGACCGCTGCTTCACCCGTGTTTGTAAGGGTAACGTACTCCGCATCGGGAGAAACGCGTTCGACCTGTCGGTCGGTCACCTCGATCGACTCTCCAATTGCGTCTGGATCGTCGACTGGGTCGGTCGACTCATCGTCACGATCAGCGTCAGTTCTGTCGCTAGTTAGCGTTTCTTCGCTGTCGGCGTCGTCAGATCCAAGGGCGTCAGTAGTTCCACCCGCACAGCCCGCACAGACGACCATGAGTGCCACGACGACCACGAGTAGCGCTCGCTTCATCTGTAACTCGTTCCGCCGAGGGAATTGTGTTTGCGTGTGTGTTAGGAGCGGGGTAACATCTCTCAGAACTGCTCCCGAACTTTGTCGATTTTACATTTGACACACAGGTCATCAGCGAAGCACGCGATATTGTCGTACGGACAGTCGTACTCTTCGACCGTAACCGAAAGGCTCCGTTTCGCGTGCTTCCACTCGACAGCCCAGTCTTCGATCCGCATATCGACGGAACTGAACACCACGTCGCCGTCTCGGTCGATGATTTTGGCTGCCGTGACGGTGTACTGGTGTTCTTTCACGATGTCGATTGCGTCGTGATACGACGAACACTGGAACTCCTCCGTCGCCGCACTATCGTCTAGCAGCCGGACTCTGATGGATCCATCGTACTCCTCAGTCGGTTCCAATCCACCACTCATACTGTCGTTGTCGGTTCGGTGTGGTAAAAGCCTACACCCCATCCGTTTGTTTTCCGGAAAGTATCGATTCGGGAAACGACATACAACTACGCTACCTTGGCCGGTGTTTACGCGTACTGTCCTTCGTCAATCGAGGCACTACAACCCGTCGTAGGGCCCCTCTTTTGCAGTCGTCAACCGTTCGACTTGCGCCGTTGAGAGGTCGATGGCAGCCGCGGCGAGGTTCTCTTCTAATTGCTCGACCGTTCTCGCTCCAACGATCGGTGCGGTGACGCCGTCACGATGCATGAGCCACGCCAGGGCGACCTGTGCCGGCGAAGCGTCGACTTCCTCGGCAACCGCATCCAGTTCGTCGTGGAGATCGAAATTCGCCTCGGTGAGATACGACTCTCTGAACCGACTCGAGTCAGCGACTTTCGAATCGTCCGGAAGATCTGCATCACGCGAATACTTGCCAGTCAGGAACCCCTGTCCGAGCGGACTCCACGGACAGACTGCCAGTCCTCGTTGCCGAGCGAACTCGAGGTAATCGCCCTCGATTTCACGATCGACGAGATTATACCGTGGTTGCAGGACGGTAAACGGCTCCCAGCCGTGAGCGTCGGCGATCGCATTCGCACGGGCTACCTTCCACGCATTTGGTCGCATAGTCGAGGCACCGAGATAGTGCACTTTGCCAGATTCGACGAGTGCGTTCAGCGTTTTCATCAATTCGCGTGTCGGCGTCGCATCGTCCCACCGGTGAATGTACAGAACGTCGAGGTAGTCGGTGTCGAGTCGCTCGAGAATTGCGTCGATGCGATGGCGAACGTTCTTTCGGTTCGTTCCCTTGCTATTTGGGTCGCCATCCCGAATCTGCCAGTACAGTTTGGAAGCGATTGTGTACCGTTCTCGATCACGGTCGGCAAGCCAGTCACCGATCCAGCGCTCGCTATCCCCGCCACCGTAGACGTCTGCAGTGTCTATGTAGCGACCGCCAGCGTCGGCGTAACCGTCGAGCAGTTCGTGAGCACAATCCTCTGCAATCTCGAGATCGCCGTTCTCGGTGGTTCGGCCGAACCGCCACGTCCCAAACTGCAGTTCGCTCGTGTAAATACCGGTACGGCCAAGTTGGACGAATTCGAGATCGACCTGGGTTTGATCGGTCATCAGACGGTACTACACGTGAACGGGTCAAAAAGGGTGCAGGAAGCGGCGAATCGCTCGCGTGATAGTTGGTGTTCCAGTCCGACCAATCCCGCAGCCCACGAGATGAACCGAGAAAGACGTCAACATCGGTACTGATGGTGTTTAATTTGCTCTCCGTCGAGTATCATCATGGTTAAATTAACGATGGCCGTTCACACGGGGCGAATGACGGTCGGTACCAAAGGCAAAATTTATACAACTCGAGAGTTTTTTACCAGTTGAGATGCCAGACAACTCAGGTGTATCCCGACGATCATTCCTCAAAGCAACCAGCGCCGGTGCAGCCACGGCAGCAGTGGCAGGGTGCTTCGGTGGCGATGGGGACGACGATGGAAACGGTAACGGCAACGGTAACGGTAACGGCAATGGTAATGGCGACGATGAGATCTCGAACGTCCAAAAAGCCCAGGATGCCTGGGATCGGATCGTAGATAACCCCGGACCGGAAGACGAAGATCTGCGTAACGAGGCCTACGTCGAGATGGAAGAGGCCGTACGCGACGACATGATCCTCATGCCGTTGTACCACAACCTCAACGAGCGGTTCTGGTACGACCACGTGGACGTCGAACCAACCGGTGCTCTCGGTGGCCACCGCCAGCAACACAACCACACCTCGCTCGATGACGGTTCCACTGAGCTGAATCTCATCAACTCGACGGTGTCATCGCTGGACCCCATTCAGTCGACGGACACAGCGTCTGCCGTCATCATCAACCAGGTGTACGAGAACTTGGTCGACTACCCCGACGGGATTGCCGAACTCGAGAACCAGCTGGTCGAAGAGGTCGATATCTCCGACGACCTCCTGACGTACACGTTCACTATCAAAGAGGCCACCTATCACGGTGGCGAAGAGCTGACCGCTGACGACTTCAAATACGCCTGGCGGCGCCTTGCAGAGTCGCCGAACAGCCAGCGTGCTAACTTCATCCTTGGCTCCGGCTTCCTCGGTATCGACCACGAGACCGACGAGGATGGCGCAGTCGTCCCAGACTCCATCGGTGTGGAGGTCATCGACGACCGCACGTTCGAGATGACGCTCGCAGAAGTCGAAGCTGCGGCTCTCGACATCCTCACGTACGACTCCTTCGGTCCAGTTCCTGAAGGCTTCGTAGACGACATCGAGGGCTACGATGGCGAAGTCACCCAGGAAGAGTTCGCTACCGAAGTGATGAACGGAACCGGTCCGTTCGAGTTCGACGTCTGGGATCCAGGGACGGAAGCCCGTGTTACCCGCTTCGAGGACTACCACGAGGAACCAGCGAACCTCGAGTCCATCCACTGGCAGATCATCGAAGACGACGAGCCAATCTGGACGTACATCAACGAGCGAAACGCCGACATCTTCGGCATTCCGACCTCGTACTACGAACAGGATAACATCGACGCCGACGAGGACGATCTCAACCGTGACGTTGGGACGTACGGACCGCTCGAGAACGGTGACACGGTCAACTACCTCGGTGTCGCCGAACTCAGTACGTTCTACGTTGCGTTCAACGCAAGCAATGCACCACGGGCTGTGCGGCAGGCAGTCGCTTACGTGACCGACCACGAAGAACTCATTAACCTCGTCTTCCAGGGCCGCGGTGAAGAGGCGTGGAGTTTCACCCCGCCCGGAATCTGGCCCACGGGTGCCGATGCGTATCAGGAGTTTGCAGAATCGTGGCCGTACTCGCCAAACCAGACCGACACGGGTGCAGCACAAGAAGTGCTCGCTGAAGCCGGCTACACCGAGGACGATCCGTTCGAAATCACGCTGACCACGTATGCGGACGACACCTTCCAGGAGTTCGCTCGCCTTACGCGTGACAAGCTCGACGGCACTGGCATCGATCTATCGATCGACGAAGCGGAGTTCAGCACGCTGATCAGCCGTGGCGAAGACGGTGACCTTGCCATGTACACGTTGGGCTGGATCTGGAGCTGGGCCGACCCCGCATACGGACTGTTCGGCTTCGAACCCGCGAACACCAACACGGATCTGATTCCCGAAGAGGCAGACGGGTACTACCTCGACTGGGAAGCTGAAGACGAATAACACCGGACTCACGGCCGCGTGACGGGTCGGCTTTTCCGTCAGTATTTTTAACGGTACCCAATATCGCCGGATCCGGAAATCATGACACCTATTACCCTCGAATGCATACCGAGAATTTAGTAATACACATGTTTACCGCGTGGGGCACACGTGATGCGTTATGAGCCGCTGGCGATACTTCTTCCAGCGAGTGCTGCTATCGATTCCGATTCTGTTCTTGGTGATGACGCTCATCTTCGTCATCCTCAGAATGGGACCGCTCGATCCGGTTGCAGCGATGCTTGGACCTGAAGCCAGTGGTGTACAGGCAGAACAAATACGAGAGAATCTCGGATTAAACGAACCGCTGTGGCGTCAGTATATCAACTACATGGTTGATCTGATTACGTTCAACTTTGGCCAATCGTACGTCATCCAGTCAGGCAGAAGTGTGAACGCGCTCATCGCCATTTTCGCGCCACGAACGATCTGGCTGGGATTCTGGGCAGTGTTGCTGCCGCTGTTTATCGGAATCCCACTTGGATTTTATGCCGGACTCAACCCGAATAGCTGGGGGGACTACGTTGCATCGTTTTCCGGCATCGTCTGGCTTGCCATGCCAAACTTCTGGCTGGCGATTATGATGCTCGCCGTCTTGCGACGAACGCAGGGTGGGGGCTTCCTCGGCTTCGATTGGTACACGATCGGACCAGAGGTAAGGAGCCTCATTGGCACGCCACCACTGGATTTCATTGGGTTCGAAGAGTGGCAATCGCTCGGGATGATCCCGATGCCGAGTGGATTCTATTTCGACGGCGGGACGCTTGCCGTCGCAATTAAAATGATCCTGCCGGCAGCAATCGTTCTGGGATCAGCGTCGATGGCGACCGAACTACGTATTGGGCGCACCGCAATCCTTGAGACGATCAACTCGAATTACGTCGAGACGGCTAGAGCAAAGGGGCTCCCCGGACGGGTGATTCTCTGGAAGCACGTCTTCCGAAACGCCTTGATCCCACTGGTTCCAATTATCACGAACGAGGCGTTGTTGTTGCTCGGTGGATCAGTCATTGTCGAGGTCATTTTCGGTATTAATGGCCTTGGTCGGCTGTTCTTCCTCTCAGCAACGCAGGGCGACCTGCCACTGGCAGGGGCACTCATCTTTATCTTCACACTGATAACGATCTCGTTGAACATTCTACAGGACTTCCTGTATACGGTACTCGATCCACGTGTGGGGTATGAACAATGAGCATGTCATCTGATGAGACAGACACTGTCTTAACGCTTCGAGAGCGGATTGCAGCAAATCCACGACCCGCACTCATCTGGGTGGCTGGACTCGCGCTGCTAATCCTCCTCGAGCTTGGTCGAATCGTCGGCTGGATAATTGCCGCTGGCGGGGCCATTCGAATGGTTCTCGGGTTCGTTCCATCAGTTCCGTGGTGGGTTGGGAACAACGTCGCCGACGGATTAGGTGACGTTGTCGGCGGTCTGAGCCAGGTCGGTGCAGCCATCGGTTTTGCCGTGACGGCGACACTGCTGTTGCTCGTCGCCGCCTTCTTCATCAAACCGCTGTTCGTTCCGTTTTCGGTCTCGAAGAAAATCGGGATCGATGCCGAACAGACCGGCCCGGATGCGCTCAGCGAAACCCTGCTCGAGCATATCGTCATCGCTGCCGGAATCGGTGTTGGCGCTGCCCTGATACTGCTCACGCCACTTAGTGGCGTGCTCGACGTCATTATTGCCAGCGTGACGAACGGACTTGAGTGGATTGCAAACGGTTGGACGCTCACTGATCGTGAACTGATCTCGAACGAAGGCCATCGGACACCTGACGGCGGATGGGAAGGTACGTTCCTCGGCCTCTCGCCAGCGATTGCCTGGGCTATTCGTGTGTTCGTCGTGTACACGTACGCGTTCGCTGCCCTGGTCTGGGTATGGAAGGGGTATACAACCTACCGAAATCACTACCGCGAAGCTGACTGGACACCTCGTGACGACTGGGTCAACCGGTTCCGATCCCACTACTGGGGGATTTTCGGACTGATCGTCGTCTTTGGATTCGTCGTACTCGCGCTGTGGGCGCCCGCACTCGGTGCGGCAAGCGCGGAGGCAAACCTCTACAGTCCATATCAACACGAATTCGAGTACCTGACTGACGATGGTGACGTAGAAACCGTTACCCACGGGACGGCGAACATCCAGAGTCGATCCCAGGGTGGTGACAGCACCGTCGGACTCATGAGCTACGACGATTACGATCGATGGGCACCGTTAGGGACGAATCCGGATGGAAAGGATCTGTTTACGTTCCTCGCATATGGCGCACAAACCTCGCTCGTGATCGGACTAGTCGGCATCGGCATTGCGACTTCGATTGCACTGGCGATGTCGCTGATCACCGCGTACTACAAAGGAGCCATCGATATCGTCACGATTGTCGTGAGTGATACGTTGATCTCGGTTCCAGTGTTCCTGATGGTGTTGCTCTTATCAGTAGTCTTCCAGCAGGGCAATCACCCACTGGCCGATATTTATAGCGGGGGATTACTTCTCGCGTTAATTTTCGGAGCCCTCTACTGGCCGGGGCTCTGGCGATCGATACGTGGGCCCTCGCTGCAGGTTGCCGAACAGGAATGGGTCGATGCAGCCAAAAGCTACGGCCAGACGCCGATGATGACGATGCGGAAACACATGGCTCCGTACATCCTCAGCTACATCATGATCTACGCATCACTGTTGCTCGGTGGTGTGATTATCGTGACTGCTGCCCTGTCGTTCCTCGGTCTGGGGATCAACCCACCGACACCTGAATGGGGACGGATGGTGAGCGACGGACGGGCGTACGTTTCGACGACCTCGTGGCACATCGCGACGGTTCCAGGTCTCATGATCGTTCTCGTCGTCACTGGATTCAACGCGCTCGGTGACGGCATCCGCGACGCGATGGATCCGGAAAGCGAAAGCAGCGATGCCGGAGCAACGGCTGCGGCTACAGGAGGTGGTGGGTGATGTCGATGGAATCAACACCACAGGCGGCTCACGCCGACACCGACCCGATCGTCGAGGTTCGGAACCTCCAGACGGCGTTCTACACCGACAAGGAGGTCATTCGCGCCGTCGATGGCGTCTCGTTCGACCTGACGCCCGGTGAAACCGTTGGTATCGTTGGTGAGAGTGGATCTGGGAAAAGCGTGACCGCTCGCTCGATCATGGGGCTGATCGACAACCCAGGTCGCGTCTTGCCTGGCAGCAGTATTCGCTTTACCCACCTCGAGACGGTGCGAGAATTCGCGAAGAAGTTCTCGAAGCGGACGGTCGACGTGAGCCAACTCGAGGCGGAATACGACGTCCGCTCGTTGCTCGATCGACCAAATATCGACGTCAGCCCAGCCCAGATGGGCTATGAGTCAGTCGACTCGATAACCGTTGCCGACCTGCTTGCCGCGGGGTACGGTGACCAGCTTGGATTGACGGATACCGACGACTGTGTGTTTATCACCGAGCAATCGGGCGGCGATATCGTCGACGGGTTCATCGAAATCACTCGACTCGAGGGAGAACCCCAGCGAGCCATGCGCGGTAGTAAAATCGCGATGGTGTTCCAGGATCCGTTGACGAGCCTCAACCCGGTCTATACGGTTGGCAATCAGATCAAAGAGGCACTTCGACTCCACCAGGGACTCCGTGGACAGGCCGCCACGAAGGAAGCGGTCTCACTGCTGGAGGCCGTTGGCATACCAGACTCGCGACGACGAGTCGCTGAGTATCCTCACCAGTTCTCCGGGGGGATGCGCCAGCGTGCGGTCATCGCGATGGCACTAGCTTGTGATCCGGAAGTGTTGATCTGTGACGAGCCAACGACGGCACTCGACGTCACGATTCAAGCACAGATCCTCGAGTTACTCGATGAGCTGCAGGAAGAACGTGATCTGGCGATCATGTTCATCACCCACGATATGGGCGTTATCGCCGAAGTTGCAGACCGAGTGAACGTGATGTACGCCGGCGAGACGGTCGAAACGGCTGACGTGCACACACTGTTTGCAAATCCGAAGCACCCCTACACCGAGGGACTGTTACAGTCGATTCCTGGCCGACAGGAAGGTGAGCGACTGCAAACTATCGAAGGCAACGTGCCGACGCCGAACGAACCAGCGACGTTCTGTCGGTTTGCACCACGATGTCCGAAGGCCTTCGAATCGTGTGAGTCCGTTCACCCGGTGTCGGTTCCCGTCGAACTGGGTGCGGACGATCATACGGCAGCGTGTCTATTATATCCTGAAGAGCTGTCAGAAGTTGACCGAATCGAACGCCATTCCGAAACGAATGAGCAATCGACGGAGGGTGAGCACTGATGAGCCAACGAACGTTACAGTACGAAAATGAGACGATGGACGAACGAGACGACGTGATGGTCGAAGTGTCTGAACTCCGAACCTACTACGACGAAGGAAAACTATTCGGTGGAAACCCGGTTAAAGCAGTCGACGGCGTGTCATTCGAAATTAAACGCGGTGAGACGCTCGGCCTGGTCGGTGAATCCGGCTGTGGGAAGACGACGCTCGGCCGAACGCTCGTCCAACTCGAGGAGGCGACTTCCGGGAAAATTCACTTCGACGGAACCGACGTGACGACACTGAGTGGCACAGAACTCAAAGCCTGGCGGCGCGATGCACAAATCGTCTTTCAGGATCCCGATTCGAGTCTCAACGATCGAATGACAGTCGGTGAGATTGTTCGCGAGCCCCTCGATGTCCACGACTGGAAGACGCCCAGAGAGCGCCAACAGCGAGTGCGTGAACTACTCGAGAAAGTCGGACTCCAGCGTGAACACTACTACCGATATCCACACCAGTTCTCCGGTGGGCAACGCCAACGAATCGGCATCGCTCGGACACTGACGCTCGAACCGGAATTTATCGTCCTCGACGAACCGGTGAGCGCACTGGACGTGTCGGTGCAAGCAGAAGTTATCAACTTGCTCGAAGATCTACAAGACGAGTTCGGCCTGACGTACCTGTTCATTGCGCACGACCTTTCGGTGGTGCGTCATATCTGTGATCGCGTCGCCGTGATGTATCTCGGTAACATCATGGAGATTGGGCCGACTGAAGAGCTGTTCACGAACCCGGCAAACCCGTACACACACGCATTGTTGTCGGCGATCCCTGAACCGGATCCAACGGCGTACAAGGATCGGATCACGCTCCAGGGAACGCCACCGAACCCACGGGATCCACCGAGTGGCTGTCCGTTCAGTACACGGTGTCCGGCCCGGATCCGCCCGGAGGAGTACGAAACCCTCGACAATGCCCTCTGGACGCAACTCGACCTCCTTCGAGAGATCATCCGAGAGCGTAAGCGGGCTGAACGAGGCATTAGCGATCGCCTCAAGTCACTTCTCGGTCGCGAGAGTCGCTTCGGTACGATCGAAGAGATTTACGACGAACTGTTCGATGCGGTCGACGTACCGGAATCGATCCAACCGGTGCTCGATCAGGTTGCTGAGGACGTTCAAGCCAATGACGAGAGAAGTGCACTCGAGTTACTCAACGAGGAGTTCGGGAGCAGTTGTGACGCGGATATTCCGGACTACCATCCCGTGGGTGATGAGGGTCGGGTCAGCCTCTGCCACCGCCACGAGTCAGGATACGAAACGCCCGGCACCGTCATCGATCGGCGTCATCGATAACGTTCCGTCCGAACCGGCATGACATCATATTCTTCGCCGCGACTCGCCCGAATCCGTGTCGCAGTACTCGTCTGTGCGGATACGCTCGCGTACATCACTGGTGTCGTGTTAATTTCGACGATTATCGCTACCGCAGTGAGCTTAGCTGTCGGGGGCGGTTTCGAAGGAGCGAAAGTCGGTCTATTCCTGCTTGGGTTCGCGTTGATGGCGTTTGCGACAATTCGTCTCTGGCCGTCCTCTCCGGAGGAACTCGAGCGGACACAATCGGGGACGGTCGGCACCGAAGCGGGTCGTGCGATCGGGGCCAAACCAGATCAAACGACATTCCAGCGCTTCGTTCGGGCGCTTCCGCCGTTTCGGTGGGTGACACCACCTCCCCCGAGGTACGCTATCTCACCACCGGGGAAGCTCTTCTGGAGCAGTCTCGGCGTGCTTCTGGTCTCGTTCGTACTCGAAGCCGTGTTCGGGGTCGGGGTTTGATAGTCGCTGGCAACGACGTTTTCCGATGATTGCAATCAGATCACAATCACCGTCCTGCGTTGGGTGGGGGAGACTCTCAATTGGATCCGCGTGTTCCCCGGACGCGAGAGACTCGTAAGTTATTTGGACAGTGCTTCATCCTGAGCACGGTATTCCAAAAATATGGCGTGACAAGTGATGCACTCGAAACCATTATCCGAGTCCCTGCGTGACTATGGTATATGTCCAAACGCGATGACGATTCCGTCGGGCTTCGTGCCCGAACACCGGCAGTGAAAGAGGCCTGGAAGCGGACGAATCAGGATATGGAGGCCATTGCCGACGAGCGTCGCGAAGACGGCTGGGAAGTCATCACGATGCCAGCGGTGCACACGTCTGCGGTCGGTCGAGACGACAACGAGGATTATTACGGACTCGTCCACATCATTCCCGACAACCACGCCGACGCGTTTAGCGACACGTTCGAGTCGGGATCGTTCCCTCGATGGGAGGCCTACCGCAACGACGTCGACGGCTTCGTCTTTCTGGTCACGGAGTTGATGGATCCCGAGACGAAAACTGCGATTCTCGTTGCCGGTCAGTACAACATGCAACTCGCCAAAGGAATGGTAACGACGGCCATCAGAACGGGTGCCCTCTACAGCCACTTCAAGACGATCAACGGCACCGAACTGGGGTCAGTACGATACGAAGAAATCGACCCGTTCATACCAAACGTCGAGGGTTTCATCGACCGCTTCGATATTGACCCAAACGCGTAATCCGCAGACGATATTCGTCGAACAGTTACTCGAGAACCACCAGCGTATCGCCCATGTCGACGCTTTGGCCTTCCTCGACGGCGACCTGAGCGACCGTTCCGCCCGTGGAGGCGACGATGTCGTTTTCCATCTTCATGGCCTCGAGGACGACGACGACGTCACCGGCGGCGACCTCGTCCCCCTCACCGACGTCGACGGAGAGGATCGTTCCCTGCATTTCGGCATCGACCACTTCGCCGTCACCCTGAATATCGACGTCTTCCGAGGAGCTGCCGCCAGCGGGTTCGGGCGCACTCGCGGCCGGTTTGTTCCCACCGGATCCGCTGGCTGGGAAGGCGCCACCGCGATCCTCGAGGTTGACGTCGAACCGTTTACCGTTGACCTCGACGGTGAACTCGCGTTCGACGACCTCGGCGTCGTCACCAGCGCCAGAATCGGACGACCCCCACTGTTCCTGGGCCTGTTCGAACCGACTGCGGTCGATCTCTTCGTCCAGATACTTCGTGGTGTGCGTACCCGCGACGAAGCGCTCGTCGGTCAACATGAGGCGGTGGAACGGGACGATGGTCGTGATCCCCTCGATTTCGTACTCCTTGAGCGCGCGCAACGACCGCTCGATACACTCCTCGCGATCTTCGCCCCAGACGATGAGTTTCGCGATCATCGAATCGTAGTCGGTGACGAGTTCGTCTCCCTGTGAGAGTGCGTCGTCCAGGCGGACGCCGACGCCGCCCGGCGGGTTGTACGTGGTGAGCGTGCCGCCGGTTGCCGGCTGGAAGTCCTTCGCCGCGTTCTCGGCGTTGATCCTGAACTCGATCGCGTGGCCGTCGATGTCGACGTCGTCCTGTGCGAAGTCGAGTTCTTCACCCGCGGCGACCCGGATCTGGCGTTTGACGATGTCGATGCCAGTGATCTCTTCGGTCACGCAGTGTTCGACCTGGATACGGGTGTTGACCTCGAGGAAGTAGAAGTTCGCATCCGGGCCGAGAACGCCGTCGCGTCCGGGCTCTTCCTCGACGAGGAACTCGACGGTGCCGGCGTTCACGTAATCGGCAGCGGCCACCCCGCGTCGGGCAGCGTCGCCGATCCGTTCCCGGAGTTCGTCGGACAGTGCTGGCGACGGTCCTTCCTCGATCACTTTCTGATGGCGCCGCTGGAGCGAGCAGTCGCGCTCACCGAGGTGACGGACGTTGCCGTGTTCGTCGGCGATGATCTGCACTTCGATGTGGCGGGGCTTCTCGAGGTAGCGCTCGAGGTACACCGAGTCGTTGCCGAAGTAGGCTTCGCCCTCGCGTTGGGCACTCTCTAGTTTGTCCTCGACCTCGCTCTCGGCTTCGACGACTTTCATCCCTCGACCACCGCCGCCACCTTCGGCTTTGATCGCGATGGGGTAGCCGTGCTCTTCGCCGAACACGCGTACCTCGTCAGGATCGGTGACGGGATCAGTCGTCCCGGGAACGATGGGCACCTCGGCGTCGCTCATTATTTTTCGAGCTTTCGTCTTCTCACCGAGAGACTCCATGGCGTCGCTCGAGGAACCAATCCAGGTGATACCCTCTGCTTCCTCGACTTTCCCGGCGAACTCGGCGTTCTCCGCGAGGAAACCGTAACCGGGGTGGATCGCGTCGGCGTCGGCCTTGCGAGCCGCCTCGAGGACGGCCTCGTGATCGAGGTACGAGTCGGCGGCCCGTGCCGGCCCGACGTTGTAGGCTTCGTCTGCGTACCGGACGTGGCCACCGCGTTTGTCCGCATCGGAGTAGACGGCGACCGTGCTCACGTTCAATTCCTCGCACGCTCGCATCACTCTGACGGCGATTTCGCCTCGGTTGGCCACCAGAACCTTCCTGAACATTCGTGTATGGACAGTCGAAAAGGGAGTACCTTACTTTTTCGCAACTGTTTCGGTTGCTCGGTTGTCAGGTGAATGCTGTCAGAACCGTGTCGTCGGGTGGGTACACAGGTTCGATCGACAGCGTCTCAACGAGCAAGTGCTGGACTGCAGTCGATACACCAACCCGTTCGGTGATACCGGAAAGCCATTAAACCGGATTGGACACACCGGTAACGAGACGGCGGTTAGCACACTCCACTACCACCTATGCTTTTCTCGTTTCGCTCGAGTGTCGACGCATGGAACGTGTCGACCCGCGTGATCGATTCCCGGATCTCATCGAAACACGGGAGGAAGGATCCGTCGACCCGGAGACGTTCGATTCGCTGGGGGACGTCGAACCGTTCTCCACCGGGTGGGCTGTGGCGGCCGTCATCCTCGACTCGGTCGAGCGCGTTCTCCTCGCGTACCATCGAGGCGACGAGTCCTGGCTGCTTCCCGGTGGCAGCGTCCAGCCCGACGAATCGCTGCGCGAGGCCGTCGTCAGGGAGGTTTCGGAAGAAACCGGCGTACACGTCGAACCAATGCGTCCACACGCAATCGTTGAGAACGTCGTCGAAAACGACGGCCGAACGCATTCGTTTGCCGTCGTCTTCTTCTCAGCAGACCCAACATCCACGGCGATTGGAACCGATCTGGGAGCGCCTGGCGAACCAATCGAGCGAGCGGACTGGTTCGACGAGCTTCCCGAGGACGTGTACGATCGAGCGCTCACGAAACGAGTGCTCGAGCGCGTTCGATCGTAACGGAAATCGGTCGCCAGCCGGGTTCGGCGAGACTCGGGGGAGAGCAGCTCAGAACCGATCGGCTCGACTCGCCGCCGCCCACGGGTTCGTCGGCGCTCGAGTCGGTACGCGTACCGTTCGTCCCTGGTGGGCGTCGAGACGTCCGGCAAACGACCAGCGCTTGCCCTCCCACGTGTCTGCCCCGTCGCCCTGGGCGGCCGCCCGCTCGAGATCCTGGAGGTGCGCGCCGATGGCGGCGACGATGGCCGCTGCTTCTTCGGTCGTCGCGTCGTCCGGGAGCGTGACGGAGACGTCTTCGACGAGGACGAAAGTGTCCGTTGGTACGTCGCCGACAGTATCAGGCTCCTCGAGCGAGTTGGTCTGAGCACTGTCGGCAGCGTCGAAGTCGGGATCGGTGTCGTGCGCTTCGGAATCGTTCGTCGTCATAACGGCGTCATTAGAGGGGGATGTTTCCGTGTTTCTTCGACGGCGTGTCCTCGCGTTTGGTCTCGAGCATCTCGAGGTCGTTGATGAGCCGCGGCCGGGTCTCTGTCGGGCGGATCACGTCGTCGAGGAAGCCCTTATCAGTCGCCGTGTAGGGATTGGCGAACTCCTCGCGGTACTCCTCGATCAGTTCCTCTCGGAGCGCGTCGGGGTCGTCGGCCTCCTCGAGTTCGTTCCGGTAGAGGATGTTCACGGCACCTTTCGGCCCCATGACGGCGATTTCTGCCGTCGGCCAGGCGTAGTTGACGTCGGCACCGAGGTTCTTCGAGGCCATCACGCAGTACGCACCGCCGTAGGCTTTTCGCGTGATGACGGTCAGCAGCGGCACCGAGGCTTCGGAGTAGGCGTACAGGAGTTTGGCACCGTGACGGATGATGCCCCGATGTTCCTGGTCGGTTCCGGGCATGTAGCCGGGGACGTCGACGAACGTGACGATTGGAATGTTGAACGAGTCACAGAAACGGACGAAGCGCGATCCCTTCATCGACGCGTCGACGGTGAGCGTCCCGGCGTTGACCCGCGGCTGGTTGGCAACGACGCCGACCGACCGGCCGTCGAGGCGGGAGAAGCCGACGACGATGTTCTTCGCGTAGTTTTCGGCCACCTCGAAGAACGAACCCTCGTCCATCACCGACTCGATGACATCTGTCATGTCGTACGGTTTCTGTGGATTGTCGGGGACGATGGACTCGAGCGCGTCGTCACGCCGGTCGGGGTCGTCCCACGGCTCGACACGCGGGGGATCCTCGACGTTGTTCTGTGGAAGATACGAGAGGAGGCGACGAACGTCGTCGAGAGCCTGTTCTTCCGAGTCACAGGCGAACTGGGCTACCCCGGTGTTGTTCGCGTGCGTGAGCGCCCCGCCGAGTTCCTCGTGGGTGACGTCTTCACCCGTTACCGTCTTCGTAACACCTGGACCGGTGATGTACATGTGGCTCGTGTCCTTCACCATAAAAATGAAATCCGTGATCGACGGCGAGTAGACTGCCCCGCCGGCACAGGGCCCCATGATCGCCGAGATCTGGGGGACGACGCCGCTCGCTTCCTGGTTTCGTCGGAAGATTTCGGTGAACCCGGCCAGGCTCTTGACCCCTTCCTGGATGCGAGCTCCCGCCGAATCGTTGAGGCCAACGATGGGAGCTCCGACTTCCGTCGCCATGTCCATCACCTTGGTTATCTTCTCCGCGAATACCTCACCGAGCGAGCCACCGAAAACGGTAAAATCGTGTGCGAAGACGAATACTTTCCGCCCGTTCACGTCGCCGTAGCCAGTCACGACACCGTCGCCCAGAATCTTGCGTTCTTCCATCCCGAAATTCTGCTCCTGGTGGGTACGAAGCTGATCGAACTCGGTGAACGTATCGTCGTCGAGGAAGTACTCGACGCGCTCTCTGGCGGTCATCTTGCCCTTCTCGTGTTGACGTTCGATACGGGCCTCCCCGCCGCCCAGTAGCGCTTCGTTACGGAGTTCCTTGAGTTCCTCGATGCGGTCTTCCATCGTCATAGCACGTTCCTCCCGGTTCGGCTCATTGCCGGAGGGAACGGCCAGGGGCACAAAAAGCGTTCTGGGATGGCGTGTTCGCTCCCAGTATCGCTCACTGCTATGGAATTCGACGACGTAAATGTTTGGTACTGATCAAATACACGCATAAAGTCTTTGTATACCCCGGGTTATCTCTACACATGGTACGGAAGTTACCACGACGCAAGGTGCTCGCAGGAATCGGTGCAACCGGTGTACTCGGAGTCGCAGGGTGTCTCGACGGGGACACTGACGACGACGATGGCAACGGTGATGGAACGGACAACGGTAATGGAAACGGCAATGGCAATGGAAACGGCAACGGCAATGGTGACGCCGACGTCGATATCGATTACGGAGGAACGGTTCGATATGGGGTGTTGATGCCAGAAACTGGGGATCTCGGGAGCCTCGGACCAGCAATTCGAGACGGTGCCCTTCTCGTCGAACGGCAGTTGGGCGACGCGCTCGAGTTCGAGGTTCAGACGGGTGACACGGAGACCGAACCCTCCGCAGGGAACTCCTCCGCACAGAACCTCGTCGACGCCGGTATGCCTGCTGTCGTCGGGGCAGCCGCTTCGAACGTCACCCTGCAGGTAACCAGGCAGGTGTTCATCCCAAACCAGGTCGTCGGCATGTCCCCCGCTTCGACGTCCCCGGCTGTGACGGATCTCGACGACGACGGCTACATATTCCGAACGGCGCCCAGTGACGCGTTGCAAGGGCCAGTCATGGCCGAAGTCGTCATGGACGAAATCGGTGGAAGTTCGACCGGGACGCTGTACCTCAACGACGACTACGGACAGGCACTCGAGGAATCCTACGTGAACGCGTTCGAGGACGCCGGTGGTGAAGTGCAAAACCGCGTCTCCTTCGAGCCCGAACAGGCGTCCTACACCTCCCAGATCGGTGACGCACTCGCTGACGACCCCGACATTCTGATGGTCGTCGGTTTCCCGCAGTCGGGGATCACCCTCTTCCGGGACTACTACGGCAACTACGCCGACGACTGGGATGGAGAAGTCATCGTCCCGGACGGTCTCATCGACGGTGACCTCCCCGGTGAGGTCGGTAACGACATGAACGACGTCTGGGGAACCGCGCCGAGTGCGGCCGGTCCAGGTGCTGACTTCTTCGCCGAACTATACGAAGATGAGTACGGAACCGCCCCCGCCGTCTTCAACAGTCACGCGTACGACGCCGCTGCCGTCATCACTCTCGCGACGATCGCCGCCGGCGGCGACGAAGCCGACGGGACGGCGATTCGGGACAACATCCCCGAGGTCGCCAATCCAAACGGAACCGAGTACGATCCGAGCGAACTCGCGGAAGCCGCCGCCGCCGTCGCCGATGGCGAAGATGTGAACTACCAGGGTGCCTCCTCGGCCGTTGACTTCGACGAGAACGGCGACATGCAGGCCGTCGCCTACGACATCATGCGGTACCAGGACGGCTCGATCGAGACCCAGGACACCATCGAGTTCGAAAACTGATCGAACGACGCTCGAGACCCGAATATTTCGAGGTGGCACGTCGAACGGCTCGATACGACTCGAGTCCTCTTTTGTGATCGTATGATGCCTCGAGGACGCTCATTTTTGATCGAGTGATCTCCCGAGATAACGCAACTGCTGGTAACGACTGTCACGAACTGATCGTCAGGTGATACCACCGACACGAAAACTGAGTATTTAGAACTGTCGCTGCCAGATAACGCGTCGTTCAAAAACCGTATATCGTCGAACCCGGGGCACTGGATTATCCGCCGAGGAACTGCCGGCGAACTTCCTCGTCGGCCAGCAACCGGTCGCCGGTGTCGGTGTAGCTGTTTTCACCCTGGGCCAGCACGTAGCCGCGGTCACACCGCCTGAGGGCCGTTTTGGCGTTTTGTTCGACCATCAAGATTGCCGTGCCGTCGTCGTTGATGTCGTCTATCCGGTTGAACATGTCTTGCACCAGATCCGGGGCGAGCCCGGCCGAGGGTTCGTCGAGCAACAACAGATCCGGATCGAGCATCAGTGCCCTCCCCATTGCCACCATCTGTCGCTGCCCGCCGGACATCGTCCCGGCTTTTTGCTTTCGCCGTTCGCGAAGCACCGGGAACCGGTCGTAAACGGCCTCGAGGCGATCCTCCGGAACATCGTCGAGGATGTACGCGCCCATCTCGAGGTTCTCCTCGACCGAGAGGGAGCCGAAGATGTTCTCGTTCTGTGGGACGTAACTAATCCCCTCGTGGATGATCTCCTCGGGCGCGAGCGGATGGATTTCCTCGCCCTGGAAGGTTATTGTGCCACCCATGTGTGCCGTCAGCCCGAACACGGACTTCATCAGGGTGGACTTGCCGGCGCCGTTCGGTCCAACGATGGTGACGTACTCGCCCTCGCCTACGTCGAGGTCGACGTCTGTGAGTATCTGTAAGTCGCCGTACCCTGCATCGAGCCCACGGACGGTGAGTATCGTCTCCTCGGGGACGATCGCCCGCGGATCACGTCGAGCGGTGACTACTTCCTCGTCGGTCGTCGCGTCTCCCTTCCCCGGTTCGGACACCGACTCGCTCATACGTCGATCTCCCCCAGGTAGGCCTCGATAACGCGTTCGTTACGCTGTACCATCTCGGGTTCGCCTTCAGCGAGCACTGCACCCTGGTGCATGACGATCACGTGTTCACAGTTTTCCATAATAACGTCCATATCGTGTTCGACGAGCAGGAACGTGTACCCCTGCTCACGCAGTTCGTGGATTCGCTCGAGCAACTTCTCTTCGAGCGTCGGGTTGACGCCCGCAAGCGGTTCGTCAAGCAACAGCATCTCCGGGTCGGTCATCATCGCTCGCGCCATCTCGAGTAGCTTTCGCTGGCCGCCAGAGAGGGTTCCAGCCTGGGTGTGGGCGATGTGATCGATCTCGAAGAAGTCGACGACTTCCCAGACGCGGTCGCGAATATCCATCTCCTGATCGATGACATCGTTTCGAACGATCGGCGTCACCGACCGCCACAACGATTCACCGAGTTGATTTTGTGGGGCGAGCATCAGGTTTTCGAGGACGGTCATCTCCTCGAGTTCGCGTGCAATCTGGAACGTTCGTACCAGCCCCTTGTTGGCGACCTGATCCGGGCGGAGGCCGGTGATGTCCTCGCCCTGGAAGGTAACGCTCCCCGAATCTGGCGTGTGTGCACCGGTGATGCAGTTGAACGTCGTCGATTTGCCGGCACCGTTCGGGCCGATGAGGCCGGTCAAGGATCCGGCTTCGACGTCGAACGACGCCTCGTCGACGGCGACGATCCCACCGAAGGTTTTGCGCAGATTGTCGACGCGGAGCGGCGGCGTATCCTGCGTCCGCGTCCGTTTTTCCGTCTCGGCATCGGTTTGCGTATTCGGATTCGCAACGTCACTCATTTGTGTTCACCTCCAGTGTCGCTGTGCTGTGGTCGATCGAGCGGAACAGCCGCCGCTGACTCGGTTCTGTGGCCGAGAACGCCCTGTGGTCGCCGTTGCATGAGGACGATCAGGACGATACCCAGCAGGATGAACCGGAACGAGGATATGTTGTCGAAGAGGTACGCGAGCAACGGTGCGAAGTTGAACACCAGCAGTGGTTCAACCGCGCCCGCAAACGTCGCGGGGGCGCTCCCGAGATCAGCCACGTTGGAAACGATGTTCCCGAACGTCCGGGGACCTTCGAACAGCAGTCCGACGAAGAGAATCGATCCCACGATACTCCCCGTATTCGACCCCGAACCGCCGATGATGAGGGCGATGAACACGTAAAACGTGATGATCGGTCTGAACGAATCGGGGCTGACGTAGCCCTGTGAACCCTGCCAGAGGATTCCACCGAGCCCCATCAACGCACACCCGAGCATGAAGACCTTGATTTTGAACCATCGGGTATCCTTCCCAAGTGACTGGGCGACGAGTTCGTCTTCACGAATAGCCTTCAACACGCGGCCGAACGGCGAGTTCCCGACCCGAGTGACCAGCCAGTAGACGGCGATAAGGAAGCCGACCATGACGAGTACCCAGGCCAAGCGCCTGATATGGATGAGTGGAATTATTGGCTCTAACACGTTGACGAGCACCTGATCCTGGTGAAAAAGGGCGTTGGTCGGTCTCGTTGGGAGGTCGATACCACTGCCACCGCCGGTACCGAATCCAAACACCGACATCGTCCAGTTCGAGAGCCCGTTAGCGTTGGCAGTGAGTCGGATAATCTCCGAAAGACCGAGCGTGACGATAGCGAGATAGTCCGCCCGAAGCTTGAGTGCGGGTACGGCCGCGATCAAGCCAACCAGGGAAGCAGCGATCATCCCGCCAACGACGCCGACGATCAACGGCAGACCCAGCCCCATTCCCGAGATGGCATCAGTGGGCGTCGAAAGCAGTGCCATCGTGTAGACACCGACGGCCATGAACCCCGCGACACCGATGTTGAACAGTCCCGTGTAGCCCCAGTGGAGGTTCAACCCCAACGTCAACACGGCGTACGCCGCAAAGAGAAACGTGAGGCTTATCCAGGTAGATCTGAGTGCGCCAAAACCACCACCCCCCGCGAACGTGAACACGGCGAAGAGGGCGTACATTGCCAGGAGCGTGGCCATGACGATTCGGAAGTCGGTAGCCGCGATTCCATCGAGCAGGTAGGCCTTGAGGTCTGCAGGGCCATCAGCACCCGACCCTGATTCGGGAGGGGCTTCGGTTTCGGTGCTCATGCGGTTTCCACCCCGCTGAAGATACCCTGGGGACGGTACAGCAAGACGAGGATCATGATGACGAACGCCGCCGCGGCGTTGAAGTCAGACGAGATCCAGATCAACGACACCTCGTGGACGAGTCCGATGACGAATCCACCGGCAATCGCGCCGTAAATCGAACCGATGCCGCCGAGGATTACGGCCGCGAAGATGAAAAGCAACAGGAACCAGCCCAGGTTGAACTCGATCGTGCCCCGCTCGAGGACGTAGAGGTAGCCGGCGATTCCAGCGAGTGCACCGCCGATGACCCAGGTGGCTGTGACGACTCGTTCGGTCGGAATCCCCGTTACGAGCGCGAGATCCTTGTTGTCTGCCATCGCCCGCATTGCCTTCCCGAGTTTTGTTCGCTGGAGCATGAAGTGCATCCCGAGCATTAGTCCAACGGCGATGACAACCAGTGAAAGTTCGTGAAGATCGACCGACATTCCGAGAATATTCGTGCTGGTACCCTCTGTTGCCGTCACGCCACGGGTTGGGCTCCCGTACACGAGCTGGATCACGTATCGGAGCGCAAGTGCTGCACCGATACTGGCGATCAATAGTGGAATACCTCCGCGACCCCGCATCGGCTTGTAGACGAGCCGATCGATGGCGACGGTCACGAGGATCGTCGCGATTGCAGCGACGATCACCCCGAGCAGGATTCCGACCGGTGCGTGCATGATCGAGGCGCCAATTTCGTTGGTGCTGGCACCACTAACGGGGCGAACGAGCAGGAGGTACCCCGTGTCAGCAACACCCCAGCCAGCGATCAATAGTGTCACACCCCAGCCGGTGAACGCGCCTGTCGTCACCAGATCGCCGTGTGAAAAGTTTGCGAAGTTCAAAATGCTGTATGTCATCGAGAGGCCGATTCCGGCGAGGCCGAAAATGAGGCCGACGACGATACCGTTCCAGACGAGCCCCCCGAAGCGCCCCACAGAGAGCGATCCGCCGAACGACTGGCCACCGGCCAGCGCAATTTCGACCCCTGCTAACCGCGCGATCAGATCGAGCACCAGTGCCACGGCCACAACCACCGCCACGAACAAGAACGGTTGCTCGCGTATGCGGGTTCCCCATGCGATTGCGTCTGATTGTCCCATGTGTGAAGCTATCACGTAACCAAGCGCGTGCTGGTATAAATAACTCTTCGGTCTCAGACGGATGAACAAACCCGGAACCACCAGATGTCGGTCGGTTTGCTATCAATTCAGTAAGAGAATTAAGCCAAGTGATCTCGCTGTGTCGGTGCAATCGACGACGGATCTGGCACCGATAGGCGATAGGTGCGTAGAGTGACAGATCGTGTCTCCCTCGAGTGCATTCGTTCGATTGCGTAGCACGAGTCCTCACGGGCCGGGCCATTCGATGAATGCAATTTCAAGGGGATGAAGATTCTCGCCGCTGACGGCTCGAACGTGCCGAATTAGGCTTCCCCGTACGTAGCCTATGCCTCACCGTACACCGGGACGGCTGCACCGCTCGTCACGCTTGCACCGCCACTACACAGGAAAGCCATTACGTCCGCGATGTCGGCCGGATCGACCCACGAGTCTTGGTCGGCGTCGGGCATCATCTCCCGGTTCATCGGCGTGTCGATCACGCTCGGCATCACACAGTTGGCTCGAACAGTCCCCAGATTTTCCTCGGCCAACGTCTCCGTTAGGATTCGGATTCCGGCTTTCGTGATCCGGTACGGGCCGTCGCCGGTACCTCCTTCGAGCCCAGAACGAGCGCTGACGCTCACGATTGCGCCCTCGGTCTCCTGGAGGTGCGGAATAACGTGTTTCGACGTCAGAAATGCCGTCTTGAGGTTGACGTCGAGTAGAAAATCGAACTCCTCGAGGTCGGTGTCCTCGACGTGACTGCCGCCGCGCCACGTGCCGGCGATGTTCAGCAGGTGGTCGATGCGACCGTGATCGTCGACGATGGACTCGACGAGGTCCTCGACGGCGGACTCTTCGGTCAGATCGGCCTGGTAGAAGTGGGAAGGTGGTTCGGACTCGAGTTGGGTCTCGTCCTCCTCGGGGGTGCGAACGTCGACGGCGCAGACGGTTGCACCAGTCTCGTGAAAGCGGTCGACGGCGGCAGCACCCAGCGCGCCGCTCGCACCGGTTACGACGGCGACGGTTCCCTCGAAATCGATCGTTGGGGCGGACATGGGTGGATACTCATCGTCCAGGGGAATCAAATTGCGGGTCTCTGGTCGGCTGGTCTCGTCGTTTCGACGTTGCGTGAGGAGTGACGTAACCCACTCGAGCGACGGGAACCGTCGGTGTCGCCGTAATAAGTCATCCGATTCGAACGGAAAGGCGGCACTACTACGGCGCGCTCCCCGTCGCCAGGTTCTCGAAACCGGGCGATCGGACAAGCTTTCAAGCCACCTCGCGGTGTACCCCCGACGAATGCGACTGATCGCCCACCGCGGATTCGCCGCCACGGCTCCCGAAAACACGATCGGTGCTCTCAAGGCGGCTGCCGAGTACGCCGACGCTGTCGAGTTCGACGTCCGTCGCTGTGGCTCCGGCGAACTGGTCGTCTTCCACGACGAAACACTCGAGCGAGTCACCGATGGGACTGGTGCCATCGCCGACACGCCGCTCGAGGAACTCCAGCAACTGACAGTCCTCGACTCAGGAGAGCCGATTCCGACGCTGGAGGCCGTCCTCGAGGCGCTCCCGCTGTCGGTCGAGGTAAACCTCGAGATGAAAGCCCTCGGTATTGCCGAGGACGTTCTCGAGGCGCTCGAAGCGACTGGGATCGAAAACCGTGTGGTGACCACGTCGTTTCTGACGCCGGAACTCCGCCGTCTTCGTGAACTCGAACCGAGCCAGCCCACGGGACTGTTGGTCAGCCGGCGGCTCGTCCACCCGGTGACGACCGCGGTCGAACTCAACTGCGACGTGATCGGCGCGAACTACTGGCGGTGTCTGAGTACGACGCTGGTGGCACGAGCGAAAACCGTCGACCTCGAGGTACACGCGTGGTCGATCGAACGGCCGATCGTCGCACGCTTACTGGGCTATCGCGGCGTCGACTGTATCTCGGCGGATCGGCCGTTGTCAGTGTGAGGTCGATTCGGAAACGGCGTCAGTCGCCGGTCGCTGTTCCCCTTCTTCTCCAGTGTCGTCCGTGAGGGGCCACCGTTGCTCGGTCGTAGTCTCGATATCGGCCTCCTGCAGCGTCTCGAGGTGTTCAGCGACGACCCTGGGACGATGATCGGAGACCCGTTCCAGACACATCAGCAACGAGTCGGTCGTCTCCGTGGTGGATGTCGATTCGGTTGCCAGATACGAGACGATGGCCGGCACCGAGGGTGCAACGTCACCGGCCGATTCGGTGGCCAGTCGCTCGAGGCAGTAGGCGACGTCCGTTTGCACGTCTGTACTCGATGCGGGGTCCGTCAGAATTGCCCGTAACTTCGGCACCGTCGGGAGACACCGCTTGGGGTGTTCGTCGACCGTTTGTCGGATCGTCTCGACGGCCCCCGTCCGTGCCGCCTCATCCTCGCCGTTCAATCCGGCTAGCGCCCGACCGAGATCGAACGCTGGTGATTCATCTGTGCGTTCCCCGGTTGCGTGTCCTCCCTCCCCCTCCATACACGACTGTAGGTTCTAGAACGAGGGCATAAGCATTGTGGCCAGGCGCGGCTCTTATCATCCCGTTTGCTGGTTGTGGCCGCCAGCACCACACACAGGGAAAGCGCCGAAAATGAGTCACTCGAGGGGTGATCACACGGGTGGTGATCGTGATCGAGACTGAGTTGCAGCCGCAGTCACAGTTTCAGTCAGCGGCCGGACTGACACGTTCCACACTATCCGCCGGAATCGTGCCGTCGTCGTTCCAGCCACGGGCGTCGTAGTACTCCTGGACGGCCTGTTCGAGATCCGGCAGTTCGTAGGGCGTCCAGTCGTCCTCGACGTCGAAGCCTCGCTCGTTGTTGAAGTGACGTTCGCGTTCGACGGTCGCCGCGCCGACCGCCAGCAAGTCGTCGAAGTCGGCATCGAAAAGTTCCTCGAGGCGCTCGTCAGTGACGTAGTCCCCGCCGAACGCACAGACCACACCGGAGTCTCGGAACCCGTTTCGGTTTTCCTGTTCGACGAGCGTCTCCGCTTTGCCGAGGGTACCCTCGGGGTCGAGTTCGCCGCTGTACTCGAGGCCGAGCATCCCGGCGTACATGTGATCGGCACCGCGGTTGGCGACTGCGTAGGACAGCCCCTGCCCGTGGAGCACCCGGCCGTCGTGGGCGGCGAACTCCATCCCCTTGACGGTGTAGTCCTCGACGCCGAGGGCGTCGTGACAGCGGTGAACCCCCTCGGCGAGCGTGTCACCGATGCCGTCGCGGTAGGCGATTTGCTCGGTTACCTCGTGGGCGAGATCAGCGTCACCGAACGCGTCCTCGCTCTTGAGGTAGGCCGCGACGGTGACGCCGCCCGAGATGGTGTCCATCCCCAGCGTGTCACACAGTTCATTGCTTTGCATCACGTCGACGATATTGCCAACGCCCTGCATGGAGCCACAGGCGTAAACGGTCTCGAATTCCGGCCCTTCAGTCTCGAGACCCGTCTCCTCGTCTCGAGTGGGGAGTTTGCACGCGTACGCGCAGGCCGAACAGGCTCCGCGTTTGTACTTCTTCTCCTCGACGGCGTTGCCCCCGATGTCGGCGGCGTGTTCGAACTCGTAGTCCTCGAAGTACCGCGTCGGCAGGGAGAAGTTGTCGTTGATGAACTCCGTGCCGCCGGTCGTCCCCTGGCGTTTCATCCGGTCGTCGGATTCGGCGGCCTCCTGGTGGACGTCCATCTGGACGGCCGGAAACTCCACAGTAGGTGCCGATTCGCCCTCGAACGTGACGCACTTGACGTTCTTCGAGCCGAGGACAGCACCTAACCCGCCACGGCCGAATGCCCGCGAGTCGAAGGTCATCACCGATGCAAAGCGTACGAGATTCTCGCCGGCCGGCCCGATCGCGATACAGTTCTCTGGGCCGAGATCACGCGTGCGCTCCATATAGTCGGACACCTCGGGAACGAGGGCGTTCTCGAGTTCCGGTACGGCTTCGAACTCGACGCCCGAATCGGTGACGTGGATGGCGAGCAACTCGTCGCTCTCGCCGACGACCTCGAGGACGCTAATCCCGGTTTCGGCAAAGTTTCGCGAGAGGTAGCCGCCGGCGTTGGTCGAAACCAGACCGTCGGTCAACGGCGAGAGTCCAGTCATGTTCATCCGTCCGGTGAATGACATCTGGCTCTGCTGGAGCGGTCCCGTCGAGAGGTACGCCCGGTTCTCCGGGCCAAAGGGGTCGGCGTCGAACGGAATTCGATCGTGGGCGAGGGCGGTGGCCGTTGCCCGCCCGCCGACGGTCGCCTCGAGAACGTCGTCGATGTCGATCCGGCTGGCGCTTCGGTCGCTCACGTCAACCGAAAGGAGTGGGCCCTGTGCGTGGCGCATATCTGTGGGGTCGGACTCGAGTCTTCTTACTCTATCGGTCACGGAAGTTGCGAACTCGAGTGAACTGTCGTCTCGGATCAGCGCGGATCGAAAATGAATTGTCGATCAGTTCGGTGCCAGACCCTCAGTACGGGATCAACACGAGAGCGAGCGCCAGGAACGGCGTGAGCAGGATCAACATCGCGATCGCGTACCCGAACATCTCACGCGCCTTGATTCCCGTTATGGCCAGCAATGGGAGCGCCCAGAACGGGTTGAGCAAGTTCGTGTGTGCGTCACCGACTGCGTAGGCGATGGTCGCCTGGCCGATTGGGACGCCGTGTCCATCGGCCGCTTCGATAACCGATGGGCCGAGGACGATCCACTCGCCACCACCGGAGGGAACGAACATGTTGACGATGCCGCCAGCCACCCACGCGATGATCGGGAACGTTTCAGGCGTCGAAATTGCGAACAGCCCCTCGGCAATTGTCGACGAGAGGCCCGACGCATTCATCATCCCTTGGATACCCGCGAAGAACGGGAACAGGAGGATGATGCCCGCGGCAGCTTTTGCGGCTTCGCCGAATTTCTCGCGATAGTAGGCTGGGCGCATGAACACCAACAGTCCGGCGAACAGGAACGCGAAGTTCACGAGGTTCAGATTCCACGCGTCGAGGCCGTCATTGACGAGCAAGTAGACGACCATAGCGACGCCCGTCAATGCGATGAGGCCGCCGAGTATGCGGCTGTTGTCGATTTTTTCGGCCGGCGTATCGAAGGTCTCAGACCCGCCGTCGGGAACAGCCTCGCTGCCAGATCCGTCCTCGAACAGGTTCTCCTCGTCGACGAACTCAGTAATCGGCCGCGTTCGGCCAGCCGTCGGTGCAAGCAGGTACAGGAAGATCGCCGCCACGACGATTGACGTGAGGGTCAACAGGATGGCGTAGCTACTGAAGATCGTCTCGCTAGCAGGGATAACCCCGTCGACGACGCCTGCCTCGATGAACTCGTTCCCGGGTGTGTTGAGCATCAGGGGTGCGGACGCCGACAGCCCCCAGTGCCAGGTCAGTCCCAGTCCCATGTAGCCCGCGACACACAACAGCGGGTAGTGCGCCGAAATACCGTTTCTATAGGCCGTCTTCCCCATCTCGCGGGCGAAGATCGCACCCAGGATTAGGCTGAATCCCCAGTGAATCCAGGCGACGGCCATCGAGAAGACGCCGACGAGGACGATCGCCTGCTTGCCGTCGTTCGGAAGCTCCGTCAATCGTTTGAGCAGGCCGTTTATTCGGGGATGGTACGCGAGGACGAACCCGGTCATCAGAATAAGCGTCATTTGCATTGCGAACGCCAGGAACAGCCAGAAGCCGTCGAACCAGTACGTGGTCATCTCGACCGGCCCAGACCCCTCGAAGACGATCCCCGCGACGAACACGATGTACGAGAGGATGATCGCGAACAGGAACGGACTCGGCATCCATCGTTCGACGACGTCGGCCAACCCCTTTCCGGCTCGTTCGAATATGCCCGGTGAGGGCACTTCGTTTCCTCCTCCACTGACGGCATTGTCTTGTGGTGCCATACCCCGTGGTATCGCCTAACTCTCTTAAATATTTATATGAGTTCGTGAACAATCCATTTTAGTGACAACGCAGCCAGTGGACGACGGCATCTATTACGGCTGGTTCGTGACAGCTGCCTGTTTCCTCGGTACGTTCGTCATCTTCGGTATCTCTTACTCATTTGGCGTGTTCTTCGAACCACTCGCCACCGATTTCGACCTCTCTCGAGGCGCGACGTCGCTCGTCTTCTCCGTTCAGACGCTCACCATCTACGTGGGCGCGGCACTCTTCGGCGGCCTCGCGGATCGCTACGGCGTCACGCGACTCATGGCCGTCGGCGTATTTTTGCTGGCTGGCGGCTTGCTGTGGACGAGCGTAGCCAATTCGGTGACCGCACTCGGGATAGCGTACGGCGTCGTCACGGCACTGGGCATGGGTCTGATCTACGTCGTCTCGTATGCGACCGTCCCTCGCTGGTTCGAGCGTCGGCGTGGTTTCGCAAGCGGCGTGGCATCCGCCGGGCTGGGCGTCGGCATGGTCGCCGTCGCTCCCGTTGCAGCGGTTCTGATCGCCAGATATGGCTGGCGGGAGGCCTATCTCGTGCTCGTGGCCGGACTGATTGCTTTGCTCGTCGTCGCCACCGTGATGATCGAGGACGACCCCCGGAACCGTGACGTCGTTTCTGCGCGCGAGTTTCCCGACGGCTATCCGGCGACCCGAAACCAGCGCAGAAGCTGGCTCGAGCAAGCTCGAGACGTCGTCGGCGTCGCGACGTCTCGTCGATTCACGCTGGTCTTTCTCGGCTGGGTACTGATCTATGGGTCGCTGTACGTGACGCTCGTTCACCTCGTCGCCCACGTGACCGACCTCGGGATGGACGCCCGTATCGGCGCACTCGCACTGTCGGTTATCGGGGCGACGACCGCCACAGCACGCTTTGGAATTGGGTTCGCATCGGATCACCTCGGACGAAGCCGGACGTTCGTCGGCTGTTCGATCGTGATGGCCGGTTCGATGCTCGCGTTGCCCGTGCTCACCTCTCCAGCCGGTATCCTCTCGTTCGCCATCGTGTTTGGCACCGCCTACGGCGGAAACGGCGCGTTGCTGTCGCCGCTCACGGTCGACCTGTTCGGCCCTGACGACGCCAACGCGCTGTTCGGTGTCATCTCGCTCTCGTTCGCGGTTTCCGGACTGCTCGCACCTCCACTCGCCGGACTAAGCTACGATCTGCTCGGGAGCTACACGCCCGCGTTCGTGATAGCTGGGGTCACCGGTCTGGCAGGTGCTGCGCTGACAGCGCTGGCAACACGAGAATAACGTGAGAAACCGCTCGGCCGATATCTCGATTAGGTGGCTCCTCGAGTCGATATCTCGATCAGCGGGCGTCCTCGAGTTCCTCGAGAGCTCCTGGATTCTCGAGACTCGAGAGGTCGCCCAGATCTTCGCCGGTGTAAGCCGCCTGGACGGCTCGCCGAATAATTTTCCCCGACTGGGTCTTGGGGAAGGCGTCGACGAAGAGGATCTCCCGGGGACGGAACGGCTTCCCGAGTTCCTCACCGACCTGTTCACGCAGTTCAGCACGGAGCTCGTCGCCCTCGTCGACGCCCTGCTCGAGGATGACGTAGGCGACGACGGCGGTACCGGTGGTGTCGTCGGGGGCCCCGACGGCGGCCGCCTGGTTGACGGCGTCGTGATCGATCAGCGCACCTTCGACTTCTGCGGGGCCGACTTTCCGACCGGCCACGTTTAGCGCGTCGTCCGCCCGTCCGTGGAGGAACCAGAAGCCATCCTCGTCCTGCTGGGCCCAGTCGCCGTGATCCCACAGGTCCTCGAACGTCGACCAGTACTCCTCGAGGTAGCGCTCGTCGCCGCTCCAGAGCGATTTCGTCATCGATGGGCAGGAGTCCCGGGCGACGAGGTACCCGCGCTCGTGATCGTCTTTGACCGACTCGCCGGTGGCGTCGACGATGTCGATGTCCATGCCGAGGCCCGGTCCGCCGAGGGTACAGGGTTTGAGCGACTGGATCGGCATCGGCATCAGGAAACAGCCACAGATCTCGGTGCCCCCGGAGATGTTGATGATGGGGGCCTCGCCGCCACCGACGTGCTCGTAGAACCAGCGCCAGGACTCCGGATCCCAGGGCTCCCCCGTCGATCCCAGGAGGCGAAGCGACGAGAGATCGTGGCCCCCGAGCCACTCGTCTTCTCCGGCTTCACTGGATCCGGATGGCTCGTCAGACGTAGTCTGACGCCCGCCGTGTTTGCGGAGTGCGCGAATGGCCGTCGGTGAGATACCGAACTGCGTCAGTCGATGGCGGTCGATCATCTCCCAGAACCGGTCGGGGTTCGGGTGGTCTGGCGCGCCCTCGTACATGAAGACGGTGCCGCCGAACGTGTGGACGCCGATGAGCGTCCAGGGCCCCATCATCCAGCCGATGTCGCTCACCCAGAAGAAGCGGTCGGCGGGTTTGAGGTCGAAGCCGAAGTACAGTTCTTTCGCACACTGGGTTTGCACACCCGCGTGCGTGTGAACGATCCCCTTTGGTTTTCCCGTGGTGCCAGAGGAGTAGAGGAGCATCGACTCCTGGCTCGAGGGCAGGGACTTGCTCTCGTACGCGTCGTCCTGGGACTCCACGGCGTCGGCCCACCACTCGTCACGGTCGTCATCCCAGGGGATCTCGTGAGGGGTGTCTGGATCGCTCGAACCTAACCGGTCGAAGACGATCGTGTGTTCGACGTGACCGGCTTCCTCGATGGCTTCATCCCCCGACTCCTTGAGGAAGATAGGGCTGCCGCGGCGGTAAAATCCGTCTCCGGTGAACAGCACTGAACAGTCGGCGTCCTCGAGGCGAGTGGCGACGGCGTCGACGCCGAAGCCGGAGAAGATGGGTACCGCGATGGCACCGACCTTGAAACAGCCGTACAGAATCGAGACGACCTCGGGTACCATCGGCATGTACAGCCCGACCGTATCGCCCGTCTCGACGCCCCGGTCCTCGAGCGCGTTCGCCACTTTGTTCGCCTGGCGGTGGAGTTCGTGGTAGGTGATCTCGCGAACCTCGCCGTCTTCGCCCTCCCAGATCGTCGCTACCTTGTTTCGGGTTTCTGCCTCGAGAGCGGCGTGCCGGTCGAGCGTGTTGTGCGCGATGTTGAGTTCGCCGCCGGGGTACCAGTCGGTGAACTGCGGCGCATCGGTATCGTCTCGAACCCGATCGTACGGTTCGTAAAAGTCCAGTTCGAGGTAGTCGACAAGTTCGTCCCAGAACCACTCGACGCCGCTTTCACCGTCACCTCGATCGGTCGTCGTTCGGTCGATGAGGTCTTCGTAGTCTTCGATGCCGTGCTCCTGCATGAACGCCCAGACGTTCGTGGATTCGACGAATTCCCGCGACGGTTCGTGAACCACCTCGTCAATTAGCTCCCCGTCCATCTCACTGCCACGGTTTGCTTCCCCGTGCAATGAACGTTACCGTTGCCTGTTTTTGTCCGGCGTTCAAACCCACTTTCTGACGATTTGTAATCTCGTGGAAACACTACGTTCAAGGTACACCTGTTGGTACTAGGGGTTATGTCAGATACATCACGGAGCCAGATGGATACAGGGGAACTCGAGCTCGAGGAAACCATTGAACAACTCGTCACCGAGAATCTGGATGAAGTAGACTACAAGATCTATCGCATTCTCAATGAGAACGGACGAATATCGGACACCGATCTTGGGGATCGTGTTGGCCTCTCGAGAACAGCCGTCCGACGCCGGCGGAAGAACCTTCAAGACAACAACATCATCAAGATCATCGGCGTCCTGGTTCTGCAGGAGGTGGATCTCGAGTACGCCGACGTGCAGGTTTCCATCCAGCCGGACGCGACGAACGAGGAACTGCACGAGTTTATCGAGTACCTGGTCGATCAGGAACTGGTCTACGAAGTCGACGAATATCTCGGCCAATCTGATCTGTTGATCCGAGTCTGGCACGCATCGCTCCGTGACGTCAAAGAGTACGTCAACGAGTTGATCCAGCACGTAGACATCGTCGAGGACTACGAGGTCGTTCCAGTCATCAGAACCCACAAAGCCTGGCACAGCAAAATCGAGAACGCCTGACAGAATCCCGTTACCGCTTTGCATTAGTCGTTGTGCAGAGACCTCACGTGATAGTCGTGCAACCCTCGTTCACGTGCCACTCGAGTTCCCATCGTCTTCGGTGTGTAACAAACACCGGCTGTCGTGATCGGTGCCAACGTCGACGAGCGACGGCTCCTCGCTCGAGCAGGCGTCTATCGCACGATGACAGCGCGGATGGAACGAACAGCCCGATGGCGGATCTGATGGATCGGGAGTCTCTCCACGAATTTGTATCTTCTCGGGTTTGAGTTCGGCCTCGGACTGTTCGACGATCGGAATTGCCGAAAGTAGCTGCTCCGTGTATGGATTCTGTGGTGACCGAAAGAGGTTCTCTGCACTGGCTCGTTCCATGAACTTCCCGAGGTACATCACGCCGATACGGTCTGCGATGTTCTTCGTCAGGCTCAGGTCGTGGGTAATCAGCAGATACGAGAGGTTCAGATCCCGTTGCAGTTCCTCGAGTAAGGCGATGACCTTCGCCTGGACACTCACGTCGAGCGCGCTCGTCGGCTCGTCGAGCACGAGCAACGTCGGGTTCAGTGTGAGCGCTCGAGCGATAGCGACCCGCTGTTTTTGCCCTCCGGATAGCTCGTTGGGGTACCGATAGAGGAAGTCCTCGGGGAGGTCAACTCGTTTGAGCAGCGATTTGACGCGCTCGCGGCGCTCGGCTTTCGAGCCGATGTCGTGGACGATCAGCGGTTCGGCGACGATGTCTTTGATCCGTTTTCGCGGGTTCAACGACGACGTCGGATCCTGGTAGACGACCTGTATCTCGCGTCTAATCGGCTTCAATTCGCGTTCGCCGAGACTCGAGATGTCGGTTCCGTTGAACTCGATGGTGCCGGACGTGGGCGCGTGCAATCGAGCAACCGTTTTTCCGAGCGTCGTTTTCCCACAGCCGGATTCCCCGACGATTGCATACGTTTCCCCGCGGCGAACGTCGAACGAGACGCCGTCGACGGCTTTCACCTCCCCGACTTTCGTTTTCAGGAGGCCACCGGTGATGGGATAGTATTTTTTGAGGGCTCGAACTTTGAGCACTGGTTCATCCTCGAGGGGAGAATTCACTGCCTGCTCGGCGGTTTTCGTCTCACCCGACGAGGGTGCTGGGCTGGAACTCGTGGTGTCCGTATTCGGTGTACTCATTGGCTACCACCGTCCGTCCGTTTGGATGGTGGCTCAGTCATCTGGTTTCGCTCCGATAGTTCGGCTGTCGTTTCGCTCTCGAGTGACGACGACACCTCGGGACGATCCCGAGTACCACCTTCGAAGTCGATTTCGGTCTGTGCGATCTCGAGTGCCTCTTCCGCGGTCGTATCGTCGTCGTACAGATAACAGGCGACCTCGTGCCCGTCGGCCGGTTCGTACAGCGGCGGTTTTTCGCCGTCACAAACGCCATCCATGGCGGCCGGACAGCGGGGATGGAAACGACAGCCCTGTGGTGGATCGGTATAATCGGGGAGCAATCCGTCGATGCCTTCACGCTGGAACGCGGTCAGTTTGGGGACGCTGTCGATCAGTCCACGACTGTACGGATGCAGTGGCTCGTCGAGAATCTCGTCTCGGGTGCCGACTTCCGCAATTTCGCCTGCGTACATGACGTAGATACGGTCTGCGATCCGGCGAGCAACCCCGAGATTGTGCGTAATATAGAGCATCGAGAGCCCCTCGCGATCGATCTGTTCACGCAATAACTCGATTAACTGATCCTGAACGGTAACGTCGAGGGCAGTCGTGGGCTCGTCTGCGATGAGAAACTCCGGTTCGCTCAGCAGAGCCATCGCGATGAGAACCCGCTGGCGCATTCCGCCGGAGAGTTCGATCGGATACCGGTCGAGGACGCCTTCGGGATCGGGAATCTGTAATCTGTCGAGGAGTTCGATGCTTCGTTCACGCATCGCTTCCTCGTCCCCACCGCGACGGCCCAGGATACTCTTGCCTAACTCGAGCCAGCCGACCTCCGTCTTGCCGGTGTACGTCAACACGTCGCGCATCATCTCACCAACGGTGAAGACGGGCGAGAGGCTGGTCATGGGATCCTGAAATATCATCCCCATACACTCGGCTTTGACACGTTTGTGGGCTGCCGGATCGTTCAGGAGTTCTTCGCCCCGATAGCGGAGTGTTCCGCCGGTAACCTCTCCCGGTGGCTGGGGCAACATGCTCATAATCGTCTCGGCCGTGACGCTTTTCCCACAGCCGGATTCACCGACGATAGCGACCGTTTCGCCTTCGTCGACGTACAGGTCGACGCCGTTGATCACTTTCGACCGACCGTCGTAGGTGTTGAAATCGACGTGTAGATCCGAAACCTCGAGGAGGGGGTCGCTCATCTCGAGTCACCTCCTGTGATCGCTCGTGGTTCGTCACGTTCGAACGTGGTAACCGTGCCAATAGCGAGCGGCAGAATCGACCCCCACGTCGACACATGAGGAAGTACTCGCCCCATCTACTTCACCTCCACGTCGAAGACGTCCCGGAGGCCATCTCCGAGTAAGTTGAATCCGAGAACGGCAATGAAAATCGCCAGGCCGGGGAACGTCGAGTACCACCACTGGGCGGGGAGGTAGACTCGCCCTTCACTGATCATAGTTCCCCACTCGGGCGTCGGGGGCTGGGCTCCCAGGCCGAGGAAGCCGAGTCCGGCGCCGATCAAGATGGCGTACCCCATGTCGAGGCTGAATTTGACAGTAATTGGTGCTAGGATATTCGGCAGGATTTCGCGGAACATAATTCGGATTCGGTTCGCTCCGATACCGCGGCTGGCTTCGACGAACTGTTCTTCCCGAACGGAAACTACCTCGCCATAGACCAGCCTGGCGTACCAGGGCCACCAGACGATGGCGATGGCAATCATCGCGTTTCGTAAACTCGGCTGTAGCGGGACGGCCACGGCAAGCGCGAGGACGAGCGGTGGAACTGAGAGGAAGACGTCCGTAATGCGCATCAGAACGGTTCCGAGCGCACCACCGATGTATCCGGCCACGAGGCCGACAGGGACGCCGATACCGATGGCGAACGTGAGGACGAAGATGCCGAGAACCAGTGAGTAACGGGTTCCGAATATGACCCTCGAGAGGATGTCACGGCCAGCCTGATCCGTCCCGAACGGGTGTTCCCAACTCGGTTCGGCAAACCGGTTCGCGAAGTCGACTGCGGGTTCGCCCATGTAGCCGGCATCCTGTGGATGGCGGGCGATGTACGGTGCGAAGATAGCGATGAATACCAGCCCCAGGATGATGCCGAGCCCAACCAGCGAAAGCGGATTCTGTCGGAAGCGATACGCGATTCGCTTCGCGCTTTCGATCCGGTTTTCCATCGCTTCGGAGTCCGCTGAGAGCGTACTCATTCCTCATCACCCCCGTAGCGAACGCGTGGGTCGAAGTAGCCGTACATGATGTCGACAACCATATTCGCGATGATGTAGACCAGGCCAACGACCAGAGTCACACCGACGATAGCGTTGATGTCGTTCTCGAGAATCGCAGTGACACCGTAGCGGGCCATGCCCGGCCAGGCAAAGACGATCTCGATGAGAAACGCCGACCCGATCAGGAAGCCATAGTCCAGGGCGATAATCGTCAGCGTCGCCGCGAACGAGGACTTCAGGACGTACTTGTAGGCGATGAGTTTTGCCGGGATCCCCGACGTTTCGAGGGCGTGGACGTAGTCTTTGTTGAACTCTTCGATGAAACTCGATCGGGTCATGCGTGCGATGTCGGCCATAGGTGCAAGTGCGAGGGTGAATGCGGGGAGTGCAAGGTGAGCGAGGGCGCTACGAAACGCAGCGAAGTCGGTGGCGATGAGGCTATCGACGAGCATGAGTCCGGTGATGCGGGGTGGTGCCGATGCTATGCGGCCCGTTGCCGGCAGCCAACCCATGTAGAACGCGAACACGAGTTGGAGCAAGATAGCGACCCAGAACGCAGGCATCGAAACGCCAAAGAAGGCGAACAGTCGGCCAACGTTGTCCTCGAACCGGTCTTTGTTTTGTCCAGCAATAATCCCGAGCGGGACGCCAAAGAGGACGGCGATAGCCATTCCAACGGTAATCAGTTCGAACGTCGCCGGGAAGAAATAGACCAGATCCGCCGCAACGTTCCGATTCGTCGTCAGCGAGATGCCCATATCTCCCTGAAAGAGACCGGCCATGTAATTGAGGTACTGCACGACAACCGGATCGTTCAATCCCATCTGATCCCGAAGCGATTGAACCGCTTCGTCCGAAGCACGCGGCCCGAGTGCCAGCCGAGCGGGATCACCTGGCAGGACTCGCGCAAGGAAAAATATCAGCATCGAGAGGCCGATGAAGACCGGCACTCCCGAGAGGATTCGCCTGAGTACGTAGCTTTGAAAACCCATTTATCAGTATAGTGGTCGGTAAATCGACTCGTTACCCCTGGTTGTACAGCCGCCAGAACGCTTTCGCGTATCCAACGAGACCGTTATCGACGTAGCCGCCGACCCGGTTATTGATGCCGTACAGTTCGGCTTCGTTGACGACGAACAGTGCTGGTACATCCTCGGACATCAGCTCTTGTACTTCTTCGTACATCCCGATCCGGGCGTCCTGATCGATTTCCGTCCGGGCGTCATCGAGGAGTTGGTCGACTTGCTCGTTGTGATACCACGAGGCGCTTTCCCAGCTGCCGTGAGAATCGGAGTGCCAGGCAGGATAGAGGAACGTGTCCGGGTCGACGTACGAGAACGACAGGTAAATTGCGTGCATGTCGGACGTCGATTCCGGATCGGTGACCATATCCGTAATACGGGTCCACGGGGCACCCTCGAGTTCGAGGGTGATCCCCAGTTCTGCCAGGTTCGTCTGCATCAGAAGGCCGATGTTTTCGGTCACCGTGAGTCCGCTGACGTACGTGTAAGTCAGTTCGATGTCCTCGCCATCGTAGGGGGATTCATCGAGATATGCCTGGGCCTGCTCGAGATCCCGCTCGTAGAGTGTCACGTCGCTGTTGTGTCCCCACATCGCGTCCGGGAGTGGCCCCTGCAGCCGTTCGGCGTTGCCCTCGAGGATATCGTCGACGATGGTGTCGTAGTCGACAGCGTAGGAAATCGCTTTTCGGACGTTCACGTCGTCGAGTGGTTCCCGCTGATTGTGCATGAATACGTACAGCGGGGAGAAGGTGACTTCGTCGCTGACCCACGCGTGATCCATCGAATCGATTTCTTGGTAGGTCTGCAGAGAGAGCCACTCGTCGGTGACATCGGCTTCCTCACTTCCCATCATTCCGTTAATCGTCCCCTCCTCGGGAACGATTTCCATGACGACTTCGTCAAACGGCTCGCCACCGTCGGGCCACTCTCCCCACCAGTCCTCGTTTCGCTCGAGCACGACCCGTTCGTTCCGGTCGTGCTCGACGAGTTGATAGGGGCCGCTCCCGGCATCGTTGTCCTGAAGCCACTCTTCGTCGTTGGCTTCGACTTCTGCCTCGTTGACGATCGGGAGGTACGGCAAGGTGAAAACGAACGGAGCGAACGTACGGTCGGTTTCGATCTCCACCGTCGTATCGTCGACCGCACTGACACCCTCGGGTGACAGCGTACCAGCCCACATCCAGGACATCCCCATTTGCATTTCCATCATGCGAGTGATGGAGTAGACCACGTCGTCGGCGGTCACCGGATCGCCGTTGTGGAACGTGGCATCGTCACGTAACGTGAACTCGTAGGTCTGGTCGTCGTCGGCGACCTCCCAGTCGGTGGCGAGCCCATCGACAAGTTCTGGAGACTCGTCATCGGAGTACATCATGAGCGAGTCGTACACGTTGACCGCGTAGATATTCTCGAAGTTGTCGGACACCTGCATCGGGTCGATGGTGCTCGGTGCAATCGTCGTCGCGTACACGAGTGACGAGTCGGCTTCGGTTTCGTCACCGTTCCCGTTCCCGTTTCCGGTACCGTCAGTGTCGTCGTCATCCAGCCCCTCCTCCGGTTCCTCGCCTGCACACCCGGAAAGCGTGACGGCGAGTCCGGTCGCACCCGCGTATGTGAGCATCTTCCGTCTGGTGACTCCGTCCTCCACCCCTGGAGATTCGTTAGTACGCCTCATGTTATTCTATACCGCACACAAAACGTTTATAGCTTACGGCGATTCGTTCACGCTAAAGCCAACTGATAGATATTCTGTTGGACATGGATTACGATATGGGCCATTTGATCGCAATTCATCGAATGATGCGGGCGCCGGTAGTGACGAATCGTTCGGCCACCTCCCTGCACAGAGACGGGATGAGTAACACGGGCTGCACCAAACCCGGTTCAGTTACGATCAGTGGTTCGTCGAACCCGAATGTCGTACCCGTGCCGATGACCGTCGTCCGCTCGGCTTCCACGACGAGGATTGACGGCCCAGTCGGTCATTCTTTCCAGACGTTTCGAGTCTGGTAGTCGTCGCCAATTCCCCACGCCTCGATTTCTTCGAGCCGTGGTGATTCGTAGCCGCCGACCTTACTGTGTGACCAGCCCAGATCAACGAGGTCAGCCTGTAGTTCGGCGAATTTGAACGGTGCGGTGACGGCATCAAGGACGGGGACACCGAGTTCCGCCTGAAGCGTTTCGTGGAAGCCGTACTCGGCAGTACACCCGAGGATGACGACTTCGGCGTGGTCTTCTTCGATAGCCGCTCGAGCGGCCTCGGTGAGTCGGTCTCTGGTACACTCGGGGTCGGCCTGGAAATCCAGTACGCCGAGGTCAACGGGTCGAAACGATGCGAGGCGGTCGCCGAGCCCATAGCGTTCGATGGTGGTTCGCATCTGTGGAATCCACTTGCGACGGCCGACGATGACGGAGAACGTATCGCCCATCGTCGATGCCAGATGGGTCGTCGCCTGTGCAGGCCCCATCACGGGCATCGAATCGGACACTTCGCGCGCTTCCTCGAGTCCGAGGTCGTAGAAACAGCCGATTACGGTGGCATCGACGCCGTCGTTTTCGGCCTGTTTGACCAGATGCAACACGTCCGTCAGGACGAGCGACTCGTAGTAGTGGTACTCGACGTGGTGCGGGCCTCGATCGAGGCTCACGGTTTCGACGGTCGTGGAGTCGCGTTTCACGTCGTTCAACAGGGCCTCGATGTCACCGCTAAAGTCATCGTGTCCGACGGGATCTATCCATCTAATTCTGGTTTCGTTTGTACTCATGGTTTCTCACGCACCAGTCTCGGTTCTTTTTTCCGCTCGCAAGCGTTCGGTTGCCACTTCGTCTAGTTCCCCTGATTCGGTCACGACGACACCGTAGACGTCTCGAGCGATATCGAGGGTGATGTACTCGTCACGACAGTCCTCGAGAACGCGTTCGGGATCACGCTCCAGCGGTTCGCCCCAGCCACCGCCCGAACTGGTCACCAGTCTGGCGGTTTCGCCGTCCGCGAGGGGCTCGTTGGTCAGCTTCGACGTCCGTTCGACGGAGCCGTCGTTTCGCAACAGTTCGATGTAGTTTCCGTCCCCCTCGTGTCCGCCTTCGACACCCCACGGTGGATACTCTGATCGGCCGAACGACGCGGTGATGAAGCCGCCGCTTTCGTTGTACATCGTGTAGTCTTGCACCAGTCCAGTTCCCGCTCTGAAGCAGCCGTGTCCAGCCTCCTGTGGGGTATCGAGTGCAAACTGGCCGAATAACAGCGGGAACCGCGTCTCCATAATTTCGACGGGCATCTCGAGCGTGTCGCCGTCGCCGGCACAGACGAGGACGTCGGCCCCGTCACGGTCGGCACAGGCACCCCAGCCACCGGGCTGAGGCTCGATGACGAGGAAATCGTCGCCCGTGCGCTCGTCCGTGCCACCGACGATAGTCGCACAGACGCTCGTGAAGTGCCCTGCCGAGAGTTTGTCCGGCAGAGATGGGGCGAGCGCTTTCCAGGGTAGTTCGGCGGCCATCGCTGAAGACTCCCAGTCGGTTCCGATAGGAGCAGGTTTGGTCGCGTTGAGCACGGTTCCCTCGGGGATGATCACCTCGAGCGGCTCGAAAAAGCCCTCGTTGGTCGGCGCACTCGGCAGCGTAATAGCCTGGAAGAACGACCTGACGTCGCTGATGCTCGCTGCGTACGGTGAGTTGATCGGCCCCTCAGTTTCCGGGTCGGTGCCGGTGTAATCGAGGGTGACCGTCTCGTCGGTGATCGTCACTTCACACTCGACGTGGATTGGTTCGTCGGTAATGCCATCGTCGTCGAGATAATCCTGGGCGTGATAGGTGCCATTTGGGAGTTCCTCGACGGCGTCCCGAACAAGGTCGTGTCCGTACTCGAGCCAGGCGTCGACGGCCGCCTCGAGGGTGTCCCACCCGTACTCACGGGCGATCTCCTGGACGCGCTCGACACCGACGTCGAGTGAGGCCTTCTGGGCTTGCATGTCGCCGAGGGTCATCTCGGGCATGCGGGTGTTCGCCGCGACGATGTCGGCGACGGCTTCGTTTTCGACGCCTGCCTCGTAGAGTTTGACCATCGGATACTGGATCCCTTCCTGAAAGATGCTGGTCGCGTCGGTCGTCCACGAACCGGGATCTTTGCCACCGATATCAGTCCAGTGTGCCTTCGACGCGAGGAACATGACCGGTTCGTCACGCCCGTCATCCTCGAGGAAGACCGGGGCGACCATCGCGACGTCGTTCAGGTGGGTCCCGCCGTGGTAATCGTTGAGCATGACGACGTCGCCGGGATCGAACCCATCGCGGCCGAACTTCTCGACGGTGTCCGAGACGCAGAACTTCAACGTACCGAGAAACCCCGGGACGCCGTTGGCCTGTGCGACGACGTTCCCGTCGATATCGACGATTCCCGTGGCGTAGTCGAGCGTCTCGTAGATGACGCTCGATTTGGCGGTACGGCCGAGGTTGATAAACGACTCCTCGGCGGCGCTCTGTAACGCGTTCGTGATGACCTCTCGAGTGAACGGGTCGAGGTCCGCTGTCGGTTTGTTTGTCTGGTGGTTCATCGAGTCTCCTCCGTGATGCGGACGTTCGCGTACTCGTCGAGGCGGAACTCCTGTTCGGGATGGACGAGCGTGGTACACGCCGGTTCTTCGATAATGGCTGGACCAGCGACCACCTCGTCGATCGGAATCGAGTCGCGTTCGTACACTGGGGTCTCGTGCGTTCCCTCGCGGTCGAAATCGACCGCACGACTGCCTTTGGTCGCGTCTTCGATTGTCCCGTTTCGCGATACCGGTTCGATCGTTGGCTTGGCCGCTTCGGCCGTCGCCGTCAGGCGGACGTTGACCAGTTCGACCGAATCCTCGAGCGAGAAGGTGTACGCTTGTTCGTGGCGGTCGTGGAATCGTGCTATTGTGGTTGCAATTGCATCTGGGGTGACGAGCGTTTCGCTCGAGGCAGCCGTAATCGTGCTACCGGTGTCTTCGTCACCAACGGGAATCGGCGTCTGAACGGTGTGTTCCTGCCCCGTGTATCGCAGGTCGACGCTCAATTCGAGGGAGATGTCCTCGGGAAGAATTCCTTCGTCACCAAATTCGGTAATAGCACGGTCGGCCAGTTCGGCGAATCGCTCGTTCACCGCGGAGGCCCCGTCCCGGTCGAACGGCCGAACCCAGGTTCGCACGTAATCTCGGCGAAGATCAGTCAACAACATCCCCCAGGCAGAGAACTGGCCGGGTGCTCGCGGGATAATGACTTCTTTGACCCCGAGGTCACGCCCCAGTGCGGCGGCGTGGAGCCCACCAGCCCCGCCGCTGGCGACCATCGCGAACCGACGCGGGTCGTAGCCACGCTGGAGGCTGACTTGCTTCAACGCATTTGCCATGTTCGAGTTGACGACCCGAAGGACGCCGTGGGCCGTCTCCCGAACCGAGGTGCCAAATTCGTCGGCTACGGGCTCGAGTGCTGCTTCAGCCTGTTCGACGTCGAGATCCATTTCGCCGCCGAGGAAGTACGCCGGGTTCAGTCGGCCAGTCAGCAGGTTGACATCGGTGACCGTCGGTTTCGTTCCGCCGTGGCCGTAGCAGGCCGGCCCCGGATCGGCACCCGCACTTTCCGGGCCGACGTTGATCGAGCCTCCCTGGTCGATCCAGGCGATGGAGCCACCGCCAGCACCGATTTCGACGATGTCGACGACTGGAATCTGGAGCGGGTAGCCTTCGTGGTGGCGCGAGCTCTCGAGCCAGTACTCGGTACCGATGTCGACGTCGCCGTCTTCGATGAGCGAGGTTTTCGCCGTCGTCCCGCCCATATCGAAACTGATGATGTTGGGTTCGTCGATATTGGTTCCCACGCGAGCAGCACCGAAGACACCGCCGACGGGGCCGCTTTCGACCATTTCGATGGGGCTTTGCCGGGCCTGTTCGAAGCTACTCGTCCCCGCGTTCGATTTCATCACGTAGCGGTTCCCCTCGACGCCGTTCGCATCGAGGTGTGACTCGAGCGTGGTCAGATACTCGTCGGCGATGGGTCGAACGTAGGAGTTGAGCACGGCCGTGTTCGTCCGTTCGTACTCGCGATACTCACCCGTGAGTTCGTGTGAAAGCGTGACGTACGCTTCCGGGAACTCCTCGGCAATGATTTCTCGTGTCCGTCGTTCGTGATCTGGGTTTGCGTATGCGTGCAGATATGCGACGGCAACGGTGTCGATTCCGCGATCACGAATCTCCTCGACAGCCGCCCTGACGTCCGATTCTGACAGCGGCGTCAGTACGGTTCCGGCCTGGTCAACGCGTTCGGCGACCTCGAATCGGTCACGTCGGGGGACGAACGGTTCTGGCTTCTCATACCGGAAGTTGAACATATCGGGCCGATTTGCTCGCGTAATGTCGAGGACATCTCGGAACCCGTCGGTGGTAATGAGCGCACAGCGTTCGCCGTTGCGCTCAGTCACGGCATTGATCACGACCGTCGTCCCGTGCACGAACTGATCGATAGCAGACTGTGGCAACGAACTCTTCTCGAGGGTCGCAATGACACCGTTCGCGAAGTTGTCCGGTGTCGTGGAGGCCTTCTCGAGGGACAGAGATCCGTCAGAAACGGCGACGAAGTCGGTGAATGTTCCGCCGATGTCGACCGCGACACGGGTGTTGTTCTCTCTCACACCAGGTACACAATACGGCACCTCTATTTAACTTTTTGTTCACAATACACCCAGTTTCACTTTATACTACCACATGAGATTGTGCAATTATGCAAAATTGGCAGGGGGAGGATACATCAACGAACCTGTGAGTCAGCTTATTTAGCTGTAGGAACGCCCCGACCTCCGCCACAGAGAAACACTGACACGACTGACTACGGTGTAATGCACCCGTGCAACGACTCGATCCAGCAACGAGTTGATCACACCCGATGTGTATCTCCGGTAACGAATTAATCACACCCGATATGCATCGCCTCGAGTGGCGGCCAACCCCGCTCAGAGATCACCAAGAACAGTGTAGACGAGCCGACACGGTTCGTCACCCGCATTGACGCTGTAGTGAGGAGTGCCAGCGTGGATAACCGAGAGGGTGCCGGGCCCGGCGGTATACTTTTCTCCGTCTGCGACGAGTTCGACTTCACCCTCGAGGATTACCGAAATCTCGTCGCCCTCGTGACTGGTCGTTCCGGTTTCGGGAACACGCTCACCGGGCTCGATGACGTAACTACCAGTCTGGACGCTCGGTTCCGACGATTCGTACAGCGCCAGCGGTTCGTCGACACTGTCTCCCCACACCGAGTCGAGTTGATGCACGGTAACTTGATCCATACCCACCATACGGACGAGAGTCGAGTAAACTCTTCGGGTATTCTCTCGAACTATCAGAATACGATATCGGCTTATGACGAACACATCGTATGTGGTTGGTGTCGTTATGTGGTCAAAACCCCCTATTTGTGCATAAATTATATATCCCGCCTCGTCCAGAGCTAAGGTATTGGGAGGAGATAACACGTGACAGAACGACTTGCAGTAGACATTGGCGGGACATTCGTCGATGCAATCAGTTTCGATCGAAACGATCGAGACATCAGCGTAGAAAAAGCATCGACGACGCCGGAGGAACCGGAATCGGGGGTGCTGGCATCGATCGACAAAGTCGGCGTCGACCTGGAGTCGACAGAAGCGTTCGTCCACGGGACGACACTCGGGTTGAACGCCGTCCTCGAACGCGAAGGAGCGACTACCGGCATCATCACGAACGAGGGGTTTCGCGACGTGTACGAAATCGGACGAACGAACGTCGAGCGGCATGCGATGTACGACATTCGCTACGAGAAGCCCGAATCACTCGTTCCACGGCGTCGACGGGTGGGCGTCCCCGGACGCCTCGATGCAAACGGCGAGGAAGTCGAACCGCTCGAGGCCGATGCGGTTCGCGACGCGGCCGAACGCTTGATCGACGACCAGGGTGTCGATACCATCGCCATCTGCTTCTTGCACTCGTATCGAAACCCGATCCACGAACGTCAGGCCGCAAACATCGTTCACGAAGCCTACCCGGGGACGAGCGTTTCGATCTCGAGTGACATCACGCGCGAATACCGCGAGTACGAGCGCACGAGTACGGCTGTGATGGATGCCTATATCAAACCCATTTTCGGCAGCTACGTCGATGACCTGGAGGGTGAACTCACCGAACATGGCTTCGACAGTCCGTTTTTCATCACGCGCTCGGGCGGCGGGACGCTGACTGCCGAGAGCGCTACGGAAGCGCCGGTACACACGATTCTCTCGGGACCGGCAGGGGGTCTCATCGGCGCGGCTCACGTCGGCCGGGAAACCAACAGGGAGGATCTCATCACCGTTGACATGGGTGGAACGAGCCTCGACGCCTGTGTGATCGAAGACGGAACACCCGCCGTCAAGTACGACTCCCGGCTCGAGCATCAGCCGCTGATGATCCCGGTGTACGACATTCGAACCATCGGGGCTGGCGGCGGGTCGATCGCCTGGCTCGATGGCGAACTTCTGAAAGTCGGCCCCGAGAGTGCAGGTGCGGAACCAGGCCCTGTCTGTTACGGCCAGGGCGGTACCGAACCGACGGTCACCGACGCTGCCGTGGCGCTCGGCTACATCGACCCCGAGGACTTCCTCGGCGGCGAGATGGAACTCGACGCGGCCGGCGCACGTGAGGCGATCCAAACCGTACTCGCCGACCCACTCGACGCCACCGTTACGGACGTCTCCCGTGGCGTTTTCGACGTCACGCTCGCGAATACCGTCGGCGCAATCCGGGAGATCACGATCGAAAAGGGGCTGGATCCGCGGGAATTCTCGATGATGGGGTTCGGCGGGGCTGGCGGCATGTTCGTTCCGCTGCTCGGCCGCGAAATGAACGTCGGGGAAATCGTCATCCCGAACGCACCGTCGGTGTTTTCGGCCTGGGGCATGCTGATGGCCGACGTCGTCTACGACTTCGCCCGAACAAATATCGAGGCGCTTGCGGACCTCGAACTCGAGAACATCGAAACGGTGTTCGACGAACTCGACGAGCAAGCAGTCGAAACTCTCGAGAGCGAAGGCTTCACCGGCGAGGAGATCACGCTCAATCACACCCTCGAGATGCGCTACCTCGGCCAGGAACACACCGTCGAAGTGGATGCAAACGGTATCGAGTCGACCGACGAAATCAAAGACCGATTCGAACGCAAACACGCCGACCGCTACGGCCACGAGATGGCTGATCCGGCCGAAGTCGTTCACCAGCGGGTTCGTGCGGCCGGCCACAACGACAAGCCGCCACTCGAGACGAACGAAATGAACGCGGATGCGTCGCCCGAACCAGTCGGGACGCGCGAGGCGTTCTGTTTCGCCGATCTCGAGGTCGTCGACTTCGCGGTGTACGATCGGGGCGACCTGGTTTCGGGAACCGAAATTGCGGGCCCAGCCATCGTGCGCGAACCGACGACGACTATCGTCTTCCACTCGGATCAGACGGCGAGCGTCGACGAATATGGCCAGTTGCTGATCACCGGAGGTGAGAAACGATGAGTACTACTCCACCGAACGAACCGGACGCTGCGACCGTCGAGGTCGTCAGGAACTACCTCACCTCTGCGGCGACGGAGATGCAACGCACCCTGATCAGAACCGCCTACAATACGATCATCTACGAGATTCTCGACTTCGGCATCTCGCTGTACGACCGGGATCGAAACCTGATCGCGGACTCACCCGGACTCGCCCTGTTCCTCGGTGCGAACGACTTCGCCCTCGAGAAACTGATCGAGCACGTCGGCGAAGAGAACATGGAACCCGGCGACGTGTTCATCATGAACTACCCCTACTGGAGTTCGACCCACACGCTCGACGTCGGGGTGTTCGCTCCCATCTTCCGGGAGGGAGCTGACGCTGACGCCGACGACAACGAACTGATCGGCTACGCAGCCACGCGAGCCCACTGGCTCGACCTCGGTGCCAAAGACGCGGGGTACGTACTCGACTCGACGGACGTCCATCAGGAAGGGGTCATCTTCCCCGGCACGAAGGTGTACAAAGCCGGCGAACCCGACGAGGAAGTGCTCGACCTCATCAGATTCAACTCTCGTATCCCGGACAAGGTCATCGGCGACCTCAACGCCCAGATTGCAGCGATTCGAACGGGTAAACGCCGCCTTCGGGAGCTTTACGACAAATACGGCTCCAGCACTGTCGACGAGTGTATCGACCGTATCCACGACCACGGCGAGCGGACGGCACGAGATGCCGTTCGCGATCTCCCTGACGGAACGTGGTCGGCGGTCGACTACGCCGACGGGTCGACTGGTGAGCTGATTCGAATCGAGGTTGAGGTGACCATCGATGGCGAGGAGTTCAGCGTCGACTTCAGCGGCTCGTCCGACCAGGTCGAGGGGCCGCTCAACATCCCGCTGGGAATGACCGAGACAGTCTGTAAACTCTGTTTCAAGTCGATTACCACCCCGACGGAGGTGTCTAATGCAGGCCAGTACGCACCGCTGTCGGTGCATGCCCCCGAGGGTAATCTGTTCAACGCGAGCTATCCAGCACCCACGTTTACCATCTGGACCGGCATCGTCAGCATCGACGTGGTCTACAAGGCGCTCGCGAAGGCGCTTCCCGAGACGATTCCGGCGAGTTCGGGTGGAGACCTCAACGACATTATGTTGTACGGAGAGGATCCCGAAACCGGCCGCCAGTTCGTCGAGGCCAACAACGACGCCGTCGGCTGGGGAGCGACGAACGACCACGACGGAGCGAACGCAGTCATGCACATCAGTGAGACGATGGTGCAGAACATTCCCGTCGAGGTCTTCGAGAACAAAGCCCCCATCTCGTTCGACGAACTGTCCCTGCGAACCGATTCAGGCGGTGCGGGCGAGTATCGTGGAGGACTCGGGTTGCGTCGTGACTTCCGCATCGATCACCCGGTCGGCGCGCTCTCGATCATCCAAAAAACCAAGAAACCGGGCTGGGGGATCGATGGGGGCAAGCCCGGCGCGAAAAACGGCATCGTGCTAGACCTGGATGAAGACGCCGACGAGCGCGTTCAGATACTCGTCGACAACACCGACCTGTACGACGACGGCAACACATGGGCCGGGTTCTTCCGGGGGAACTTCGTCCCCGGTGAGGTCATCTCGAATCGTACTGGCGGCGGTGGCGGCTACGGTGAGCCGTTCGACCGAGAGCCTGAAGCAGTCCTCGAGGACGTCAGAGACGGCTACGTCTCTCGAGGCGCCGCCGAAGACGAGTACGGAGTGGTCATCACGGACGAACTCGAGATCGACGCCGACGCGACTCGAGCGCGACGCTCGGATAGTACCAACTGAAACGATGCACACACCGATCGCAGACCTGACTTTCGATCGGATGTGCAGTGACGTTCAGTCGCTACGAAGCTGTCAGTAAACACTGCTCGAGAGACCGTCTGTTGCGCATCGACGAATCGTCGACGGCCGTTTCGGTCGTCTTCGTGGGGTGATCGGCAGCAACCAACCACCAAACCTACCACCACCACCACCAGGCTGCCAACTCATCGTGCCAGGTTCCCGGTGTCGCAACTCCACCCATATTTCACTTTCCTCGTTCGGAGTGGGCACGCCGAACGTATCGGCTGTCTCGAGTACCGAGCACCGACGGTCGAGAGGCCATTCCTCACATCGGGGCCTCGAGTACCTGCAGTAGTTCAAAGACCGTGACCGAGGTACGAGGTACGCTGTCGTGGTTGTGGGATCAGAACGGGCAAAACAGGTTGGAACAGAATGGCGGCGTCCCCACGTGCGGCACGGACAAATCCCACAAACGCTTTTGGCCGCGGCGGTCATATCTCCACCTATGTACGTGCGGGACGCGAAAAACCGGGAAGAGGTCTGGCTTCTCGACCATATCGAGGCGATGGGACTCGACGACACGGCGTTCCGCTCACGTGATTACGTCGTCGCCATCGACGAAGTCTCCGGGGAAAAAGCCGGGTTCGGACGCATTCGGATCCACAAACCCGACGACGGTGACGACGTGTGTGAGCTCACGAGTATCGGCGTCCTCGAGGAGTGGCGCGGGCAAGGCGTCGGCGCACACGTGATCGAACGGCTGATCGAGTACGCCGGTGACGAGGGGTTCGTAACGGTCTACACGCTCACCGGTGACGGTGCGTATCTCGCCCGTTTCGGCTTCAGCCGAATCGACGAGTCCGCCCTACCAGCGGTCTTACAGGATCGACTGGCAGCCAAGCGGGAGGGAGTCGACCCCGACGCGGTTCCCCTCGCCATCGACGCGGCGGAATTTCAGATGCCCTCACACCTCCGGGACGCATTCAAGCAGGCGACTGCGTCCGCGGGTAGCGACACTGCTGACGAGGATTCACCGGAAGACTTCGGCATCGATCCCGAAAAAGCGACGTACAAGTACGACACGGGTCGACGCTAACGAAGGATACGTGGCGATACTGAGGTCTCGAGCGCACAGTGGCCGACTCGAACGCAAACTGACGCCACTCGAAACGAGACCGACCGTTTGCGCCACCTCGTGCACTGTGAACTCGGTAATGGAGCGTGAGCACCAGAACGCTACGGTCATGCTCGAGTCCACACAGGGGGTAGAGTTGCAGTCTGGCAGATACGGGGTCGGTATTCAGACAGGATTACAAGAACATTGATTCGATGAGCGACGATCCTGACTCCGGACGCGTGGACACCGAAGATGACGACATTCGCGTTCGGTTCCGCGGTCCAGACCGATTCGTCGAAATCCGCACACCTGACTGGGCGATATAGCCGGCGGTGTCGGTGTCGCAGGGGAGTGAGGTTCGACCGGCAGACTCGAGGATAGCAACAGCTGGGAGGTGACGGGCGTGTTGATCAAGATATCCGTCGGGGAGGACAAAGCCGAAGACCAGGCGCGTGAGATCGTCGAAAAATCGAATCATAGCGTCACCGTCGTGCTCAGTAGCGATCAGCTGATTGGAGGGTATGGCTGCTCTGGTTTCGAAATTTCACGACGTACTACAGTGACCAAACGCACTGTTACTGGTCAGTATCATCGTGTCCTGTGTCGACAATGGGTATTTACCAGGTCGAAGCCCCCGATATTTACGTTATTACCACAGTCCGGTAGTGCCCAACACGTCACTACCACAATTTAGTCGGGCACATAACAGATATCTATCGGGAGAACCTATGGGTATCGGTCTGGTAGGCTGCGTACGATGGACGAGCATCGACTCGATATCGATCTCGACACGCTCCAATCCCTCGAGCGTCGCCTCCCGCTAGACGACATCTTCGACGTGCTGTCGGACGACTGTGCTCGGTACACCCTGTACTGCCTGGACGATCAGCCAACGATAGCGCTCGAGCAACTCGCGGACGTCGTCGCAGGGATGCGTGCAACGGCAACGGACACCGTCACGACGCCGAGCGAGCACGAGCGCATTCGTATTCGGCTCTATCACGTCTCTCTTCCCAAACTCGAGTCGCTCGAGTTTATCGAGTACGACGTCGACACACGGATGGTCACCAGAGCGAACGTTCCCCCGGACGTCTACGAACTCTTAGATATCGACCAGTCCTAGCACCCACACCAACAGAACCCAGAACGATCAACCACCCACGCTCATGGATACACTTACCGATGCGTTCGAGCGCGTCGAACGCCGACGAAAAACGCTCGAGGTGTATGCAGTCGACGACTCGGTTCGCTCGGAACTCGAGAGGCAGTTTTCGACGCAGAACGTCCGAATCGTCCACCACGCGTTCCCGTCGAAGACGGATCTCGGATTCGTCGTCATCCGGGATTCGAACGGGGAGTTTCGCGCCGCGTTGGGCCTCGAGAAACTGCAGGCGATCATCTCCCCGGAGATTCAACCACCGTGGGAACTTTCGGATCTCGATTCGACAGACGTATTCGACTTTCTCGAGAACACCATCTTTACGGCGTACGATCGTCGCCAGATGCTGGCGGCGACTCGCGAGATCGAAGAGCGCGCCTGGCGAACTGACAGCGGAACCCTGCACACCGGCTTCCAGACGTCGACTGCGTTCGCCAAACAGGCGCCGATCTACGATCGGTTCGCTCACGACAGCAGCGTATCGGTACGGGTTTTCTTCGATGGGGATCCAGCGGTCACGAACGACAGCGATTCCAGCCTCGAGGTCACCCCTGATGCGGGGGCCGAAATCGGCGAGCACTGGTTCGTGCTGTTCGACGGTGGGCCAACCGACAGAAACGCCTCCGGGTTGCTCGCCAGGGAACGCGAACCCGGCCGATACTACGGCTTCTGGACGTACGATCCCGGATTCGTCGAGGAGATCATGTCCTACGTTCGGACGGCCGTCGACAGCCACTAACCGCGCCAGGGACGTCGGTCGGTTTGTCAACCTTCAAGCCGGAGGAAACCGTCGTCAACGATAATGTTCGACTCCGACGATCTCGAGGCCATCAGGGAGGGGGAAGCGAGCTGGCACGCAGACCAGGTCGAACCAGTGCTCGAGCGCTTTGGCGAGCGAAACGAGACGTTCACCACGGACACCGGTGGACAGGAAGTCGACCGCCTGTACACGCCGGCTGACGTCGCCGACCGCGACTACGACGAGGATCTCGGGTTCCCTGGCGAACCACCGTACACGCGAGGCGTGTACTCGACGGGGTATCGTGGACGGCTGTGGACGATGCGTCAGTACGCCGGCTTCTCGACGCCCGAAGACACTAACGAGCGCTTCCACTACCTGCTCGATCAGGGTCAGACCGGGCTCTCGATGGCGTTCGACCTGCCGACCCAGATGGGCTACGACTCCGACGCCGAGATGTCCGCCGGCGAGGTCGGCAAAGCCGGCGTGGCGATCGACTCCCTCGAGGACATGGAGACCGTCTTCGACGGGATTCCGCTGGACGACGTCTCGACGAGCATGACGATCAACGCGCCCGCCTCGGTGTTGCTCGCGATGTACATCGCCGTCGGCGACCGCCAGGGGGTCGACCGTTCCGCTCTGCGGGGAACCATTCAGAACGACCTTCTGAAGGAGTACATCGCGCGCAACACCTATATCTACCCGCCCGAGCCGTCGATGCGGATCATCACGGACATCTTCGAGTTCTGTGCCGAGGAGGTGCCGAAGTTCAACACCATCTCCATTTCGGGCTATCACATCCGCGAGGCCGGATCGACCGCCGCCCAGGAACTTGCCTTTACGCTGGGCAACGGCCTCGAGTACGTCGAATCGGCGATCGACGCGGGTCTCGATGTCGACGACTTCGCCCCGCAGCTCTCGTTTTTCTTCAACGGTCACAACAACATCTTCGAGGAGGTCGCGAAGTTCCGGGCGGCCCGACGGATGTGGCACGACCTGATGGACGAGCGCTTCGACGCGCAGAACCCCAAGTCAAAGCAACTCAAGTTCCACACCCAGACGGCCGGGTCGATGCTCACCGCCCAGCAAATCGAGAACAACGTCGTCCGCGTCGCCTACCAGGCGCTCGCGGCCGTCCTCGGTGGCACCCAGAGCCTCCACACCAACGGGAAGGACGAGGCGCTCGCCCTGCCGACCGAGAAGTCGGTTCGAACCGCACTGCGAACCCAGCAGATTCTCGCCCACGAATCCGGCGCGGCGGACACGGTCGACCCTCTCGCCGGAAGTTACTACGTCGAGAGCCTCACCGACGAGGTCGAAGCCGACGCTTACGAAATCCTCGAGGAGGTAGACGGACGCGGCGGGATGCGTCGAGCGATCGAACAACAGTGGGTGCAGCGCCAGATCCAGGATACGGCGTTCGAACGACAGCACGAAATCGAAAAGCGAGAGCGAATCATCGTCGGCGTCAACGAGTTCGAGGTCGACGAAGAACCCGAGATGGACGTCCAGGAGGTCACCGAGGAGGACGAGCGCCGTCAGATTCGTCGCCTCGAGTCCGTTCAGAGCGACCGGGACGAGGAAGCCGTCGAGGCGACACTCGAAGCCCTCCGCGAGGCCGCACGCGGCGAGGACAACCTGATGCCGTACATCATCGACGCCGTCAAAGCGTACGCGACCGTGGGTGAGGTCTGTAACGTCCTGCGAGATGAGTTCGGCGAGTACACGCCTGGCAGCGCGGTCTGACTACCCTCGAGGATCCGTACTGTGCCCCGGAACACGGGCCATCTTGTGGCGACGACCCGCGCGGAGCTCTCGCCGCGTCGTTTACGTGGTCAGTTTCAAGGGCACCGACGATGACGGGACAGCCATGACTGACCTGACGATCGAATCGACAGTCGACATCGACGACGCGTCGATCCCCGCCCTCGGGTTCGGCACCGCATCAATGACGGGATCGGACTGTGCGGATGCCGTCGACTGGGCGCTCGAGGCCGGCTATAGACACCTCGATACGGCCACGATGTACGACAACGAGGAGGCCGTCGGGGACGGACTCACGGCGGCGGACGTGTCCCGGGACGAAGTATTCGTGGTCACGAAGGTACACCCCGACGATGCCGCGTACGACGACGTTCTCGAGTCGGCGAACGGGAGCTGTGACCGGCTCGGCATCGAGACGATCGACCTGCTGTTGCTCCATGCCCCGAGCGAGGAGTATCCCCTCGAGATCACGCTGGACGCGATGAACCACCTCCAGGACGAGGCGGTCGTCGATCACATCGGCGTCAGCAACTTCTCGGTGAGTCAACTCGAGGAGGCCGTCGAGATTTCAGAGACGCCGATCGTCACGAACCAGGTGAAGTATCACCCGTATAATCGCCAGGACGCCCTGCTCGAGTACTGCATCGAGGAAGATATCGCGCTGACGGCGTACTCGCCGCTCGCGAAAGGCGACGTCGTCGGCGAGGATCGGCTCGTAGAGATCGGTGACCAGTACGGCAAATCCGCCGCCCAGATCGCGTTACGGTGGTTACTCCAGCAGCCACAGGTCGTGGCGATTCCGAAAGCCTCGAGTCGAGAGCACGTCGAGGCCAATGCCGACGTGTTCGATTTCGAGTTATCGGCCGAGGAGATGCACACAACCTTCGAACTGAGTGGCGAAGTTCCACCGTTCGCCCGGTAAGCATCTCGGATCCGTTCGGTCACTCGTATCGGATCCGTTCGGTAATGAGCCGTTCGAGAGGACGACTCGAGGAGAGATTCGTGGCATTCAGGGAGGAAACTCGAGGGGGTCTGCACGGCCACCTGGAAGGCGACTCGAGGCGGCTTGCTCCTTCGCTTTCAACTTATTACTCGTCGGTGCCTACCGAAGCCGGACGGCCGTTCCGTAGGCCATCACTTCCGATCCGCCATCGGTGATCTGGGAGGTCTCGAGGCGGACGTTGATGACGGCGTCGGCTCCCATCGATTCGGCGTCGGCTTCCATCCGCGTGATCGCTTCGTCGCGGGCTTTGGTGAGCAGATCGGAGTAGGCCTTGAGTTCGCCGCCGAAGACGTTCCGAATGCCCTGGGTGATGTCCCGGCCGACGTTTCGCGCCTCGACGGTGTTTCCGCGTGCGACGCCAAGGATTTCGACGACTTCGCTATCGGGAACCGTTTCAGTAGTGGTGAGTAACATCCGCTCGAGACAATGGTGTTATCGTACTAACACCTTTGGGTTCGCTTCGACGTGCGCCGGTTGTATTCCAGCAGTCGGAACACCCCACAGGATCGTCCGGAACAGAACACTGACGGTACTACTCATCACACAGTCGAACACAGACAATGCGTTACGATCACGCCGGAATCGCAACCGACGACGCCAACGAGCTGGCCTCGCTGTACGCAGACCTCTTCGACGTCGAGGTCGTTCACGAGGAAACGTTCAACGGGATGACCGTCGTCTTTCTGGACTTCGGAAACGGGTACTTCGAATTGCTCGAGCCCCAAGAAGACGGCACCATCGCGACCTACCTCGAGCGCCACGGGCCCGGCATTCACCACCTCGCGCTCGAGACCGACGACATCGAGAGTGCGCTCGATCGAGCGCGGGAACTCGGGATCGAGTGTATCGACGAGGAGCCACGACCGGGCGCGTGGGGTCACGACGTCGCATTCCTGCACCCGCGGGATACCGGTGGTATCTTACTCGAGTTCGTCGAGCACTGACCGTCCGACCCTGATCGTCGTCGGCACTCCTCTCGTACACAGTACCATCGACTGCTCGGCGCGTCAGTGAGTGTTCGAACGGTTCACGTGTCAGCGGTGATCGAACGTCCTCAGGGCCACTCGAGGACGAACACGGTCGACGGCTCGTCGAAAGCGTCGTGTACGAGTCGGACGCTATCGGGTCGCTTCTCGAGATCCGGGATGGTGAGTGCGAGGTCGTAGTGTACGGCACCGATACACTGGACGCACGCGTCCACCGATGGCTCGGTCGGTGTAATCGGTAGCACGAGTTCATCACCGGGTTCGTCAGATCCGTTCCCGTCGTTGGCTCCCACGTGGATTCCGTCGTCGGTACGGTCGCGGACGACCGCCGACTCGATCGCTACCTCGTGACAGGGCGTCGGTGCTTCGATCGTTGCCCGAATCCGGAGGCCATCCTCGTGGACGCGAATCGTCGGATACACCGGCGTCTCGTCGCTCAGACACTCCCCGTCGATGCGCTCGAGATCGATCTCGACCCCTTCTGGAAGGTGCTCGTCGAATTCGGATCGTTCCCGATCGACAACCGCGTCGACCTGAGTGATCGTAGTGTCGCTTCTGTCGACATTGGTACCCGCCCCCAGGACAATTCCAGCGCCACCGATCCGCGAGAGAACCTGCCGTCGTTCCATACCACACGTTACGCCATCTGGAGCAAAAACCGCTTGTTCAGCTCGGTGAGACCGTTCGTCTCGAGAGACCGATCAGTTGAGCCGCGCGAGGTGATTCAGTGCGTAGACCGTCCGCAACACGTCGACGCTCTTCCCGCGATCGAAGACGAGTTCGTCGGAGGTGAGCACGTGATCCAGGGTGTCCCGCGAGGCGTGCTCCGGCGCAGCGGCGATTCCAGCGTCGTTCTCCGCAACCCACTCCATCACGCGGAGATCGCTCTTGGAGTCGCCCATCACGAGGGCGAACGGCTCCGCGACGTCGAGCACCGACAGCGCGTGTTCGACGCCGGCCACCTTGTTGAGTTCGAGACTACCGATCTCGGCGGCGTCGGCCTCGTAGTAGGCCACGTCGATTCGCTCGAACAGGCTCGCGATCGCGTCGGGGACGGCAGCGACGCCGATGTCGGGATAGGCCCCCTGTTGCTCGAGGACGGCTCTGATCTCTGGATCGGCATCGGCGTAGAAGGCGCGGGTGGCGGCGATAGTGGGATCGACGCCGAGATCCGCTGCCGTTTCGTCATCGAGTGAAATCGCTTCCTCACCCTCGAGTGCGCCCGAGACGGCCCGACCCAACTGGTCGATCATGTGGACGAGGGCCTCGTCGATGATCTCGCGAGCTCGGTTCGAGCCGGTCTCGTAGTTGGGTTTCATCGTAACGTTGAACTCGTTGCCCTGGAGGTGACACCCACGGCGGAGGGATTCGGGCGCTTCGGGGAGCATCCGCGCCCGAAGGGTGTCGAAGATGTCGCGAATCTCCGGGTCGAGATCCGCGTACAGCAGTTGCTTGGTGTCCGCGCCGTGACCCGGCGTGAAGACCCCGTTCCCCGCCTCGTAGACGATAGAAAGCGTGCCGGAGTGGACGATTTCGCTGCCCAATCCCTGAATGGCGAACCCTTTGACGTTCTCGAGCGTCTGGCCGGTACAGATGACGATCGGGACGCCGGCCTCGTGAAACTCCGTGAGGACGTGCAGGGTGTCTCGTGGGATCTCGTTGTCCGTCCCCCCGGCCGAGCGAAGGGTTTCGTCCACGTCAAGCACGAGGACGTTCACCGCACGACCGTACTTCGCCTCGAGGTCGAGCGCGGTAAAGGCCTGATCGCGCGTGGCTCGTGAGGCGATTTCGGCGAACGTTTCACCGGCGGCGAAAGTCGAGCGAATTTCGTCTTTGCGGCCTTCGAGTTCGTCGCTGGCGTCCTGCCAGTGCTCGAGGGCGACCCGCGAGTCGATCGGCGGAAAGACGTCGACGAACTCCTGGTACTCCTGGAGGGTCTTCGTGTCAAACTCGTCGTAGAGGCGGTAGACGAGGTCGTAACGTTCCATGTCACCGCATGTGTGGGGCTGCCGGATAATCGTTTCCGACGGTGCGACGGTTGCCAGGGTCGGTCGGGTGCACGCCTGCCGGCGCGACGGCGGCACCTCCCACGCTCAGTCGCGCAATAGAAACGGCCGGACTTCGAGACCGACGACCCGACCTGGGTCACACCACCGGTAGGGAAGGGAAAACGTGTGCGTCTCGCCGGGCTCGAGTTTCGGACTGGCGTACTCGTGGTGAGTCTGTGCGGTGGTGCCGTTCTCGTACAGCGACCGGGCGTAGACGAGTGCGTTACGGGGCTTTTGGCCCGCTGGGTGTTCGCCGGAGACGTTCTCGACGGTCACCAGACCGCCGTAGACCGATTCTCCGTCTGCTTCGCCGATGATTCCCCACGCCGTCTCGCGTACCTCGAGGCCATCGTTGATCTCCGGGCCGGGGCCACTGTCGTCGCCATCCGGAGGAATCAATCGATAGCCGTCGATCCGATCCGGATTCCCGTCGCCGGTAATCGTAAAGATGGCGTCCTCGCTGGGGCGAAACAGGGTTCGACTCGCTCGCTCGAGTACCGTCGAGCCCTCGAGAAACTCGACCCTGATCGTGGGCGTGCTGAGCGCACGCTCGAACTGGATGCGGCCACGAACCCCGTAGCGGCCGGTGTCGGGATCGTGAAAGAAGCCGTGGTCAGCGATGTTGACGTCTGCGATGGTCTCGGCGTCACCCGCAATCTCGCTTCGCTCGGCGCAGATAGGCAATGCAGAACGCTCGAACGTCCTGTCTGCAACCGTGTCGTCAGGCCAATCGGAATCGGGGAATAGCGGAACCGAGTCGGTACCTGACTCTCGGTCACCGATTTCACGACGCGAGAGACAGCCGGCGAGGAAGACGGTACCGAGGCCGGCACACGCGACGCCACCGACGCTGGCGAGATACGGTCGCCGCCCGTGCAATCTGTCACGCATGGCAATAGGCACTCATCTCGAGGGGCGGGTATAGCGCTTTGGTACGGTACAATCGGTCTTTCACCCAACCCCCGAGCATGTTTACTCGAGATAGAATAAACTTTTAGCACCCGGGCGAGAATGGTTGGGTATGAAAACGATCGCAGTCGAACCCGGGGCGGGCAAACCCACTATTCTCGAGAAGCCGGTGCCCGAACCCAGAGCGGGTGAAGCGCTGGTACGCACCCTCCGCGTCGGCGTCGACGGCACCGACCACGAGGTCATTTCGGGCGGCCACGGGGGAATCCCCGACGGTGACGACCACCTCGTGCTCGGCCACGAAGCCGTCGGGATCGTGGAAGATCCGAACGGAACCGGCCTCGAGGCGGGTGAAATCGTCGTCCCCACGGTTCGTCGACCTCCGAACGGCACCAACCACTATTTCGAGAGTGGCTATCCGGATATGGCTCCAGAGGGAGAGTACGTCGAGCGGGGCATCGTCGGCGGCCACGGCTTCATGGCCAAGTACTTCACGAGTCCGGCGGAATATCTCGTCCCAATTCCCGAGGAACTGGCCCCGCTCGGGTTTCTCGTCGAACCGATCAGCATCTCCGAGAAGGCACTCGAGCACGCCTATGCCAGTCGATCAGCGTTCGACTGGCGACCCGAATCCGCGATGGTGCTCGGCAACGGCTCGCTCGGGCTCGTGACCGTCGCGATGTTGCTCGAAACCCGTGACTTCGAGCGGCTCTACTGTCTGGGCCGCCGGGATCGCCCCGACCCGACCATCGACATCATCGAGAAACTGGGGGCGACTTACGTCGACTCCCGTGAGACGCCGGTTTCGAAGGTACCGGAGGCCCACGAGGGGATGGACTTCATCTACGAGGCGACCGGCTACGCCCCCCACGCGTTCGAGACGATCGAGGCGCTCGCCCCGAACGGCGTCGGCGCACTGCTCGGCGTTCCCTCGAGCTGGCAGTTCGACATCGACGGCGGGGCACTCCACAGGGAGTTCGTTCTCCACAACAAGGCCCTGGTCGGCAGCGTCAACTCCCACCGCGGCCACTTCGAGGCGGCCATCGACACCCTCTCGCAGCTACCCGAGTGGTTCACCGACGATCTCGTCACCGGCGTCTACGACCTCGACGCATTCGAGGCGGCATTCGACGACGACGATACGACTATAAAAACCGCGGTTCAATTCGAATCTATATGAAAAACGTCGACGACCTTATCGAGAGCGCGTCAGACCTCGCCGAGCGAGGCCTCTCGAAAGGTGAGATTGCAGACGAGCTCAACGTCTCCCGCGAGACTGCGAGCTGGCTCGTCGAACGGAGCGGTACCGCAACCCAGCCATCGAAATCCACCACCTCGTCGGACACCAGCCGTTCCGCCGACATCCACGTCGACTGGTCGGCGATCGGCCGCGACTCACAGCGGATGGGCTACGTCGCCAGTGCGATGGCCGACCTGCTCGCAAAACACGGCGAAGACGTCGATCTGACGATCGGGATCGAGAAGGCTGGTGGCCCCATCGCCGCCCTCGTCGCCCACGAACTCGAGACCGACCTCGGCACCTACACCCCGGCGAAACACCAGTGGGAGGAAGGCGACATCGACAAACTCGGCGGAACCTTTTCACGGAATTTCGCGACGATTCGCGGCCGCGAGTGTTACATCGTCGACGACACGATCACGAGCGGAACGACGATGAAAGAGACCATCGACGCCATCCGAAAAGAGGGTGGGGAGCCACTCGCGTGTGTCGTTCTCGCGGACAAGCAGGGCGTCGACGAACTCGAGGGCGTGCCCGTGTACTCCCTGTTACAGGTCATCAGCGTCGGTACCGAGGAGTAGCCGTACCCGGCTCGAGCACCCTGTTTTTGTCTCCAGCTTCTCTTCCTGGCGACATACGGTGTTCAGTTTAGCCGGGTAGCCTCAATCCGTTCCGACGCTGGCCACCGTGACTCGATGGTTCCTCGGAGCGCTCGATATCGTTCTCGGTCAATTTGATCTCGGGTGCGTCGACGTACTCGAGGCAGTCTATTGAGCCGGGCCGATAAACGGGGCGTCCACGTCGAAGATATAGATATTGTAGTGGATTAGTATTAATACTGTAGTGATAATAGGTGTTTTAGCGGGTCGAGCTCGAGCGGAACCACCTACCAACGGCCGATGGCGCAAATGCTTTCCACGTGACCCCCCAACAGGCAGCTATGACGTTCCAGCCAGACAGCAGTCTCGAGCAGGATGAGGTCAACGACATCGTCGACCAGGCGATCGAATCCAACGACGTCGTTCTCTTCATGAAGGGGAACGAACTGATGCCCCAGTGTGGCTACTCCCAGCGCGCCCTCGAGTTGATCCGTCAACACCGCACCGACCTGGAAACGGTGGATACCCTCGAGTCGCTACCGGAGTTCCGCGAGGCCCTCTCCGAACACAGCGGCTGGGAAACCGTTCCACAGACGTTCGTCGACGGCGAGTTCGTCGGTGGCTCGGACGTCCTCGCCGAACTCGACGAGCGGGGCGAACTCGAAGCGACACTGCAGTCGGCCTGAGCCGTCCGTTTTCAACCGGCGTGCTACTCGTCGCCGATACGTCTCGTTTCCACCCACCATCTATTGAATTTCGTGTGATCACATCACACAGAAAAACCTGTACTGGCACTAACTTGTTTGGATTCGAACCAGTAATGAGGGGATATAATAGCAGGTCATATATGGGGAGGTACCGTACTAGGAGCCAGACGACTATCGCCTACCCTTCCACAATGTCAACTGAGGATTCCAGACACGTGTATCGGTTGCATTCCACACTTGAACTCCCCCTCGAAGACCTCGAGGAGCACCTCGAGACCGCAACGTATCCAGAGGGGGTTACCGACGTCGAACTCACCCGCCGCAACAATACGCTGATCCTCAAAGCCGTCTCGAACGACGACACCGTCAGCAAGTACACCCCGACGGCACAGTTGAAAGCCAGCGTCACCGAAAACCGGGTCTACGAGGAAGACCCCGACGAGCGACGCAACTCCTTCCGGTGGGACGAAGAGGACGAAGAGGAGATCGAATCCGAACTGGTAGAGTTTGCGGCGTTCAAAGGCGACCGCGAGACGGTGCTCCAGAACTCCCTGCTCCAGTACGAGATGTTCCAGGTACTCTGTGATATCGCCCTCCAGACCGAGAAGGGGACGCTGACGGCGATTTCCGAGCAGGATGGCGACCTCGAGGCGACCCGGATCGTCGACGGCGAAGCCCGCCCGGCGGACGTCGAGGTCGTCGAAGGGCCACGCGAGCGCAAGGGCAAATCGAGTGGGGTCAACTGGCGGGATAACAAGTTTATCAGCGACTGATTGGGACGAGGCGGGGTTTTCTGCCTAGAGTGCGTGGAGAGAATAGCTCAGAGGCAGATTAAACGATAGCTGAGATCAACAGCAAGCGTTCACTTATTGTTGATCTCGATCTCCTGTTCGACGATATTGAGGTGTATGAGCTGGGGTGCAGGTTCGTAGCCCTCTGGAATGACGTCGATATCCGAATTATCAATTGGCTTTAAATCGACGTTGTTGGCTGGGTTCTGGAAATATATCGAGTGAGCAATAATTGCGCCTTCAATATCGACGCTACCAGCACCCGTGATTTCCACCTGGTAATCCGTCATCGGGATCAAATTTATTACTAGCAACATAGATCAGACCCCGGAATTCGCTACTCGAATCGTGGAACCGAACAGTAGAGGTGTCTGTTCCATAGAGTTGGATAGTACTAATATCACAGTCTTCCGGTGATGTCACGTCATCAGATAGGTCAAAATCACCTTTCGCATAAATCTGGAGCGAGTGTTCTCCATCTGAACAGTTTGACACTGTAATTTTATCAGTGTCAACGCTCCCGTTTACGACAACGGTTGCGTCGCCATCGGAGAGATCGAAGTTATAGGTGCCCGTCATTCCCTCTGTGAAGAATTCCCCATGAGATTCCGCAGACTGAGGCTCACTCTTATTCTTAAAATCTTCAGCCATAGCGGCTATCGTGTGGTTGAGAGGTGGGAATTCGTTCTCATCAACTTCGATGGAATCTGAATTACCTTTCCCCTCCGATGTTCTGAGGTTGTCAGAATCCGGCAGCGCCAGGCCGGAGGAAAACGCGTTTTCAGCTTCATCGTATCCGAGTCGAGCTTTTAGCGTACCGTCCTCGTTGTCTCCCTCGTAGCACGGCTCTTCAACGACCGAACTTCCTGCGTGTGTGGAAAGAGCCTGTTCCCAACCGAGGCAGTATTCGCTCTCGATTTGCACATACAGGCGGTCGTTCTGGATGTACCGTAAATCACCAGTATACACGTTGGAGCGACGAATATCGATACCTCCCGAGTCAATGGTCTTCCCCTCGTCAAGACTTACAGCCGAGAATTGAAACGTCGACGTCTCTCGGTCGTAAAATACCGGAGGCATGGAGAGGATTCGTATTTCTACACCCGTTTCGCGAAACACGGCCCCACCCTCATAGGCAACCCTCGTTCCATCGTCGCTTTCATATTCAATCGTCCCGAGCGTTCCATCTCCGAGATCAATTCGGTTCCCGTCGTTATCTTCAGACCAGATTTCATAACTCGCAGCGTCATGGCGGGCTATCGCTCCATGTTCGCCCGCATCTATACTCGTATGATGAGAAACGTCGGTCTGGAGCGTAGACGTAGAGATACTCTGGCTAAGTTGAACAAAGGATTGTTCGATACGTTCCTGCTCTGCTGCCCGTTCTACCTCGTTTATACTGTCTGTAGCAACCACAAAGAGGCCAAGGCTCCCGATTGCGACGATACCGATTAACAACACCACCCCAATTACCGCTGATTGCGCTCGAGGAGGATAGGATTCCGAGTTTTGATCCCCATCCTGGACAGTATATTACTGTGAACATGGGATTCGAAGTATAAACCTGCTAGCCAACAAGAATATATAAGCCAACCACATCGAACTGTCGCTCAAATCTCATTCCGACCTCTACTGTCCCTCGAGACTTCGCCAGGTGCATACGAAGCGGTTGATCACGGGACTGTCCTCCCTCGACGAGTGAGAGCAAACGACGAGCGATAGTCTCGAGCTGCAATCCACCCGAAAAGACGTTCGCGACTCACGCGTTTAGTGCCGCGAACGTCGGACTCTCGTCGGTGACGTTCAGCCACCCGTTCCGAGCGACCTCGAGAGATCGCACTTCATCGAATGTTCCGTCGTCATCGATCCAGGATCGCAGTCTCGAGCAGGGAAGAGCCACGCGCTGCCAGTCGCTCCGGATTTGGCGTCGTGTGTACTCGCGTATCGGGTGGCCTCGCGGGACTGTTAGACGGCTTCCCTGGCGTCGAGGTCACCGCCGGCGTGGAAGGCGCGCGCGAGTTCCCGACCGGTGACGAACACGCGATTTTCAGTGGAAGGTGCAGCTGCGGCAGTGGCTACCACGATTTGGGTTTCCGGCGACGATTTCGGAAATCGATAAACGTGGTGGCTTCAAGGCACCGCTGTAGGGCTTCTATGGGTGGCTGATTATCAGTTTTGAAAGTTATTCAGTTGTGGTGACAGTCATTTCTTTAGACCTGGCCACAGCCTTTATTATACAGGCTTGAGGTTCGACTATCAGCATCCGATGTGAGCGTGAGAAACTGACGGTGGAGGTTGATGCGGTAGCATCCCCCGACCCCATCCGTCATCTCGAGCATTCGGCAGTCGCTCAATAAAGGTTCTCATCGCTCACAGGTGCTGTGAAATACTATGCGTATGGAAAGCAAATTCGAAACCGAAGACGAATCGTCCAGCCGGGCGGTATCGCCGGTTATTGGGGTTATCCTAATGGTCGCTATTACCGTGATTCTGGCTGCAGTGATTGCGGCGTTTGTGCTGGATCTCGGTCAGAGTTCAGGAGCTAACCCGTCAGCAGGATATTCAATTGATGGAAATGGTGAAGACATGTCCGTTCAGTTGTCTAATATCGACCGTTTAGACTCTTGGGCAGCATACTGTGATGATCGACCCGATAATCTAGACTTTGAAGATGCCAATGTGGGAGAGAGGTTTGATGTTAACGATTTCAGCAGTGACGATAATTGTGACCCAGACTCAACCTCTGATGACGTGACAATCATTGGCGAATACAACGGTAATGAAGCTACGCTGTGATAATAACATGAATGTGAAATCCAAAATAGACGAAAGTGGAGAAAAGGAGAAAAGAGCAGTATCACCAGTGATTGGAGTTATACTTATGGTTGCAATTACTGTAATTCTAGCGGCAGTGATTGCTGCCTTTGTACTTGACCTTGGTCAAAGTTCAGGTGCAAACCCATCAGCAGGATTCTCATATGATCAATCGGATAATGAAACAACTATTCAACTGAACACGGTTGACCGTTTAGATTCGGTTACTTTCAACGTCCATGGCGACTGTAACGACATTGCTACAGATGTTGGTCACGATGCAGACCCTAGTGTTGGTGACTCATGGACTTTCCCACCAAATGACTCCACCACCCAATCGTGCGAACCAGATGATATTACTATCGTAGGCGAGTACGACGGGAACGAAGCCACACTGTAACCTACATATCTCTTTGTCGTGAAATTGTCTTTTAAACATAGGTTGAGCGCGCATATGCTGGAATGTAGCATGAATAGCCGTCAGATATCGTCTATATCTCGGACGTAAACCGGCCCGATCGGGCCGGTCATCGCACCATAACACTCACTATCTACCGGGTTGCCGTCCGCCTTACTCGCAACCCGGACAAGAACCTCCAGCAACATCGCAACCGCGACGACATGAACGTCTGGCTCAGTCAGACGACTGGCGAGCTGCACCAGGCGACCGGCGACGACGGCTGGCTGTATCTCGGGATGCACGATCTCCGGCGTACATGGGCGACCTCGCTCGCGAGCAACGACGTCGACCCGCTCCTGGTGATCGACTGGGGTTGGTGGAACGAGTTGGGAAGGTTCCTCGAGCACTACCGGGGGACACACTCACCGGAAGACCAACAGCGAGCACGTGGGAAAGTGACGTGGCTGTAAACTCCAGTAAGCCATGAGTTGGCACCCGTAATTGCACCCGGAAGGTTACGGCGTATTGCGTTTCTCTTCGACCCAGTCGAGAATTTCTATCTCGACATTTTCAGTATCGACGGTATACGTAATTTCCTGGGCTAGTGGGCTCATCGGAGAACGTCGTTGTCAAAAGGTACTTCGCGTAGGAATCCGCCGTGGAGACTACGTTGAACGAGACATCTGCGGACTCGATAGCGTACGAATCAGGGTCAACGGTTACGTGACCGGTCGAATCCGTGACTCGATAGCCCTCAGCCCCTTCGAACCAGCCGTTTCGTGGTTCGTAAACGGCCTGTTCTATGCTTTCATCGACCTGCTCGTACTGAGTGATGTACAAACTTCGAACAAAGAGAGAAACATGATTCTCAATGCTTCGTGCCTGATCGCCAGCGTTCTCTTCACGGACAAAGAAAACGACTCCCTCGCCTTTCCGGGTGACCTGGAGAACGTGCTTCTCGTCATCGTGGCTGATTCCCTCGAGAATTTGCTCAGCGTGTTCTTCATCCGAAACTTCCGTCCGCGTATACAACGCTTCGTCGGGAGCGCCCTGGTACAGGGTGTACCGTACGTCATCGCTACTGGCAACTAGGTAGCGGTCTCCGTCTTCGGTAATAGCTCCGTCGAGCGCATGGACTCCCTCACCGTCAATCTGCAGGTCAGCAGTCATCTGATATTCGTCCGCTTCGACACCAGTAAACCGCTCACCTGCGGGCCGCTCTGAGTGAGATTCTGACGTAGAGAACGGGTAGGCTACGGAAAGGATCATAGCCAGACAAAACACCACCAGGACGGCGATTATAGCGCCTGCAGTTCGGTGGTTCACTTCTGTATGAAGTTATGAAAAAGTAATAAATTTAGTGGTGATTCGTGGGGGCGAATTGACGATGTTGAATCCCAATCTCCATACAACCCGTCGAACTCGGGGGCGGCGTGATCGTCGGCGGCGACGCCCAGCCCCGCTTCGGTATCGGGGTAGCTGCCCTGGCGCTCGCGACCCCGTGTGGGCTCGAGGCTCGGGAACCGGCTCCTGGCTGGTGCCAGACGGTGCTGTAGTCTTCGATCCAACCGGGTTGTCGACGCTCACAGCGGCCCACCTCGAGCACCTTTCAGGTCTCGAATGCAATCCGAACGAAGGCGCCGAAGCCCATCGACATCCACGCCACAACGGTTGCACTCGCTGTTCTCGACGAGGCGACTGAAGCGGACTAATTCCCGTTGGAACGCTCAGTTCCCGTGTGTAGTGACCGAACTATAGGCCATTTGAGGTACTGATACGCAAGCTTAAGCTCTCTGGACGCTACTGAATCGTCTATGTCTAATGGGGTAGACAATAATCGAAAGATGGCAGTTTGCGAAAGCTGTGGAAACGCGTACGCAGCACGTGAGACAGGAGATGGGGCGCTCGTTCCAATCGGTAATCGAAACGGCTGTTCGTGCGGTGGATCCTCGTTCAGTGAGGTTGCCGTCGAAACCGATCTCGATTTCGATGAAGAGGGCTGAGCAAGTCCGACCGAAGGCATCACGAATCGCCTCCGTGGCCGTCATTCCCCATTTCTACATATCGATCTGCAAGCGACTCACTGTCCGGAAACAGACCACAAGAGGAGTCAGATTTGTATAATTTTACTCTCGAGGTGTGTACGTCCCCGAAAATCAGGGGTGCCACCTCCGACACACTACCTTTGGTACGTCCGATTTCAATCGTATCCCACTGGTCAGTACCGCCCGTGCACGTACCGCTTTCTTTCGCGCGAATCACCTCCGACTCGAGGCGAGCCTCAGCTCGAGCCAGCAGGTTCCCGATCGTGCCGGGTCGTCGGTCGGTTCGTCGAGCGAACGCACGAACGCCGACGTCGTTCTCTCGACCATGGGCTCCACAGTGGCGACAGGTCGATCAACTCGAGGGCGGCCGATGGCTTACTCCCACGCAGATCATCTCCCTCTCAGAACGAGGTCGAAATGACGAAAAACACCTCCCCCTTCGCCTATATCTCGATACGTCGGAGGATCCGAACCACGGTCGCAGCAGGCAGTTCCTGATTCAAATCCCACCGAATCCCACACGCACCGCTCACGACCGTTGTTCGCGGTGAGGAATGGGGTCGGAGGGCTAGGAGTCGAAATAAAACGGCGATAGAGGCCCTAATTCGAGCGATCATGCGTCCACCTCCTCAAAGTCGGTCGGATCTGTATGCTCACAGATGTCGATCCCATCGAACTGCGTGATCCGTCGACGAAGCTCTGCATTGAGATCGGGGCGATCGTAATAGCGACGAATCACGTCGGGCGTCGTTGCAGCTCGATCGGCAACGTCTTGGATCGAACGTCCGATGTTCAGCTGCCACGTGATGCTGCCTCGACGAACAGGGTGGGGAGACGTTGACGACGGGCACTTACTGGAATGAGATTGCTCCGTCCACTCGCAGGTGTGGCGTTTCCGACTATGGGGACACTCTCGCATTACACAGGGAAGCGTCGCCTCGTACAGCCAGTTCGTGATTGTACTCTTCGTTGGACGGCCTCGAGTGCTCGTGAAGAGCGGTTTCCGTCCGTTCTTATCGTGTTTTTCGTAGCGCTCTCGCTCCAGGTACTCGTAGAGAACCTGGTTCGGTGTCTCCGAGAGAATCACTTTCCGCTGGTGGGTATCGCCTCGTTTAAGACGAGTTCCAGTCTCCGATCGATTGAGGAATTCGAGGGTTCGAGTCTCCGGGTCGTAGTCCTGGACATCCAGTGCCCGGATACACGATCGCCGGGCGCCCGTGTGACCGATGACCTCGAGGAGAGCATGGCATCGTTTGGCTCGCCACTGAATCGAATCGCGATAGAACTCCAGGAACTCGCGAAGAGTGTTCGGTCGAAGAATATCCGAGCTGGTCTGCTCGCTGTCCTCGAGGCGCAGCGTTTCGATGGCGAGGTGAGTTCCAACGTCGACGAGACCCTGTGACTCGAGCCACTTGAGCCAGGTACGGGCCATTTTCTGTTTACTGTAGATCGTCGCCCGCGCATAATCGGTTTGGACCAACCAGTCGGTGTATTGCCCGACTTTCCATAGGTCGAGATCGTCGAGGGTTTCGAGATCGTGATCGTCGGCGAAGTTCTCGAACGAGTCGAGTCCCTTCCGGTACGATCGAGCCGTTTCGCCTTTCCAATCTGGGCGTCGACGAGTGATGAAGAGTTCCGTCGCCTCACGAATTTCGAAATTCGGAGAATTACGACGATTCATAGATCGCCCTCCGGTCGCTCAGTCCCCGGCTGTAATGAGCGTTGAATTCGATAACGGGAACAGTATGGTAGATATTGCCACCCACCATTGGTTTGATGGCCTTCTATAACGGAGTTGTAACTGGCCCTGAGATGCCGATATGATGGGTTTTCCAACTTAATTAATCGGGATCTCGAGGCTGTGGGTTGCCGAATAATACTCTGCTGGCAGCCGGTTGCACCCCCGGCCTCAGCAGGTATACACCAATACCGAGATCGATCTATAACGCTCGTGCAGTGATCGTTTCGAGGCATCACCGAGCCTCCACGACTGGGGTTTCGTTCGGATATTCTCGAGCATCGCACTCCTCGCAGAGCCAGCAGGCACCGTATTCTCGAGTGACCGCGAGTTGCACATCACCGAGTTCGTTGCAGATAGTGCAACGGTGTGTCATCGGTCGGTCCTCCGCTCCGGCCCGATCGGGGCGGGCACCTGGAGGAGCTGGCGAACAACACTGTCGGGTTGAAGTCGAGCGCAAAGTTCACACGTTGGCTCCAGGAGGCGAGCGTCGAGGCCGACGGCTCGAGTACCACACGCGCACGTAGCGAGTGGCGTAAGAGTGATATTATTAAGAGCGTTCGATTCTTCTCTCTGGCCGTGGGGCTGATGCCCCGCATTGGTTCCGTGAAACATGGTTCGTAACCAGGAGCCACCTTCTGGGCGGTGTTGCAGCACCGCCCGGTTTCAGATGCCAACGAGCGACATCTTCACCGGAGTTGATAGCTCCGTGGCTAGCTCAATGGAGCGGTATTACATATATGTAACGGTGCTCCTAATACTGATTAACTCTTCTTTACTGGAGGAATGCGAACAAAGAGGGGCATATCGTACGAAAGGGATTTAATGAGAGAATCGGGAACGTGGATGACCATCTGGGATGATCGGATTTTGGAATATCTTAGAGAGAATGATGGAGGAACCGTGGGTGAACTAACGAAAAGTGAGAGTATTAGAGTGTCAAACGCTCATGTATCCCGTCGATGCAAAAAGCTCGCTGAGCATGGGTTCTTGTCCCCGATCGGGAATGGGGCATATGTGATTACAGAGATCGGGGAGGCCTACCTTGATGAGGAATATGATGCTGAGAATGAGGTCTTTCTAGAAGAAAATGTGACGCAAAGCGAACCAAATGCCACTGAGAGTTCGAATTCCTAAATGAAGCGTAAGCCAGCACGGTGGATGTGTACCTTGGACGAAAGGATTCTTGAATACCTTGAAGAGGAGGGTTGGTCAACACCACGATTAATGGCAGATCGTATGCGGTTTAACGCTTCTCGATCTCGGGTTAAAGAACGCTGTTGTATGCTTGCACAGGTGGAATTGATAACTCCAATCTTCGAAAATAGCAATATGTTTGAGATCACTAATGATGGATCAAGTTATCTAACTGGTGGCGTCGATATTGAGCTTCGTCCTGATCCATCGCCTCATGTTTTAAATAGTTGAGATATGATGGTAGATTATCATGGATTGGGAACTTGCGAAACGTGTCTTCTTTACGGACTTCTATTTATGTGGTAGATATTTAAAGAGTATTGTAGGTGATTGGCGTCTGATTTGGAATAAGTGGGTTGTCTTTTCACATCTAATAATCATATGTTTTATACCGGGTGTAATTGGTATAATCCTTCTAGAGATTTTTGATCATGTAAATAGACTAAGTTCATTTATTGAATACGTTGTTATGGTCATAATGCTCTTATTCGCACCATTATTATTCGGCCTGGTATTGCTATATTCCATCAAAATTTTGTCAGTGTTCAGATCTATCGCATCATATCCATGGAAGAGGAGTAAAAAAGATCCGCTAAAAAGTCGAGGTACGTCAACAAAGAAGATACCGCCAGTTGCGTACGAAATCCTCCACGAAAGAAGTTACAGGTGGTTTTTCAGGGGATTAGTACTCTACACTGCATCCATAACAACGCTACTAATTATCGAAGATATCATGGGAATTCGCGTTGACAATTACCTGTCTGAGCCTACTTGGGTATCCGTAACCTATGAGGTTCTTATTAATCATACACCATTTTCAATCCTAACAATTTTATTAAAACCCTTTTCTGGTATGGGATTTGCAAACAGCATGATTTTGTTTATAATTGGAGTGCTACCAGCTCTACTCTTTGCATCTTCATTCCGAAGCCTAAGTTATATTTATGAGAGTCAAGTAGAGAAAATGCCAAGAAACATGAAAATAGTGATTGGCACAGTTGCTTTCTGGCTAACATCGATCTTCATATTAATATCACTTTGAAAAGGGCCATAGGAGAAAATACTATTTTGCAAAATTTTTATCACATCGGAATCAAGATCATGTTCATGGAAATTAGTCACGAGAAATTAGAGAAGAATATAGTAAAGACATTAATCGGGGCCTTCGTACTTTTACTAATAATTGCATCACTGGTAAACACAATTATGGCTCCAGGTTGGTTAACTGTGCTAAATCTCTCTATATCTGGTGTGCTAACTATGGCACTTGTTCTTCTATATTACAATCAAACAGATTTGCTCGAGAGGGAAATCAATAGAGAGGTTAGACAAGAACATTCGAAGACACTTAGAGAAATTGTAAGAGTCTGGCACGGTGATCCAGACATATTAATCGGAGATAATATCCACTACAACTCAAAAATCAATTTTCCAGTAATAAGAGGGGGTAGACCTTTATCTGCAATAATCGACCGATCGGATGATACCGAGGATAAAGACGAATTTCGAGTAGTCCCAAAAGAGCTAGAGAGAAACAGATATTTGGAAGACCTACTGGAAAACCATGCTCCCGATCTAAAGGAGGCTCGGCAGAATATTAGATCGTTGAAGGAAAAGTTCGAATCTCATAGAAATGCTTTCGATGATGAGTTCAGTGAAATATATGTTGACAAAGACACATATAGCGTAGAACCAGGTGATGATCTTTCTGAGTGGGTCTTTGAGATGTTAGTGATTGAAGTTAGAAACGATGAGTCGGTAGTAGAAGAAGAATTTGATAGTATTGTTTGGTCACTAGTGAATAAAGAAGAAAGCCTTTACAGAAATAACAAAATCGGGTTGATTTGCACGTTGGAGAACGAAAAAGTCATTGAACCATATAGACTTAAATTCAAAGATGAAGAAGAGTGGGAAGCACAAAATGGCGAAAATATGAATAATTTTAACCGTGTTAAACAAACAGCAATAACTCAATTAGAATCGGTAGTAGGGTCAAATAGCTTTGATATAATAAAAGATGCTGCAAGTGTATTAGACGAACTTGAGGACGAGATATTTCGTCTGGATGAACTATTATTAGAGTATGAAGGGAGACCGGTCTACCCTGGTGAATGTGAATACATAATGTTAGAAGAAAATGGGATCTAACTCTGTTAGTGAGGATAAGTGTGCTAATCTCGAATCAGAGCCGGTTGAGAACCCGGAGCCCGGTCTGATACATGAGTTCTCGAGATAGCTTATAGATAGCATTGTACATGTTTGCAATGATTACGGTGAGTGGTACAGATGGAATCCAAAAGTAAATTAGGTTGTATTGAAGCTCGAAGGTGTTCAATTCGTAAAGCGATTCGCCAATGAAGATCTCGAGTGGTGCTTCTAAAATGTGATAGAGTACCGGTAAAAAAGCGCTATCAGGAATCAACTCAAGGTAATTTTTTGGAAAATCAGATTGGAAATGCAGGTACTCTAAATGCAAATACATCAGTACAGGAAAAGCAACGATCATAAAACAAATACCGATAACTGAAATTCGAATGGATCTATAAAGACTATAGTTCACTTTCTCGGCTGGAATTGGCAATTTTGAGGTATTTGAGCGCTTCTGGTGTGGTGGCATAAAATCTCCCCATAGCTTATCAATCATCGATTTAGCTGAAAGCGCTATGTAGATACTCACTGAGAGATAGAACGCAAATCTGATTCCAACGGTGAAGAAAAATAGGTGATAGATCTGCGTATTAATGACACTGGCTTCAGTTGGATACCACCAGATAAAGAGATACGAGGGTAGGAGATCGAAAAGAACATACAAATAACCAACTGTTACCCCGAACGCAATTGGTCGGGTACAAAGAACCCATAACTTCAACCCATTAAATCTGTTCATGCTTGAGGGAGTGGTCACGTCCTTAGTTTTTGGTGAATACTGCCATAAGAGTATAAACGAAAGAGATGGCCATGATTACAACAGGTAATATCAAAGCCCATCCGACTCCAAAACCAGGTTCAACAGCTTCAATTGGTGCATAAGTGCCATCAGGCATCTCAATCGGTTGAGCCTCTCGAAAGATGTGTCGAGAAGCTTCAGCTTCAGCTTGAGCAAGGGCATAAATGTGCCAAACAGGCCCAATTAAAAGAAATAATCCAGTCATGAAGGTTCCAAGAGCAGCAGTACTGTCCCATTCTTTAATCCATGTAAAGACCAGTAAGAATGTCGCGGTAGCCAGAGTAATTAGACCTCCGGTTGTTTGATACCCTGCATAATCGCTTTCCGGGGTCACATCACCAGCCCCAAATGAATCGGCAAGGTTATTCACGAGATCGCCACCTTGAATATTGATCCAAGGTGCAAAAACGAGGGCAACCAAGGCTAAGCCACAGAGGACAATAGCAGTTTCAGCTAAAGAGGTATGCGGCTTGAGAATAGACCATCCCTTAGACGAATTACGCAGTTGTTGTACGGTGCCGATTTTTTGAGGATGTTGATCTTGATTCTTCTCACTTGAAGTTGAGTGATCTGAAAAATCAGTTCCGCATTCTCTACAGAACCGATCTTTATTAGAACACCTTTCCCCACATGAAGGACAATATTTCATCTATTACAGCAGAATAGAGATTCATATTTAATTATGTTTTCGGCTTGAGTAAATGCGTATGAAGCGGCCTCAGACCCCCACGAGGAGGGACTTCGGCCGCAATTCGGCCTTTGGTTCCGATAAGGCCGGTCACCGACAAAAGTGAGTTGGTCGGTGGGTGGGTGTCCCAAGTCGGGGGCGTGACGATCGGCCTCGAGGGATCGCGAGAAGAACCAGAGGTGACCCTCCGAATTAGGAGTCGACCGGGCCTGACTCCTGGAGGAGTTCCAGCAGTTTGCGCCAGGACAAATCTTCTGCGAACAGCCCAGCTCGCAAATTCCAATCCCACGGTGCAGCGTCATCCGGGTCGTACCCCTCGTACTTCTCGAGGTTCTGTACCGGGTCAGGAAACACCGGATCGGACGGAGAATCGGATTCGGCAGGCCAGTTCATGAAGAATGTCGCGACGGCTTTCTGCTCTTTGTGGAACGCAAGGGTGGTGAGCCGTTTCGCCTCTGGATGGAGGTCTTTCCCGCTGTGGGTGATTAGTCCGCAGAACTCGACACCGAGTTTCGCCATCCGTTTGGCAAGTGGCGTCCACTGATTTGGTACCTCGTAGTTGTAGGTTCGTGCATCGAAGTGCGTCGACGCCTCGTCGATGACAACCGCTTTCGGCGTTTGACGATGCTCGAGCAGCGCGACCGTGAGGTCATGGGCTGACGTGACGACGAGATCAGTCCGGTGCCAGGTTCGAGAGTTCGAGATGACCAGGAGGTCATCGTACACCCGACCAGCTACGTCGTCGACGATGTAGAACATTAGATTGGATTTGCCGGTGTTGGGGTTGCCAGCGCCGGAGCAGAAACACGGCGCCCCGTCGTTCTCAATTTGATTTGCGAGCTCGAGAGAGACAGTAATCGACGAGCCATCGAACTCGGTTTCAGTCACCCCGACGAGATGAGAGGCGAGGCCGTACCGTTGCTCCTGAACCGCAGTCCAGGCGGCATCGGTTCGAACGTTCGAATGGACGATCGATCCTAATTGCGTTTCCTCAAATCGAGATTCGGGACGATCGTCCTCGTCGACGAGATCGTCGAGGAAGTTGAGCGAAGCACGATCAACTGGATCAATCGCATATCCAGCATGGGGTTTGATTCCATCGCCGCCCTGGAGGTCGCCGTCGAGGGCGATCTGTTCCCGGAGCTTCGCGAGTGTCAACAGGTTCTCGTCAGTATCGGTCATGCGTATTCCTCCGGCGTTACCGACTTCGAACCGCAGACTGCACAGGCCACAGGGACAGTGTATAACTCGTACCATCGGCGTTCACAGGTATCACACCGGTAGTACGTGCGTTCAGTCATCGGCTGGCCTCGGGAGCTTTTCTTCGGGTTGGTCGTCGTCATTCATCCCGAGATCGAGATCGTCCAGGTCGGCGTCGAGATCGTCGGCTTCCTCGAGGTTGTCAACTGTGTCGAGTAACCCGAACTGGTCGAGAGCGTCGTTTACTGCGTTGTCGACGCCCTCGCCTTCGTCGGGCAACGTACCCTTCTCGAACGTGTTGACAACGCTACGAGTGGCGTCCTTCGTCGCCCGGTAGACGATCGACCACAGGTTCGATTCGATTGCGAACAGCTTTCGGCTGTCCTCCTCGAGCATCCCGCGACACTCCTCGACAGCCGAGAGTGCAGCCAGCAACTCGCGGTCTGTCAGGGTGCCGCGCCAGCAGCCTTCGACTGTCATCTCCTCGAGGTCGAGGTTCTTCCCAGCGTACAACATCGGTGCCCACTGGTCGAGTTTCCCGTCGACGACCTCGAGGTCGCGCCAGTCAGCGAGTGGGATACTTGCGATCCCGCCGTCTTCCTCCTGGGCGGCTACGTCGACGAGCAACACGAACTGTGGGTCGCCGCGTTGGTTTTGCACCCAGTCTCCGACGTAGGAGCCAGGGAGCAAGAACGCAGCGAACGCGAGGCCAGCGATTTTTGCCTCACGGCTCACGTCAGGGAGCAAATCGAGCCACATCAGTCCGGCAGCGGCGAATAGCCCGAGGGCGAGAATTTTACCGGAGTTGCGAAGCAGCAGCGCAATCCACGGGTGGCGCTCAGACGGTGGTTTGACGTTGTTCAGTTCTGTCATGGTTTAAGTTTACCCTCCATCGCAGTCAGTTGGATAGCAATATCTCCGAGCAGCATAGAGACCACTGACAAGTAGCCAAAATAGGTCGCTTCTGGCGATAGTACGCCAACGTGCCAAAGAAAGAATATTCCCACCGGGAACGACAGCGTAAAGGCTAGCTTTTCTCTCCGGTACCTCATCGCAACCACTCCGGTTTCATTCCAGCGCCGAATTGTCTCTCGAGTTCCTTTTTGATCGTCATGAACGCAATTGCGCCAGCCGCGCCGATCGCGGATAAACGCGAATCGCTAGCCGTCCAGGGGCCGCCGATCAGCACGTCATTACTCGGGTCGAGAATGACGGCACTGATGCCCTCCATGCTGTCGAACGTCATGGCGACTACGGTGTCCTCGTTGTCGATCGTCCGGGTACGCTCGTTACCGCCTTCGATCTCGAGCGAGACGCCCTGTACACTCTGTGTCGTCGCCTCGTCGGTGTCGATCACCGGGAGGAACAGGACGGTCGTGTCCTCATCAGCACCCACCGTCACGGTGTGTGTGTCGCCATCGTGTTCCCACTCAGTGATGTAGGCGTTGTTGTCGATGTACAGGCGGCGTTCTCCGTCGAGGTCGTCCGGCTCGAGTTCTTCATCGTCGGCAAGCTCGAGCAGGTCATCGTCGAGATCGTCGTCGGTCGCCGTTGAGTTGTTGGCCTCCTGGGCGGCAGCGATCGGCGCGGCGATCGGTGCGATCAGTGTGGCAGAAGCTACCAGGAGTAGCACGCAAAAAATAGTTTTTCGGGGCATGGTTAGCGTCGTGAGTCGTCGCCGCCGAGGGCGGCAAGCGCCACGGCAGCGAGCGCCAGCACCCCGGCGAAAGCGCGGTTACTCATTCCTGCGAGGAAGCCGCCACCGTCGCCGTCGTCGTCGGCGGTGTCGTCTTCATCAGTGGCATCCTCATCCTCGAGATTTTCGACCATATCTTCAACTCGTTGCATCCATTCAACGAACTCGGTGGAATCGAACGTGTCGTAGTCAGGTTCCGTCCAGTCAGGTTCTATGACTACAACGTCGCTTCCCTCGTCTTCACCTACGGTCGCGTCGGTTTCGTCATAGAACTCGAGAATCTGCAAGACGTGGCGAGTGTACTTGATGTCGGAGACATCGTCAAACTCGTCCATCTCGTCGATTATCGTATCGATGTCACCAGGTGTTCCATTGAGGTCGATGATGTCATCGAGAGTGTCGTCGTCGACGTGTGTGATGTTGGCTCCGCCAGCATCCCACATTTCGTCGATCTCGAGTACTCCGTACCAGAGATCAACTTGTCCCTGCCCCTCTCGGATTACCTCGTCTTCGTCGTCGGTAATCGTCTCATCGAACATGATGGCTCGAGCAGCACTGCCGTCGAGAGTTTGCGAGGTGTTCCAAGTTCCGACCCACTGCTCCCATTCATTGTCGCATTCAGCTACGTGGAGAGTGTCGCCGGTTTCAGCGTCCAAATATTGGATTTCGCCGTTGTCAGTAACTGCGTAAACTAACGTGCCGCAAGGCGAAACCGTCACGTCCTGTGGTTGATCGGGGACGCTCGCCACCCATTCCTCTTCGAGATCAGGGAGCGAGAGTCGAACGACACGGTCATTCTCAACGCCAGCATACATGGCGCGGTCGCGGTGGTTGTCGAAGGTGTAGACATCACGCTCGGTGTACTCTGTTTCAGAGTATGCCTGTTCTTCCGTATCTACAGCCCTGATCTGGGCGTGGTCTATGGCGTAGAGAGCACCGAGGTCTGTTCCATCATCGACGAGCAAGGTGCCCTGACCAGAATTGTTGTTATCACTGGTATCGAATTGCCATAGTTGGGTGCCATCGGAGGCGTCGAGTGCCCTAACCGTGTTGTGAGCAACGAAGAACAACGTTGTTTCATCAGGAGACAGTTCGAGGCCACTGATGCTCGAATACGTTTCCGAGACGTTGGTTTGGTGCCACTCAGTCTGGTGATCCTCGAGGTCGATTGCGTATAGGTCACGATCGGTCGTGACGACAGCGTACAGTATTTGACCATCAGAGGCAAGTCCAGTTACGTTGCGGGAAGTAGAATCGTCGTTCATTACCTCGTGTTCGCCCGTTACAGGGTCTAACGAGACGATTTCACCCTGATCGTTACCGATGTAGAGCAATCGACGCTCTTCGTCCCACAGGAAGCTACAGGCCTTCGCAACACCAGTGTTCTCCCAAAGCAGGTCACCTTTTTGGTCGAACGCCTGTGTTCGGCCATCGCCACCAGTGAATACAGGCGTTCCAACAGCGTACTTTCCGCCAGCCTGCATTCCGTTGGTCGTGCTATCTCCGAATACAACCCCCGAGTATTGTTGATCTTCAACAAACTCGTTTGGGTAGACGTGACGGTCATCGAGATCGGGGTCGGTGTCAACAACAGTGTCAATAGCACCGTTCCAGGTTACAGCCATTCCGCGGACTTCAGTTAGGTCGGTGCGCTCGAAACCGAACTGCTGCATCCACGAGATGCGGAAGCGTTCGCTTTCCACATCATCTGTACCAGCGAGAAAGCGAGCCATGCCTTCGGGTGAACGTACCTGTTCAGGTGTGATGTTTCCAGCGTCAAGCTCGGCTTTGATGTCCTCGACGAACGAGTATTCGTACCACGCCACTACATCGTCAGAAAGATCTTTCAGTTCTTGGTGTTGTCCGAGCCATTCAGGGCCGTCAAAGACGACCTGAGACGGGAGCGTATCGTCACCGTCAGAGACGGTCGTACAAGCAAACCGGAGGTTTGTCGTGTACGTACCGTTCTCGAGGTCGAACGTCACTTCGTCGCCGTCCCAGGAGTCGATCACATCTTGGGTGATCGGAGACTCATCAAGAACCGTTTCCTCATCGTCAGCACGGAATTGAAGAACGGGCGTGATGAAGTCGCCATCGCCCTCTTGGCCGTCGAGGTGATCGATGTACTTGAATGCGTCTTCGATTAGGACAGTCCCATCATGTAAGGTGAGTGTTTCATGTTCCCGCGAATCGGTGATTATGCACTGTACAAACTCGCCTTCATCGTCCTCGGCATAGGCCGTGAACTCGAAGGTAGGGTCAGTATTCTGCCCCGCTCCTGCAAGGTAGGAGAGTTGTGCGAGTGCCTTGTTACCGGCGTGGAAATGATTGAACTCAGGAAGTTCGTAATACTGGCGGATTCGTTGGTGTGCGGTATCGTGCATGGTGTTAGCACCCTCACCATCTTCCCACGCCAAGGCCATGCCGTGACGTGCTTCGAGGGACGCGATCGAGCGCGAATCCTCCATGCGATTTCCGAAGTTGATGAAGTGGTTATTTAACCACGTTATTTCGTTGTTTGCTTGATGCCACAAGCTGATGCGTTCAGCAGTCGGATCGGTGTTGAACGTTTCGCGCCAGACGTTCGGGGCGGTTGCCCCCATGTAGATAGCCGCACCGATCGGCGTCGAAGTCAGGTAGACATCTTTTGCCGAAGTGGGAATTGATTCCCTCAGTGTGTCGAATACGCCGTATTCATCATCGTCATCAGCCATCACCGTGTTCGAGGCTGCGATCGTCGCGGTGGCAGCAGCCATCGCTTGCATCGCTTGCCGTCGAGTGAGCGTGCAGCCGTGTTCGTACTCGTGTGCAGCTTCGGCAGCAAAGCGGTCGGCGTGATCAGCGCCAATCTGCGTTTCAGCCTCCAGAGTCGTTGCAGACATAGTTACTGCCCCCCGTTACCGTTGCCGTTACCGTCGCGAGTGAGCAGATACGCGCCACCGATGAGTGCGAGCACGATCACTCCGTTTCTCTGCGTGTCCGAGGCGAAGATCGCGCCACCATCAGCGTCACCAGTGTTCAGCGTGATGTGTGCGTCCTCGAGGTGCTCGTCGTCGCCTTCGACGATGATGCGGTATTCCGTGTCGAGTTCGAGAGCTTCATGCGAAGAATCGAACTCGCTTAGTGTGACGTTGCCCGGATCAGCGTCTTCGGCGCGTTCAAGCACCGCTTCGTCCGAACCGTCGCCCTCATACTCCGTAGCGTTGTAGAAGTAGATGGTTGCGTGTTCGGTATCGTTCGCCTCGTCGAACCAGTGTAGTTCGACCTCGATCGTGTCGTTATCGTCAGTGAGTTCGGCGGTGTCGTTTGCGAACTCAGCCGTTGCAGCCGCGCCGGTCATCGAGATCGCCGCGACCAGCACTATCGTAAGTGCAGCCGCGCCGAGGATGTACCCGACAACGGCGAATTTGTACTCCTTTCGTCCGTTGAATAGTTGTCGTGGTTTGCTCATGTCAGCATGAACGGCCATAGGCTATCCGACGCGAGTGATTCGAGGTACGACACAGGGTCGAACCAGAACCACAGAATTACGCCGAACGCGAACAGCCACAGCATCGTTCGTGCGCCCGGTGCGATTTTGAGTGCCGGAAGCATCGTTATCGGATTGCGACGGCGTAGCCAGCGGCACAGATAACGAACGCGGCGATTTGTCCCCACGGCTCGGCGGTGTTGACGAGTGTTTCGACGAACCCGACGTAGTGGTAGCCGAGGATCAGTACCGGAGCAGCGGCGATCAAGCCCTGCTCCCACTGCTCATAGCGTTCGAAGTCCTTCGTTTCCGAAGAAGCGAACGCGATGACGAGGACGCCGAGCGACCCCATCATGGCGTGCGTCGTCGTCAATTCGTAGCCACCGAACCAGAGGATTTCTGGCGTCGAGAGGCCGCCGAATTGGAACAGCGAGGCAGCGAGGTAGAACACCCCGAGCAGCGCCGGTACAGCGCGAAGTTGTGCGTAGTCGTCGATCAGTCCGTTCAGCGATGTGTTGTGGTGAGTTGCCATTTGTGAAGAAGTGGTGTGTCAGCAGCGTTTGGAGTTCAGTCCCGAGTGTAGACGGAGAAGCCGCGGCGGTTTTCTCCGTCAATCTCGAACGTGTCGTCGCAGACGACGGCGATCTCCTCGCCCCGGGAGACTTCGTTCTCCTCGAGGGCGGAGTCGATGCCGTTCGTCGACCAGAAACAGACAAGCGCGCCTTCGTCCTGGTCGTGGTACGGTTCGGAAAGACGCAGCTCGAGAATCGTGGTGTCGAATTCGCCACAATCCGGTTTGACGTTCAGGAGGGTACCCTGAATCATCTCACCGAGTTCTGGGCGATCGACGAATTCGGTGTCGTAGTCGTCGGTGTTCTGTTGCGGTGCTTCGGCCTTCGTGAAGCCCTCAGGGACTTCGGCTTGTTCCGTTGCCATGGTTCGAACCACCACGGCGAAACGCTCGTGGTAGTTACTCAGGGGTATAATCCATGCGATAATAACTAGGGGATGTCACGTGTCCTCCTACGTGGCACAGCTAACGGTCAAAGGATGACGAAGCCGCAGCTGGAGATAGCGCAGTTGCTGGCCCGCGTGACAGCTCACCAAACCTGTGAGACAGGCGGTGGGTTATCGCCTGTCGCCGCCAAGACGATTGCATCGTCTCGATCATGGATAGCTTCTTCCAGGGCACCAGGGTCAATGCGGCGATCGGGCGTGGCCGGTATATCGTCCCAGTGGAACGTACCGAGCATCTTGATCTGGGCGAGCGTCGTTGTCGAGGTCGTCGACCGTTGGGCGGCGAGTTCCTTTTCAGCCAGCAATTGGCGGGTTTCGCGGTGGATCAGCGACTTTGCGCGTTCAGCGTCCAGATCAGGGTATAGCGCGTGGGGTTCGTGTGCGTGTTCAGCGTGGTGCAACAGCGAGGTCGTCGAAACGTCGACGACCCCCGTGAGTATGTCCTTCCGATCAGCGTCCTCGAGGGCAATGTCGTCGCGAATGCCTTGAGAGCACGACCAGAACTGGCGACCAGTCGCCCAGTACAGGCCGAGCTTCCAGAAGGCAGCTTTGTCGTCGTCGTCAACGTCGTGAGGGAAGTGCATCGGGTCGTCAGCGATTTCGGCAGAAGCCTCACGTAGCGTCCCAAGCGTCTCAGAAACGTACTTTCCGATATACGAGCCAGCCGTTTTTTGGCGAGCCACGTCCTCGTGGCCGTCGAAGTCGATCTGCCCGTTTTCTTTGTGAAAGCGTACTCGTTCCTCGATTTGTTCGTCAGTCCAGTCGTGGTCGCCGTAGCGGTACCACGAAACGAAGCCTTCCGAAACCGGCTGTTTCGCCGGGTTTCCGTCGGCATTCGTGAGTATCTGTCCGTCGTCATCGCGGATGAACTCCTCTCCGAAGTTTCCAACTTCGTCCAGGTCGTCACGGTAGACGAGCGGGTAAAGGTCGACGATCCGGGCTTGTCCGTATCGTTCTTGCCACAGATATTCGAGTTCCGCTTTGTCGATCAGCCATGGCATTCCGTCCTTCTCCCGCGTCGGTACGTTGAAAAAAAGTACGTGCAGGTGGGGCTTTCCGCCGGAATCCCACTCCAGAACCTTCACGTATTGTAGCTGTTTGCGCGGTCTACCGGAGACAGCGCCCTCAGCGCCAAAGTGAAAGTTCGAGGAATCGAGATCTTCCGACCACTGAGGAACGTGGGTCTTACGGGTGTCTTCGACCGTTTTCGGATCGGTTTTGAAAAACTGTGTGAGGTTATGGAAATTCGGGTTGATGTTCTGGGTGGCGTCCCAGTGGGAATCGAAATTCTCAGGCCACGTCGTCAGGGTGCAGAATACGGCGTTATCGGCGTTCTCGTAGCCCCATTCGAGCGCAGCCTGTAGGCGTGCGTAGTTCTTGGAGATGCGCCCCTCGCTGGTGAAACGAGTCGAGAAGTCTTTCACCATGCGGCGGCGTTCGTGGCCACTCCGGTTCTGCAGCATTACGTCGAAAACGAGCCGGTAGTCGTTCACCCGAGAGATGTAACGACGTAACGCGGCTGCCAAGAACTTCTTCTGGTGCGTGGTGAGGCCCTTTTTCGTCGGCCAGGGCGTTTTGAGCAGGTTCTGGGCGAAATCGCGGTCATATACGAGGTCGTTTGAGACGGACGTTGTTTCACGAATGCCTTCTGAAATCAAGTCAATAAGGCGGTGGGTTGGTGCAACCCATCGTCCGTGGGTTTCATCCGCGTCGAGGCGATCGACCCGGATCAACTCTGTGTGCGCCTCGAGGTCGTTGACGAAGCGATTTAGGAACTGAAAGTCGTCGTCAGAGCCGTCGAGAGCCGTCCAGCCGTCGCCACGTCCGTCGTAGAGGTACTGGGCGGCGTTGTCGTGGCGCTCGAACGCATCGCCGGAGAGGTCGTACAGGCCGGTATAATCGTTCGGAGCAACGCCTTTCAGGACGTAGTGGCACAGCGCGGTTTGACTGACACCCTCTGGGTGTCGAGCGAGGTATTGTAAAACGCGAACGCGGTCGCTGTTTCGGTCGGTCAGCGCGGTGGGGTCGCGCTGGCCGTAGGCCATCAGTCCCGTGTCAGCCAGGTAGTCCACTAACCCCGATGTGTTACAACCCTGGCTGGTTCCAGCCAGAGCTGCCATTCAGACGTGAACACGGTGATCGCAGTTGGGGCAACGGAACTTTGAGTAAACGCCCAGGTGATCGTTACTGTCTACACCAACGTACCAATATTCAGCCTCTGAGCAGTTCCGACACACCGGTTTGTAGAACGGAGAGTCCTCGAGGTCGAGTGTCTCGACACTCATTGCTGTCCCTCCTGGTCAGTGACCGCGTGGAGTGACCGGTGATTTCTGCCAAGACCTACCGGAGCAGAGTTACCACGCGAGCGTTGTCTTCGCGCTACCGCAGCGCGGACAACGAGTAAACTCGTACGTATCGTACTTGTTCTTGACTTCAGCGGGGAATTTCTGTTTACACGAGTGACAATAGAAGTCGGGCATGTTCCATCACAGATAGTAGGAGACGACTCCTCTTGCCGTTCACTGCTGATCAAGCAATGATCGATGCCCGTCATTTGGGCACCTCACTGGCAAACTCCTCACTACGATGTACCTCAGCTACCCGGTGCTTCCAGGACTCAACGAGCTCAATATTCTCTGGGGTATCGATCTGAGAAACTCCCCACTTCGTTGGAACAGAGAGTTTGTGATGGCAATCATACTCCGGTGAGAAGACATGGTGAGGATCTTCACCAGAAGCAATCGCACAGAGTTGATGAACGTAGACCGTATCGTCAGTGCCTAACGCTTGACATCGGATGTAGTTGTAACCCTGACCAGTTTGCTGAATAGATGGAGCGATGGCAGTGGTTTGAGAAAGAGAGGTGTAATCAGATTTAGCAAGGCCACCGTCAGTCAATATAATAGGAGGGGAATCTGTATCCGAAGAAGAACTCCCTCGCGCCGCTCCCTGGCCGGTACCCTCACTCGCTTCGCTCGCTCGGAACAGAGGCCGGTCGCTCGTTACTCTGCGCTCCCTGCATTCCGGGCTTTCCCTCAACGCGACAGACGCTCCTAAAGGTCGCGCTGCGTCGCGTGTTGCGGGTTCCGGGCATCTGCCCATCCGGCACTCGCGGCGCTCAGTCGATGCTGGGGCACAACCGCCACACGAAGGAGCCGTCGGAGGGAAGGGTAATCGATTAGTTAAGAGAGAAAATTGGTCTAACGCACTTTCTATCCGTAGTATTAAGAAATAATTAAGGTGAGGATGGGGTCGGAGGGATTTGAACCCCCGATCGACTGATATCTCCGGTGCGCCTCGGAACTCCAGAGGGTCATCACACGGACACTGATCAGGTGTCCGATCAGTATATCAGTCTGGAGTGTCGTCCCGGGCGCGGAACCTCTGGAGTCAGTCGCCATGCCTGGCTTGGCCACGACCCCTCGTGGAATCGTTGGGTAATCCTGCCTAAAGCAGTTACGGTTCGATTCGGATCAGAGCCATGGGGCGCGTCCGTCGGTCGTCGTCGTATCGTCGCTCGGATACGGTGCGTCCTCAGTAGTCCCCTCCGACTCACCAGCGGGCTCGAGCGTCGTGGATTCGCGATCGGCGCCATTCGTACCGCCATCCGTTCTCGTTCCAGCCGCCGAATGCTGGGCCTCGACGTCGCCATCCGATGGGGTATCGGGATCGAGGGCGAACAGTGCGGCGACGACGAGCGCAGCCAGCGGTGCCTGACCGAATGCCATCCCCATAATCGACAGGGGCAACAACCCGAGGGCGACCGCGCTGCCGAAGCGGAAACGGTTGATGTCCATGTGCGCCCGAAGGTACGGGCCGCTGATGGCAACTCCGAGGGCGAACGCGACGCCGACGACGGCCGCCAGCGTGGCGTTCGCGACCAGTGCCGTATCGGTCATCAACACGAATTCGGCCCCCGCTGGATCGAGGCTGGCGAGCAGTCCCAGCCCGATGATGACGCCAGGGCTCGGGAGATACTCGCCGACGGTAGCGCTCGCGGTTTTCGCTGCGATAGCGAGGATCACCAGCGCGGCGAACCGTTCGAAGATGACGGTGTCGATGACGCTCCCGATCGCCGGTGCCAGGGCCGCCTGGATGGCTGCGACGACGATCAGCGGAACGCCGACGAGTAAGACGACACGGATCTGTTTGCGCACCGATCCCTGCATCTCAGCGAGAATGACCGCGAGCGTCGCACTCCCGCCGAAGATCAGCAAGCCGACCTGAATAGCGCCCATCGTCGTCTCGAGCGCGCCGGCGAGGATCAACGCGACGAAGATGCCGTCGACCAGCGGCAGCGCCATCACCAGCGCGAGAAGCCTGGTGTCACCGCCGACCAGTCGCTCGAGGCGAATCGCAATCGGGTGTTGTGACGTGCTCATCGCTCAGGGACGATGGCCGTGACCCGAGGCCTGTGGGTAACGTGATAAACGGTCTCCCAGTTCCGACAGCGAACCGAGCGGGAGCCAGTCCATCGGCGAGCGAAGGGATACCTTCGACCGAAGGCCTCGTGCTGTGAACTGGCGTTTCCCGATAAAGAATGTGGCGTCGGAGTCGAGACTCGTCAGGCCAACAATGCGGGAAACGCGGGAGTTCACAGCGTACATACCGAACCAAATCGGCGTGTCTTATTAAACGTTGTGTGGGAAGTGGACACACTCTACGAAGGATTGTAAACAAAGAGGGGACGTCACCGATAGATGATTGTCGAAACATATCTTCAGGCTCGGATTTTTCACTGCGCGTTCGGAACGTACAGCGGTCGATGCTAATCGACCATGACGTATCGACCATGACGCACCGACCATGACGTATCGACCGTAACCGCTGGCCACGTAACTCGAGCGAATCCATCGGTGGATGTGCCCCGCTCACAGACACGAACGGTCTCGCAACGTTTTTCACCGACGGTTCCGGACAGTTTACATGGCGAACGACGTTCCCGAGCACGAGCCCTATTCTGCAAAACTTCGCGTACCGGAGGCACTGACGTTCGACGACGTCCTGCTTCGACCGAAAGAAAGTCGCGTCGAACCCGATCAGGCCGATCTGACCTCACGGGTGTCAAAAACCGTCGAGGTATCGGTGCCGATCCTGTCGGCGGCGATGGACACCGTCACCGAGAGCGAGATGGCCATTGCGATGGCCCGCCACGGCGGACTCGGTGTCCTCCACCGCAACATGAACATCGATCAGATGGTCGAATCGATCTCACGAGTCAAACGCGCCGACGAACTCATCATCCCGTTCGACGACGTCGTCACTGCCGATCCCAAAATGACCGTTCGGGAGGTCGACGAGATGATGATCCGTGAGGGCGTCGGTGGCGCACCAGTCGTCAACACCAACGGCGAAGTGCTGGGGATCATCTCGAGTACGGACATCCGGCCACACCTCGAGGTCGGCGAGAACGACCCGGTGACGGAGGCGATGACCGACGAAGTGATCACCGCACCCAAAGATATCGACGCCCGCGAGGCGTTCGACCTGATGTACGAGCACAAGATCGAACGCGTGCCTGTCGTCGACGACGAGAACCTGCTCGTCGGCCTGGTGACGATGCAGGGGATTCTCCAGCGACGCGAGTACAAGGAGGCGGCCCGGGACGAAAACGGACGGCTCCGCTGTGGGGTCGCCGTCGGCCCGTTCGAGATGGATCGCGCAGTTGCTGCCGACGAGGCGGGCGTGGACGTCATCTTCATCGACTGCGCTCACGCTCACAACTTGAACGTCGTCGACGGCGCGAAGGAGATCAAAGACGCCGTCGAGGCTGACGTCGTCGTGGGGAACGTCGGCACTCGAGAGGCTGCTGAGGATCTCGTCGAGTTTGCAGACGGGCTCAAAGTCGGTATCGGCCCGGGGTCGATCTGTACGACTCGGGTCGTCTCGGGGGCAGGAATGCCCCAGATCACCGCCGTTGCCCAGGTTGCTGACGTTGCCAGCGAGTACGACGTACCGGTGATCGCCGACGGCGGAATTCGGTACTCCGGTGATGCGATCAAAGCGATTGCCGCCGGGGCCGATGCCGTAATGCTCGGGTCGTACTTTGCAGGCACCGACGAGGCACCGGGTCGCGTCGTGACGATGAACGGCAAGCGTTACAAGCAGTATCGCGGCATGGGATCGGTTGGGGCGATGAAATCCGGTGACGCCGACCGGTACCTCAAAGAAGATCCCGAGGACGACGAGGAGTACGTGCCCGAAGGCGTCGAAGCGGCGACACCATACAAGGGGACGCTCCAGTCCGAGCTTCACCAATTGGCTGGCGGAATGCAGTCCGGAATGGGGTACGTCGGCGCGGAGACGATTCCGGCGTTCAAAGCGCGCGCCGAGTTCGTCCGAGTTTCCTCGGCCGGCCAGGCGGAGGGACACGCTCACGACGTCGTCATCACGGACGAAGCGCCGAACTACTCGCCGAGCGAATAGAGTTCGAATCGACACACAGCGTCTGGATCCCGTCTTTTCCGTCCGTGTGAAGATTGGAAGGTGTACCGAGTTCACGACGGCCGAAAATCGACGAGAGCATTCATCCAACTGTCTTTCCGGCCGATATATTATTACCCGTTGAACGTCATTCGGAAGACATGAGCGACGAGTGGGGACAGGAACGGAGTACAAACCGTCCCCTATCGAGACCGACTCGCGGGCAATCAGAGGTGATCGCCGTCGTCTTACTAATCGGATTCGTGACCGTCGGTGCTCTCGGTGTCGTCGCAGTTGGACACAGTGCGATGGGGCACCTGGAATCACAGAGTCACGACGAGGCCGCTACGCAGTCTCTCGAGAACGCGAAGGCTGAACTGGCGTCGATACAACCAGGGGAGGCCCGATCGCTGTCGTTCAGTGAATCAGTCGAGGACGATATCACTGTAAAACCGGATGATGGTCATATGACGGTAACGCTGAACGGTGAATCATCCACGTATGCGCTCGGGACGATACAGTATGAGCGTGATGGCACCCATCTGGCATACCAGGGTGGTGGTGTGTGGGAATACGCAGATGGAACCAGTAGACTCGTTAGTGCACCAAATTTCGACGTGTTGATTTCTGAGTCTCAAGTGACAAATATGCGGATGGAGGTCACCAGTCTGCAGGGAGTTGACCGGAGTGGGAGTGACCTCGCAATTCGTTCGACTGGCATGAATCAGAGTGCCCGCTCACTCCCGCATGAAGTGCCCCCAGGCCGGATGGAGATTGCAATCCAGTCATCGTACTACGAAGGTTGGGCAGCGTACTTCACTGATCAGGATAGAATCGAGATGAACGATGGTGACGTCGGCAGTGTTTACGTCGATCATGAGAACGAGTACGTACGACTCGTCGTTGACGTTCCGTACGAGTACGATATCGACGCTGGCGTGACTTCGCCAGCGAGCGGCCAAGAGATTGAGATAAATAATAACATCAACATGACGGCGTACAACTCTGCTGAACCGGATAAGGAGATCGACGACATGCAGCTTCAATTTGCAGATGACGTGACGATTAATCACAATACGCAGATTGAGGCCGATATTATGATTGACGGGGAGTTAACACTCGATCAGAACAACGCAGAAGTTTCTGGTGACGTCTATTGTCTAGACGGAACCACTGACTGTGTAAATATCAAAAAAGGATCACACTCCGGTTCGGTGTATTCCGATGACACCAATCTCGAGGTGCTGTCTTCGACCCTCGAGATCAACCGGTGGCAAGAGCGCATCACGGCCACGGAAAACGATAACGAACAGACCGATGCTATCGACGATGGGGAACTCACCGGCGATACAATCAAAACACCTGGTGAGTACTATCTCACGGAGATAGGGCCAGGAGACACACTCGAGGTTGACCTCGACGACGAAGGTGAGGTCGATATCCTCGTCGATGGGGACGTTTATTTTGATAATGAAGTGAAACTCGATAGCGTCAACGGCCATCAGGTGAACCTCTACATAACGGACGACGAGGACAGATCACTTACGATACAGGATACGGTCAACAAATACAACAACACCAATGATGATTCGACGAATTTCTGGGTATTCGCACCTCCGGGAGCGGACATCTCGTTTGAAGAGGGCAATACAAAATTCGTAGGAGTGATCTACGCCGGAAATGATGCAGATGAACCACCGGCCAAAGTAACGTTCAACAATCAGATCGACTTCTACGGTGGACTCGTTGCTTCTGTCGAACACGTCGAACAAAACACGGATCTCCACTACGACGATGCATTGATCGAGGAGTCAGCCGGCGCTGGTGGTGACGGTGAGGATGACTCAAACACGACCTACCTTGAGCTGACGATCACTGATCTCGTCGTTGAGAACGAATAACGACGTCACGAGCAATAGGCATCTCACATCGCAGAATCTTTCGATCATCCGTTCTATGCGGCTACCAATCAAAATAGTCGGAAAACCGAATTCGTACCAGTTGCTGAGAGAGCTACTCGTCGGTGTGCCACGGCCCGAACTCCGGATCCACTTCTCGATGAACCTTTTCGAGTCCGTCCAGCATCTCTAGATCCCCACCATCCAACTCGAGGGCGAGTGACGACCAGTTGTCGGCGATGTGTTCCTCACTGGTCGCTTTCGGGATCGCCGTCACGCCCTTCGCCCGGAGCCAGGCGAGACTGACCTGGGCTTCGGTGACGTCGTGGGTCTCGGCAACGTGTTGTATTTCGGGAACCTCGAACAGCGTTCCACGGGCGAGCGGCGAATACGCCACGAGTTCGATATCGTGCTCGTCACAGACGGCCCGAAGCTCCTCCTGGGGAAGCAACGGATGACACTCGACCTGATTGGCGAAGATGGGTGCGTCGAGCAGCTCGACGGCCTCCTCGATGTGTCGCGGTTCGAAGTTACTCACGCCGACGTTGTGAATCAACCCGTCGGCATACAACTCGTCGAAGGCAGCCAGCGTCTCCTCGGCATTGTAAGAGTCGACCGGCCAGTGGACGTACAGCAGGTCGACCGCGTCGACGCCGAGTTTCTCGAGACTCTCCCGGGTCGTCTCGAGGACGTCGTCGTAGCCGAGATTCGACGTGGCAACTTTCGTCGCGAGAAAGATATCCTCCCGGTCGACGGCCGCATCGGCGATCCCCTGTCCCACAAACGCCTCGTTGTCGTAGCCCTGGGCGGTATCGATGTGGCGATACCCCATTTCGAGGGCCGTTTTGACGCTCCGGGTACACTGATCGGGGTCGGTGTGCTGCCAGGTGCCGAGGCCGAGCATGGGCATTCCGTTTGCGCGTGGGCAGTCGCCAGCGGTAATGTCGTCGGCGGAGTCCATGTCTGGGTCATCGGACGACAACGGAAAAGCGTTCGGATTGTGGCGGTTACGGTCTCAAATAGCGTACTCGAGCCGAGTTGGTTCCCGATTTCCAGACCCCACAAGCGGCGTCGCACGCTGGCTGTGCGTCACTGATACATCCGTAACGGCTGCGCCTGCGTACTCTCTGCTTCGCCCATTTCGCGCATACGCTGGGCGAACGCTTCCCGTTTCTCCCGGATCTCGGCCGCTCGGTTCAGCAACTCGCCCACGTCGACGTCGACATCCGCGATGGGACACACCCCATCCTCGAGGAGAACGCTGGCTGCCTGTGGATCCGGGAACTGCGGGCTACACTCGACGACGAGACCGACCGAATCGCTGCCACGTTCGGTACTTCGGTTGAGCAATGCACCGGTCGGGCCGCTGACGACGCCGTCTTCCGGCGGAGTGCCGATCGAGTGGCCATCGAGAAGATCCCTGCCACCACCGGTCGCGATGCCAAAAATTGACGGGTTGCCGTCGTGTTCGGCCGGGAGACCGCTCAAATACAACGGGGTTGCCTCGTGGCTGTCGATCCAGCTGGTCAAACAGTCGGCAACCGGTTCGAGCGCTTGCGCACCGATAGGGATGTCGCTCTGGAGCGCCAGCACGTCGTCGGGTTCGCTGACGTACAGCCGAACCGGTGGGTGGACGATCGGCTCCCCCTCGCGGTAGATGCCGACTTGCGGTAACCCGTCACAGTGGATGCTGGCGTAGTAACGCATATCGAGTTGATCGATCAGGTGGTCGGTCGCGATCTTTCCGACCAGTCCGACGCCCGGGAAGCCTTCGACGAGTACCGGGTTCTCGAGGTCGGCCGCTCCATCCTGGAGACGGATCTGTGACATGGGTTACGTGACTCTCCCCGGTGACTTAAAACCGGCTCCGGATCCAGATTCGGCGCCCGTTCAGTGTTCAGTGAACGAGCCGACGGGTCGAAACCGACAAACGCCTCCGCTACAAATGCCGCGCTAATGGAGCCACTCGAGCGGTACCGACCGATCATTGACGACTTCGATGCGTTTCGCGCCGCCTGCGAGCGCCCGCTTGGAATCGTCGTGCGCGCGAACTCGATCAAAGCGACCCCCGAACGGGTGATGGCGACGCTCGACGAGGACGATATCGAATACGAACAGGCTGACTGGAACCCCCGTGTCTTCCGTCTCGAGACGGACGCTCCCGGCTCGACGTGGGCGTCGTTCCACGGGTTCATCCACACCCAGGAAGAGGTCTCGTCGGTTCCACCGGTCGTTCTGGCTCCCGAGCCGGGCGAGTGCGTGTTCGACGCCTGTGCGGCACCTGGTGGGAAGGCCACCCAGTTAGCAGCGCTGATGGACGACCAGGGAACCGTCGTCGCGAACGATAGCAATCTCGGCCGACTATCTGCCCTGCGGTTCAACGCCGAACGACTCGGCGTCACCGCACTCGCCGTCACCAACCAGGACGCCCGGAACTTCTCGCTCAAGCCCCTGGAACTCGAGGCGTTCGATCACGCCCTCGTCGATGCACCCTGTTCGTGTGAAGGGACGATTCGAAAGAATCCCACGACGCTCGAGCAGTGGACCGAAGACCACGTCCACTCCGTTGCCGGCATCCAGAAGGGGATTCTCCGCCGGGCGATCCAGGCCACCCGCCCGGGTGGTACCGTCGTCTACTCTACGTGTACGTTCGCTCCCGAGGAAAACGAGGCCGTCGTCCAGCACGCCCTCGAGACCGAAGACTGCCGTGTCGTCGATATCGACCTCCCGCTCGAATCCTCGCCCGGTATCACCGAGTGGCACGACGAGACGTACGATTCGACCCTCGAGAAGGCGATCCGGATCTATCCGCACCACAACGACACCGGCGGGTTCTTCGTCGCGAAACTGGAGGTGACGGCCTGATGGGAGCCGACGACCTCGAGGAGAACGTCGGTCAGCGATTCGACCGGTTGCCGGCAACGGCCGACGACCGAGCCGTCGAGGGACGAGCAACGCGCGAGGAAGTAGTTACGTACTTCCACGATCGGTTTGGGATTTCACCAGCCGTGTTCGAACCGTACACGTTCTGGGAGAAGGGGGCTGGAAAGATCTGGGTCTACGGCGGCGAAAGCCCATCGCCGGCACGGATCGAAGCGCTGGGGATGACCTGCCTGCGAACGCGACAGGAACACTGGAAGCCGACGACAGACGTCGTACAGCGCTTTGGCCGGCACGCAACGGCCTGTGTGATCGAACTGTCCCGGGAGCAGGCAACCCGATTTGCCGCTGGCGAGGATCAATCGCTCGAGTGGGACGGCGACTGGGGCTATCTCATCGCGGCTCACGAAATCGATGGCGACCGCGAGCCGATCGGCGTCGGTCTCTACCTCCACGGTGAGCTTCGCTCGATGGTGCCGAAGGGACGACAGCGGTCGATGTGAGAACGGATCGATCTTCGTGTGTACTGGCCAGTGGCTCGTAAAAACCGCCACCTGATCGGGCGAGTCGTGTCGAGTGCGATCGACAAATACCGTCCCTGACGTGGTAACGAACCACTGTATCGCTTGCAATCCCTGCTTACGCACACACAGTCAATCACTAAGCGAGTCCCCTGATCCAAAGCACTTTGGAGGAACCCTTGTGGCAATACGGTTCCGATCTTGAGGTACCGATGGCACGTAGAAACTCGCTCCCTGAAGAAACCGTCCACAAGCTGCTCTCGAATCCCCAGCGTCGCCGTTTGCTGACTTTTCTCTCTGAACGGCGAACCGCGACCGTCGACGAACTTAGCCGTCATCTCGCGTCGGCGGAACATCGAGACAATCCCACCACCGACGAAGAAGACGCCCGCCGTCGAGCCTCGGTCGCACTCGTTCATACCCACATTCCGTTGCTCGAGGATCACGACGTCGTCGAGTACAACCCCGAACGCGGTGAGGTCGCCCTCATGGATGTGTTCGACGAACTCAGCCACTATATGCAGACGTCAGCAGATGCCGATACCACGTCACTTCTTCACCGATTCGTACCGGGACAGTGAACTAAAGTAGCCACTGCACGTCACTGACACCCGATCGCAAACCGAGTAGTAGTGTGCACATCGTTTCAGTTGGTGCTACAATTGAGCAATCGCAGCTACTGAACTTCGGACGACAACGTCGACAGTCGACTTTCGATCGAAGTCGGGCTCGAGACGCTCAGCTAACCTCGTCAGGTAATCGAACGACCGACAGCCAGAACAGCTCGAGGGTCTGAATCGTCTCGATAAACTCGTTCGGGTCGACCGGTTTCGTCAGGTAGGCGTTCGCGTGCAGTTTGTACGATCGAATCATGTCCTCGTGACTTTCAGAACTGGTGAGGACGATCACGGGAATCGTCTTGAGGGCAGGATCCGATTTGAGTTCGTCGAGGACGACGTCGCCGTTTTTCCGGGGTAAGTTGAGGTCGAGCAAAACGAGATCTGGCCGAGGCGCATCTTCGTATTCACCACGCTGATGACAGAAATCGAGTGCTTCGACACCATCTCTGGTAACGTGGAGTGTATTGCTAATTCGTCCGTCCTTGAACGCCTCTTGTGTGAGCCGAACGTCACCAGGGTTGTCCTCGACGAGGAGAATATTGATCGGGTCGATATCGTCGGCCACACTCATTGGTTAGTGTCTGTAGGCAAGGTAAATGAAAATATCGACCCGGCGCCCATCTCGGACTCGACCCATATCTCACCGTTGTGGCGTTCGACGATCCGTTCACAGAGAGCTAACCCGATTCCAGTTCCCGAGGAGGCATCCGCGGGGGCTGCTCGCTCGAACACGTTGAAGATCCGATCCTGACTCTCCGAATCGATCCCGATCCCCTCATCACGAACGGACAGCGTCCATTCCGACCCGTTTTGCTCGGCTGAAACGTGTACGCGAGGACGATCGTTGCCGCTGTATTCAATCGCGTTCGAAAGGAGGTTCTGAAAGACCTGTCGCAGTTGGCGCTCATCGCCGGTGACTGTCGGCAGTGCCGACGTCGTAATTTCGGCCTCCGATTCGTCGATTTTCACCTGTAGATCCGTTCGTACCGCCTCGAGAACTATCTCCAGGTCGACAGGTTCGAATTCACTCCCCTGTGTCTGTACCCGGGAGTACTGCAGGAGGGTATCGATCATCGACCGCATCCGATCGGCACCGTCGATGGCAAACTCGAGGAACTCTTCGCCATCTTCGTCGAGTTCTTCGCTATATCGTTGCTCCAGCAACTTGAGATAGCTCGAGATCATCCGAAGCGGCTCCTGTAAATCGTGTGAGGCTGCGTACGCGAACTGCTCCAGCCGTTCGTTCGACGTCTCGAGTTCGGCGACGGTCTGTTCGAGTTCCACCTGGGTTTCCTCGAGGGCTCGATTTTGCCGTTCGAGAGCCAGTGCCCGGGTCTTTGCCTCACCATCGTAGATGCCGATGCCGAGACCAGCAGTGCTGGCGAGGGCAGTCAAGATCGAGATCGTCACCGTGCTGTCGACGACGACGCCAGGCTGCAGACTGTACAGGCTGAGAACTCCGGCCATTACGGCAAAACCGCCGAGACACCAGGCCGCGATGGTCGAATAAAACGTAGGATCGATATCGGATTCGGGAAGCCGGTACCCGAAATAGAACAGGACAAAACCGGGGCCACCAACCAGACTCGCCAGGATAAGAATACTCGCAGCTGGGTCACCAGTGGCGCTCTGAAAGAGAATTCGACCGACAGCGAGCGCCATGTACAGCATTCCGAGGAGTACAATGACGCGTCTTCCGCCGACGGTAGCGATGAAGCGGTTCCAGACTGGCACTACATTCGTGGACGAGAGTCACTCCCATGAGAGTTGTGTTCTCGTTTCTTGTCCAGAAGAGATAATTGATCTCCGTTACGTTGCGGGTTGGAAACGGTGTTGATACACTAACCGAGACAGTTAGCGTTCGGCAACGTCTCACAGCCATCGCACCCGTCGTGTCTCTCCACCAGTACAGTGATACGAGATGGTCATCTGCACCCTCGCTCGAATCGCCCGTGGGAACGCACTACGAGCGATACCGCTCGAGACGTGTTGGCGTCACAAGCAAAATAGACACACCGTCTCTTAGCGGACGTGTGACCCTCGTGGAGTGTAGTTATGAACCGATTGACTCGGAGAGCCTGTCGGTATCGATCGTTCCTCGCCCCGGTCAGTTAAGGCCGTCTCCGTCGTATGGTGAGTTCCGCTATGACTCTTCCCGATCACCTTCGGCGGCTCCGTTCGCGGACTGCTCCGGATACAACCGAACGGGCGACGGACTCGGCCGCCCCAGCACGTCGTACCGATGTCGTCGATGCAGTGGCTCGTGGTATGCAGGCAGGGTTCGTCGCAACGCTCATCATGACCGCGTTTCGCCTCCCGATCATGCGTTCGTTGCCTCCATCGGCAAACTTCTGGTCGCAGTACGTCACCGGCGACGATCCGGACGATCACGTCATCGTCGGCCTCGCGTTGCACCTCGGATACGGGATACAGGCGGGGGCGCTCTTTGGCGCTCTGTTCGCGCTCCACGACGCCGAACGGTCCATCGAACCCGAACAACGCGGTCTCGTCTGGGGTTCGGTGTACGGAATGGCACTCTCGGCGTTCGGCTCGCAGATTATGCTCAAACGGCTCCTCGGTATCGAACTCGATGCCGACGAACTCGCGCTCTTTCACGCCGGGCACCTGGTTTATGGACTCTCGCTCGGTGCGTGGGTTGGGTCGCGTACCGAAGGGGTCGATGACCCCGAAGCGGAGTACGAGTACGGCGACGGAAACTGAAGGGGACGAAGAGTGGTTCGTCGCCCGATCGAAGCTCGAGTACCGGACTCTCGAGACGGTAACAGTCGACGTTTGAGCCAAAACCGTCGTTCACGACGTTGTTTACCACAAAAGTGCTCCGTCTGGGATTTGAACCCAGGTCATCGGCTCGAAAGGCCGAAATGATTGGCCGGACTACACCAACGGAGCTAGCTGCACCCGTTGCTTTCCCGGGGCTAGTAAAAAGCGTTCCGTTCCGCGACGAGGGTGATAGCTCGTACCGTACCGATCCGTCGGTCGAGACTGCGAACGCTCGACAGTGGGACACTCGCCGTCTTCTCAACGTTTTTGCTCACAGCCCACGAGCACGTTGATATGAAGTCCATCAGATTCCGCGATCCGGCCGGAGCAATACGCACTGGGCGCCTCGAAAGAGGTACCGTCCACTTCGCTAACGAGAGCTATCCCTTCGACAGCGACGACATCGAAATCTTGCCGCCATGTGAACCGTCGAAGGTAGTCTGTATCGGCCGGAACTACGCCGATCACGCCGCGGAGATGGATTCGGACGTCCCCGACCGCCCGTTGCTCTTTCTCAAACCACCGAACACGCTTGCCGCCCACGGCGACACCATCAGCGTGCCGGCCGGGAAAGCTCGAATCGACTACGAGGCCGAACTCGGCGTCGTCATCGGCAGGCAGTGTCGCCACGTATCGGAAGCTGATGCCATGAACGTCGTCGCCGGTTTTACCTGCGTGAACGACCTCTCGAACCGGGACGACCAGCGCCAGGAACAGAACTGGGTTCGTGGAAAGGCGTTCGACGGTGCCGCTCCAATTGGCCCGGTGCTCGCCTCCCCCGGGGACGTTCCCACCGACGCCTTCGTCCGCTCGCGCGTCAACGGCGAACTGAAACAGGATGGCTCGCGCTCACAGCTCATCTTCTCCATCCCCGAACTCATCGCGGAGATCACGACCTACCTCACCCTCGAGCCCGGCGACGTAATCGCGACCGGGACTCCGGAGGGCGTCGGCCCGCTCGAGGACGGCGATAACGTCGAAATCGAGGTCGAGGGAGTCGGCACGCTCGAGCATTCGGTTCGGATGCCCTGAGTCGGCCTGTCGTCGTTCATGTGGTCGCCTGTGTCACACTCACCAGTACGCACACCGTTACAACAGCCCGTACGAACGCCAGCACGCCGGACTGACTGGAAAAACGATTAGAGGTAGCCGTTCTCGAGCAACAACTCGCCGTTTAGCACACTCGCACCGGCTGCCCCGCGGATGGTGTTGTGCGCCAGGCAGTTATACTGGAGGCCGAACGTCGACTCCTGGAGGCCGCCGACGGAGATGGCCATCCCGTCGCCGAGCGTCCGATCGAGGCGGGGTTGCGGTCGCTCGAGATCCTCGAAGACGTGGATAAGCGGGTCGGGCGACGATCGAAGATCGACGTCGTCGAAGGAGTACGACGAGAGCGCGTCGGCAGCATCGACAGGACTGAGCGTTTCCGCGGTCTCGAGCCAGACGTTCTCGAGGTGGCCATCGAGCGTCGGAATGCGGTTACAGGAGGCGCTGACGCTCACGTCGTGCTGGGCGAGTTCGGCCCCGTCGAAGTCACCGAGAAGCTTCTTCGATTCGGTCTCGAGTTTTTCTTCTTCGCTCCCGATGTGGGGAATCGCGTTGTCGATGATCTCCATCGACGTGACGCCGTCGTAGCCGGCCCCGGAGACCGCCTGGAGGGTCGCGACGTGGACGCGTTCGAGACCGAACTGCTCGAGAGCCGCGAGCGTCGGCACGAACGTGATCGTCGAGCAGTTCGGGTTCTTCACGAGCGCGCCGTCCCAGCCGCGGTCGTCGCGCTGTACCTCGAGCAGGTCGAGGTGGTCGGCGTTGACCTCCGGGATGACGAGCGGGACGTCGTCGGCCATCCGCGCGTTCGAGGAGTTCGAGGAGACGACGTAACCGGCCTCACAGAAAGCGGGTTCGACGGCGGCACCGACGCTCGAGGGAAGCGACGAGAAGAGGAGATCGACGTCGCCTGGAACGTCGTCGGGGTCGGTCGCACCCACCGTCATGTCGGCCACGTCCGCAGGGATGGGCGTGTCGACGCGCCACTTTGCCGCCTCGCGGTACGATTTGCCCGCGCTCGAGTCGCTCGCGGTGAGGGCGGCGATCTCGAAGTCCGGGTGGGGGTCGAGAAGTTGAATCAGTCGTTGTCCGACGGCGCCAGTTGCGCCGAGAATGCCTACTCGTACTGCCATTGGCGCCCCTCAGTACCGGGCGTGCAAAACGGTTTGGATGGTGTCACGGTTTGCAACCAACCGTTTTTAGCGGGGTTCTCCTCACTCGCTTCGCTCGTTCGGTCGAACCCCGCCAAAACCAGTTGATTCAAAAAGACCGCCCCGCAGGGTGCTTGAGTAGGCACTGAAAGTCAATATATACGATTACAAGAAGAATCTATAATCGAGTGTAATACATTTTGGTTGATAGTATATCACCCCCTCTGCGAACCATTCTGAAACGCTCCATATGAGGGTGGCAAACACGACTGCAAGAGTGCTTTCAGAATGAGTCGGTGTTCTGTCCACTGAGGACGATAGCGTTCCTCAAAAGCCAGTCGTCCGTCGAGATCAGTCGTCCGCCGGCGTCGGTGCCGACCGAACGTCGATCTCACCGTCGTCGAGACGCTTCTCGACGTTACGAGCCGCTTCGACCATATTCGCCATCTTGCCGTAGGCCACCTCGCGTGGGAGGAGTTTCACGCCACAGTCGGGCGACACGACGAGCTGTTCGGGCGGGACGATCTCGAGTCCCTTCTCGATGTTGCGTTCGATCTGCTCGACCGATTCGACGTCGGCGACGTGGACGTCGGTGACACCGAGGGCGAGATCCTTGGTGAACGAGGGGTCTTTGAACACGTCGAGCTGTTCGTAGTCGCCGTTGGCGAGCTCCAGGTCGAACTCGTCGACCGGGAACTCGAGGATCTCGGGGTAGATCCGGGAGTAGTCGCCGTAACAGACGTGGAGACCGATGCGTACCTCGTCGGGAATGTCGGCGACGATGCGCTCGAGACACTCGCCGACGATGGCGTGGTCGTCGGGCGTCGTCGCGAGGGCGGGTTCGTCGATCTGGATGTAGCGAGCACCGGCCTCGACGAGCTTTTCGACCTCTTCGTTGACGAGGTCGGCGAGGTCGTACGCCAGCGCTTCCTCGTCCTCGTAGGCCTCGTTGAACGACCAGTTGGCCAGGGTGTACGGGCCGGTGATGGGAACCTTGATCGGACGGTTCGTCGCTTCAGCGGTGAACTCGTATTCGTCGACCAGCCAGCTATCGGTGTACTCGACCTCGCTCACGACGGAGGGTTTGTCGAAGTAGTTGTGTCCCCAGACCTTCACGGGGCCGTTGAACTCGTAGCCCTCGATCCGGTGGGCGAAGAACTCCACCATCTCGTTGCGACGCATCTCGCCGTCGACGACGACGTCCAGTCCCGCGCGCTCGTGCTCGTTCGTGATGAGGCGGGAAGCGTCGTCGAGCGCCTCCTGGTAGTCGTCCTCGTCGAAGCTGTGGTCGGGATCCTGGTAGAGCTCTTTGGCCCGGTTGAGCCACTTCGGCTTGGGATAACTGCCGACGACGGTCGTCAACAGGAAGTGGTCGTGCTCGTGGTCGGCTGGGCGGAATTGATCGCGGTTCTCGTTGCGTGGGGGGTTTGGACTCATGCGTGGGTCACCTCCGCCAGTGCCGCAGCCTCCGCAAGGGCCTCGAGTTTGGCCTCGAACTTGGCGTAGGGCAGGTAGAACGTTTCGGTATTGGTCGTCAGATACGCCGTCTCGAAGTCCGTTACCGGAAGCTGGTCGAACACCCACTCGGCGCGGTCGCGGATTGCTTCGGGATCTTCGACCAGCGTGTTCTGTCCGTCTACCAGCCCCAGCGCGATGTCGTCCGGTGCGCCGTACTCCTGAAGGGTGTACAGGTTCTGCTCTTGTTCGGTGACGAAGTCGAAGCCGACGGCGTCGATGTCGGCGTCGAGCAGGTGGGCGTATACCTTCTCCTCGAGCGCGCCGTAGAACGGCTGGACGATGACGTTCGCGTCGGTCGCCCCTGACACGACGTCGATCGCATCGCTCGCACGTTCGTCGAGACCGTCACCCGGCGCGTTCTCGACGAGCGAGGGCTCGAGCAAAAAGAGCGTCTCGTGGTCGGGGAACGCCTCGACTTCGCCGGCCAGGAACTCAGCGACGGCGGCGAGGAACGTCTCCTCGTCGCCATAGTGCTCGTCGGAAGCGAGGTCAGCCAGCGAGTACGGGCCCGGTAAAACGGCCTGGAGCGGATTGTCGGTCAACTCGGCCGCGGCCTCGAGTTCCGAGGCGACGTCTCCCGAGAAATCGAGGTCGTCGGTGACGACGGGGTCTCGATAGAAGTTGTTGTTGTCGTAGTAGCGGACGATCCCCTGGGTGTCGACGGCGTCGTGTACCGCCAGCGGATGGGCGAGCATATCGTCCCATCGAAGCTGCCCCTCGGTGACCAGGTCGAGGCCGGCCTCGACCTGGAGATCGACGACCGCCGCACGCGATTTCTCGTAGACGGAGGTGATCTCCGCCCTCTCATCCCCGCTGATGAGGTCGTGTTTCTGATGGCCTTTGAGATCCGAAAGTTCGTCTTTCGACCAGTCCGGGAGCGGGAACAGTCCCGGTGTGGTCGATACGTAGTCAGTCATGCGTGACCGTGGATAGGCTATGCTGCTGCTTAATATTTTCCATATCGATAAATGCTCACCAGTAATTTATCTGTGCTCGATGGTACCATACTCGAGTCGTCGATACACCCACAATCCACAGCGTGTGGGGACTCATACCCAAGAATTACGTTGGATGGACAAGCTCCGGACAGTTCGTCGTGTAGTGCGCGGGCGGGAATTCCCTTAAAAACTGATGCGACCGGTTACAGCCACATCTCGAGCACCGTTAGCGTCTCGTAGGGGAACGATTCGTCGGCGACGGCGACCGCACTGAACCCACACTCGCCTGCGCGCTCGACCACTGCCTCGACCCCGGTGAGGCTGCTCACCAGTAACAGAACGACGCCGTCGGAGGCCAGCACCCGGGGAACCTGCTCGAGGAACGGATCGATCACTGCCCGACCGTCTTCGCCGCCCGAGAGGGCGCGCTCCATCCAGTCGTCCCACTCGTGATCCGGCTCCGTCGGGAGATACGGCGGGTTGAACACGACTGCATCGAACGCCCCGTCGACAAACGGTGCCACGAGATCTGCTCGCACCGCCTCGAGTCCACGGTCGCGAGCCTGCGAGACGGCGTGTGGGTTGAGATCGGCTGCAACGACACGCGCGTCCGTGTTGGTGGCAATCTGCTCGGCGACGTATCCGGAACCCGTCCCGACCTCGAGGATCAAGTCGCCGCCCTCGAGACGGTCGGTGGCAGCGTCAGCGAGCAATCGCGAGTCCTCCGCAGGCTGGTAGACGTCGGTCTCGAGGCCGCGGCGTTCGGCGAGATCCATCAGTCGTCCTCCGCCGAGTTGGTCTCGGTTGCCGCCGCCTGCTCGTCGGCCCCAGGTTCGTCGACATCAGCGGGTTTCCCCGTCGACCCATTCGAACGCTCTCCCTCAGCCGATGCCGATCGGTCGTCGGCAACACGAAATCCACTCGTTTCCTCGCGTCCAGACAGTTCGCGCTGTGGATATGGAATCTTGACATCGGCGTCGGCGAACTGGGATTTGATCGCACTGATCGCGTTCGTTCGGGCGATCGATCGTCGGCGAGCGCTCGGTTTCTCGATCCAGAACCGCACGCCCAGGATCACTGCTGAATCACCGAAATCCTTGGTGATCACCTGTGGCTCCGGTACCTCCATCGCATCCTCGACGGATTCGAGAGCGTCCCGGGCCAGCGTGGCCGCCTGGTCGATGTCTACGTCGTAATCGACACCGACCTCGACCTCTAAACGGAGTCGTCCCGTCTTCGATCGGTTCGTGACGATGCTCGCGGTGACGACGTCGTTCGGGACGATGATGTACTCGCCGTCGAACGACCGAATCTGGGTGTTGAAGATCGAGATATCGGTGACGGTACCCTCACGACCGTCGAGTTCGACCCAGTGGCCGATCTCGAACGATCGGGAGAACATCAGGACGAACCCAGCGAGGAGGGAGCCGAGGGTCTGTCTGGCGGCCATACCGACGACGATGCCCAGGAAGCCGGCACCGACGAGGAGTCCACTGAGGTCGTCGATCCAGATACTCAGAATAACGACGAACGAAAGCGACCAGATCGTGACCTGCAAAATGCGATGGGAGACCTCCTCCTGGTGGTCGGTCACTGACGGAGAGGACGCGACGAGGTCGTGCACCAATCGCTTGGCGAAGCGCCAGACGATGTAGGTCATGACGAGGAGGATGAACGAGACCGCCAACCGGGCGATGACGTCCTGACCGATATCGAACTCAGACATGAGATCCGAGATGTCGTCGGTGGCGCCCCAGACGCCGATGGTCACCAACAGCGTGAGTACGCTGGTTCCCAGGAGGACGATGGTCGTGACGATGTCCGCGTACAACGCCTGGATTCGGCTCGACAACCAGGACTGGAGGCGACGGTAAGAGACCAATACGAGCAACAACAGTCCCGACGCTGCGACCGTCACAGCGATCTTCTGATTCTGGGTTGGGAATTCCTCTGCGAGCCACTCGAGGCTGGTGAGCAGTTCGTACATCGGTTATCCCTCACCCGCTGTGGGTTTCGATGGTGGTGGCGAGTCGACGGGAAGGCTGCTCGAGGACACAGTTGATTGGTCAGTTACCCGCACGTTCACCCCTCCTCTGTGTGGCGGCCGACGTCGTCGGCGAGGGTCGCCAGCGCGGCGAACTCCGCAGGCGTCACAGCACCGGCACGTTTCTGGAGCAACTCCTCGCTGGCAGCGTCGACGACTGCATCCGGATCGTCGAGCCCCGAGATGTGTGCCGTGTTACGAATCGCGTTTCGCATCGTCTTCCGGCGCTGGGTGAACACCGCCTTGACGAACCGGAGGAAGAACTCCTCGTCGTCGACCGCGTAGTCCGGGACTCGCGGAACCAGCCGTACGACTGCGCTCTCGACCTGTGGTGGCGGCGAGAACGCCTCTTTCGGAACGGTCTCGACGAGTTCGGCTGCCGCGAAATGCTGTGTCGAGACCGATAACCGACCGTACTCGGGCGTCCCCGGTTCGGCCACCATGCGCTCGGCGAACTCCTTCTGAAACATCAAAATCAGGGGTCGGCCCTCGGGGAGCAACCGGAACGTGATCTCACTCGAGACGCCGTACGGAAGGTTCGACACGCAGGCGGTAAACGGCGGGAGTGATACCTCGAGGGCGTCCCCAGAGATGACGGTCAGCCGATCATCGGCGATCTCTTTGGCGAATTCTTCGGTGAGAAAGTCGGCGAGCTGACGATCTCGTTCGACAACGGTCACGTCATCTGCGACGGCGAGGAGCCGATCGGTCAGCGCACCCGTTCCCCCGCCGATCTCGAGAATGTGGTCGGTTATGGAGCCGTCATCGCCCTCGAGCGAAACACCCTCGAGATACGTCGGTAACCGATCAAGGACGCGGTCGTCGACGAGAAAGTGTTGATCGCGATCCGGATTCCCACGAACCCCCGCCCGGGCGATCAATCCGTCTGGATCTCTCATTTTCCCGGGGGTAGGTGACAGAGCGCCGTAAACGCACCGTCTCGAGAAGGGATCTCCGATGGTCGGTCAACAGGTGACTCGTCGGCTCCAGCTCATTGCTCTCGACCGACGAAGGTTCGGTACTTGAGATCTTCGTCCCGAAGTTCCTCGAGGATTCGGTTCGCCAGCACGTCACCGGGATCGTGTAAGCCAGAGACGCGCTCTTCGAGTTCCTTGAAACTTTCGAACGGTTTGCGCTTGCGCTCGTCGAGGACGGTGTTGCGCAGTTTTTTCCCGATCCCCGGTAAGAGGTTGAGCTGGTGAAGTCGGAGCGTGATCGGCTGTGCTTCGTTGTAGAAATCGACAAATCGCTCCTCGTCCTCTTCGATGAGATCGTGGATGACGTACTCGAGCTCCGACTGGGCTCCCGAGGAGAGCCGCTCGTACTCGACGGGTCGACAATCCTCGACGACGTCCCGCTCTTCCTGGGGTTCGACCACGACTCGTGTTCCGATCGTGATCCGTGCCGTCTCGTCGAATGCGACCTCGTACAACGTAAAGTCGTCTACCCCGAGGGCGTATCCGGCAGGTGACTGCTGGTAGCGGCGACGTCCATCCGAGAGTCCGTGGGCGAGATAGTCGAGTACCACTGCCCGACGGACATCACTCTCATCGCTATCGACTTCGCTCATTGGGTCTTGATACGGCGACGGCATACTTAAAGAGTTGGCTCAACGACCAGTAGAAACGGTTGCGACCTCGATGGGGCGATTCTCAGAGGGAACGTTGTACCATTGAACCGTCGACCGCCGAATCGACGGCAGGCGTTCGGCGGTACGTGACTACAACGATCCCGTTCAGACGTACTGAGCGATGACGTCGAGGATTTCGTCGAGTTCCTCACCAGAAAGCGAGTATCGCTGCTGGGCGAACACCGTCCGGAGCTCCTGGCGGTCGCGGGGCAGGAGGTTTGCGATCTTGTACGCCGTCGGTTCGTCGATCTTCTCGAGTTCCTGCAGGTCGTCGACGAGGGCCTGTGCGTCGTCGGTATCGAGGATAGCAAAGCGGTTGACGTGCTCGATTGCACGAGCGAGTTCGTACCGGAGCTCGCGGTCTTCATCAAGCGCTCGTTCGGCCTCGATGTCGGCGAGCAAGTCCTTCGTCTCCGAGACCGTCAGATACTCCTCGTCAACGATCTCTTTGAAGATAGTCATCGCTATTTCTGAGCGCGGAGGTGTGCGGCGGTGGCGATGAGCGTCTTCTCGACTCGCCCGTCAGTGATCTGGACTTTGAACGCGGTTCCCTGCTTGCCAACCACTTCACCGGTGTGGCCGTCAAAGCGCGGGTGGAAGCGTCCTTTCGGCACACTTGGGTCGATTTTGAGGTGGACTTTCTGGCCCACGTCGTACTCCTGAATCGCCCGCTGTGGTGGAGAGGTTCCGCGCTCTCGTGGTTTGTTCGCGAGTTTCCGCCGGGTTCCCTGTCGAGGTCCATTCGAGTTCGGCATAGTCGTACGACGCTCTTGATCGGTGACGGTTATAAAACGCACGTTATGGACTCGTGACAAGGCACGGTATGGACTTGCGACGTTCCTTCACGTGCGTGCCGCGCGGATTTCATGATGGGATCGCCTCAGTCACGTACCGGCGATCGCCGACTGCGGGGTAGTCAAACGACGGTACTAGTCAAACGACGGTACATTGGCACAACGTTCCCGATGAGGGTGCATTGGTACGACGTCTCCATGAGAGAACACCGCCTCGAGAAGTCGGCACCTATAATGAACTACCCCTACTTCACCCCAGTATGGAGAACGATCAGTTCCGGATCGAAACTCGCTCGATCCACGCTGGCCAGGAGCCCGACGACGAAACCGGGGCGCTCATGACCCCGATTTTCGCCAACTCGACGTACGAACAGGACGCACCCGGCGACCATCGTGGCTACGAGTACTCACGAACCGGGAACCCCACCCGAACCGACCTCGAGGAGAACCTCGCCAGTCTCGAGTCCGCCGACTACGGCCGCTGTTTCGCCAGCGGCATGGGATCGATCAACACCGTGCTCAACCTGCTCGAATCGGGCGACCACGTCGTCACCGGTAACGATGTCTACGGCGGCACCCACCGGATCTTCACCCAGGTGTACGACCAGTACGAGATCGAGTTCACGTTCGTCGATATGACCGACCTGGAGGCGATCGAGGCCGCCTTCCAGGACAACACCGAACTCCTGTGGCTCGAGACGCCCACCAACCCTCTCATGTCGATCGTCGACATCGAGGGTGCGACGGCGATCGCCGACGAACACGACGCCATCTCGGTCATCGACAACACCTTCGCCACGCCCTACCTCCAGCGCCCGCTCGAGCTCGGTGCCGACGTCGTCAGTCACTCGCTCACCAAGTACCTCGGCGGTCACTCCGACGTCGTTGGGGGTGCTTTGCTGACGAACGATCCGGACCTCGACGAGCGCTTTGGCTTCTACCAGAACGCCGTTGGCGCGACCCCCGGCCCGTTCGACTGTTTCCTCGTCCTCCGGGGAACGAAGACGCTCCCCGTCCGAATGGATCGACATTGCGAGAACGCCCGCACCATCGCCGACTGGCTGAACGACCACCCGGACGTCGAGCGCGTCTACTATCCGGGCCTCGAGGATCATCCCGGACACGACGTTGCGGCCAGCCAGATGGACGACTTCGGCGGCATGTTGAGTTTCGAACTCGACGGCACGCTCGAGCAAGCCTCTACCGTGGTCGAAGAAACAGCGGTTTTCACTCTCGCCGAAAGCCTGGGCGGCGTCGAGAGCCTGATCGAACAGCCCGCCCCGATGACTCACGCCGCTATTCCCCGCGAGGAACGACTCGAGGCCGGATTGACAGACAGCCTGATTCGCGTCTCGGTGGGCATCGAACACGTCGACGACCTGATCGGGGATCTCGAGCAAGCGATCGACGCGGCGCTCGAGGCCACCGACTAACCTGGTCTCGATTCTCATCGTTTAACCGAAACCGGTATCAAATATCCATCTGTGTTGATAGCATGGCAAATTCACTTTCCGACGACCAGCGGGTCATCGAACTCGAGGCGGTTCGTCTCGTCCTGTCGGCACTGGTGCTGGCGGTTCTCGCTGTCGCACTGATGCAGTTTCCGGACGGGCACGACCTCGGATTCGGTCTCGTAGTGATGGCCATCCTGGTGCTCTGCTACGCCTGGGTGAAGGCTCGGTATCGAAGCCGGGTCGCTCGAAGCCGGGCTGGTATCGACGTCGAAAATCGATAGGTGCGGGATAACTACTACGGATTGCAAGAAGCGACCAGTATCGATAGTCGAGTAGCAACCGCTCCTCGAGCAGGGATGTTCGAAAGAATCGAGTCGACGCCTCAGATACGGCCGACGTTCTCGACGGTGACGCTCTCGACGCCTTCGACCTCCGAGAAGGTCTCTTCGACGCCTTCGGTACCGCCCGCGCCGTCAGGGACGATCACGGTCGGGTAGAGCGCAACGAGGCCGAACGCGACTTCCTCGCGCTCGACGCCGTTGATCTTTGCGCCCTCGACGAGGGCGTTCTCGAGGCGCTCCTGGAGCGCGTCGAGGTCGATCTCAGGACTTTGCGGCATGACCTTGATTTTGGCTGCAACTTTTCCCATGGTATCTAGGGGCCGGTGAACCCGCAGTCGGGGCACTCATAGAGGTTGCTCTGTTTGCGACACTTGGCACACCGGTAGATCTGTGCGCCACAGTCTGGGCATTTGAACGACGCGGCGTTCGTGCCCGCGATGTTGATCCCACAGGAGACACAGGAACGAGTCTCCCGTCGATCCGTGGAACTCATACTCCTCACTTCCCGCCCGTCGCTTTTAACGGTTGTCTTTCGAATATGGAGGGTGGGACGGTTTGACAACCGAACTGGAAACCTTAGCTGGTGCAATCTGGGAGTCGTTATAGAAGCCGCTGCACGTCATTGCACACTTGATCGCCAGACGTGCCGGCGAGCAGTGTGCAAATCGTTTCAGTTGTCACGATAGCGTTCTCCCTCGAGTTCCTCGGCCCGGTCGACTTGCTGCTGAATCGACTGAACCTCCTTTGCGGCCGTGAACTGGCCGTTGTACACCTCGTCGATGATCGGATTTCCGGAGCCATCGATCTGTCGTGCGTCCAAATCGTCTTTCGGATCAGATTGACACTCACTCGGGTCATCAGGACTCGAACCCCGACCGATCAATTGGCAAACTCGAGTGCACAGTCGCTTAATCATCCGTGTTGGACATTGCGTGCCCCTCACAAAAAACTGGCTCGAACGCCAACCCCCGAGGAGGTCGGATCTGTGGTGTGGTTACCCTCAACAGCGCGGGATCGGTGGGTTGGGTCAAATCGACACATCGCAACTCAACCGAGGCTAGCCGTCTCTTGAATGCGATCGGCTAACTCGTCCTCCGAGAGTTCTCCCTCCATATAGGCCTCGGCCCATGCCTGTTCGACGTGCCACGAAGCCACCGTCGGCCCATTGCTGCTGGGCATCACCGAAACCGCCATTCGGTCGACGTCGTACCCATCTTGAATCAGATCACCGTAGGCTGCTGTGATCTCTCGGGCGTCTTCAGCGTAGGCATTCTGTGAACGGGTGTCAGTAACGTGTTCGACCTCGATCACCCCACGTTCGGTGTCGTAGACCGCCTGAATCTCGATTCCGTGTTCGTCGGCGAGCGTCGTCTCCATGGCGTCGAGACGTACTGACAGCTCGGACGTATCCTGCGATTGGGTCATTCCGTCCGCCGATTCCGATTCGTTTTCACCGCCCTCGGGTTCGGACTCCTGCTGGTGACTCGAGTTCGATGTCCGTTCGTCGTCGGAACTGGAACCTGGACTGGGGCTGGCACCATCGTCGATACCAGGCCCGGCAACGCCGAGGCCGATCCAAAGAAGCACTCCGACCAGAGCGAACACGACGCCGAGAACGATTACCAGACCGAACAGCTGGAGGGGTGTCGTCGTCGCTCGCGTCAGGCAGCTATCGGTACGTGAATCCGAGGCTGGAGGGCGCATCGCTCGAGGGCACGACGAACGGCGGTGAAAAAGGCGCATACCGATACAGTCCCAACCGGAGATTGTCCGTGTGGTAACCAGGACACACTGGTAGTACGTATCCGGAATCCGTTCGACTGAGTGTTTCCCCACCAAACCTCTCGTGAACAGCACCGTGGTGCCAATCTCGCCGACTACTCACAATCCGGCAAGTGTTAAGGGGCCGATTAACACTCCCATGAGGTGCACCCGCCGAGCTCTCAGCCGAACGGGAACGAGTCCAACGACCGCCGCGATCACAAAGACCCCGACACCGGTCAGCCCGGTGAACAGGTAGGAAAGACAGAGCAACAACGTCAACACGACCGCAGAGATTTTCCAGTACGCGATCCGTCCGACCAACTCGAGGTAGGCGTCGCCAATCAAAATCACCAGCGCGAAGCCAATTATTCCAGCGATGACGACCCCCGAGACGAGGATCGGCAACTCGAGCGGGGCGTTGGCGTTCTGAAAGGCGACCATCACCCCGGATCGTGGCTGGCCGATGGCGACGAGTGCGAACAGGGCGAAGATTGTGTTGGAGGTATCGACACCGCTGGTGGCCACGATGTAGCCACGGTCGTTCGCACCGCCAGGGAGGACGACGAGGACGGCCACCGCGGCGATTGCGGCCGAAATCCCCGGGAGGTAGCCGACGATTGCTCCCGCCAGTGCACCCGCAATAGCGGTGATCGTCAAGATTGGTCGTGTCATTCGGAGTTCTCGCCCACCCTGTGGTGGCACGCCGCCACCTCTGATCGCGTCGATCAATACGGGTGCGCCGAACAGGCCGGCAAACAACGGGGCGAGCATCCCTCCGGCCTCGAGCGGGGCGTCGGGCGATATGTCGAGGGTTGCCCAGCCGAGGACGGCTGCCAGCAGAAACGAGAGTGCTCCGGCGACACGTCTGAACCAGGTGTACTCGGATGCCACGAGCGCGAGGACGATCACCAGCAGAATAATCGAGAGGTTCGCCCGCAGCTGTGGATACACGGCGGTGACCGCCACAGTGACGGGGATGGCGAGCGGAATCGCGATCAGCACCGCCAGTAGGCTGCCCACCGCAGAGAGCCGAATCGCCTCGAACCCGCGGCCCTCGAGTACCATCCGATGACCGGGCAGGGCGGTCACGGCCATCTCGGCGTCCGGTACCCCCAGTGCCATCGCCGGGACGGCGTTCAGGAAGGTGTGGACGACGCCAGCCGAGAGCATGGCACAACCGACGAACAGCGGTGGGCCGGGCATCGACGGCACGACGCCTGCCAGCAGCAGGGCGAAGTTGTTGGCGTGCAGGCCGGGAATCAACCCGCTGATCGATCCGAGAGCAGCCCCGCCGAGGATCCAGCACAGTAGCGCCGCCGTAAACGACGGATCGACGCTCACCTCGACGAGAGCCAGCATTGGCCATTTTGGCTGCGTGCTGGTACTTAAACTCGAGTAACCTACGGTTTGCAACCAGACACCCACCGGTTGTACGATCCGAACTGGATGAGGTCAGTGTGGTATGAGCATTTTGCTGGGCGAACGTCGAGAAGTGGTCGTAATAGGTGGAATAGGTACAATAGGAGAGGTGGGGGAATTGGGTATGACGGCCAGATCGGTCGAAGCCAGCAGGTGAATGGACAGGCGCTGTCGAGTGTTTTCGATCGTTGAACCGACCAGGAAAAGGATAGTCAATGGGTGGTGACTATCGATAGTTCCGTGGCTCTCGCTCTCGAGCTACCATAAAAAAGTGGTGTGTGAAACGGCGAAACCCGACTTAACCGAAGAGTTCGCCGAGACCCTCGCCGCTGGCCTCTTCCTCTTCGTCATCGTCGTCGTCCGTCGTGTCCGGGACGTCGCTGGTCTCTTCGACCTCTTCGTCGCCCTCGTCGGCTGCGGCTGCAGCGCCACCGGCGGCGGCTCCAGCTGCGGGGACGGCGGCCGCCTCGGCGACGGCCTCGTCGATGTCGACGTCCTCGAGTGCTGCGACGAGCGCCTTCACACGGGATTCCTCGACTTCGACACCAGCGGCCTCGAGCACGCCGGTCAGGTTGTCTTCGTTGATCTCTTCGTCCGTCTCGTTCAGGATGAGTGCTGCGTAGACGTATTCCATTGTTGTGTTCCTCGTAAGTTGTTATCCGAACATCGCACCGAGTCCTTCCGCGCCGTCGCCGTCATCGTCTTCGTCGTCTTCGTCATCGTCGCCGTCGTCTGCGTCGGACTCGTCTTGGTCATCGGCCGATTCCGCTTCGTCGGACGCCGCCGCAGGGGCGGGCGCTTCGACGCCCTGGAGTTCCTCCGGGAGCGCGTCCTCGTCGTCGATCTGGGCCGCAATTGCGCGCAGTTGCGCGTCGGCTTTGCGGACGAGATCGGGCATGAGTTCCTCATCTTCGATCGCCGCGTGCAGGCCGAGGCTCTTTGCCTCGCCCGTCGCTTTGGCGATGATCGTCGGCACGGTCTGTGCCGTCGGGTAGCCCGCGTTGATCGAGAGGTTTCGTGCGAAGGCGACAGCCGTCTGCACGTCGCTCTCGTAGGCCTCGACGTCGATGTCGAGATCCTCGGGGTCGAACAGCACGCCCTCGGAGAAGACGGCGCGCAGGTCGAGACCCACTTCCTTGGGCTCGATTTCGAGCTCGTTGAGGACGTTCGCGAGATCCGCGGATACCTCCTCACCGGCTTCGAGGACGGTCGAGTCCTCCATGACCTTGATCGAACCCTCGTCGATCCGGGCGTTAGCACCGACCTGCTGGAGTTCGCCAACGAACGGGCCGGGGTCGACCCCCGTGTCACCTTCTGGGATGACGATGTCGTTCGGGGCGATTTCGCCAGCGTTGATCGGTGCGGGCGTCTTCGACGCCTCGAGCTCCTTGTAGAGCGCGAACGGGTTGGCGTTCGTCGCGACGATGCCAACCTGCCCGTCGACGTGCTCGACGAGGTCGTCGAGATCGGCCGTCTCGAGCGCACGCGTCTGCAGGGTGTTCCGACTGACGCGTACGACGGCCGTGCCGTGCAATCCGCGTCGCATGTCCTGGAGCTGTTTCGACGGAATCCCGGTGATGCCGACGACGCCGATGCTCTCGTAGTCCTCGATGAGGGCTTCGAGCTCGGCAACCTCTTCGCGCTTCCACTCTGGAAGGTTTTCGGTCTTGCGCTCTGCTTCAGCACTCATCTCAGGCCACCTCCACGGACGGCCCCATCGTCGTTTTCACGTAGACGGAGTCGATGTTCTGGGGGCCTTTCTCGAGGTCGGCGTGTAGCCGCCGAAGGATCACGTCGATGTTGTCGGCGATATCCTCGGCGGTCATGTCCTCGGCACCGACGCGCGTGTGGAACGTACGCCGGTCACGGGATCGGATCTGCACGGTGTTCTTCAGCCGGTTGACCGTCTCCACGACGTCGTCGTCGGGTGAGAGCGGATCCGGCATCTTCCCTCGGGGGCCCAGGATCGTACCCAGGTGCCGAGCGATGTCTTGCATCATCGCCTCTTCGGCAATGAAGAAGTCTGTCGCGTCTGCCAAATCTTTGGCATCGTCGTCCTCCAGATCGGCCACGTCGCTCCCCGAAAGCACCTGATCCGCAACCTCTTCGGCGCGGACGGCGGTTTCGCCTTCGGCGATCACGACGATCTGTGTTTCCTGGCCGGTTCCGGACGGCAACACGACGGACTCATCGACACGATTCGACGGTTCGTTTAGGTCAAGGTCGCGCAGGTTGATTGCGAGGTCGACCGTCTCGGTAAAGTTCCGATCGGGTGCGTCCTCGAGTGCGCGAGTGACTGCGTTTTCAATATCCGAATTTGCCATCGTTCACCTCCGTAGTACGCAGGGTGTGCTCCTACGGGTCAGTGAAACAGGCCATGCCTGTCTCGGTTTGAGAAAGTGTCATGGTGAACTTAAACCCGTCGAACTACGTGTCTGCGTTGCCACCACAGCACCTCGAGTGGGCATCGCCGACCGATGGTTGATCGAATTCCGTCCGCCCGAAGGCCATTTGTGTCGGTGAGAACCTCACAAATCGCTTGCATTGTGAAATATCCAGTACGTATACGTGACTCGACTACGGAACGTTTTGTTGGCGTGACTCGGGCGTCGAATCCGCCACCGAAACGGTGTCGCCTACGAGTAGTGCCACTCACGGGATTGTATCACTTGCGAGACGGTGGCCAGAATGTCACACCGACCCAATAAATTCCGTAGTGAAAATGATAGAAATACCGAAATATACATTATGCTTGATGTAGTTGGATGGGAGTATGGGGCCAGAAGATTTATACGTGGTGTCCAGCGAGGTGGGTGTCGAACAGGGAGACTCAATTGCGGTATACGAAGAGGTGTACACGCAATTTGCTGGACTCTCAGCGACCGAACAAGCCGTCGCACAGGGTGTTGGTACGGTACTGCTGGGCCTCCTTTTACTCGGACTGCTCAGACGGTTCGGTTTCCAAACTGTCGATACCTCCCACCGGAGCCCAATCATTTCTCTGTGTATCGGCGTACCAGCCGCACTGGTCGTGGCAGGACTGTTTTATACGGGATTGCTCCTGAGTGGATCAGGACTCGGAATTTTCTTCGCTATACCACTCGTCGTGACCGGCGTGCTCGTCCTCCCCGCTGGTGTGGCGCTCGGATACGTGAGCATCGGCGGCGTGATCGCATCTCGCTTCGGTTCGACCCATCGATCTCACTGGATTCTCGTCGGCGGACTGCTCAGCGGTCTCACGGCACTCGTCCCGGTTGTCGGTTTTTCACTGACGGCCATCGCGCTTGCCCTGGGGATCGGATCCGGGGCGCGCGTCCTCTTCGCCGGTGGGGGCATCTGGCGAGAGGACGAGCGAGTCGTTCCTCCCGCGAACAAGGTGTAAGTGGGACGCTGACTCGAGGAGCTATTTCATTCCCCACCCATCCTGTTTTTGAAGCGGCATGACGCGAGAGGTCGGGACGTTCGTCTACTATCGGACAACAGTATACCGTACACCGTACGTGACTGCTATCGGACAGCGAGGTGCTCGAGGCAATCACCACTGGAGAAGGAAACAGACGAAATAGCGGAGTCTGAGCGACGGGGTGAGAAGAGACCGGCCATGGAACAACGAGGCGGAGAGAAAAAGAGACTAGTATTGAGGCGGGAGGGGGTAGAGAAACGAAATGGATTGGACGTGAATCGGACAGGTGAACGATTCAGATCACACTATCGCTCGAGACAGACGGAACGAGGGCTATTACTCAAACCGTAAAGACAGAAAAGCGACCAGCGCAGTCGCGTTATTCGACGAGAACGTCGTCGTATTCGCCGTCGTCGACTTTCGCCTTGAATTCACGAGCGTCGACGCCTTCGATGGTGACGCCCATCGAGGCACAGGTGCCGACGACTTCCTTCGCCGCGTTTTTCGTGTCGTACGCGAGCAGGTCGGGTTTCTTCTGCTCGGCGATCGTTTTCACTTGCTCAATCGAGAGATCAGCGACGAAGTCCTTCTGGGGTTCGCCGCTGCCGGTATCAAATCCGGCCTCATCTTTGACGAGGGCAGCCGTCGGTGGGACACCGACGTCGATCGTGTAAGAGCCGTCCTCTTCGTACTCGACGGTAACCGGCACTTCGGTGCCGTCGAACGCTGCCGTCTGCTCGTTGATATCGCTGACGACCGCCTGTACGTCGACGGGCGTCGGTCCGAGCTCGGGGCCGAGTGGTGGGCCAGGGTTGGCCTGGCCACCCGGTACGAGCACTTCGATGGTTCCAGCCATACCCGAATGAATCCTCGCTCGAGTTTTAAGGGTTGCCATTCGGGTTAGTCGAGTCCTGTGACAGTGTGACGTGGTACCAGTCGAGAAACGGTCACGGAATTTCCTGTTCAGTCCGGAACCGAATCAGCCGGCAGTTAGTGGACTCAATGTGTAACGTCGTCACGCCACTCACTGAACGCCTCGAGGATGTCGTCTTCGTCGAAGCGCTCGATGCAAGGAACGTCGTGTGGATGGATATCGAGCACGCGGTCGACCAGATCGTCGTATCGGTCGGCACTCGTTTTGGCGAGCAATACGGTCTCATCCTCGCGATGGATGGTACCTTCCCACCGGTACGTTGACGTCGTAGCCAGCTGGTTGACACAGGCCGCGAGTCGCTCGGAAACGAGCGTTTCTGCGATTTCGGAAGCGGCGTCTGTGGGCACGGTGATGTAGACAGTTGGCATACGCGTTGATTGGCACTGCTCGAGGAAAAACGTACGCTGCCTCGCAACTGTGTCGGACTGATGGACGTCCAAACTGTACTTTCGGAAGGGGGCAGGGGATGACCCGTTCAGTGTTGCCAGGCCATTCGCGTACGTCTGTAAGTCACCCCCACCCCACTGCGTCGAGTGTTCTTGCTTAAAGATGAGAGATGATCAAATCGAGATATCTGACCGACCAAAATTCGACGTGATGTCACCCACACCCCACCATGTCGAGTGTTCGAGTACGAGGGTGGACGATAGGTAATTCGAGGTGTCTGACCGACCGAAACTCGACGTGTTGGTACCCTCACCCCACCGTGTCGAGTGTTCTGGCCCGTACCGAACCGTTGGAAAATCACGTGAGCGAAGATGAGCGTCAGTGGAGCCCGCGCTGACGAGCCTTGCGTACCGCCTCGTGCGAAATATCGACGTCCTCGAGTTCGTCGACCACGTCGAGGGCCAACTCGAGTGTCACGTCGAGATCGTACTCGTAGTATTGCCCGCCGGATCGACCGTGGTTACGAGCGTATCGTTTGAGAATTCCCTGCATTGCCAGATCCGAGAGGTGGTCGTGCATCCGCCGTCGCACGAGTGGCTTGGTACCAAACCGTTCAGCGATCGCGGAGTACTGTGGATAGATTTCCCGAACGCGAGCGGGCGTCTCCTCACCAATTGCGATGCTCAACACCGCGGCCAGCGCCAGATGACCGTGTCTGGTCAACTCCATCATTCCCTGACGGATCTGGCCGCGCTCGAGCGCTTGTTGGGCGTCCCGCACGTGTGCTTCCGTGATCGTCCCTTCGTCGGCTGCCCGCGCGATATCACCGGCCTTGTAGAGGAGATCCAGTGCCTGACGCGCACTGCCGGTATCCTGAGCCGCAAGGGCAGCACACAGCGAGAGAACGTTCGTCTCGTAGGCCGCATCGTACAGCGCGTTTTCTGCTCGCTGTTCGAGGATACTTCGCAACTCTCCAGCCGTGTACGGTGGAAAGTGAACTTCCTCCTCACAGAGGGTGTCCTTGACTTTCGGTGAAAGACTATCGTGAAAACTGAGATCGTTACTGATGCCGATGATCCCGGGTTTAACGGACGAAAGATAGCCGTTCGCTCGAGCACGTGGCAGCTCGTACAGAATACCGTCGTCGTCACCGATGTGATCGATCTCGTCGAGGACAATCAGGACGGTACCGCCAATTTTCTCGAGTTCGGTGTAGAGCATATCGAAGACGGTCTGTCGCGGGTAGCCAGTGGTGCTGATCTGTCGGTTCGCCGGCCGCAGTTCGTTAACGAGGTTCGCCGCGACCTGATAGGAGGAGGAGAGATTGTTACAGTTGAGCCAGACGACGGTCAGTTCGACGTCGTCGTAGGCGTCGACGTCCTGCTCGAGATGTGAGAGGAGATAGCGAGTGACGGCGGTTTTCCCCACACCCGCTTTGCCGTACAGAAAGAGGTTGCGTGGTTGTGCACCGTTGATGACGGGCTGAAGCGAGGCCATGTACGTGTCGATCTCTTCGTCTCGTTCCTGGATCGACTCCGGCTGATAGTCCTCGCGTAGCACGTCCTCATCGGAAAAAATCGACGTGTCCCGGTCGAACAGCGGCATGCCTTCTACTCCTCACCCAATCATATATAAAACCACCGTGTCGTGTGCGTCCAGTGTTTGTTGTTTCTGGGTAAAAACACACCCCACTATGTCGAGTGTTCGGAACGGTATGGTGAGTCAGCAGTCTCCCGAAGGGAGATTTGGAAGGGAACCCAGATTGCTCCAGCCACATTGGAAGCATCGATCCCATCGTCGTCTCAGATTTGCAAACGCGGTTTCACACGCCGATAGTACCCACGTCAACGCCGATCGTATCCATACCACGACGGAACATGCATACGACAGTAGCGAACCGTACTCGAACGGGTCGAACGGAACGATGCCATCCCCCACTCAACACGTCTATCCCCTCGAGTAGACTCTCCTTCAAACTCATCAATCACTATCTTTTCGATGTTGACTCGGCGTTTAGTCTCAGACGTATTCGTGATCTATTCTTACAATTGGACGCGTTCGTGGTTCTTCCTTACGTCCGAACGTGTCTGTGTCTCGAGTTTCATCACCCACCACCCACACAACCTACACAACTCACACACCCACCATCTGCACGAGCACACACCCACCATCTGCACGAGCACACACCCACCATCCGCACGAACATACTTCCTCCCATGCACCTGCCTACTGCCTGCTACCAACAATGCACTCGACTCCTCACCCCACCCCACCCGTACCCGACGGAACACTCGACACAGTGGGGTCTCTCTCCCCATTCCGACTCACCACTTCTATATACAACACTCGACACGGTGGGGTGGGTCACTCCTTTTCCGTTATACCGTTCCGTTGAACCGGTCATTCGAAGGCACGGTTACCGGGAGTTCCCCTCCTCGAATGGATAAAACGTCCCGTTGATATCCCACTCGTGGATACAGTGGGGACTCCCACAATCTCCACCGTCGGCAAGTTGCCAGGCCGACCGCCGCGTCGCCCACCGTTCCGTACGACCACAGCGCTCACAGGTTCGCTCGGTTGGTTTTCGTAGCTGTGCGCTCATTGGCTCCTCTTTGGCCTATTCGCATATAACGGTGCTCGAGACCGGCAAGACCTGCCCATCACTACACCGTCGAGCCCCTCGGCGTGTCGATCCGCCTACCATGTCGCTCCGCGTGTATTGTCGGTGCTATCGTCAAACAAGACCAGAATACAGAACCTAGATCAGTACACAGCGTTGATGATCGCCTCGTCTAGATGGTCGAACGACTCGAGATACGCGCGGCGTTCGGCCCGTAACGACTCGAGCGCCCGCTCGTACTCAGTGACGTAATCCGCTACCCGGTAGTCTTCGATTGCCAGTCCGGGAACCGCTGTAGGAACGGCGAGTCCCAACTGGTCATCACGTTCCCATTCAACTCGGTCGCGCGCGAGTTCCGTGAGGATCGTGACCGATTCTTTCACACCGATATCCTTTGACCCACCGAGCTCCGAGTCACCGATATCACCACAATCCGAAGAATCGACCATATCGCCACAATCCCGATTGCCAATCGATCCAGTGTTCAACACGAAACATTCGAGATCCAACGATTCGACGAGTGCTCGGAACCGATTTCCTTCGTCACCCTCCGGGCCGATAATGAAGGGATTCGTCCCAACGACGCGGATGTGTTCGCCGGCGCGTTCCGGGTCGCCGGCGCTGGTTTCGATCGATTCCCCCAGCATGAACGCAACGGCGGCCTGTTCGGGATCGAGTTTCGCAACCGGCGGCATCAACGGATTCCGTGTGATGAAAAAGAGGTGATCGACACCTTCGAGGTCGATATCGTCGCTCGCACTCGGTAACTCGGATCGTCGAATTACTGCCCGGGTGTTTCGCGTGTAACGATCGTCGGTGAAATCTACACTACCACCTTCCCCAACACCGACGTTCTCGAGAACGGCCGAGTCGTCGGTGACAGCGGCGTGGAGTCCGGGTTGCTCGGCCGCGTCGAGATCGATGGTTTTGACGTAGAGACCGCCGCCCTCGCTCCCGGCCACGGAGCCATCCGGCAACAGCGCACAGACGTCGTCCTGTACCATCTCGGCTCCCTCCGGTTCCTCGAGCCAGCACCCGTGAGCGGTGAGCGTTGACTTGCCAGTTGCGGAGAGTCCCATGAATAGCTGTCCGACCGTCCGGAGTTTTGACGACGGGTCGGAGATTATCTCCCCACTCGAGTCCGTTGGGTCGGTGGCGCTCGAGGCAGTCGTATCCGAGTCAGAATCAGTCGAACCACAGTCAGAATCAGCCGGATCCGAGTCAGATGCAGTCAAACCCGAGCCAGTCTGAACACACACGCGCTTGCTCCCGGCGTGGAGGCCAAGACCACCAGCTTGCTTGAGCCGATACATAAACAGCCGGAGGAAGGATTTCTTGGCTTCGCCCGTGTAATCACTGCCGAGAACCGCGGTGAACCCGTCGTCGGGGAGAATACGAATCGCCGTCTCCTGCTCGTCTGGGAGCTGGACGGTGACGAAATCGGGTTCGCGACCATCGGTCGGTTCGAACAACTTCGCCCACGCGTGGGCGATTCGGGCGTATGACGGTGGGACGTACAGTCGACAGCAAAACGTCGCACCAGGGTGGGTACCGACGAGCCGGTCGATACAGAGCAGTTGGCGGTTCTCCACGGCGGAAACCGCTCGATCGATGTGGGCGTAATCGGTGTCGTCGAACTGGTCATCGACCGCGTTTGCCGTCTTCTCGGCGGTCCGTGATCGGAACTCGCTTACGTACGCCGCAGATCCGAATTCGGTCGTCGTCTCGTCGTCGATAGCGAGTCGGCGCAAATCGTCGAATAGTGCCGTATCGGTCGAATGTGTCTCCGGATGCGGTGATTTCGGTTGTTCGCTGCCAACGCCACCAAAGTACTGGATGTTCGACGCCGTCGTCGGATCCGGAAGTGAGGTGCGTATCGGTCGAGGCTCCGACCCGGTTTCTGACATGGGTGAACGATCACTGTTCTGAGGTATAAACGTACCTGCTTCGTCATCCCGTGTGACACTACCTAACTCGAACACGACTCAGTGTGGCGGTTCCTACTAAAACACTCCGTTCAAAAAACGGTTATATTTGCATGCGAATATGTGTCCGTTTCATTATCAATTGTGGATATTTACTCGAGTTCGAAACAACATACTGTTTGACAGAGTGGCACGTTTTGTGAACCGACAGAGCAAAGGGACAACCCGAAGAGAGAACGCACGGAACATGATTACGTTCGTTAACCTCCTCGTTCGCAAGGAGGGGCTAACCCACGCGGACTTTCTCGAGCGCTGGCAGGGCGACCACATCGACCTCGCGACGGAACTCCCTGGACTCGAGCGGTATGCGACCTCGACGCCAACCGATCCGGCAAAGTCGCCGTACGACGGGATTGTCCGGTTGTCGTTTCCGGATCAACAGACGATGTCGGAAGCGTTCGACTCCGAGGTGGGCAAGGAGGTGCAGGCCGATGCCGCCACGTTTGCAGATATGGGGGCAAGCGAGATTCTCATCGTCGAGGAGACGACCCACGTCGAACGCGAGACAACCGAATAACCAACTATCGACGCTACAATGGACGACACACCTGCTTCGACAGCGGAGACGCAATCGACCACCGACCGCATCGTGGATACCCTCGAGGCCCTGGACGTCGAGTACATCTTCGGCTATCCCGGCGGTCGCATCATCGAACTGTTCGAGACTGTTGGCCACCGCGAGACGGACGTGACCGTCGTTCGCCCGCGCGACGAGCGCGAGGCGAGCGTCATGGCTGAGGCCTACGGTCGCATGACCGGTTCACCCGCCGTACTCGCCGGACAGGGCCCCTGGATTGGAAGCCTCGGAACGATCGGACAGATGGAGGCTCGACTCGGCTCCTCGCCGATGGTCGTCCTGACCGAAGCCTCGGAACGCGGCGATTACTCCACCCTCGCACCGTACCAGCAATCTCGAGGCGACTACGGCGGCCTGTCGCTTCCGAAGATACTGGACGGGGTGACCAAGGAGTGGTGGTTCCCGAGAACGCCCACCGAAACCGTCCGGACGGTGCAACTGGCGTTCAAACACGCCACTGCCGGTCGAAATGGCCCGTGTGCCGTCATCTTCGACGGGTCGGCGATTACCGACGACCTACCCGCCGACAGCACCCCAGCCGTTTGGAACGACGAGGCACAGGTCGAAAACTGGTCGTCAGCCCCAACCGACAGTGACGTCGAAGCGGCCGCGGACGCGCTCGCGAGCGCCGATCGACCGGTTATCCTGGCGGGTAACGGCGTCCACGCCAGTGCTGGAAAGGCCGATTCCACCGAAGACACCGCCTACGACCGCCTCGAGGCCGTCGCCGAGGCCTACGATGCCGTCGTTGCGACCTCCTATCTGGGGAAGTCGACGATTCCGGAAACCCACGAGCGAGCGGCCGGTGTGATCGGATCGTTCGGACACGAGGGAGCCAACCGAGTCGTGAGCGAGGCCGACGCCCTCCTCATCGTCGGCTGTCGAATGAACCCGATGGACACCAACTGGCAGGCGAAGTCGTTCATCCGACCCGACGAGCAAACGATTATTCACGCGGATATCGATTCGCGCAACGCCGGCTGGGTCTACCCGGCCGACATCGGTCTCATCGGGGATGCCAACGAAACGCTCGGTGCATTACTCGAGGCCGCCGACGACCGGGAACCGTCGACCCTGTCGAACGACTGGGCGCTCGAGCGGGCGGCGACCGCGCGCGAAGACTTCCACGCCTCGGCCTGCGACGACGACAGCACGCCGATCAAACCCCAGCGCGTCTGTGCGGCGATCCAGTCCATCGTCGACGAGGAGACGGTCGTGACGGCCGATTCGGGGAACAACCGCTTCTGGCTCCTGAACTACCTGCAGATGCCGACAACTGGAAGCTACTACGGCAGCGGTGGTGTCGGCGCAATGGGCTGGGCCGCCCCCGCTGCGGTCACGGCGGCCTTGCTCGGAAACGATGCGATCTGTGTCGCTGGAGACGGCGGTTTTGCGATGACGATGACGGCGCTCGAGACCGCCGTCGACTGCGACGTCGCCCCGACGTTCGTCATCCTCAACGACACCTCCCTCGGAATGGTTCGCCAGATGGACGACGCAATCCCCGGCGCGACGTTCCACGACACCGATTTCGTCGGCATCGCGGAAGCACTGGGCGGGGATGGCGTACGGGTCACCGATCCGACCGACCTCGAGGCGACGCTCACCGGTGCGAAAGCCGCGGACGTTCCGACGGTGGTCGACGTTCGGATCGATCCCGATGAAGAGATGGCCGACCAACTTTCGTCGTCGTTTTACGACGAGGTCGGCGGGCTCCACGAGTAACTTCCCTGGGTGAGACCCGGGTTTTCGTTTCGATTACCAGTTACACCAGCATCTCGAGGGTCGCTGTTGTCAGCATCGGTTGATGAAACGTTATTGCATCGGAGACCCACCTCCTTTCCAATGGAGCAGGTTCAGCTCGAGCGGCTCTCGGTCTATCCGATCAAGTCACTCGACGCGGCGTCCGTCTCGACGGCCAGGCTCATCGAAAATGGCGCGCTCGAGTGGGATCGCCGCTACGCGATTCTCGACGCTGCTGGGGAGTACGTCAACGGGAAGCGAGAACAACGAATCCACCGAATACGAACCGATTACGACCTCGAACGCGCAACCGTCACGATAAGGGAGAACGGGGGACGTCGGGAACGAACGTATCACCTCGATGCCGACCGCAGTGCCCTCGAGTCGTGGCTAGCCGAGTTCTTCGGGTACGAGGTACAGGTCGTCCGCAACGACGAAGGCGGATATCCTGACGATACGGATGCCTCGGGGCCGACGGTCATCAGCACTGCGACGCTCGAGGCGGTCGCCTTGTGGTTCGAAGAGATCGACACGGTGGAGATGCGCCGCCGATTGCGTTCGAACGTCGAACTCGACGTTCCGAACCCGTTTTGGGAGGATCGACTGTACGGGCCACCTGGTGAAACCGTTGGGTTCGACATCGGTTCCGTCACGTTCCACGGAAACAACCCATGTCAACGGTGTGTCGTCCCCACTCGAGATCCAGACACCGGCGAGCAAACCGCCGGATTTCGGGAAACGTTCATCGAGAACCGAGAGCGGACGCTGCCGTCGTGGGCGAACACGGACTGGTTCGATCACTACTTTCGACTCATGGTCAACACGCACATACCCGAATCCGAATGGGGCAAGCAGCTTGCTATCGGCGACCAAGTCGCCGTCGGTGCGGAAAGGTACCCAGAGAATTGAGTATCATCGAAAGGAAGACACTGTGGCGTGATTTTCGTCTTCGGGCGAGACGTTACCGTCCCATGCAATTTCCGTCCATTCGGTCAACTCCCGGATTAACCACGTTCGGCCCCCTGGATCCGTCTCACTCGATGCGCACGTCCTCTCTCGTTTGCTACCACCATACTCTCCGTCTGCAACCACCATACTCTCCCGTTTGCAACCACCATAATCTCCCATCTTTCGCCACTTCACTCCCAACTTTTCGAGCACCCCTCCAGTCACCAGATCGAACTACTGCACCACGAACTCAGGCGGTGGTGCTGCCTGCACGTCAGTCAGGTCGTTCGTCTCGTGTCAGAACGTTTTTAGCGTCGTCGATGGACGTTCGTGATAATGTCTGGAGCTACAGTGCTCGTTACAGGTGGTACGGGATTCATCGGGTCGTACGTGGTCGAAGATCTGGTCGCTGAGGGCCACGAGGTGGTCGCGTTCGACCTCTCGACTAACCCGCGCATTCTCGAGAAACTCGAGGTGGTCGACGACGTGGAGATCCGTCGTGGCGACGTCTCCGAGGTCACGGACGTCATCGGGGCCGTCCGCGAGACAGGAGCGACCCACATCGTTCACCTCGCTGCACTCCTGACAACGACCGCACGCGAGAACCCACGGGCGGCGATGCAAGTCAACATCGAGGGAACGAACAACGTCTTCGAGACCGCTCGTATCCTCGACGATCAGGTCGAACGCGTCGCCTGGGCGTCCTCGGCCGCGGTGTTCGCGCCGCCAACGAACTACACCGACAACGATGGCTGGGTCACCGAGGACGACCTCGTCTACCCGGATACGCTGTACGGCGCGACCAAGGAGTACAACGAGCACCAGGCTCGCGTCTACTACGACGATCATGACGTCTCCCACGTCGCCTTGCGCCCAACGGTCGCGTACGGCCCGTACCGGGAAACCGGCGGCTCCGCGTTCCTCGCCAACATCATCGAAAAGCCCGCTCTCGGCGAGTCTTTCGCGGTCGAGTACGGCGATCAGGTAATCGACTGGCAGTACGTTCGTGACATTGCGCAGGCGTTCCGGAAGGCGACGTTCGCCCCCGATGCACGACTCTCCCGTCGAGTGTACAACGTCCGTGGCACCGTCGCGACCATCCGGGAGGCTGCCGAAGCCGTCGAAGCGATCGTTCCGGACGCCGATCTCGAGGTCTCCGACGAGGGCGAACTCCCCTGGACACAGAAACTCGACATGACCGCGGCGAAGGACGACCTGGGCTACGAACCCGAGTACGACCTCGAGTCGGGCTTCCGGGAGTACATCGACGTGCTTCGAGCGGAGAACGGGCTCGAGCCGCTGTAAGGTAGCCCGGCCAGCCGCAGACGTCGTCAATCCGAAGCCGACCACTCCGTTCCCGCGCTGATTTTCACTTCTGGTATTCGGAGCCAAAAGGCAAAGAGCCCGCCACGTCATCCGGTCGCATGGACTTCGGTCTCGATATTGGAACGGGGGCCCTCCGGTCGGCACGCGGTGGCCACTCTGAATTGGTGGTGACGACACAGCCGGCGGTCGTTCTCTCGGTTGATAGCGACACTGACATCGACGAATACGACGCCGACATCGACGATCACGGCGTCGAAACCGGAACCGACGACTCGACGCTACGGTTCGAGCACGACGGGACGACGTACCTCGTCGGCGACGCCGCAGCGTCGACAGCCCGAGCGCTCGAGACGGAACCGATGCCACTGTTCTCGAACGGCGTCCTCGAGGTTGCGGAGTACGCTGAACCGGCCCTCGAGATCCTGATCGACGCGGTAACTGCGGACGCTGAGGGCGACTCCCTCTGGTATACGACGCCCGGGACGCTCGTCGATGCCTCGGAGCCGACGGCCGCTCACCGGGACGTCGTCGCCACGGCGATCGACGACCTCGGGTTCGAGGGAACCCCGATCAGCAAGGGGTTTGCCGTCGTGTACGACCAGCTCGAGGAAGACAACTATACGGGTCTCGGGGTGTGTATCGAATCTCAGTCGACGAGTCTCGCGCTGTCGTACTACGGCGTTCCCGTGCTCGTTTGCTCGCTCGCGAAAGGAAGTGAGTGGATCGTCGAGCAGGCCGCCGCCCAGACGGGTCATTCCCCCGACCAGGTTGCATCGGTGCTCGATGATTTCGCGCTCGACCCGAGTGCAGCCGCTGGTGGCATCGAGAGCGCACTGGCTCAGGCACACGATTCCCTCGCGGCAGCTCTCGTGGCAGCCATCGAACGCCAGGCCGTTGAGGCCGACCTCAAGCAAGGGATCAGCGTGCCGGTAGCCGTCGCCGGCGACGAGGCCATCGAGGGGATCGAGTTTCTCCTCGGCGGTCGGTTCGATGCCGCAGAGCTTCCGTTTTCCATCCGCGGAGTCCGTCTCGCTTCGGATCCTGCCGAGAGTCCAGTTCGTGGCGCACTCGCCGCGGCGAAAGACGATGTCGACGCGTACGAATCCGTTACGTGGAGTGACGTCGAGTCGGCGACCGACGCCCCCTCGAACGGTTCGGGTGGATCCACCGTCGTTCAGTCGTCGGCTCGAACCACCACCGCAGGTCAGGACGGCTCTGGTGGAACGGACGGCGACACAGGTGCGGCGTTCGAGTTCGACGAGACCGAAGCGAATGGCAGCGGTGGCCGAACCGACGACGCGATCACACAGTTGTTCGACCGTCTCGGGTCGCGAGACGAACGGGTCGACGCGTTACGGACGGAACTCGAGACGCTGTCCGACGACGTGGATGCCGTGGCCGAAGAGGTCGCCACCGTCGCCGATGCGAGCGCACCGATCGAGGACGTCGATGCACTCGCGGCGACCGTCGAATCGATTACCGACGACCTCACAGACCTTGGAGACGACCTGACCACCGTCACCGATACCCTCGAGACGCACGCCGATCGGATCGAGACGCGTGCGGCCGCCGAGACAGTCGCGGCTCTCGAGGAGTCACGTGACACCCTGCAAGCATCGGTCTCGGCACTCGAGTCGACCCTCGAGACGCTTTCGGAACGTGTCGACGACAATAGCGTCGATATCGAGTCCGTCGAGGAGTCGCTCACGGAGACGGCTAGCGACGTCGAGACCCTCAAAGCAGATCGGGATGCTCTCGAGGGGAGTATCGACGCCCTCGAGGCCGATCTCGGTGACCTCGATACGACGGTCTCGAGGATTGACGAGACTGTTACCGGTATCGACACGACTGTCGACGAAATCGACGACGACGTCCGTGCCCTCGAAGCCACCGCGGCAACCGAGGCAGCGCTCGAGACAGCGCTCGGGGCAGTCAACGAGGATGTCGAGGAGGTGTCGACGGATGTCGATGCGGTCACCTCGGAAGTCGAAGTGGTCACATCGAATGTCGAAGCCGTAACGACGGCAGTGGACGACGTCACAGCGACCGTTGACGACGTTTCAGGTACGCTCGAGGTGACGAGCGAGGAATTCGACGAGCGTATGACGAACATTTCGGCCCGGCTCGAGGAACAACGAACCGATCTCGAGACGCGACTTGCCGACGTCGAAACCCATCTCGATGATCGTGAGGAGGCGATAACGGATCGGGTTGACACCGTGGAGACCGACCTCGAGACGGTTCGATCCGAACTGCAAGCGACCATCCACGACCTGGATGCACTCGAGGAGACCGTTGTCGAGGTTTCGACACTCGAGGAGGCCGTCGACGGCGTTTCAGCACAACTGCAACGCTCACGGGAGGAACGCGAAACCGCGATTTCCACGCTCGAGGCGGATGTCACGGCCATCGAGGAGCACCAGGACTCGATCACCGACCGACTGGACGAACAGGGTACGACCCAGAAAGAACAGGGTGAGCGCCTCGAGGTGACCGCCGCAGCCCTCGAGAAACGAGGGGATGTTCTCGAGGAACAGGGCGAAACCCTCGACGTGCACGGCGAAACCCTCGACGAACAGGGCCAGACGCTCGAGGAACTGGAAGAAACGCTCGACGATCAGGGCGAGACGACAACAGCACTCGAAACAACCCTCGCCGAACAATTCGAATCGACCGAGACGCTACGAACGACGATCGAGGCGGTGCAATCCGATCTCGAGTCGATCCGAGCCGACCTCGAACAGGTGTCCGACGTCGACGAGTCCGAGACGGTTCAAACCGATCTGTTTTCGGTACGAGAGACGGTCGACCAGGCGTCTGGCACCGACGAACCCGCACCGAATCCTGACGAGTACGCGACCCGCACAGCACTCGACGCCCTCGAAACGACCGTACTGGAACTCGAGTCGACCCTCGAGACGGTCGAATCCGACCTGGCAACCCTCGAGACGCCCAACGACGACCCATCGGAAGACGCCGTGCTCGAGGCGACGATAACTGAGGAACTCGCCACGGTGGAGCGACGACTCGAGGAGACACGGGACGAACTCCAGTCGGTTCGGGATGAAACCAAAACGGCAGTGACAACGATCGAAACGAAGGTAACAGACGCGACCGACGACCTCGAGCACATCGACGAACTGGCGACGAACGCGGTCGACAGAACGGACACGCTCGAAGCCGAGGTCGAGTCGCTGACTGAAACGGTCGATTCGCTCGAGCACGAGCCAGCGCTATCCGCTGACGAACAGGCGCTGACGGCTGTCGAATCAACACTCGACGAACTCGACGCGGAGACGGCTACTCTCGAAACGAAACTCGCCGAACTCGAGGACGACGTAACCCAGCTCGACGTCGAGGGAACCGGCGACACCGACACGTCACTCGAGTCGGTTCGCGAGACGCTCTCGACACTCGAGTCCCGAGTGCAGTCGCTGGAACACGCCGAGAGCGGAACCACAGACGAATCCGAATCGGCAACGACGACACCAGCAGAGGGGGATCACTCGAGTTCCTTCGTCCCCGTTGCAGCGATCGGTGGTGGAAGCGCCGGGGTCGTCGCCGGCGCGACCGTTGTGTTGACGGAGGCGACCGTCACGGGTTCGATCGCGATCGCACTTGGTGTCGTTCTGCTCGTACTGGGCTTCGTCACGGCCGAGTGAGGGCGTTTCGAAACGTAAACGGATCGCCATCTCCACCTCGTTCGACGTTCGTGTCTCCGAAACCGTGGCACGATACGATGCTGAGGCGAAAGCTTATCCCCTTCATGACCATTGTTCCCGCTAACCATGCCAGACGAGTCATCAGAGCGTGAATCCGGGGATGACACCGAATCGGCACTCGAGGCGCGGCTAGCTGCGGGCGAAACGTACGAGCCGCCGGCATCGTTCGTCGAACAGGCGAACGTGAGCGACCCCGGCATCTACGACGATTTCGAGGAGAACTGGCCCGATTGCTGGGAGCAGGCGGCCGACCTGGTGAGCTGGTTCGACGAGTACGACACGGTGCTCGAGGACGAGGACGCGCCGTTCTATCGGTGGTTCACCGGTGGGACGCTCAACGCCTCGTACAACTGCCTCGACCGCCACGTCGAAGACGGCGCGAAAAACCGTGCGGCGATCAAGTGGGAGGGCGAACTCGGCGAGACGCGCACTTACACCTACGGCGACCTGTTGAACGAGGTCGAAGCGTTCGCCGCCGCCCTCCAGGAGCTTGGCGTCGAGGAAGACGACGTCGTCACGCTGTACATGCCGATGATTCCCGAGTTGCCAATTGCGATGCTCGCGTGTGCGCGCATCGGGGCGCCCCACTCGGTCGTCTTCGCCGGTTTCTCCGCGGACGCGCTCGCGACGCGGATGAACGCGGCCGAGAGCGAGTACCTCGTCACCTGCGACGGCTACTACCGCCGCGGTGATCCGCTGAACCACAAGGAAAAAGCCGACAAGGGGCTTCGCGGGGTCGACCACGACGTCGAAACGGTCGTCGTCGATCGACTCGGTGATGAACTCGAACACTTCCTCGGCGCAAACGCACACGACTACGACGAACTGGTGAGCGACCACGCGGGCGCCTCCGTCGAGCCGGTCGAGCGAGACGCCGAGGACATGCTGTTCCTGATGTACACCTCGGGGACGACGGGCCAGCCCAAAGGGGTCAAACACACCACGGGTGGCTACCTCTCGTATGCGGCGTGGACGTCTCACGCCGTCCTGGACGTGAAACCCGAGGACACCTACTGGTGTGCGGCCGACATCGGCTGGATCACCGGCCACTCCTACATCGTCTACGGGCCGCTCACGCTGGGCACGACGACGATGATGTACGAGGGAACCCCCGACTACCCCGACAAAGACCGACTGTGGGAACTTATCGAGACGAACACGGTCGACATCTTCTACACCGCGCCAACGGCGATTCGCGCGTTCATGAAGTGGGGCACCGGCTACCCTGACGCCCACGACCTCTCGAGTCTCCGCCTGCTCGGAACCGTGGGCGAACCGATCAACCCCAGAGCGTGGACGTGGTACTACGAACACATCGGCGGTGAGTCCTGCCCGGTCGTCGACACCTGGTGGCAGACCGAAACCGGCGGGATGATGATCACCACCCTGCCAGGGATCGGCGAGATGAAACCCGGATCGGCCGGCCCGCCCCTTCCGGGTATCGACGCGAAGATCGTCGACGCCGCTGGCGAGGAGGTCGGTGCGGGGAACGCTGGCTACCTCACGGTGCAGAACCCGTGGCCGGGGATGTTGCGCACGCTGTACAACAACGACGACCGCTTCCTGAACGAGTACTGGCAGGAGTACTCCGATCCGGACGCCGACGAGTGGGTCTACTTCCCCGAGGACGGCGCGAAGATCGACGAGGACGGCTCCATCACCGTGCTCGGGCGGGTCGACGACGTGATCAACGTCTCGGGCCACCGACTGGGAACGATGGAGATCGAGTCCGCCATCGTCGGTGTTGAGGGCGTCGCCGAGGCCGCCGTCGTCGGCGGTGACCACGAGGTGAAAGGCCAGGCCGTCTACGCCTACGTCATCCTCGAGGACGGCCAGGAGGCAACGGACGGAATGCACGACCGCATCGTCGAGGGCGTCGAGGACAGCATCGGGCCGATCGCCCGCCCCGAGGAGGTGCTGTTCACGCCCGAACTGCCGAAAACGCGCTCGGGCAAGATCATGCGTCGCTTGCTCGAGGACATCGCCTCGGGCGAGGAGTTGGGTGACACCTCCACCCTGCGAAATCCGGAGATCGTCGAAGAGATTGCCGATCAAGTCGGCGAGAACTAATAGGGAACGTTGTACGTCCTACCGATCGTCCGCCACAAAGTAGACGATCGGCGGTACATCGTCACAACATCCCCTATGAGGATTTGGTTCTTCGATCGGATGGCCGTCCGACGCATCGACTCTCGACGACCCTGGTGTTCGTAGTAAACAGGTTTATTATTTATCCGCTATAATATCCTGCTGGTATGGCAGACGAAGCTGAACTCCGCGAGCAGTTTACCGAGGCGTTCGAAGGCGCAGACTACCCCATCTCGAGTCCGATGGATCTCGTTCCAGCCCTGCCGAACGGGCCGGGGACGAAATTCGAGTCGGGGGACTTCTCGATGACGGCGATGGAACTGAACACGAAGCTGTCCGGTGGTGAGTTCCCGTACGAGAGCGTCGACGCGTTCGTCGACGACGTCATCGACGAGCTAAAAGACCAGGATCATATCTGAACACCCGGCGAGACGACGGTTCTCGTCTCGGATTGTGAACCGTTTTCGGTGCCGTTTCTCGGAGTACACGTCAGCCCCCGTGTGACCGATGGGTATCACGCTGATCGCCGCCGACAATCGGTTGGGTCACATCGTTCGCCGCACAGGTTTTCGGATGTTGCAACGAAGCGTCGTCTGCGCCACAACAGACGCCGCTCACAGTGCGAGAGTACGATTCCGACTGTGCGATCGAGACGCCACAGCAGTCGAGACCGTGGTCTCGGGGTGACGAGTGTCTGTGTCCGAGGGTGAGTGTGTGGACTCGCTATCGCTGCAGATGGAAGCGAACGATATCGTCGTTCCCACAGGCAGGACAGTCCGTCGTCGGCGAATCGACGTCAGTTCCACACTGTCGACACTCGTAGATCGTGGCTGTTCCGTGATCACGAAACAGCAGTGACTTAACGGTCTTAATCATCCCATCCCCACCACTTCGGTTGTAACCAACGACCATAAGTCCTGTTGACTGTTCACATAGACAGAGATAGTCGTTCTCGTCTGTTGTCGGCCGGATACTGGGCCGACTCGACGGGGGCTCGATCGAGGCGGGAAGGCGCCGTACACCCGGCTGTGTCACGGTGCTACAGGGGTACGGGTGAAGCGGCCTAGTGACTTATTTATTTGTAGATGCCATAACTAGTGGACACATACAGGCGGAGACACGCCCGACAGCCTGTTCGAACGGAGGGTGAACGGAAGTGGGACGCTGTTGGAGTATACATCCACGTTCACGCCCCGGCTTGATATCGCTGGTAACTGGGTCTTCACCGATCGTAGCTGCCGACTACGCTATCGTCGACTGTACCACTCAACTACACCGTCGTCGACCATAGCCACCGACTGCGCCATCGTCGATCGTACCTGCTGACTACGCCAACACCGATTACAATGTCATCGCCCCCTGGACGCGAGAAACCGCTCGTACTCGTTATGCAGCCCGCTCGAGCGACGGCATCGATCGAGCAACTCACCGAACACCTCACCGAGTACCAAGTTCGAGTCGCGAGTGCTAGGGTCGAAACCCGTCGGATTCTCGGCGACTACGAGGACGTCGTGGCGCTCTGTCACTCGAGTGAGCCCTCGTGGGTTCGATCCTGCCTCAAGACGCTCGCAGGGGAGTTCCCGGACAGACGGATTCCGACCATCGTCGTGCCACCGAGTGGGAGTGGAAGTGAGCGGTTGGCAACCATCACGGTGCGAGCGGGCGGCGACGACTACGTCTCACCGACGGCTCTCGAGGAGTTACCAGAACGGATAGACTCGTTATGGGCAGGAGTTGGCCAGACCGAACCGAGAGAGACAAAACCGGCCACAGACACCTTGGTCGATCTCCTGTCGACGACGTTCCCGGACGAAGTGTTCGTCCTCGGGGCAGATGGTACGTACCTGGATACGGAAGTGCGTCCGGATTCCGCCGATCTGTACACCGTCAGGCCCGACGAATTCGTCGGTCGGACGTTGTGGGATGCGTTTTCCGACCGGGAAGCCGATCGATTTCACGACCACATACAGCACGTTCTCGAGAGCAGAGAGATTGCACACGTGGAGTACGACGTCGAGACGACCGAAGGCACCCGTCAGTATCTGGGTCGCGTCGTCCCCATCGGTTCCTCGACATACGATCAGGAGGCCGTGTTGTGGCTCGCACGGGATACAACCGAACTCGAGAGCCGGGAAGCGGCACTCCAGCAACGACGAGAGCAACTCGAGTTGCTCAACCGGGTTAATGCGGTCGTCAGGCGGGTAATCAAGACCCTCGTGGAAGCGCCCACCCAGTCGGCAGTCGAGGAGGAAGCCTGCGAGCTACTCGTGGCCTCCGATCTGTACTGTGGGTCGTGGATTTCCCGCCCCACCGGCGATGGCAGTGTCGTGTACCAGACCGGCTGTGGTGACGTGTCGTCATACCTCGAAGCGATCAAAGCGATCGATTACGACGCCGACGACGACCGGCCGATTATCCATGCACTCCAGGAGAATACCATCCACTCGAGCACCGAGTTGCAGTCGATGCCGGAGATGCCGCCCGACCTCGCGGAAGCTGCTCGCGAACACGATATCAAATCAGCGATCGCGGTGCCGCTGTCACACGGCGATAGCGTCTACGGCGTGTTGACGGTGCTGGCTCGTCGGGAGGACGCATTCGGCTCCCGAGAAGAGGAGGCGTTTCGATTGCTCGGGGAAACGATCGGATTCGCGATCAATGCGATCAAGAACCGACGGCTGTTGTTCGCCGACGCCGTGACGGTACTCGAGTTCCGCATCGAGGGAGGGAACTCCTTTTCGTTCGATCTCTCGACGAAGTACGACTGTCAGTGTGCCCTCGAGTGGTCGGGGACGACGGCGAACGGACGCACCTACCAGTACGTCACGATCGATGGCGTCGACGGTCAGACGGTGTACGAGGAGGCGACAGCGCACGAGACCGTCGAGGAATGTCGGCTCGTCCACGACGGCGAGAACGAGGCAACGATCGAGATCCGACTCGCGGAATCCGCGGTTCGAACGCTCAAAGGGTACGGTGCAACGATTCGTGACGTCACCGTCGATGACGGCGTCGGACACATCACGGTCGAATTCTCACGCGAAACTGACACACGGGCGATCGTCGAAGCGCTACAGCGCGTCTACGAGGAGGCCGAACTCGTCGCGAAACGGGAGGTCGACCGACCAGTGACGACGGCGAGCGAACGGCGCAACCGGATCGCAGATCGATTGACCGAACGACAGCTCACCGCCCTTCGGTTGGCGTACTACGGCGGATATTTCGACTGGCCACGCGGCAGTACCGGTGAAGACATCGCCGAATCGATGGGCATCTCGCCACCCACGATGCACCAGCACCTGCGGCGTGGGCTCGAGGAGATTCTGGGGGACTTCTTCGAGGTCGGGCCAGAACCAACGTCCACGAAGTGAGCGCGGTCGATCGATAGCAGCACGTTACGAGGGGAGCCACTCGGAGAGTGAAGTGTCTACGCTGCCGTTCTCGATGGCCGTGGCAACTGCATCGAGTTCCGCATCGAGCACGCGGTCGTCCTCGAGCGGTGGAACGCGTTCTCGTACGCAATCGTAGAGCGACCCGGTGCCGCCACCGAGGCCGAGATGGTGTGGCTGGTCGCCGTCGGCGCTAGTCGACGATTCCTCATCCACGCCCAGTTCCTCGTCGAAGGCGTCCTCGACGTACTCGGCCGCCTGAGTCGCACAGATGGCTTCTGTCGCGACGATTCGGCGAACGTTCTCGAGAGTACGCCTGGCGTTGAGTGCCGCCTGGGCACTCATACTGACGTGGTCTTCCTGGCCGCCGCTCACGGGCGTGTTGTCGCTCGAGGCGGCCCCGATCGATCGACACTCGTTGAGGAGGGCAGCGGCCGTATACTGCGCGATCATGTACCCGGACTGCAATCCACTTTCGGGGGCGAGAAACGGTGGCAAGTGTGGTTCCTGCAGGTTCGGATTCAGTATTCGATCGACCCGGCGCTCGGAAATCGCCCCCAGGTCGATGAGCGCGAGGCGCGCGTACTCGAGGCGGAGGGCCAACGGTTGCCCGTGGAAGTTGCCGCCGGAGATGACGGCGGCGCTGTCGGTACCCGAGGCCCGATCGTCGACGCTGTCGGCGGGGAAGACGAGCGGGTTGTCGGTCGCGCTGTTTAGCTCGATTTCGACGCCCGCACGGAGGTGTGAGAGGGCGTCGCGAACCGCACCGTGAACCTGTGGGAGACACCGAAGCGAGTAGGCGTCCTGGACGCGGTCACAGTTCCGATGGGCGTCGACGATTTCGCTCTCGCTCGTCAGCGCTCGAACGGTCGCCGCACTCTCCTGTTGCCCGGAGTGAGGGCGAACGTCGTGGATCGCGGTATCCGAGGTGGCCGTCGTCCCGAGCGTGACCTCGGTCGTCAACGCGCCAGCAGCGTCCGCAGCGTCGATCACGCGTTCGCCGTCGACGACGAGCAGCGATGCCAGCCCGACCGTCAGCTGGGTGCCGTTGATGAGGGCGAGGCCCTCCTTCGGAGCCAGCGAGAGCGGCTCGAGACCGACCGCCTCGAGGGCGACGTCGCCGGAGACGCGAACCCGTTCGTCGCCCGCACCGTGTACCGCCTCGCCCTCACCGATGAGCACCAGCGACATGTGCGCGAGGGGAGCGAGGTCGCCGCTGGCACCGAGACTGCCGCGGGATCGAACGACGGGGGTGACCCCCTCGTTGAGCATGGTGAGCAGATTGTCGATCACGACCTCACGAACCCCTGAATAGCCCTTGACGAGGGCGTTGATGCGTGAAACCATCATGGCCCGGGTCTCCTCCGTGGTGAGTTCCCGGCCCGCCCCGGCCGCGTGACTGCGAAGCAGGTTCGTCTGCAGGCGCTGGATCTGGTCGGCCGGAATTCGCTCGTCGACGAGTTCGCCGAACCCGGTGTTCAGCCCGTAGACGGGTTCGCCGCTGTCGACGACGTCTCGAACGCGCTCGCGAGAGGCCCGAACTCGTTCTCGCGCGTCGTCGGTGACAGCGACGGGAGTGCCCGCTCGAGCGACGGCGACGACGTCCTCGGGCCTGAGCGTTTCGCCGTCGAGTTCGATCGGGTTTGTTCGCTTGACGTCCTCTGCGGTCATTGGATTTCACCACCGCTTACCGGCGTGTAACGGTGTCGATCCAGCGCTTGTGGATGGACCATGCACGATCGCACAACTCGGGTACCTCTCCGGGAACTACGGGTGATCGTATGCCAGATGCAGCAATCGTCGTCCTCGCTGGAACCGACGCCCCAAGTGACCTCGGCCGCGTCGTCAACGCCTTGCAGACGACGAAAGAGTTCGCCGATAATGGGGACAACGTCGAACTGATCTTCGACGGTGCCGGAACGCAGTGGATCCCCACCCTCGCCGACGAGGATCACGACTACCACGCCCTCTACGCCGCCGTCGAGGAACACGCGCAGGCGTGTGACTACTGCGCCGACGTCTACGGTGTCGAGGAGGAGATCGAAGAGGAAGGCGTGGATCAGGCGGCGTCCTTCGAAGGCCACCCGAGCATCCGGTCGCTCGTCGTTGAGGGTTACGAAATTATCACCTACTGACGGACGCTTGGTCGAATTTCCGCGATTCGAAGCCGGCATCGTCGCGACAGTCATCTCGACTGACCCTCCGCCATCGAATCGACGCGGCCGTCCCGGGCAACGATCCGTCCGTCTTTGACCACCGTCTCGATTGCCGTCGTGTCGAATCGATAGGCCAGGTGAGCGTATCGCGGTGCGTCGAGCACCAGGAAGTCGGCGGGTGAACCGGGATCGAGCGCGCCCGTTCCGTCGGCTTTCCCGATCGCCGCCGCCGCGTTGGTCGTCGATCCCAGCAGCGCCTCCGCAGGGGTCATCCCCATCTCGACGCACGCCAGCGTCTGGACGAACTCCATACTCCGCGAGTGACAGTTCGGATTGAAGTCCGTCGCGAGTGCGACGGGGACGCCGGCCTCCAGCATCATCCGTGCGTCGGCGTACTCCTCGCCGAGTCCGAACGCGGTTCCCGGGAGCAGGACGGGAACGGTGCCGGATTCCTTCATCGCCTCGACGTCGTCGTCGGTCGCGTACAGGAGGTGATCGGCGCTCGCCGCGCCGACCTCGGCCCCGAGTTTCGTCCCGCCCAGGTGTGAGAGTTCCTCGGCGTGCACCTTGGGCGTCAGACCGTGGTCGAGGCCGGCCTCGAGCACCCGTCTGGACTGCTCGACCGAGAACGCGCCCTCCTCACAGAAAACGTCACAGAACTCGGCGAATCCCTGATCGGCGACGGCCGGAAGCTGTTCGTCGACGATTGCGTCGACGTAGTCGTCCGCGTCGGCCCCCTCGGGTACGGCGTGGGCACCCAGGAAGGTCGCCACGAGGTCGACCGGATGGCGCTCGTTCGCAATTTCGATCGCCTCGAGCATCCGCAGTTCGGTCTCGGTATCGAGTCCGTAGCCGGATTTGACCTCGACTGTCGTCGAGCCGTGGGCGAGCATGACGTCGAGGTGAGACAGCAGGTTTGCCACCAGCCGATCGGTGGACGCTTCCCGCGTCGACCGGACCGTTCTGAGGATTCCGCCACCCTGGGCGAGCAACTCCTGGTAGGTCGCCCCCTCGAGTTTGGCCTCGAACTCGTCAGATCGGTCGCCGGCGAAGACCGCGTGGGTGTGTGGGTCGACGAACCCCGGGACGACCGCCCGTCCGTCGGCGTCGATAGCCGTCTCGGCGTTTTCGGGCGGGTGTTTTCGCGTAATCTCGTCGCTCGGGCCGACCTCGCGTACCTCACCGTCGACGGAGACGAGCGCCCCGTCCTCGAGTACTGAAAGCGTGGAGTCGCCACCGTTCTCGTCGACCTCGGGGCCGACGACCAGTTCGCTCGAGTTGTAGACGACCGTTTTCTCGCTATCGTCGTGACTCATCGCGACCACCCCGCGAGGACGTGTGCGATTGCCCTCGCGGCAGCGTCGCTCGTCCGTCCGTCGATGTCCAGCGGTGGTGCACACTCGACGACCTCGAAGCCGACGACCCGTTCGTCGGCCGCGACGCGCCGCAGCATCGCGTACAGTTCCGTCGTCGTGACGCCGCCCGGGGTCGGTGCGCTCACGCCTGGTACCGCCGACGCATCGAGCACGTCGATATCCAGGCTGACGAATATCTGGTCGACGCCGGCCATCGCCTCGAGTGCGCGCTCGACACTCGCCTCGACGTTCTGGCGAACGGCTTCGGCCGTCACAATCGTGCCGCCCTGCTCGTGGATGTACTCGGCGTAGGTGCTCGATGTTTCGAAGTGGCGGGCCCCGGCGACGGCGAACGCGTCCAGCCCGCGTTCGTGGAGCTGGTAGTATGGGGTGCCACTCGAGGGACCGTCGATCGGTTGCCGGCAGTCGAGGTGGGCGTCGAAGCTGACGACGCCGACCGTACCGTCCTCGAGTAGCGGTGAGACGTTGGGGACGGTCAGCGAATTATCCCCGCCGAGGAAGATGGGGCGTGCGCCAGCGTCGTACACCGCCGTCGTCGACTCCTCGAGGTCGGATTGCACGGTCGAAACGTCGCCCTCGGGTACCTCGAGGTCGCCGAGGTCACCGAACGTCGACTCATGAACCCTCGCAGGATTTTCCGCGCTCGTCGAACCGGCGGCAGCCGATCCGACCGGCCCGGCGTCGAAGTGATGGGTTTTCACGCCCGCCAACGCCGTCCGGATTTCTCGAGGCCCATCGCGAGCACCGCGGCGACCGATGACCGCCCCGTCGTAGGGCTCGCCGACGAACACGGCCAGGTGATCGGCTGCGTCCTCGAGCGTCGTCGCCGACACCACGTCGCCAAACGTCTCGTCGTTCGGGTCGCTCGAGGGGCTCTTCCAGCCGGGTGGCGAGGCGAACCGGCTCACTGTCCATCACGCTCCATCGGAATCGTGACGTTCGATTCGCGGGCGGTCTCGAGGGCTTCCTCGTAGCCGGCGTCTGCGTGGCGAATCACGCCCATCCCGGGGTCGGTGGTGAAGACTCGGCGAGCCTTCTCGGCGGCCAGGTCGGTTCCGTCGAGGACGACGTGGTTGTTTGCGTGCAACGAGTTTCCGATCCCGACGCCGCCGCCGTCGTGAACGCTGACGATGTCCGCCCCCGCGGCGGTGTTGAGCAGGGCGTTCAGGATCGGCCAATCGGCGACGGCGTCCGTCCCGTCGCGCATCGCTTCGGTCTCGCGGTTCGGACTGGCGACCGAGCCGGCGTCGAGGTGGTCTCGTGTAACGACAATCGGTGCCGAAATCTCGCCGGCTGCCACGAGTTCGTTGATCCGCAGGGCGAAGCGAGCGCGTTCGGTCAGCCCGTCCTCGTCTCGTTCGAACCCGAGCCAGCAGACCCGAGCAGGGAGCCCCTGAAATGCGACCTGTTCCTGTGCGAGGTCGATCCAGCGTGCGAGATGTTCCTTTTCGGGGAACAGTTCGCGAACGGCGTCGTCGGTACGGTGAATGTCGGCCGGATCGCCCGAGAGGGCCGCCCAGCGGAAGGGCCCTTTGCCCGCACAGAACAGCGGTCGGATATACGCCGGCACGAAACCGGGGAAGTCGAACGCGCTCTCGTGGCCGCGGTGTTCGACGACCTGGCCGCGAATGTTGTTGCCGTATTCGAACGCGATGGCCCCGGCGTCCTGCATCGCCAGAATCCCGTCGACGTGGCGTTCCATCGTGTCGAGGCTCTCATCGACGTAGGTCTCGGGGTCGCGTTCCCGAAGGTCGTCGGCCTCCGCGACGGTGTACCCCGATGGGTAGTACCCCTCGAGTTCGTCGTGGGCGCTCGTCTGGTCGGTGATCACGTCCGGGACGAACCCCATCTCTTGCATCGACTCGAGCATGTCGGCGGCGTTCACGTGGACGCCGACGCTGTAGGCCTCGCCCGCTTGGGCTGCCGCTTCGGCGCGTTCGATCGCGGTCTCGAGATCGGAGACCTTCTCCTGGCAATAGCCGGTCTCGAGCCGGCGATCGATGCGGGTTTCGTCGACTTCGGCGGCGATACAGACGCCGTGGTTCATCGTGACGGCGAGCGGTTGAGCACCGCCCATCCCGCCGAGGCCGCCGGTGACGACGATTTTTCCCTCGAGGCCCTTCGCGTCGGGGAAGTGCTGACGGCCGAGTTCGGCCAGCGTCTCGTAGGTGCCCTGGATGATCCCCTGGGTGCCGATGTAGGCCCACGATCCGGCGGTCATCTGGCCGTACATGATCTTCCCCTGGGCCTCGAGTTCGTGGAAGTGTTCCCACGAATCCCAGCGCCCGACGAGATTCGAGTTCGCGATCAAGACGCGGGGTGCGCGCTCGTGTGTGGTGAACGTCCCGACGGGTTTCCCGCTCTGAACGAGCAGCGTTTCCTCGTCGCCCAGTTCGCGAAGCTGGGTACAGATCGCGTCGTAGGCGTCCCACGACCGGGCCGCGCGTCCGGTTCCGCCGTAGACCACCAGCGATTCGGGCTCCTCGGCGACCTCGGGGTCGAGGTTGTTGTTCAACATTCTGAACGCCGCCTCCTGTCGCCAGCCCTGACACTCGAGGTCGATCCCGGTCGGTGCGCCTCGGTAGGACTGCCACTGCTCGCTTGGGTCGCCGACACCGTCCCAGTCGGCTACCGATTCGTCCCGGCATTCTTCGGTTTCGGAGAGATCTGACATACACACGCATTCGTGACGTACCGGCAAGTGTTTCCAGCAGCCGTGTGGTGGGTATTATATATACCCGGGCCGATTAGCTGGCCGTGCACGAAGCGACGTTTCGACTTTCGGGGTCGACATCGTACGACGCCATCACCGACGAGTTCGAGGCATACATCTCGCTGTGGTGTAACGATCACAGCGACCTGTTGCTCGTCGAATGCGCACCGGATCGCCTCGAAGCCGCGCTCGAGCGAATCGATTCGTTCGCCGGGGTCGAAGACGCCATCGTCGACGGCGAGACGGCCGTCGTCGTCACCGGAAGCTGCGTGAAAGCCCACGATACGTCCGCCGTCGACGCCGATCTGGACGAGACTGGCTGTCTGCTGTTGCCGCCGATTCGGTACCACGACGGCAACCGTTCCATCCGGGTTCTCGCCCTCGAGAGCGAACAGCTTACCCGATTCTACCACGCGCTGCTCGATGATTTCGAGGTAATCGTCGAGTCGAAACGTGATCTCTCGCTCGCACGGTTCGACCGCGACCGAACGCCCGACGGAATTCGCGAACCGTTTCCAACCCTCTCGCGTCGCCAGCGCCAGGTGTTTTCGACTGCCTACGAACTGGGTTACTACGAGGTACCTCGAGGGACGTCGATGGAGTCAGTCGCCTCGGTCGTCGGAATCGATCGGCGCACGGCAGACGAACACCGTCGACAGGCCGAACGGAAGCTACTGGGGGCGATTGCGGGCCAATATCTCGGGTAGGGCGGCGGTGGCACGAGCGTACCACTGCACTTCGAAGAGCATGGAGTGAGTGACCGCCACCGTCACTCACAGAGACTGGTCTCCCAGCCGGACTCTCACCCCCGGGTGACGTTTAAATGAGCACTATATTCACCCGAGCGTGGATGTTCGGGCGGTACAGATCCATGGTAGACGCGAATGAGCGAACTCGATTCGGGTGGGTTTGGAACGGTGTACGCGGGATCGAACGGTCGCTTTTACACCAGCTGGGAGGTACTGGTGAAACTCCGGCGACGCACCTGGCGGGCGTGTCTCCGTCACGACGACGGGAGGCGACTGGTGGGCGTCGGGGATCAACTGTTGTTATTGACGCCAATCACCGTCGCAGAACTGCCCGACTGGATCGAAATTCGCGTCCACACCGGACGGCTACAGACACACACCCCAAAGACGCGGGCCATCGATACCCGAAGACGGACTACTTCCAGGACGGCGGCTTCACCCGTTTCAGGACGGTAAACGACTAAATGGGTGTGTATATGAAGGCATTCCCTCTCGAGACCACCGTCCTAACGGTGGGGATGTGAAGCGACGGGCGTTCATCGCTGGTGTCGGTTCGGTCGGGACACTCGGTGGGATCAGGTACGCTACTCGCGACCCCGTCACCGAACTCGAGGTAGGGTTCTGGATGAGCGAGGGGGCAGCACAGTACGACACCGTCGTCGACCGCGTCACCGAGTATCTCGAGCTCGCGCTGGGGCTCGACTTCTGGACGGTGACGATCACCTACGGTGGGACGATTCCGGTCGAGTCAGAAGATGGAGTCAGACCGGTACGGCGAGGCCGTTGGCCGGCGCAAGTTGCGATGGGTGCGATGGGCCCCGGGTCGCTCGAGTCGGCGGTCGACGCTAACGTGCTCGTCACGGACGGTCAGATGCGGCAGGCACCGACTGGGATCGCGATTCCCCACGTGGCCTCAGTCGGAGGGGCCCGTTACATCGACCAACTCGACCCACCGTCCGAAACGCCGGATCCCGACGCGTACTCGCTCCCGTCACTGTCGATCCAGGTGTTGATTCACGAGATCGGGCACACGCTTGGGTTGCGACACGGCCACGGAACGGTGTATCAAACCGACGAGGGAACCGTCGCGACACCGATGGTGAGCGCCTACGCCTGGGATTCATCCTTCGAGACGACGGAATCGCTGTGCGGCGATTCGTACGAAACCCAGCCTGTGTCGCCTCGACTCCTCACCTATCAGTTTTCCTCGTGTGCCCGAGAGCGTCTCGCCGAGTACAGCGGCGGCGTTCGTCCCTGACCTGCAGCTCACTCGAGCCGATCCGTGGCCACGTCGACCAGCCACTGCAGTAACCGACACACAGCCTGGGGAGATTCAAGCCGGAACGACGCGTCCGTTTCGGCCGACGCGCCAACGCGGACGCCACAGCCACTCGAGTCGAGGCGACGAAATACCGTTTCGTCGGTCGTATCGTCACCCAGATAGAGGACGAACGGGTCAACCGCCTGGGTCGACTCGAGCAACGACACCGCATCCCCTTTCGTCCAGGAGATGTTCGGGCCGATTTCGAAGATCGACTTCCCTTCCGAGATGACGAGGGCATCACCGCCGATCCGGTCGACGACGGTTTCGACCTCGTGTCTGATAGCTGGGCGTTTCCAATCGGCAACGTGTCGAACGTGGACGGTGCCCGTCAAGCGTTTGTTCTCGACCGTACACCCCAATATGGGGGCTAGCCGAGACTCGAGCGCACGGCAACATCGCGTGACGAGCGAGGCCCGCCGCTGCGCGATAGGGTGGATTGCCAGCGAGCCGTCACGCTCGAGTTCGAGCCCGTGATTGCCGGCGTAGGCGTCCGCCCCGTCGATTCGGTCGGCGACGTCCGAGAGGGCGCGCCCGCTGACGATGGCCGTCGTTACGCCGTCGATCGACGCGAGGGATGCAACCCCACGTCTGGCGGCTGGGAGCGGACTCGCTGCAACCGGGTCGTCGACGATTGGCGCGAGGGTGCCGTCGAAGTCGAAACAGGCCAACAGTTCGTCGTGCTGATTGAGACCCGCCCGAATTTGCGATCGGAGGTCGCGGGGTATACGCTGGGTCGATGCCCGCCGCCGTTTCGAACGTTGGAGATCGCTCGAGACTACCGGTCGCTCGGCAAACGAGAATTGCTGACGTACCATGGTGTTCAGGCGGATCGAAACGGCCCGTTCGGTTGCTTGACGCTCGAGTTCCCACGATGGCTGGCCGTGATGTGAGATAACTGCTCGTCCATCCACCACTCGAGGTCGTGGTTCGTCACGTACGCGCGGAGGGCAGCCATGCGGGTGCGCTGCTCGCTTTCCGGCGTCGATAACGCGTCGACGATCGTTTTGGCGAACTCCTCGGTGTCCGTGGGGTCGAACGTGAACGACGGATAGCCGAGGACGTCTGCGGCCCCGGTCTCCGAACTCAACACGAGTGCCCCGCGATCGTTGACTGAGGCGGCGACGTACTCCTGAGCGACGAGGTTCATCCCGTCCTGAAGCGAACTGACGATCTGGAGATCCGCCTCACGATAGCACGTCGCGAGCGTGTCGTGATCCAGATAGTCCTCGGTGTACACGATTGGCTGCCACCCGTCGGTGGCGAACCGGTCGTTGATGCGCTCGACCGCGGATCGTACCTCCTCGCCGAGGCACTGATACGCCGGGATGCTCGTCCGACTCGGCGTCGCCTTCTGGACGAACGTAAAGGATTCCTGCCACGAGGGATACGCCTCGAACAGTCGCTCGAGGGCTGCCAACCGTTCCGGGATCCCCTTCGTGTAATCGAGTCGCTCGATACCGAACCCGATCTTGCAGCCACTCGGGATGTCGTACCGCTCGCGGAACGACGCCCATCGGTCGTCTTCTCCTTCGCTCTCACCTCCGACATCACCCGCCTGTGCCCGCCGTTCGAGACTGCTGACGTCGACACCCATCGGCGTGGCCGTAATCTGGGTTCTCGAGCCCTCGAAGCTGACGGTGCGCGCACGGTGGTCGACCGAGGCGTCCGGGACAAACTCCTCGACACAGGCCAGGAATTTCGTGCCGTAGCGTTCGACGTGAAAGCCGAGGACGTCCGTCCCGAGCAAGCCGATGAGCAGTTCCCGTCCGTTCGGACAGTCCGCAAATTCCGACGGACTGGGCCAGGGAATGTGCCAGAAGTGAGCGATCGTCGAACCCGCTGGAAGGCTCGATCGAATCATCCCTGCAACGAGCCCGAGGTGGTAGTCTTGGAGCCAGATCACCGAGTCCTCGTTCGCTTCTTCGAGGATCGCATCCGCGAACTGACGGTTGACGCGCTGATACCACTCGAGATCGGCCGGTCTGAACTCGACCCGATCAGACAGCTCGTGACAGAGCGGCCAGAGCACGCGATTGCTGTAGCCCAGGTAATACCCCTCTTCGGCGGCACTCGAGAGCCACACGCGACGAAGGGTGTACTGCTGCTCGCCGTCCGGTGGAACGGACACGCGATCGTCTTCGTCGACGACGGCTCGGTCGGCGCTGCCGTCACCCCAGGCGATCCACGTTCCGCCGGCAGTCTGCATGACCGGGTCGAGGCCGGCGGTAAGTCCGCCGGTCGGTTCGTCGACGGAGATCCGGTCGTCGTTCGGCGCGACGGGAGCGTCGTCAGCGACCGGCTCGCCGCCATCGCTTCGATCGACGTCGTCCGCCCACTCGTGACGATACGGCTGACGGTTCGAGACGACGATCACCGACTCGGGAACGTCGAGTGAGGTTCCGCCATCGGTCATTACACTTCGATGTAATCGGTTATCACCTGTTCCCTGTCGTGATGAGTCCCGTTGGCTCGCCCGCCGGTTTGTGCGATCTGTGCCCGTGAAATCCGCGTCCCGCTGTCGATGCTGCGCTGTCGCTGACCAGTCCGTAGTACGCATCTAATCCAGACATCACCACACCGACGTGTTCGTACGCGGCCTGCGCACTCAAGGCATTGATATAGCCTCCCGTTTGCGGGGAAAATCATCCATATTATCTCCCGACATACACTTTTTCCGCGGTTTCGGGTAACGTTCATTAGGGTTCTCCGAAACCATCTGGCATGGATACACCATTCGCCGATCGCGTGAATCGGTGCCAGGGACGCCTCGCCGATTACGGGGCTGACGTCGCCGTGATCGCTCCCGGCCCGAATCTCACCTACCTCGCCGGACTGACGGAGTCACCGTCGGAACGTCACTTCCTGTACGTCATCCCGCGGACGGGCGCGGCCACGATACTCGCGCCCGCGATGTATCGGGCCGAACTCGAGGAAGCGCCGATCGACCGCGTCCGCCTCTGGGACGACGGCGACGAGCCCGTCGCGATGCTTCAGACGGTTCTCGAAGACGTCGAACAGACCCTGTCCAACCCCGATCCCCTCAACATCCTGCTCGACGACCGCATGTGGACGACGTTCTCCCAGGACGTACGAGCCGTCCGTCCCGATGCGGAGTACGGCCTCGCGAGCAGCGTCCTTGGCCCGCTCAGGCTCCGAAAAGACGCCTTCGAGCGCGATACCCTCCGCACCGCTGGCTCTCTCGCCGATCGCGTCTCGATGACTCTTCGAGACCGTAGCGATGAGGTCGTCGACCTGACCGAACGTGAACTCGCGGAAGAGATCAATCGCCTCCTCGAGCGCGAGGGCGGGGCGGGCCCGGCGTTCGACACGATCGTGGCTGCGGGGCCAAACGGCGCTCGTCCCCACCACCGACCGGACGAGACGGTCATCGAAGCGGGTGATCCGGTCGTGCTCGATTTCGGTGCGTACGTCGACGGCGGCCTCGAGTCCGGTGCAGCGCCGTACCCGGGCGACCAGACGCGAACGATCGTCTTCGATGGCGAACCGCCAGCGGGTTACGAGGAGATACACGAGACGGTACGTCGCGCCCAGCGGGCCGCAGTCGACCACGTCGAACCCGAGGTGACGGCCGAATCGGTCGACGCCGTCGCCCGGGACGTCATCGAGGACGCCGGCTACGGGGACGAGTTCGTTCACCGAACCGGCCACGGTGTCGGCCTCGAGGTGCACGAACCACCGTACATCGTCGAGGGGAACGACCAGATCCTGGAACCTGGCATGGTTTTCAGCGTCGAACCGGGGATCTACCTCGAGGGTGAGTACGGAGTTCGCCTCGAGGATCTCGTGCTCGTGACCGAGGACGGCTCTGAACGGTTGAACTCGTCGCCGATGCGCTGGGAGGCCTGATAGGGGGCGAAGACGATGTACCCCGCCGGTCGGCCGTGGCGGGGTCGTTACTCGGCAGTGCGTGACGAAACGACGCCGCTGAAGCGACACGAGGATTGCTTCATTTCCCCGCTAAAATATATTTTAGCTTTCACTTATCCGCCGATGGAGCCTGTGTTGAGTCGATGCACCCCAATCGACAGGAACAACGTCCAATCGAGAGTGGGCTCGAGTTCGGAACGGAATTCGCTCGAGGAACCCCCACGACCATAGATCAGCATCGCACCGACAACCCGGAACCCGTCGTCTCGACCGGAACGACGATCGTCGGCGTGGCAGGCGACGAAAGTGTCGTTCTCGCCGGTGACACGCGTGCCAGTCTCGGCGGCCGATTCGTCACCAATCAGGACGCCCGGAAAGTCGAACGAATCGGGGAACGTGCCGCGGTCGGCTTCACCGGCAGCGTCAGTTCGGCACAGGCACTCCTCAGACAGCTTCGGGCCGAATCACGTCTGTACGAACACCGTCACAATCGCTCCCCATCCACCTCGACGCTGTCGTCGATGGCGGGATCGCTCCTCCGGAGCGGTCGCTTCCCGATGCTCGAGCTCGTCCTCGTCGGGATGGACGACCAGCCAGCGGTGTACAGCGTCGGCCGTGGTGGCTCGATCCTCGACTCGCCGTTCGCCGCCGCTGGCAGCGGGATGCAGGTCGCCTATGGGGCACTCGAGGATGCCTTCCGCGACGACCTCTCGATGGCCGAAACGCGCTCGATCGTCGCCAGTGCCGTCGCCGCCGCGACCGAACGGGACACCGCGAGCGGCGACGGGATGACCGTCGTGACGATTCAGGGTGGCGACGAGATATCCCTCGAGGAGTCGGGATACGACTCGATCGAATCGGCGCTCGAGACGTGTTCGCACGATAGCGGCCCCGCGAACCACCGCTCTGAATCGGAGGGTAAGCGATGAACGGAAACGCCAGGCAGCAGGCCTACGACCGCGGCCACACCATCTTCTCGCCCGACGGGCGACTGTACCAGGTCGAGTACGCCAGGCAGGCGGTCGAACGCGGTGCGCCGAGCGTCGGCATCCGCACGGACGACGGCATCGTTCTGGCCGCCCGGAAACGGATTCGATCGCCACTGCTCGAGGCCGATTCCATCGACAAGATTCACGCCGTCGACGACCACCTCGCTATCGCGTCGGCGGGCCACGCCGCCGACGCACACCGACTCGTCGATGAGGCTCGCCTCGCGAGTCAGCGCCATCGGCTCAGCTACGACGAACCAATCCCATTCGAGGCGCTCGCGGACGCGGTCGCCCGACACGTACAGGAACACACCCACGCCGGTGGATCGAGACCGTACGGTGCGGCGCTCCTCGTCGGCGGGATAGACGCAGCGCCACCGACCATCTCGTCCGAGGGGCCGACGCCTCGATTGTACGAAGTCGACCCGAGCGGGACCCGATACGGCTGGCACGGGGTCGCCATCGGCGACGGCTCGACGGGATGTCGGGAGATTCTCGAGTCGTCCCTCCCGGAATCGACGTCGACAGGTGAAGACGAACTGCCGCTGTCAATCGACGACGTGATCGGTGTCGCGTTCGACGCGCTCGAGGCCGCCAGCGACGAGGCGATTACCGTGGATACGGCCGAATGTTCACTACTCCGAACTGACGGTGAACGGCCAGAACACCTCTCGAGCGAACGCCTCGCTGGGTACCTCGCCTGAATCGATCGACCCTGCGTACGTGTGATCAGTCCCGGTCGATCGCTCCCGATTCGTCGGAAGCGCTTCGCTGGGTTTCGACGACCTGACTGGTGCCGTCGACGTACAGCGCCAGCACGTCACCTGCTCGTTCGGTTACGACGCGAACGCAGATCGGCTCCTTCGAGAGAACCGTTTCGGCCCACTCGGGCCCGACGTTCCACAGGGGCCGGTTGCGGATGTCGATCCCGTGATCGTGGTAAAACGAGATGACGCTCGGATGCTCGAGGATGGAGAGCGTGACGGGGCATCGGAGTTCGTGTTGGCACTGATTGCAGGTGTGAACCACCTGTGGCGGCGTCTGGCTGTGCTCGCCCGCGGTCTCGCCCCCAGTTGAACCGGCTCCCGATTCCGTCGAGAGAGTCGATACCCGACTCGCGACGTCGCCGCCACACTCCGGACAGACGCCGTCACTCATCGTCGCGAGCCGATATCGATGATGTCGGTCGAAGGCTGCGGGAAGGTCGTCGCCGTGGCTCTCGAGCCCGGACGGTGGAAACTGCAGTCGGAGAACCTGCCGGTCACAGTCTGGGCAGGTGATCGTCACGACGTTGTCCACGGTCTGTGCCTCGAGCGTCGGTAGTTCGTGTTCGTGTTCTCGTTCGTCTTCGGGTTCGAATGCGGATCCCGATTCGGCAGATACGGATGAAGATGTGGACGCAGATGATCGATCACGGGTACAGAACGGGCACGGGTCGTCGAGTTCGATCGGCGGACTGTCGATTCGCCTGGTGTACGCCCCCGTCTGGATTGCCCGGGCGATTTTCAGTCCGGCGTAGGTAAACTCGTAGCCCGGTTCTCGGCGGCCGTCATCATCGCCGTCCGAATCGTCGGTAGCGTCGACCTTCCGGAGAAACGGGCCAACGAGTTTCTCGAGATGGTAAGCGAACCCGGCCGAGGTGTCGGCCGAGCTGGCCGCGAAGAGGTCGGCGAACGTCTGCCTCGAGAGGCCGTCGTCCTCGAGCGCGTGCAACTGGTTCTCGAGGATTTCCGCTCGGATCTCGTGTCCGACGGCCTGGAATGCGCTCGAGGAGTCAATGATCTCCGTCCGCTCGAGGGAAACGTCGCTCGAGTCGCCACCGGTGCGCTCGTCGCTCGAGTCGCCACTCGTGCTCCTGTCGCGATTGGTACCCGCCCGCGATCGTTCACCAGTGGCTGACGTAGCGAACTGGCCGTCGCCGTCCGCGTCGGACTGGGTCACACGCGAGCTACTCCAGCCTGCCACATGAGTATTGTGCCCCCACGGCGCCGAGAAAACCTCCTCACGACCGTTCCCGCAAAACTCCACCGCCGAGTCCTTCCCACTCGACGCGATAGCCCAGGCGCGAAAGTGCTGCACTCGATTCTTCGATGCCGACGTTCTCGAGGACGGACTCGGCCGCCGACAGCGAACAGCCGGCCTCAAGTTCGTCCGCGAGGCGCTCGAGCACCGCGGGCCTGACGAGGGTACGTCCAACGCGTTCGTGTACGGGAAAGTGAACCGATTCGATGGCGTCTTCGCTGACGCCGTGGCTTCCGGCGACGTCGGCGAGCGTGATCACGTCCGCCTCCGGAACCAGTTCAGCTGGGAGGGTCGAGACGCTCGCTTCAACCAGGTCGGCCTCGTACTCCCGGAGGACATCGGCGACGTCCTTGATGCGCACCGTTCCCCGGTACGGAATCGCCCGGTGGTCGCGGGCTTCGATCGCTTCCCCGGCACCGAGCGATTCGTCGACGGCGACAAGCATGTCTACGTCCTCGAGTTCCGCGAGTTGAGCGAGCTTCTTCTCGACGTATTCGGGCGTCCAGAAGCCCATAATTTCGAAGTACACCCGAAAGTCGGCGTGGCGATAGTCGAAGGCGAAATCGGGAATCATCACCCGCGTTCCCGTCGCGAGTGGCTCGGGTTCCCGGCGCAGTTCCCACTCGAGGTCGAGTCCCCCGAACCGGGCGGCGAAGTCGGCTTCGACGTCGCTGTCGAAAGAGACCTCGGCTATCGGCTCGGCGTCCGGGACGCGAATCGGATCGTCGTCCGACAGCGAGAGCGTTCGCTCCGTTCCCCGGTCGTCGATCGTCGCCTCGAGCGACCACTCCCTCGCGTTCACGAGCGTCCGAAGGAGGCGAGCGAATCCCGTCCCGTAGCGTCTTGTCGCCCGAAAGAGGGTCGTCGGACCGGTGACGACGACTACCCGTCCCTCATCTGTTCGCTCGATCTCGTACATCAACCGGAGTCGTTTGACCGCCGACACGAGCGTCTTCGGATCGCCCGATCGGATTCGAACCTCGGTAGCGTCGAACAGCGCGGTCTGTGCCAGCGAGAGGTTGTAGCGTGCCAGGAGTTCGTCCGGCGTCCACGGGACGTCTATCTCGCGGAGTACCTGCCGCTCCTCGAGATCGGCGTACAGCGCCCCCTCGAGCGTTGGGACGGACAGGTCGAACCGATCGGCAGCCTGCTCGAGCGCTCGCTCTCGCTCGGTCTCGGTCACGACGCCGACGGTTTCGGCCGCCTCGAACACCCGCGGTCGAAGCCGTTCGGGATCGACTGGAGCGTCCGTTTCGAAGGCTGCCTCTCGCTCGAGCAACGTGGCGAAACCACGAACCAGTTTGAAGTCGGGAGCGTCGGCCTCGAGGTCAGCGAGCGCATCCTCGAGCGTTTCGCGTGTCTCGCCGGCGTGCCCCTGAAACGTCCCGATAACGCGGGCGGCGAGCGGCCGGTGCTCCCGGCGAGCGAACTGGGGATGGTAGCCGCCGCCGGCCCTCGAGACGCGAAGCAGTTCCTTGCGCAGCATCCGATCGGTTCTCGGGGTGCTGACGGCAAAAGTCGTCCGCTCGAGGGGCCGATTCGGGTCTGGTGCTGAGATTCGTTCCCAGGGACGACGTAGAATCTGGGAGGCACGTCCCCAGCCGGAAACCCACACATGGCCAACACCAAACCCAAAACGTTTCACTTGCGCGTGACGTCCATTTTGGTAGCATGTCACGCCGAGTGAGTCGTCGCGTCCGAACGCCAGTTCTCAACCTGCGGGGCCGCTCGCGGTCGCCAGTAGACCGAACCGTTGTCTCCGACTCCCGTGTGAGGTGGATCTCGCTATGAGGCCGACTCACATCGATGCGATCGTCGACCTCGCCTACGGGGCGTTGATTATTCTCTCGGTCGTGTTGATCGCGAGGCTCGACACGAACATTGGTATCGCGTTCGGGGTCGGGGTCTTCGCATCCTATGTCATCCACGTCGTCTGGAAGATGGCGCGGTTCGACCCCGAGTGGATGACTCGAGTCGTCGAGGAAACTGTCGGCGAGACCGTCGAGGAGACGGTCGAGAAGGAGGTCGGCCCACGGGTCGAACAGACGGTCAGCGAAACCGTCGAGAAGGAAGTTAGCCCGAAGGTCGAACAGACGGTCAGCGAAACCGTCGAGAAAGAGGTTGGCCCGAAGGTCGAACAGACGGTCAGCGAAACCGTCGAGAAAGAGGTTGGTCCGAAGGTCGAACAGACGGTCAGCGAAACCGTCGAAGAATCGGTGACGAAACAGGTTCAGGAGGTGCAGTCACAGGTCGAATCGGTCGAAGAACGCGTCGACCGCCGACCCCGAGAGGATCAGGTCGAGGCCTTGATCGAGGAGTCAGTCGAGAGCAATCAGGAGAACGAAGGACGTGGCGGCGAGACCGACGACGGCGAGACCGACGACGGCGAGACTGACGACGACGAGTCCGAGTAGCCACCTCCTTTCAGCACGATTTTGCGTCCTTTCAGTGGTGTGGTGCTGATATGGATCGTTCACCTGACGACCGTCACCGGTATCGGGGCCCGCTTGACTACTGTCTCGGCGACGTTTCCCACGAGGATCCGTCGAGTGACGCCTTCGCTGTGTTTCCCGTGGCTGCCGATTACGATCGTCTCGTAGTCGTCCGCCCGGTCGACGATCGCACGGGCCGGGTGCCCGATTGCGACGGCCGTCTCGATCTCACGATCACGGTTAGCTGCGACGTTGCGTGCGCGCTCGAAGACGGATTCGGCCCGCTCGGCAGCCGCCTTCTCGATGTCCTCTTCGAGGGCGAGGCCAACCGCGTCGCCCATCATCATGGATGGCACGCCGACGACGTTCAACACCGTTACTGCGGCGTCGGGATGGTTCTCGAGCGCGTAAACGAGAGCGTGTTCGGCGGGCCTCGAGTCGTCCATCGGGACGAGGATCTTCGAGAGCATGGGTGACATTCGACATCTGTGACCATAAGGACAGGTCTGGTCGCGAACGGGCGGAACGGCGACGTCACTTGCCCGCGAGTGAAGCCCTGAGCACGTCAGCGACCCCCACTGGAATCAGTTCGTGCGTCCTGATTCGTTTACGCGACGCCGGGAAGCACCGTGAAGAACCCGTACGCAAGGAGGGTGGACATCGACGGCCCGATGATCCACATCGAGACGTATTTCATGACGGCTCGTGGGTTGAACAGGTCGCTCGCGTCGAGCACGTCTTCGGTCTCCTCCTCCCCGATCGCCGGCGCTTTCTCTCCGGACTCTTCTGCCGTGAGCGCCCCCATCGCGATTTCGGTATCGCTCGTGTCGCCGGCAATCGCTTCCCGAGCCGTGATGGGTCGGGTAGCTCGCCCCCAGCCGAGACCGACGATCGTCATCACCGACGCCATCACGAGGCTGATCGGGATGCCCATCCACGAGAGTGTCGTCGTGATCGACGCCGCCGTAACCATTACGATGAGGGCGGCGAGCAGCGGGATGTCGCTGAGTTCGCCGCCGACTGATTCCATCGTCCGGCGAGCGATGGTAAATCCGCCGAGACCGATCGCGACCGTCGCGAGGAGAATGGCCGGTGTCGGCTCGAGCGCGTTGCTGCTGACGAGTGGTGCGACGGCATTGGGGACGTTGCTGGCCCCGGCGCTGAACGCCATGTAGCAGCCGACGGCCATGACGATCATCGTACTCACAAGTTCACGATACGTCGTGTTCGGGCCGAGAACTGGTTTCGGGAGCGTTGTCGTTCGATCGAGAGCCAACAGCGCCCCATCCGACTTCTTAATCTGGTATCGACGATTGAGTTCCGGGTAGATGTACCGTCCGATGGTCGCGCCGATCCAGAACCCGATGATCGGGGTAACGACCCACCACGAGATGATCCAGGCGATCGTCTCGTAGTTGAGCGTTCCCGTCGCCAGTCCCAGCCCAGCGATCGCCCCAACCGTCGTCATCGAGGTCGGAACGGGCACGCCGAAGACGTTTGCAATCAGGATGCCGAGGCCGATGAAAAAGAGGACGGCGACCCCCGCAGCCAGGGAGATTTCGATCGTAATGATGTCCCCCGACAGCGTGTCCATGACGTTCTGACCGACGGTCGCCCCGCCGAGAAAGACGAAAAACGTCATCACGGCGGCGGCGGTCGTCTTTCGAATCAGCCCTGCCCCAACCGCAGGCCCCCACGCGATCCCGGTCGACGAACCACCGATGTTGAAACCGACGAAAAGAGAGGCGACGATGCCGATCGCCAGTACGGTCGAGATCATTGCATTATAGATTACGTGAACGGACAGAAATAGATTATGAGACCATCCGTCCCGTGTGCAGGATTTCGAGATAATTTGTCAAAGTGGGTGTAATTCTTCGAGGCGGTGAGTACGGCTTCGAATCGATGGCAAACCGTTTCGGGTGGACACGTCATTAAAATGGTCGGAGGACACGAGCGCGTTCCGTAGGGCCTGCTCGATCGGTTCAACCGACGGACTCGATCAGTGTCGCGGCGGTGAGTGGTCGTCGTCCGGATCGTCGGCATCGACGCCAGATACGTCGTCCGCTGCCGTCACGTCTACATCATCTGCAGCTGTCACATCGTCGTCGGTGTCGTCCTCGAGTTCGATATCCCCCTCGTCGTTGACGACGATCGTCACGGGTTCGACGTCATCGTCGAACTCGTCCGTGTCCTCGCGATCGAAGAGTCGATCGAGCGTGAAGATCGTGTTGAGTTCGCGCTGTACCTGGTCGACGACGCCGCCAACGAGCTCGCTCGGTTGAATCGCCGTGTACTCGTATGGGTTGTTTCCAGCCCCTTCGCTGGCACGCTTCTGCCGAATCACCCGATCCTCCTCGTGGAGTTCCGCCAGGGCTTCGCGAACCGTACTCGGATAGAGGCCCGTCCCCTGTGCGACCTCTTCGGACGTGCTGCCAGGATTGGCTAATAAGTGCACGTAGATCTTCGCCCGCGTCTCGGTGTCGAGAATCCACGACAGGAGGTCGACGATCCGCTGATCGACTTCGTCGGCGGTTGCCGCCATTCGTGTCTGCTCATCCGTCCGTTCGAGTTCCCCCGTCGTCTCGACGTCACCCGACCGTTCTTCCTCCTCCAGTGATTCGTCCACGCCGGCTGTCCCGCCCGATTCGTCCGTGTTTCCCGCCTCGAGATCCGGGTCGTCGTCGGTTACCCGGTGCTCGTGCTCGTTAGAATCATCAGAAACCATGTGTCCTCTCGTGTAGGACAAAGTCTGCAACGGTGTTAAACCTTTGTGGGTCGTCGTCGCGGCGAGTACCCACGGAAACGGTTCATTCAGCGCTGAGATTCCATCCGGTCGAGAAGCGGATTAGGCCGATCAACACTCGAGCAGTAACGACTCACACAGCGCATCCGCTCCGTCCTCCTCCCTGATTCGGCGCTGGCGTTCAGCACCGCTCTCGCGCTCGTACACCTGACGGATGCCGTCGATATCGAGACGTTCACACTCCCGATCGACGACCTCGCCGAGGGTGACCGTTCCCTCGAGGTCGCGGTCGATGAAGCTGGCGTCGTGGCCGTGGCGGATCGCCCGCCACTTGTTTTCGTCGAGGAGTTCCCGACGGTGGTGGTGTGTACGGCCACCATCCTCGTATTCCTCGGCGAGCGTCGTCACGAGCGTGTGGGTGTACTCGACGAACGCCATCACGACGTCCGGATCGGCCTGTCCGTCCGGTGTTCGAACCTCGACCGTTCCGTGGCCGGTGTGCGGGCGGACGTCGTACCAGAGTTCGCCACGGTCGCGGATCGAGTCGGTCTCGAGCATCCGGCGTTCGAACGCGTCGAACGCTTCAAAATCCTCGAAATAGGTCGGCATTCCCGTGTTCGGGAGTCCCTCGAAAATCTTGGCTCGAGCGGAGTGAAGACCGGTGTCGAACCCGTCCCAGTACGGCGAGTTCGCCGAAAGCGCGAGCATGATCGGGACGAACCAGCGTAGTTCGTTCGCGATCCAGACCGCCTTGTCGGCGTCGTCGACACCCACGTGGACGTGGACGCCTGCGGTCGTATTTCGATGCTGGGTGTACTGGATCCGGTCGAGCTGTGACCGGTATCGCGACTTTTCGGCGTGCTCGAGTTCGCGCCAGCGTGCGAGCGGGTGTAAGCCGGCCGCTGCGACCTGATAGCCGTGGGCCGCTGCGTGGTCGATCAACGCCCGCCTGACCTCCAGCAGCGACGATTCGGCGTTCGAGGGCCGCTCGATCAACGGCGTTTGCGTCTCGATGACGCACTTGAACAGTTCGTGATCCAGCCGATCCTCGAGTATCGCAGGCGGCTCGTGATCGTACACCAGCGTATCCGTTCCGCTCGTGGGACGGCCGCGCTCGTCGACGACGAAGTATTCCTCCTCGATTCCCAGCGACCCCATTCGCGTGAACGATTCCGACGACCCGCGTTCCATCGGCCGGGACTTGCATCCCCGATGCTAAATACCGTTTGGAGTCGGCAGCGACCTCCGAATGGTCGCGGTGACTTTATACGAGGGGGGACAAGACAGGGCAGGAACCATGCACGGCCGGAGATTGGCGACGACGGAGGCACTGATCGCCGTCGTCAGCCCGGAGAGTCAGGGGGTACTCGATACACTCGAGTCGATCGCCGCCGACCGCGACATCGGTCTCGAGGCGGTCGACGTCGGTACGGACATCGATCGAGTCTACGACGAGGACACGGCAACGCTCGGGGTAACCATCGGCGGTGACGGAACGTTCTTCGAAGGCGTCAAAACGTTCGCTCCGCGTGGGATTCCCGTACTGGGGGTAAACACGGGCACCCTCTCGTTTCTGGCACGCGTCGAACCGGAGGATCTCGATGCCGCCCTCGAGGAGACGCTGAGCGGTCGGGCGACCGTCGACAACCGCCAGCAGGTGGCCGTCAAGACCGACGGGCTCGAGGCGACGGGGCTCAACGAGGTCATGGTACAACACGTCCCACCGCAGAGCCCCATCGATCGGAAGGTTACCCGTCTGGACGTGTTTGCGAACGACGAGTACGTCGGGGAGTTCGAGGGGACGGGACTTGCAGTATCGACGCCGACGGGATCCACCGGGATCTCCCTCTCGGCCAACGGACCGATCCATTACCCGGTCAACAACCAGTCGATCCAGCTCGTGCCCCTCCACACCCACCAGATCGGCGTTCGCCCGGTCGTCATGGCACCGTCGACCGAGATTCGGGTCTACCCCGTCGGCCCAGCAATCTTACAGGTCGACGGTGGCCGTATGTACACGACCGTCGCCGAGGACGACGAAATCCTGATCACGGGGGCCGAAACCCCCGCACACATCGTACGAACGAGCTACGACGACCACTTCTTCACGGCGATAACGAAAAAACTCGGCTGGGACGTTCGATCCGAAGATGGTCGTCCGCTCCGACCCGACGCTGATCGCGTCCGCCGGACGCGGTTCGCTCGGCGCGGTCGGGACGCTGGATCGCTTTCAACCAGTGCCGACGTCGCTCACCTCCTCGACGAGGAGTCGTTCCCGCCGGAACACCCGATCAGACGGGCGCTCGAGGTCGCGATCGAGGCTGCCCAGAGCGCGGGCGAGCCGTTACGGGAGCTTCACGGTCGGGTGGAGTCGGTCACTTACAAAACGGATAAGACCGACATCGTGACCGAGGCCGATCGGCAGGCCGATCGCATCATCACGACCACCATCGCGACGGAGTTTCCAGATCACGGCATTTTCTCGGAGGAAAGCGGCCACCGCGAGCGATCGGGGCCGTACACCTGGGTGATCGATCCGCTCGATGGTACCGGCAACTTCGCCCACGGCAATCCGAACTACGCGATTTCGATCGCGCTCGCGATCGACGATACGCCGGTCATCGGCGTCGTGTACGTTCCCGAGACCGACGAACTGTTCGCCGCGGTCGACGGTGGCGAGGCCTGGCAAAACGGTAACCCCTTGCGGACGACAAGCCGCGAGCGCCTCGACGAGAGCATGCTCCTCTCGGGGTACGACCCCGACGGATCGTTTCTCGCGAACTTTTACCAGCAGACGCGTGGTGTCCGGCGACTCGGCTCGGCAGCGCTGAACCTCTGCTATCTCGCGAGCGGGAGCGCCGACGCCGTCTGGGAGTACGACACCTACCCGTGGGACGTCGCCGCCGGTCTCGTCATCGCCCGCGCGGCCGGTTCCCGAGTGACCGACGCGCGGGGGGCCCCGTTCGCGTTCGACCTCGAGACGGATACTCGAAAGGAACTGCTCGGCTCGAACGGTCCGCTCCACCCGTCGCTCCTGTCCCACCTCGATTCGGGCGTCGTCAATTCCGCCAGCCGCCAGGACGGGTAGTGTCACCGGAAGGAGTCAGTCTCGAGGCCGGGCGATGATTCCCAGGTGGTCGGTATGATACTCGTCCAGTCGACGCGCCTCGAGTACCTCGTACCCTTCCTCGAGCTGCTCTCGAACGTTCGAAAAGACTGCATCCGGCGCCGCAGTCACGTCCTCGCTGCGGGCTTTGATCGCGAGGACGAGCCGTCCGTCGTCCGCGAGGAACTGTCGGTTTGCGAGCGCGACGTCGGCCTGTCCCCGGGTCGCGACGTCCTGGACGATCACGTCCACGTTCGCTTCGACGACGTGTGCGTACGTTTCCGGCTTTCTGGCGTCTTTCAACAGCGGGAACAACCGTGGTCGACTTTCGGCTGCCGCGAGCAAGTCCCGCGTCGGTCGTGGCGCGAACTCGATAGCATAGGTCGGCCCAGCGAAGTCCGCGACGTGACTGACGGTCGTCCCGCTCGCCGCGCCCAGATAGAGGACGGTTTCGCCGCCCTCGAGGCCGGTGTCCACTCCGAGATCGAACATCGCGCCGAGTTTCGACCGGTTCGGATCCCAGACGCGCCACTCCCCATCTGTCGGCTCGCCGTACACCGGGTCACCGCGGGTGACGAGCCGTGACTGACCGTCGACGTCGCGGCGTTCGACGCCGGTCGGCAGCGTCGGTTTCTCACGCATCGTCCGATCCTCCGTCGTCCGCTCGAGCCTGTATCGTCTCGATCCGATCGGCGAGTTCGGCCTCGAGTTCCGGACGGTATTCACCTGAATAGTGGTCGATCCGAGCCGCTATCGACAGCTTGCCTGCCAGGGCGCGGGCGGCCGACCCCCGATCGTCCAGTCGCGTCCCACGAACGGCCTCGTGGGTGAAGATAATCCCGTGCTTCGGCGAACTCGCGTGGCCTCGAAGGTGGGCGAACAGCGCTTCCTCTGCGCCGAGCACCTGGACGGTACCCGAGGGTTTCTTCGCAAGCGATTCGAGTCCACCCGCCAGCGAGAGCAATCTCGCCGCGAGCACCGGGCCGGCCAGCGCCGAGAGGTTCGGTGCGACGACCGACGCGCGACGCTTCACGTACGCCTCGAGGCGGTCGGCTTCGGCGGCGAGGTCATCGACCCGCCGGGCCAGTGAGATGACAGGCTCGAGGGGATCGTCCGGCTCGAGATCGGCGTCGGTGGTGGTGGTGGTGTCTTCCCGTTCACGTCCACGCTCACGCTCACGTCCACGTTCGCGCTCGACGAGCGTGCGGGCGTAGTCAACTCCGGTTTCCGCCTCGGGGTCGACCGTGCCACCCCACTCGGCGAGTCGTTCGGCGAGTTCGTTCGCCGTTCGCTGACAGTCATCCAGGGCGCGGATCGCGTGGACGAGCTGTTGATCGTCGGCTTGCTCGCGAGCCGTGACCGCAGCCCGGGTGGCCGCCATCGTGGCGTCGTAGAGGGCGTCGTAGTAGGCGTCTTCGTCGGCGGCGAACCCGGACTCGACGGCCCGTGCCGGCCAGTCGGTGGGGGCCAACGTTGATCCAGCACGGATTCGATCGTGTCGGTCTGCCTCGTCGGCGTCGACGAACCACCCATCGTCACTCATAGCTGTCTCTTTTGGACGCGAGCGATTAACTCTTTTCTCACGGCTGGCAGCGGTGTCGAGCGTCGGCATCCCCTCCGTATCGACCTAAGTTATACACTCTGCAGAGACAATTTTATTACTCAATTGCTAAACGATATCAATAAGTCATTCGCTCACAAACCCCGCACCGACACCCATGGATGCCGATCACGTCGACGAGCTCACCACGCTCGGGCTCTCGAGTTACGAAGCGCGCGCGTACGCGACACTCGTCGAAAACGGTGTCATGACGGCTGACGACGTCGCGTCGACGGCCGACGTCCCGCTAGGTCGAATTTACGACGTCCTCAACACACTCGTCGAGCGAAGTCTCGTGCGAGCGGACGATGGTCGACCACGAACGTACACCCACGTCGATCCGTCAGTCGCCATCGACCGATTGCTCGAGCGCCGACAGAGCGAACTCGAAGCCAAACACAGCGAGTACGAACGGACGGCTGCGACCGCCCGACAGGTGCTCACCGAACTCACCGACCGGGACCAGACCGATCAGTTCGCAGCCAGCGCGCTCCACGACGACGCCGCACGCGAACTCGTCCTCGAGCAGTTCGTCCGGGCAACCGATACGATTCGGATCGGACTCACCGATGTCCCCTTCGAGCCTGCGTACAGAGACTCGTACATCGGACAGCTCGAGGAGTGTGCACACGCGGGCATTACCGTCCGGATTCTGGGTGGGACGATCGACGACAGATCGAACGACGTCGCTCGTCTGTACGATGCGGGTGTTCGCTTTCGACGGATCGAACGCGATCCTGCCCGTCGCGTCGTCGTCATCGACGGCCGTGAGGCCTGTGTCGAAGTTCTCGACCCGTTCCAGGCGACAAACCGACTCGCCGTCGTCAACTTCCGTGACGAGGCCGTCGCCACCGATCTCGCCGCACGCTTCGACGAGTACTGGCGACGAGCGGGGCCCGGACTGTGATTGTTCAGTTCGCGCCGGGATCGAAATGCGATCGTTCGAGTCGTCAGTTCAGATACCGAACGTCGCCCTGAGCATATCTCGCGTCCCGGGGCCGAGACCGACGGCGACCACGGTGATGAGCAACAGGATGGCGTAGCGGGGACTCTCCTCGAAAATTTCCTCGTCGAACACCCAGATGATGAACACTGCGGCGGCGACTTTGACGAGGAGGAACGGCCACGCCGCGCCGGTGACCTCCACGACCGACTGGGGCAAGACCGTGCCGGTCGTGTTGACGATCCACTCGTTGACCGGGTGTTTGGGCTCGTAGCTCAGCCCGAACAGGCCCGCCCAGTCGAGGCCGAGGACGTTCGCGATGCCGTCGACGCTGTGGGCCCAAATGATGACGGCACCCATGAAGCCGGTTCCACGATTGAGGTGTGGAGCGAACCGCCGAATCGCCTCGTAGGTGATGGCCGTGACCACGGTCGCGCCGACGAGTGTGATGACCGACACCATCGGGTAGAAGTTCGCCGTCTCGTGAGTCGCGGTGAAATAAACCAGGTACGCGAGCGTGACGGTGAGTGCGGCCGTTCCGATGCCGAACAGCGGATACTCGTAGCCGGAGACGTAGTCGTTACGATCCAGCCAGACCGACACGACGACCGCGATGAGAGCGATAAGGAAGACGGTCACGTAGATGAACGGACTGATCAGAAACGCTACCCACGGCAGTTCGATCGCCATCTCGCCGGACTCGACGAGCGACCGAACGTTCGCGTCCTCGACGGTTCGAAGCGCGCCGCCGAACAGCATGAACGGAAACAGGCCGTAGAAGCCCGCACGGTAGCGATCGATCTCGAGGCGCTGTAACAGGACGATGATCCCGATCAGCATGATCACCAGCGTGGGGACGTACCCGGCGTAAGACTGCCAGGTGTAGCCCGGACTGGCTTCGGGGCCGGTTGTGTCGGGGCCACACGCAACCTGTGCACCGCCGTCCCAGGCGATACAGCTGTAGTTCTGGGCGTCGGCGACGACCGGCCCCCAGTAGTAGTGCCAGAGGATCTCGACGGCGACTCGCTGTGGGAACACCACCGCCGCCAGCGTGATCACCGCGACGAGCGAACCCACGACCGCCAGCCAGATTCGTCCTGCGCCATAGCGGTCGACGTACTCTTCCATACCTCTAGTCCTGCGTGGTTATCGCTTACCGTTTCCGGTTTTTCGTTACTCGGGTGAGTCGATACTCGTTCAGGGTGAGCGGGTGATCTTCCTCGGGCAATGCATTCGATCGGTAGTTGGAGCTCGAGACGCTGTTCACTGAACAACTATAGTAGCCACTGAAAGTCACTGTACGCTCGATTGCAAGCCGTGTCTGCGATCGATGTATGAATCGTTTCAGAGGTTACTACAGCAGAATCGCCACCCGTCTCACCTACATCGGTAATTCCTGACTATCGTAGGTCGTCCCGAGAATAACCATCGTCTGCGAACGCGAAAAGCCGTCCATCTGGGCGATACGATCGAACATCAGTTCACGAAGCGCATCCGCGTCGGAGGCGTACACGCGCATCATGACGTCCCACTCGCCGGTCGTCAGGTGTACCTCCTGGACGCCTTCGATATCGGTCAGGCGCTCGAGGGTGTCCTGTTCGCGCCCCTGTTCGACCCGGAGGCCGACGATCGCGGAGATGCCCAACCCGATCGCTTTCGGGTTGACCTGAGTGTGATATCCCTCGATGACACCGGCTTCCTCCATCCGGTTGACTCGATCGTGAACGGTCGCACTCGACATATCGATCTGGCGCGCGATTTCGCTGAACGGCGTGCGTGCATTTTGCTGTAACTGGCGGAGAATAGCCCGGTCTGTGTCATCGAGTTCCATACTCTCGTTGGGGGTATGGCTCTTAAAAATACTTCTGTCGTCGAACGCGTTCCGTCGTTACTGTCCGTTACCAGCGTCGATCGCCTGCGTCGCCGCCAGCACCTCGTCGTGGACGACGCCGTTGGATGCGACCAGGCCAGTCGAATCGTAGCGCCACGGGTTGCCGTCGATGTCCGTAACAGTCCCGCCGGCTTCGCGGATCAGGTGAACCCCGGCGACCGAATCCCACGGGTTCGCCTGGACGTTAGTTATCACGCCGTCGAGGCCGCCCGCGGCGACCATCGAGAGGACGGCCTGGGCGCAGCCGAACCGGCGCATGTCGCCGAAACGCTGGACGATCTCTCGAGTAGCCGCGGCGTACTGCTCCCGTTCGTCGAAATCCCACCAGATCGTCGGACACACGGTGCAGGTCTGGGGATCGTCTCGATCGCTTACCGTGATCGAGTCACCGTTTCGGGTGACGCCGTCCGGCCCGGCCAGGTACGTGTCCCCGAGCGCCGGCAAGACGACCGCCGAGCCGACCGGTTCGCCGTCGATGACGGCGGCGACCGCCGTTGCGAAGACGCGGAGTTCGCGGACGTAGTTGTTCGTCCCGTCGATCGGATCGATGATCCAGGCGGGCCCCTCCGGAGGAACGGTCTTTCGCTCGTCGTCCTCCTCCCCGACGATCGGATCGTCCGGGTACGTCTCGTGAATCACGTCGATAACCGCTCGCTGTGCGTCACGATCGGCCTGGGTTACGACGTCCGTCTTGCCACCCTTCACCTCTACCGGGATGTTCCGTCGGAACGACTCGTGGGCGACCGCCGCTCCGGCCTCGGCCGCTTGAGCGGCGACCGTTGCCCGATCACGTGCCCTTGCCGTGTCGTCGACGCCTCCGTTGCTCTCGCTCATTATCTACTGTGGACTGGCCGACGGGGAAAGGGGTGCCGATTTACGGCCGCTCGAGGCGAATTCTCCTCGGCTCGACTCCCGAGAGAAGTTTACGACCGCAGCCGTTCGACGCGCTCGAGCGAGTCGGCGTCCGCGGGCTCCTTGTCGTCTCTGACCCCGATAAACCGGGGGAATCGGAGGGCGAACCCGGAGGCGTACGTCGGCGACGTTTGGATCTCCTCGTAGCCGACTTCGAAGACGACAGCCGGCTCGAGGTCGACCGATTTCCCCTCCTCGGCGCGGATATGTGGCTCGAGCAGTTCCGTCAGATCGGCTAGCGTCTCGTCCGTGATCCCCGTGGCGACCTTTCCGATGGGTTCGAATCGCGTGTGACTCGATTCACCGCCCCCGCTGTCGACCCGAACGGAGAGGACGAACGTGCCGAGAAACGTCGCCCGGCGTCCCTCGCCCCACTCGGCCCCGGTGACGACGCAATCGAACGTCTCGACGTCGGGTTTGCGTTTCAGCCAGTGTTTGCCCCGTCGCCCGGGGGAGTACGTCGACGTCGGATCCTTGAGCATGATCCCCTCGTGGCCGGCCTCGAGCGCTGCCGCATCTATCGATTCGATCGCCCTGGGGTCGTCTGCCAGCTTCCACCGTGCGAGGCCGTCGACACCCGAATCGGCTCCGAGAACGTCCTCGAGCCGTCTGCGACGATCGACGAGTGGGATGGCGAGCAGATCCACGCCGTCGGCGTGAAGGCAGTCGAAAAAGATCGGTCGGACGGTGACGTCCTCCCGGGTTTTGGCGACGTCGTGTTTGCGGCGGAACCGGCGAAGTACCTCCTGGAAGGCCATGGGTGCGCCCTCGTCGTCGACCGCGACGACCTCACCGTCGAGAATCGTCGGCACCTCGAGGGCGTCCTCGGCGAACTCCACGACCTCCGGGAGCGCGTCGGTCACGTCCTCCATGTTGCGGGAGAACACGCGCGTCGTCTCGCCGGGAACGTGGTGCAACTGCACGCGCGCTCCGTCGTACTTCCACTCGACCGCCGCCTCGTCCCAGCCCTCGAGGGCGTCCGTGACGCTCCCTGCCTGGGCCAGCATCGCCTGGATCGGCCGGCCGACCTCGAGGGAGAGGCTTGCGAGCCCGTCGATGCCATCGGAGCGAGCGACGGCAGCCACGTGCCCGTAGTCGTTCGTCACCTGCAGGGCGCGCTCGACGTGTTCGACCGGCACGTCGAACGCCTCGGCGATGGCGTCCCGGACGGTTCCCTCGCCGACGCCGATGCGCATCTCGGCGAGGACGAGACGCGCGAGATACCGGGCCTCGAGCGGCTCACACCGGTTGAACAGCGAAAAGAGCAGGTCGACTTTCGTGTCGTGACTCCCGCTTCCCTCGGTTTCGGCGACGGCCTCGAGCGTGTCGTACACGGACTCGAGGGTGAGGTCGGAACCGCCGCCACTGCCGTCGGAACCACGACCGCCGCCGGCACCGGCACCGAACGCCGCCAGCCCTTGCTGGCCGCCGAACTCGTAACTCGCCGCGACTTCCCCGATGTCACCCACCTCGGCGACGCCGGCTTCGATGTCGGCGACCGTCACGTTCGGGCCCGCTGCGCGAGCGATCGCCTCGTAACACGTTCGAGGCCCGATGTCGATCTTTCGTGCGTCCCACGCCGGGAAGACGCGTCCTTGCACGAAGCGGGCGACGACCTCGAGATCCGGCGTGCCGTCATCGCGTTGCCCGTCGGCGTCCTCGAGGAGTGCCCTGACCTGATCGACGATCTCGAGGTCAGCGGACTCGGCTTCGATGGTGGCGGCGCGGTCGGCGAACGTGGCGAACTCCATCCTGTGGGAGTAGACGACGGGGAGCGCTTAAACGGTTCGAGATGCAGCGCTCGGGGTTAGGGTTTGTGCGTGAACAACACCGGCTTCCTGTCCTCGACGGCCGTACAGAGATCCAGCGGAATCGTCTGGTTGAGGCTCGTGTGCTCGTCCTTGCAGACGACCATGTCGTCGAACGGCTCGTCACAGGCTGGGCAGGTCAGTCCGACGGTGTTCTGATACAATTTGATCGATCCATTTTCCTCCCGAAGCGTCGCCGAGGAGACGAATTTCTCGAACTGCTCCATGATACACGTGGGATCACCTGACAGAAACGTGTTTCCCCGATTCCCAACACCGTGAGAGTGGCTCTCGCAACCGCCTCGAGTAGCGAAATTTAACCGCCTGGAGCGAGCAGGAAGCGCTATGGGAGCCGAGGAACTCGCGACGAGGCTGGAAACCGTCCTCGCGGTCGACGCCGAATCGTTCCGCGATCGGGCGATCGAGGAAGCCGACGTCATCGTCGATGCCATCGAAAATGGCGCATTCGACAACCCGCAAGCGATCGTCGGCTTCGAGTACGAATTCTACGCGGTCGACGCGGAGACTGTCGCGCTCCGCCGCGTTCCACGGCGACTGCTCGAGTTGATGGGGTTCGAGAAGGAACTCGGCCTGCACAACGCGGAGATGACGACCAGCCCGCAACCGCTGAACGCGGACGGCCTCCGGGCGCAGGAAGCCGAAATTCGCGCGCGTCTCCGGGCAGCGCAGGACGTGGCGGCGACGGAAGGGATGCGCCTCGTGAGCGATGGCCTCTGGACGCAACCGCCGGCAGGAGAGATGGCGCGGGCGTATCTCACGGATCGAATCGAACGGACGATTTCGGTCGACGGTGGCGAGATCGGCGGGGGTACCGACGATGATGGAATCGATGGCGCTACTGGGGAGCGACCGGTCACCCTCGCCACCAACATGAGCGACTCGGCCCGGTACCACGCGATGGCCAACACCGACCGAGCCGACGTGGCCGGGATGCTCCTCGAGTGCCCCAACGTCTCCCTCGAGGCCGAGACGGTGATGCCCGAGAGCCTGATCACGTCGATCCAGCCCCACTATCAGGTACCCCACGCTCCGGATCTCCCCGCGTACTTCAACTACGCTATCCGGATCGCCGGCCCGTTGCTCGCTCTCGGCGTCAACTCGCCGTTCCTGCCGGCGGATCTGTACGACGATGCCACCGCAGAAGACGTCCTCCGGGACGCCTGGATGGAACACCGTATCAGCATCTTCGAGACCGTGTTGAACGACCCATCGGCGGGGGCTGGAAAGGTTCGCTTCCCACGCGACCTCGAGAGCGTCGACGAGGCCGTCGAACGGATCGCGACCGACGATACGATCGTTCCCATGCCCGTCGACGCGGGCGACCGCTTCGACGATCAGTTCGCGCACTTCCGACGCAAACACGGCACCTACTGGCGGTGGGTCAGGCCCGTGTTCGACGGCGCGAGTCGATCTGCGGCGAACGCACGGATCGAGTTTCGTCCCATCCCGTCCCAGCCCACCGTCCGGGACTCCGTCGCATTCCTCGCCACTTACGCGGGTCTCATGGAGAGTCTCACCAGTCTCGAGCACCCCGTTCGCGACCTCGACTGGGAGATCGCGCGTGAGAACTTCTACGGGGCAATGCGCGACGGTCTCGACGCTGAACTCGAGTGGATCACGAACGACGGGAGGGAGACCGACGACGTCGAAGCAATCTACGAGGATCTCTTCGCCCACGCCGAAGACGGTCTCTCGAACCGCGGGCTGAACGACGACGAAATCGCGGCCTACCTCTACCCGCTTCGACGGCGCGTCCGCCAGCGTCAGACGCCGGCTCGCTGGAAGCACGACCGCGTTCGTGCGGCCGTCGACGACGGGCACTCGCTGGGGGCGGCGCTCGAATCGATGCAACGGGAGTACGTCGAGCGACAGGCTGAAACGCTCTATACGGGAAGTTTCGCCGAGTGGATCGGTAAAACTCGCGACTAACGCGGACGGGCCGCAATTGATTAAGTCCCCCCGCGGATAGTGGGGCGTATGGTTACGTTCCTCTCCGGGGGCACCGGAACACCGAAGCTCCTCGACGGTGCCGGAGCGTCGTTCTCGCCGGAGGAGATCACGGTCGTCGCCAACACCGGCGATGACATCGAACTCGGTGGTCTGTTCGTCTCTCCGGACGTCGACACACTCCTCTTTCAGGGCGGCGGCGTCCTCGACCGCGAGCGGTGGTGGGGGATCAGAGGCGACACCCACCGAACACACTCCGCATTGACCGACATCGCGAAGGCAGCAGGACTGCCCGACGGACCGCAGTATCTCGAGGCCGAGAAACAGACTGATGGAAGGCCCCTCGCACGGTGGCGTCGCTTCTCCGGCGTGGCGGAGTTCATGACCATCGGCGACCGCGACCGGGCCGTTCACCTCACCCGTACCAGTCTGCTCGATCAAGGTCATACGCTCACCGAAGTCACGAAAACTCTCGCCGACGGCTTCGGACTGGCGATCGACGTGTTGCCGATGAGCGACGACCCCGTCGCGAGTCTCATTCACACCGACGAGGGGCTGATGCACTTCCAGGAGTACTGGGTGGCCAATCGTGGCGAACCGACGGTGTCGAACGTCGAATTCCGCGGGTCGTCGTCGGCCGAGCCGGCACCGGGTGTCCTCGAGGCACTCGACGACGTCGTCGTCATCGGGCCGTCCAATCCGGTGACGAGTATCGGGCCGATGCTCGCGCTGCCCGGCGTCGCGAAGGCGTTGATGCAGACGCCGGTCGTCGCCGTCTCGCCGTTCCTCGGTGACACCGCCTTCTCGGGGCCCGCCGGCGACCTGATGCGTGCCGTCGGGGCGACGCCGAGCACCGCTGGCCTGGCGACCGCCTACCCCTTCGCGGATGCGTTCGTCATCGACAGCGACGACGACACCGAGTTCGATCGACCGACGATCCAGACCGACATCACGATCGACTCGCCGAAGGACGCCGGCCGCGTGATCAGCGCCATCTCGGAAGCACTCGCCCTCGTCGCGTGACTCCCATGTTCTCACCACCACTCGCGCTCGCGAGTCTCAGCGGCGAGTCCGATACCGAGTGGGCCATGGCCGGGCGCGAGTGGGCCGGTGCGGCGTTTCTCGGCGGCATCGCGCTCGACGAGCCAGCACGGGAGGCCGCGCGAATTCTCGTCGCCCGCGACCGCTCGGAGTTTCTCCCGAACGACCCCGTTGCGTTCGTCGACGACCAGCTCGCTGCCCTCGAGGACGAGCCGATTCAGGCCGCCATCAACGTCAGAGCAGCTAGCGCGGACGCGCTCCCGCCAGTCGCCCGGATCTGCCGCGAGCGCGACGCCTTCCTCGAGATCAACGCCCACTGCCGTCAGCCCGAACTGTGTGCCGTTGGCTGTGGGGAGACGCTGCTGGCCGACACCGAACGCCTTCGTTCGTACGTCGACACCGCTACCGAACACGGAGCGACTGTCGGCGTCAAGGTTCGGGCAGCGGTCGACGACGTCAATCTGCCGACCCTGTGTCGGACGCTCGAGCGCGCCGACGCGTCGTTCGTCCACGTCGACGCGATGGACTCGGAGGCCGTCATCGCCGACATCGCTGGCGCCTGTGAGCTGTACGTGATCGCCAACAACGGCGTTCGCGACGAGGCCACCGTCCGCGAGTACCTCGAGTACGGTGCCGACGCGGTGAGCGTCGGCCGGCCGAGCGATAACCCGGTCGTCCTCGAGCGAGTTCGGCAGGCGCTCGAGCGTTGGCAACAGACACGGTCGCCTTAAATTCGATCGAGGGGGCCGAGCCGCGTGCCGTCGAGCAGGTACGCCTCGGTGTCAGCGATCCCTGCCGGAATAAACGGGGTCAGAAACGACTGTCCCTCGAGGTTCGTCCACGTCCCACCGGCGAGGTCGTTGAACGCGGGTACGACCACGACCTGTGGAGTCGGTTCCTCCCCCTCGAGCCACGGTAGCCCAGCGTAGACCTCGCGTTCCAGAAACGGATCCGGTGCGAGTCGGCCGCGCAACCACACGCGTTCGACGCGAGCACCCCCGACCTCGTCCTCGAGTCTGACACAGGGATGTTCGTGGCCCAGACAGACCACGTCTGCCTCGAGGACGCTGCGATCCGGCCAGGTGTGACCGTGACAACAGCCAAGATCGCCGAGGCGGACGCCGCTCCCGTCGGTGATTCGCAGCGTCGTTCCTCCGATACGGCCGACGACGCCAAACACGTAATCTTCGAAACCAGCGGCGTCGGTGTCGATCCACGATTCGATCGCCCCGTCGTGGTTTCCACGCACCAGCGTCACCGTCACGTCGCTCGGAACGGACTCGAAGAGCACCTCGAGTTCCCCTCGCTCTGCCCCACCGGGGTCGCCGATGGCGTGCATCAGATCACCGAGGACGATCAACTGGTCTGCGTTGCTTCGCTCGAGCAGTCCACAAAGTCGCTCCCGGCGAGCTGACGCCTGACTGGGGACGTCGACACCGCGCTCGTATCGCAACCCGACCTCGTAACCGGCGTGGTAGTCGGCGACGACCAGCGCCCGGTCACCGTCGAGTGTCGCGATGGCTGCTGGTTCGTCGGGAACGGGCTCGAGGAGGGCCATTGGGAGGGTTAGATCGCCTTCAGTTTGTCGTCGCCGGGCTCGTAACACTGTCCGCCCATCAGGGCGTCGTCGATGGCCGCTTCCACGTCTTCGGCGTCGGCACCGGTGTCGTCGACGACGGTGTCGATGACGGCCGAACGGTCGGCCCCGTCGCCCTCGTCGAGTTCGCCCATGGTTTCGACGACGAGCGACTGGAGGTCGAGATCCTCGAGGTCGGCTTCTTCGTTTTCTTCCACCTCGCCCGTCTCTTTGCCCTCGGAAACTTCGGCCTCCGGTTCGTCCCCTTCGACAGCTTCGGCCTCCGGTTCGTCCGTCGCACCACTCTCGTCGCCGTCCGGTACGTCGATGTCCGCCTCGCCCGCCTCGTCGACTTCTGCGCCAGTCGAGAACTCGGCCCCGAACTCTGCCTCGAGCTGTTCGCGCTCCTCGTCGTCCATCTCGTACATGCCGACGCTTCCGTCCTCGCCTTCGAGGTCGTTCGCGGCTTCGTCCGGGGCCGATGTCGAATCCGTCTCCGAGACAGTGTCGTCGACATCGCTCTCAGTGGCAGTCGTGACGGCATCAGCGCTGTCGTCGGACGGTTCCGTATCGACTTCGGCCGCATCGGTTGGCTCGCCGTCAAAGCCGCCGCCATCGAAGTCACCGAGGTCGTCCTCGGTGTCACTGCCACTGGTTTCAGCAGTGGCCACATCGGAGACGTCGGATTCGGTGCCTGGCTCGGCCGAGGGAGTGTCGACGTCCGCTGTACTGGATTCGACGGCGTCGGCCTCCCCAGCATCGGTAGGTTCCACCGCTTTGGCGTCGGTGGCCTCCCCAGCATCGGTAGCTTCCACCGCTTTGGCGTCGTCGGACTCCGGTGTCGCGGCTACAACGATGTCGTCTGGCAGGGGTGGGCCATGAGCGTCCGCGAGCGTCCTGAAACTCGAGGTCGCACCACCGTCACCCTCGTCTGGCTGTCGATCGAGTCCGCTCACCTGGTCTGTCTCCCCAGCAACGACACGGGCCGCCTCGAGGGCAAGGTCGCGCACCGACTGGAGGTACGCCGGCGTCGTGCCGTAGTGGTTCTGTGCGAGCGGAATGCCGGCCGCCAGACCCGGTTCGACACCTGCTTCGACCAGTGCGTCCGCGAGTGAGTCACCCGTGGCGTCGAGTTCGGCGGCGGCCGCGTACGTGCCGACGCGCTCGAGGGTCTGTTCGGCCGCCGAGACCACCCAGCGGTCGCGGGTGTCGGCGTCGACGGTTGCGATGCTCTCGGGCCGGATCGAGGTGTAGATCACGTCCGAGTCCTCCGGCTGGAACGTCCGCGCTTTGCCCGTGACCGAGACGAACGCTGGCGGTTCGATTCGCTCGAGGAAGGCGAGTGCGTCGGGCTGGTACTGGCCGGCGTAGACGACGAACGCGCCGGTCGGATCGACCACGCGCGCCCGAAGCATGTCGTCGTTGACCGACGTCACCTCCGTCAGCGCGCCGACGACGAACAGTCGGTTGAGCCGCGCACCGGTGGGCGTGACGACGTAGTTCGGTGCGCGTTCTTCGTCGCTCTCGGTGTGTGAGAGCGTCGAATCGTCGAACTCCGCGGCGAAGAGCCGGTAGGCGACCTCACGGCCTGGAATCGGCTCGTCGGCGCTCATGCGTCCACCTCCGTCCCGTCGACCGTCGCAAGGAGCGCCGTGGCTCGAGCGACCGGGTCATCGTCGCTTTCGTCGAACGTGCTGGCGTCGAGGTTGGCGCCGTACTCGTCGACCGAGAGGTGCCCGCGGATGCGGTACTCGGTGCCGACGATCCGTTCGCGGATCGTGTCGGCGACGGCCTCCTGATCCATCGCGTCGCGCGCCTCGGCTTTGGCGTCTTCGACGTCGCCGCCGTACACCGCCTCGGTGAGTTCGTCGTCGAGGATGACGGTCACGGCTCCAGTCCCGTCGTCGAGGATCGCCTTCACCCGCAGGTCGTCGATGCCGTCGACGGAGCCGTGGGTGCGACACTGCCCCTTCTGAATGACCCGATTACACTCCGGGCACCGCTGGATTAACCCGGAGCCGTCGCGGACAGCCAGCACGTTCCCGACGAGTTCGACGTCGTAGACGCCGCCGGTCGCGACTGCCTCGCCGATTCCCAACTGTGGGGCGTCGCTCCCGACGTCGACGCCGTCCTCGAGCGTGGTAACCGTCGAGAACGCGGAGACGTTCACCTCAGGGACGCCGCGGAACTCACGGACGTAGGCGTTCTCGATGCGAACGGCGTTCCCCTCCTCGATCGCCGGCACGGGATCCCAGTTCGTGAAGGGGAGTCGGCCGCTCTCGTCGCCGAAGACGCCGCTGAGAATCGTCGTCTCGCCGTCCCGGCCGTTGATCGTCCGCTCTTCGCACTCGATGACGGCCACTTCGATCGTCTTCGCGCGGTCGCCGGTGCGAAGGCTGGCGAGGTCTGCCTCGCCGCCGACGTCGTAGGGCACCTCGAGGGACTCCTCGAGCGTGGAGAGCGACGTACTCTCGCCGAAGTTGAGCTCCGGTTCGCCGTCCCACTCGCGGACGCCAGCGTTCCCGGCGGTGATCGTATCCCCCGGCGCGAGGCCGAAGTCCTCCCAGGCGGTGAAATCGATGACGCCGCTTTCGTCGGCGAGTTCGCCTTCGACGATGACGTGGTCGTCGCCCTGATAGCGGATCGATCGCTTGCCTGCGGTGAGGACGACGCCGGTGACGGTCACCGAGCCGTCGTCAGGCGTGATGTCGCCGACGTCTTTTGCGGACGGCGCACCGCCACCGCCGCTCGACCCGTCGCCGTACTTTCGGCGCAGGCTCTGGGTCGCTTCGTCGAGCGGGACGCTGTACTCGAGTAGGTTCTGCAGGTCGGTTTTGACCTCCTCTTTGTCAATACCGAGATCGGAGGCAAGATCCTCGGCATGGGTATCGATATCCATCAGTTCCATTTCGAACGGCTGGGTAAAAAGCGTTCCCGCAGTGGAGCGAAAGTAGAACGGGTTGGTTCGGGCGAGAACGCCGATATCCGATGATCCGTACACGTGGGTTCATTAGCCAGGAGTTCCGACAACCGGTATGCACGTCGTCGTCAACGCGGCCATGAGCGCCGACGGGAAACTCTCCTCCAGCGCCCGCGAGCAGGTACGAATCAGCGGCGAAGCCGACTTCGACCGGATGGACGCGATTCGGGCCGAAAGCGACGCAATCGTCGTCGGTGTCGGCACCGTTCTCGCGGACGATCCTCACCTGACGGTCAAAGACGACGACCGGATCGCCAGCAGACTCGAGTCGGGCGAGCCAGCCCACCCCGCCCGCGTCGTCGTCGATTCTCGAGGGCGAACGCCGACCGACGCGGCCGTCCTCGACGACGCCTCGGAGACCTACCTCTGTACGACGAATGCCCTTCCGGAGACGCGACGGGAAGCGTTGACACCTCGGGCGACGATCGTCACCGCAGGCACGGATCGCGTCGACCTTCGGGAGGCGTTCGGCGCCCTCGAGTCGGCCGGGCTCGAGTCGATTATGGTCGAAGGCGGCGGCGAACTCATCTTCTCGATGTTCGAAGCAGATTTGGTCGACGAACTTCGGGTGTTCGTCGGCCCGCAGATTATTGGCGGCCGGGACGCCCCGACGCTGGCCGACGGTGACGGGTTCCTCGAGAACTGTCCCACACTCACGCTCGAGTCGGTCGAACGGCTCGACGACGGCGTGATACTCGTCTGGAACGTTCAGTGAGAGGGATCGATGTCGCCACGTACCGCCATTTACCGACTCCGCTGGCAACCGGCGGTACATCGACACAACGTTCCCAATGAGCGTGAACGGATTCGTGACACCCGGGGATCCGTCGGAATTCGTGAGCCAAAAACGTGTGAAGGGGTCACAACGGCTGTCGCAGCCAACAGCTATATAACCGGCCGAATGCTGCACCAACCAACGACCGGTGCCCGACGTGAATATTACCCGAATTCGCTCGGTTTGGACGGTACTCGCCCTCTCGATGGCCGCTTTTGGCGTAGCTGGCATTGCGAACGCAGCACCTGGAACGACATGGAGCGTCCTCGCCGCAACCCTCGCGATCATGGGTGTGTACGGCGTTGCCAGGGTTGCTCGAGGCATTTCGCGACCGATACTTGCCAGGCTCTCACTCGGCCTCTGGCTGGCGTTCATCGGCGTCGCCGCCTTTCACCTGCCGGGTCTCGAAACGGTCGCCGTAACCACACCGGGTTCCGACACCGCAGCGGTCGCCGGGTTGACCGGCCTCACCTGGGCGACCCTCATCGGGGCCTGTTCGAGCACGGCGTTTCTGGCCATCGAAGAAGCAACGATGGGCACGGAAACGACCGCGATCGAGGACTCCGTCGTCGAACAGGAGTACGATTTCTGACGGGGACGCCCGAACCGTGGTGTTTTCGCCCAGGCACGCTGCATCTCGAGTGACGTCCCGAGTGCGGAATCGTCGGTAACCGACGCTTCTGACGGCGATACGGATTGCAGTTTCCAGGATTGAATCGACTCACTGCACGCGGTAGCTCACGGCAATCCCCTCACCGAGGGGCAATACCACCGTCTCGAAATCCGGATCGGCACGAACGGTCTCGAGGTAGGTCGCGATCCCTTGCGTGTTCTCGTTGACGTCGTCGGGTTCGCCTCCCTCGACGATCTCGAGGAGTTTGTCGAACTGGATGATCCCTGCGCGCATCGCGTTGTCCGCGACGATCACTCCACCGACCGTCAGCTTCGGTTTGATCGCCTCGAACGCATCCACGTACCGGTGTTTCTGGTGATCGATCAGGGCGACGTCGAACGACCCTTCGTACGCCTCGATCGTCTCGAGGGCATCGCCAAGTTCGTACCGCGCGAGGTGGTCGTACCCGCCGTTCTCGAGGTAGGTCTTCGCTAGCTCGAGTTCGTCTGCGTCGACCTCCGTGAGAACGATCTCACCGTCCTCGGGTAACGCTTCCGCGAACCAGTAGGCGGAGTAGCCGTAGCCGGAGCCGAACTCGAAGATTCGGTTCGCATTGGCGAGTCTGGCGAGCATTCGAAGGAAGCCGCCGACTTCGGGGCCGACGTGCGGAAACCCCTCCGCAACCGCGTACTCGTCCATCTCGATGAGCGTCTCGTCCGGATCTGGGCCGGTCGCACGAACGAATCGGGCGACCTCGTCGGGGAGTATCTCGTCCATGATCGTCGATTGACGCGGATTCGAATAAAGGACAGGGGTGGCCACTGGGCCCCAGCGCAGATCGGGGAGCTACCGAATCAGCGGGAACGTTGTACCAATGTACCGTCGGTTGCTCACCCCGGAATCGGCAAACGGCCGCGCGTCACTACAGCAGACCGTATCAGACGTCGCGGTCGACGACGAACTCGGTGAACGAGCGGAGCTTAGCCTCGGCAGCCGGCTCGAGGCCATCGAGCTCATCGACCGCCGCACGCGCCTGCTCGGCGAACTCGAGGGCGCGCTCACGAGCGTACTCGATGCTGCCGGCGTCTTCGATGATCGCGAGCGCGTCGGTGACTTCCTCGTCGGTGTTGGTTTCTTTCTGAAGGATCTCCTCGAGTCGCTTCGCGTCGGCAGGATCGGCCGTCTCGATCGCGTGCAACACGAGAAGCGTCTTCTTCCCTTCGCGGATGTCGTTACCAAACTCCTTGCCGAAGTCGCCGGCCCGGCCAAGGGAGTGTTCGACGTCGAGGATGTCGTCGCCGATCTGGAACGCGATGGACGTCCGCTCGGCGTAGCGGGCGACGGCGTCTTCGATCGCTTCGGATTGGTCGGTGACGATCGCCGCCAGGCGGGCGACGATCCGACCGAGACAGCCCGTCTTGCAGGCGCTCATCTCGAGGTACTGATCGGTCGAGATGTCGGTGGCGTCGTCGTTGTGCCAATAGATGTCCATCCCCTGTCCCAGGTGCGTTCGGTTGAGTTCGTACATGAGCATCTCGTAGGCCCGGAGCCTCGTTTCCGGTGAGAGGTTTGCCGGATTGTGCGTGAGGATCTTCAGCGGCAGAAAGTACATTGCATTGCCGGCGTTCAGGGCGACGTCCTCGCCGTAGATGTGGTGCAGTGCGGGTTCGCCCCGTCGGATCGTCGCGGCGTCTTCGACGTCGTCGACGATGATCGTGCCGTTGTGGAGAATCTCGGGGATACACGCGTAGGGGAGATACTCGCGTGGATCCTCGCCGAAGGCCTCGACGAACACCAGAAAGAGGACGGCCCGCCACCGTTTCCCGCCACGGTCGAGTAAGTCCCACAGCGGGTCGGCCAGCGCCTGTTGAATGGCTTCGTCATCGTATTCGAACGACGGCTCGCCGAAGAACGACTCTAGGTACGCCGCGTCGACGTCTCTGGGAAGGAGGTCGGCGATCACCTCGTCGACTACCGGCCGCCACTCGGCAAGCGCGTTTCGCATACGTAGAGGAGGTTCGAGCGACGACAAAAACCTTCAGATTTGGTTTGAACACCAAATTAGTTTGTTGTTGTTCCAGAACGTTTAGGATGGTCGGCCTGTGAATAGGGCCATGGCAGACGAAGCCGAACTTCGCGAGCAGTTGACCGAGGCCTTCGAAGGCGCAGACTACCCCGTGTCGAACCAGATGGGACTCGTTCCCGCGCTCCCCGACGGCCCGATGACGAAGTTCGAATCCGGCGACGTGAGCTTTACCGCGATGGAATTGGGCACCACACTCTCGGGTCACCAGGAGTTTCCCTACGACGACGTCGACTCGCTCGTCGATGACGTCATCGAGGGGTTGAAGGCTGAAGGTGAGTTGTAGCCCTCGTTACGACCACCTGTTTCGTATCGTTGTATCGCTCGTATTTGTATCGTTGTATCGTTGAATCGCTCGAATCGCGTGAGCACCCGCGTCAGGGAATCCGGGAAACAACCGATTCCGAGATAACAGCAGATCCGGGATAACAACTGATTCCAAGAGACCCACCGAGTGCCAACACGAGCGAAAATACCCTCGAGTGTCGAAACCCCCACTCAAGGACGTCGAGAGTCCCTCACTCGAGTGCTTCTGCGTACTCGAAATCGGCCTCGGTGGCCGTTGGTCGATTCCCGTCGAGCATAATTTTCCAGCCGTCGAGACCGATTGGATCGTTTCGCGCATTGGTCAGCGTCGTACGGACGTCCAGCAGGTCGACACCGTAGAAATCGTTTGGCACACCGTGGAGATACTGTAGTGCCGTTCGAAAGAGGCTGTCCATTCCATCGTCGTCTTCGAAATCGACGTGTTTGTACGCGCCAGCGGCTACCTGTACCATCCCGTGAAGGTACTGGCTCTCGATCGTTCCACGGCCGTAATTGTACCATTCGTCCTCGAAACAATCGTGGCTCTCGTGGAATGCCCCGGCGTTGAACAGACGGATACCGTGTACCGTGGCTCGTCGGAGCGTCTCGTGTTCCCACCGACCGACGTCGGGAAGCCACCCCGTGGGCCTCCTCATGGGGGGCGGTGGATCGACAGACGGATCGCGGGTGTGTTCGTCCATACGTACCGTTTCGGCGCCACGAGAATAAAAACAGGGTCAGGGTAGCGTCGGGTTCCAAAGACCTATTACTGTAGCTGAAGATTGTCGTGATCTTGCATCGGGCGTAGGGTTTATGGAGGCAGCGTTCTGAATGACAGGTGATGATTTATCCGCACGGGGCATGTCAGGCGTGTGGCGAGCGCGTGTACACCCACATCGACGGCGGGAACGTCTGTCACAACTGTGGTAGCCGAGAACTCGGGGACGACGACGGGGGCAAACCCGAGACGATGTCGGTACCTCAGGCGGACGAGAAACCGGAACGCAACCGGCGGCGACTCCAGTCACCTCCGTCGATGTAGGCCGGCCATACCGGCATCGACCACCCGAAACCGGCACTCGAGGCATTTTAGGCTCCACTCACCGTTCGACCACTCATTATCCATTATCCATTAGAGCGGTCAAAAGAACGGTTGTCGATCCGAATTGGCTAGTTGCGGGTCGTGTTCGAGCACGGCGCCTTCGGTGCGGGCACTCGCAAGATAGATCGCGTTGTTGATCACCCCGATGTGGCTGAATGCCTGGGGAAAGTTGCCGTAGAGTTCGCCGGTTTCTGGATGAATTCGTTCGGACAGCAAGCCGAGCGGCGTCATCGCGTCGAGCACGTTCGTGAAAATCTCCTCTGCCTCCTCGACGCGACCGGCCAGAACCAGGGCGTCGATCAACCAGCAGGTGCAGAACACGAACGTGCCGTGTACCTCCGATACGGCTTCGCTTCCCTTCGTTCGATACACGAACCCCTCGTCGGTCGCAAGCTCCTCACGGATGGTCTCGAGCGTCGACTGAACGCGCTCATCGTCAGGTGGGAGGAACTCGTAAATGGGGATCAACAGACACGCGGCGTCGATCGCCTCGTCGGTCTCGAAGTGCTGGACGAAGCTCCCTCGTTCGTCGCTGTAGCCGTGCTCGAGAATCGCCGTCCGCACCGCCTCACGTTCGCTCCGCCAGCGCTCGAGGGGAGCCTCGATCTCGTTCTTCTCGGCGAGTTCGATTCCGCGGTCGAGGGCGACCCAGCACAGCAGTTTCGAGTGGACGTAGTGGCGGGGCTGGTCGCGGTATTCCCAGATTCCACAGTCCGGTTCGTCCCAGATGTCACAGACGTGGTCGACGATGGCACAGATCGAGTCCCAGTCGGACTCCGAGAGGCTGCCGTCGACGAGCAACGTCTCGTAAACCGCCTGAACGATCGCGCCGTAAATGTCGTGCTGGGCCTGGTCGGCGGCGCCGTTCCCGATGCGGACGGGGGAAGAGTATCGGTAACCGGAGAGATGAGACAGTTCGTACTCCGTCAGTTCGGTCTCCCCGTGGACGCCGTACATGGGCTTGATCTCCGCTGGAGCCTCGTGAGAGAGTTCACGGAACCACTCGAAGTAGTCCCGTGCTTCCTCTTTCCGGCCCAGATTGTACAACGCCTGGACGGTGAACTTCGCGTCCCGGATCCAGTTGTACCGGTAATCCCAGTTGCGATCGGTGCCGTACTTCTCCGGCAACGAGGTCGTTGGCGCGGCGTAGATCGCTCCCGTTCCCTCGTTGATCAACAGCTTGAGCACGAGTCCCGATCGAAGGACGCTCTCTCCCCAGGGCGTGTCGTCGATGAGTGCGCCGGCGTCCTCGAGTAGTGACGCCGTCCACTCCTTCCAGTACTCGACGGTCGACTCGAGGGCGTCCTCGCACGACTGTCGCGTCGCCGGTTCGTTCTCGCCGTACTGACAGCGAAACCAGACGGTGTCGCCCGCCGCGAGCGTCTCTGTTCCGACGACCCGGTCGTCGACAACCCGGGCATCGAAGTCGCCACAGCAGTGGAGAGACAGCGACTCGTCGTGTGTTCCGCTCCACTCGGCGAGGCTCTCTGTGTCGGCTGCTGCCGCGACGAATCCGTCACCACCCGTCATCCGCGAGACGGTGGTGTCGGCCAGAGCGTACTCGAGCCGGGGGCGAAACTCCAATTCGACGGTGACCGAACCCTCTGTACAGGAGGCGCGTCTGTACACGGCGCACTGATCCGATTCGTCGTGGTTTCCCCCGTTCCACAGCGGCATGAAATCGGTGAGTTCGAGCGTGCCGCCGGGCGTCGTGAACGTCGTCTCGAGCACGTTCGTATGCTCGAGGTACGTTCGCTCGACGTCGGCACTGTCCGTCGGTCGTATCGCAAAGTAGCCGCCACGGTCGTCGTCGAGTAGCCGGGCGAACACACTCGGGGCTGCCACGTGGGGGAAACAACACCAGTCGATCGACCCAGTTCGGTCGATGAGAGCCGTTCGGTCGTCGTTGCCAATTATCGCGTAGTCGCGAAGTGAGCTGAATCCCATAGGTACGGTGATTGTGAGTCGGTGAATCGAGTTGCGGAACGGTCGTCTCGAGGGGGTCGACCGGCTGTTGTGTGACCGGTCGATGGACTCGAGAACCGATCGTGAGCCCACGCTCGAGACAACGGGTACACGGTCACTACCCATTGGACGATTCCGTCCATAAACGTGGTGCCAGAAACCGCCGCTTACTTTCGTAGATGGCTCTCAAGTGAGCCGTTCGAACCCACCCGTTCCCCAGTGTTATAACATCACTCCCGTGGTCAGGGATGGTGTTCTGGGACGCCACGCGTCTCCGGAGTGAGTGTACTCATGTCGATCGGCTACCACGCTTCTCACGAACAGTTCGCCCCCAGCGACCTCCTCGAGTACGTCCAACAGGCGTCGAACAGCGGATTCGAACACTGCCTGGCCTCCGATCACTTCCATCCCTGGAGTGAACGCCAGGGGGAATCGGGCCACGTCTGGTCGTGGCTCGGCGCTGCGATGCAGGCGACGCCGATGACGTTCGGGATGGTCAACGCACCTGGCTACCGGTATCACCCTGCAATTATCGCTCAGGCGGCGGCGACCCTCAGGGAGCTATACCCGGAGCGACTCTGGATGAGCGTCGGAAGCGGACAGTTGCTCAACGAAGGAGTTGCGGGCGTCGACTGGCCGGTCAAGGCCGACCGAAACGAGCGCCTCGAGGAGTGTGCCGAGATCATGCGACGCCTCTGGGACGGCGAGGAGGTCACCCACGACGGACACGTGACGGTGGAGCGAGCGACACTATACACTCGGCCCGAGTCGCCGCCACCGCTCCTCGGTGCCGCGCTCTCCGAGGAAACCGCCCGGTGGCTCGGCACCTGGGCCGACGGGATGATCACGCTCGGGACGCCCGACCACGAGGCCGACGCGGCGCGCATCGAGGCGTTTCGCGAGGACGACCCGGACGCGGAGAAACCCGTTTACCTGAAGGTGCAGCTCTCGTACGACGAAAGCCACGACGCGGCTCTCGAGGGTGCCTACGACCAGTGGCGCACGAACTGTATTCCCGGATCCGTCACTCAGCAACTTCGGACGCCAGCGGAATTCGACGAACTGGGCGAGACCGTCGACCGAGCGCAGGTCGAAGAGAACGTCCGCGTCTCCGCCAGCCTCGAGGAGCACGTCGAGTGGCTCGAACGGGATTTCGACCACGGCGTCGACCGAGTGTACCTCCACAACGTGAACACGAACCAGGAAGCCTTCATCGAGGATTTCGGTGAGGGTGTGCTGAGCCAGGTTTCCGGTACTTGAGCTGTCGAAGTCCGAGTGCAGTTTGATTGGGTCCGGTCATCGTTCCACGCACACTGCCTTCACATTCCACCAGCGCTGCAACCTCCTTCCCCTCGCCCTACCGACTCGAGCCACCCTCTTCGACGAGCGTCTGAAAGTTCTCGAAGACCCGCACCGCGTTCACGTCGGCGAAGTCGTGTTCGGTCTCCGTCCAGCCGAAATCCGCCTCGAGCCGATCGCGCAGATCGGCCGTGAACTCTGGGTGGAACTGCGTCGTCCACAGCGGCGCATCGCGGTGGCGGGTGGCGAACGCGGGATAGTACGACGCGCTCGCGATCGGTTCCAGCCCCAAACCGAGTTCAGTGACGACGTCGCCGTGTACCGCCGGAAAAATGGGTTCGACGTCGTCGAAGAGCGGATCCTCCGCGAGGTCGGCAGTGACGAGCTTGGACGTCGTTTCTCCGGCTTCGACGGTGCCGCCGAGTGCCGCGTTGACGATCTGGTGGCCGAAACAGACGCCCAGCGTTGGAATTTCGCGCTCGAGCAGGTCGCGAACGAGCGATTCCTGGTCGGCGATCCACGGTTGGTCGTCGACCTCGTACACGCCAGCGGTGCTCCCGGTGAGGATGACACCGTCGACGCCCTCGAATGCGGGTCGCTCACCGGCCGGGAAGTCACACTCGAGCGCGTTCGGAACGTACGACGCGAGCGCGTCACAGTGGTAGGCGTACTCGTCGTCGACCTCGTTGTGGACGACGAGGATCGTCGGGTCGGCCATCGTTCACCGTGTGGTGGCGTGTCGGCAAAACGCTAGCGGTCTGGTCGATGTGTATCGGTTGGGAGTGTCACTCGAGCCAGCGAACAGGTTGATAGGTAGGGCCCGGAATTCGAGGTCTCTCCGTCGACCCTCCGCTCACGAAACACCGGTCGCACGGAGCGATGACAGTTCGTGCTACCCGCCCGAGCGAGTATCGTTTTTGCTGAACCATCCATTCTGCCGCACTATTCAAAAAAACAGCCAGTAGAGTAGGGATTAATAATGATATCCGTCTTTAAAGAGGGTGAATGGTCGCCATTACGCTCGAAAACGTCAGCAAATACTTCGGGGATACGGTGGCGAACTACCAGGTGAGCCTCGAGGTAGAAGACGCCGAGTTTCTCGTGATACTGGGGCCGTCCGGGTGTGGGAAGACGACGGCGCTACGCATGATCGCCGGACTCGAGCAACCGTCGGAGGGGGCCATCTACTTCGACGACGACCGCGTCGACAATCGGTCACCGAGTGCCCGAAACGTCGCGATGGTGTTTCAGAACTACGCCCTCTATCCGCACATGACGGTCGGGGAGAACATCGGTTACCCGTTGAAAGTCCGCGGCTTTTCTCCCGACGAGCGTGACGAGAAAGTCGAGGAGGTAACCGAACTGCTCCACATCGAAGATCAGGTCGCGAAAAAACCGGGGGAGCTGAGCGGCGGACAGCGTCAGCGAGTGGCGCTCGCCCGAGCCATCGTCCGGGAGCCGTCAGTCTTTCTCCTCGACGAACCCCTGTCGAATCTCGACGCCAAATTGCGACAGGAGATGCGCATCGAGCTGAAACGCCTCCAGAACGAGCTCGACATCACGACGGTCTACGTGACGCACAATCAGGAGGAGGCGATGGGCATGGCTGACACGGTCGCGGTCATGAACCAGGGAACGGTTCAACAGGTTGCCCCACCGCAAGAGCTCTACGACCGACCCAGGACGGCATGGGTCGCCCAGTTCATCGGATCGCCGCCGATGAACCTGTTCGAGGGAACTCGCCGTAACGGTTCGATCGACCTCGGAGCGGCTGGTACCGTCGATCTGGGGGGCGTCATCGAAGCCAAGGGAGCCGTTGTGGAGACGGGTGAACGGGAAGACGTCGGAACCGCCAGTGTGGTGGCGGCCGATTCCCAGGGCGAGGTCTCACTCGGTGTTCGACCCGAGAACCTGACCCTGACCACCACGCGTCCGTCATCGGGGAACGTCATCGAAGGAACGGTCGACACCGTCGAACCGCTTGGGGAGTACATCCTGATCAACGTCACCGTCAACGAACAAATCGTCAACGCGAAGGTGGCTGATCGTTCCGTTTCGCGGGGCGATCGAGTGTACCTCACGTTCGACGCCGACGACGCCTACGTGTACGACACGAACGGAGAGCTGGTGGCATGACGCTGCCCGCTCAAGACGGGTAACCACATGAGCCTACAGGATCATATCGACAGCATAACGGTCGACGACGAGACGGAGGGAGTGCTTGACTTCGACCGGGAGAAGGCGGTCGCACTGGCAGTGTTCCTGATCCCCGGGTTGACACTCTTCGGGATCTTCTCGGTCGCTCCAATCGTCTATTCAGCGGTCGGGAGTTTCTTCTCGTGGGACACCTTCACGATTGAGAGCTTCGTTGGCCTCGACAACTGGATACGTTCGCTTACCGACCCGTTGATCGTCCACTGGACGAACATGCAGCAGTTCCGATATCCGATGGGCGCGCTCACACACAACCTCCTCTGGGTCGTCCTTCACGTCCCCGCGAGCACGTTCCTGGGGCTCGGGCTGGCGTTGTTGTTCGCCGACCTGAAGGGGCGACAGATCCTGCGATCGATGGTCTTCGCCGGATTCACCGTTCCGCCCATCGTCATCGGGCTGGTTCTCATGTTCATCTACGATCCCCAGGCCGGGATATTCAACGAGGTACTTCGCGTGGTCGGTCAGGAGGGGTGGGTTCGAAACTGGACGCAGTCGCCCCAGGTCGCGATTTACGCCCTCATCGTCGGCGGGATCTGGATCCACACGGGATTCAGCATGTTGCTCTACAGCTCCGCGCTGTCCGCCATCGATCCATCCCTGATCGAGTCGGCTAAAATCGACGGGGCCGGGCCGTGGCGACGGTTCTGGGACATCGTTTGGCCGCTGGTTAAGCCCGTAACCGCAGTGGTCGTCATCATGGGCATCATCTGGGTGATGCGGATGTTCGACATCGTCTACGCTGCCGGGGGCGCTGCTGGCGGCCCGAACCACGCCTATTCGGTGCTCGGTATCGAAGTGTACCGGGCCGCGTTCCGCCCGCCGATAGATTACGGGATGGCGATGGTGGTAGCGTTGATACAGCTGTTTATCGTCGCCCCCCTCGCGCTGTACATCGCCCGCATGAACTGATTCGCCATGGTAGAAGACGACCCCCTCGAACCGACAGGCATCGACGCTGGCCCCGAACGATCAACCGATCACGATCGGTACCCGTCGGTCGCCGACGTTCCGGACGTTCCCCCGACGGCTGACCTGACCTGGCGGACGCGTATCGCCGAATCTATTCCCGGGAAGCGTCGAACCCTCAAGTACGTCGTCGCCATCGCCATCGCCGTCCTCTGGATAGTGCCGTTCATCGGGTTGTTCATGGCGTCGATCCGACCCCTTCCGGAGATCATCGGCGGCTGGTGGCAGCTCGAGGGGATGACTGTCACGTTCGAGAACTACTCCCGGGCGTGGGACTACAGCACTGCGCCGATGCGACAGGCGTTGCTCAACACGTTCATCGTCACCATCCCGGCGGTGCTCGTCGTGATGCTACTCGGCGTGATGGCGGCGTACCCGTTCGCCCGATTCGAGTTCCCGCTGAAGACGACGCTGTTTTTCCTGATCCTGCTGGTCATGGCCGCGCCGCCGGAACTCATCGCGATGGGAAACTACAACGCCCTCCGTGAGTTCGGATTGTTCGATACCTACATGGGACTGATACTGATCCACATCGGGTGGGGGCTCGGCTGGGTCGTGCTGTTCCTGCGAAACTTCCTCCTCGGCATTCCGGAGGAGCTCGAGGAAGCCGCACGCGTCGACGGAGCCTCGCGCTACCAGATCTTTCGGACGATCATCCTGCCACTCTCGACGCCGGCGCTCGTGTCGGTCGCGGTCATCCAGTTCACGTGGGTCTGGAACGCCTTCTTCTTCCCCCTGGTGTTCATGCGCTCGCCCGAACTCTACCTCGCACCACAAGTTCTTCCACTCATGCGCGGACGGGTGCAGGTCGAGTGGGGACTCATCGCTGCCGGATCGATCATGACGATGGCGGTGCCGGTAATTCTGTTCCTGGTGCTCCAGCGGTACTACAAGCGCGGGATGGTTGCCGCGGTGGCGGATTGAGGGTCGCGTCGTCGCTCGAGCGACGGACGACGACGGTCTCGCGGTCTCGCACGTTCGCTCGAGCAACGAGCGACGGTGCCTTGACACGGGTCACGAACGTCACAGATCTCCCGATCTTTCCTACGAGTCACAGTGGACAACTTCGCGACACGAACGTCACAACGGCATCATCCCGGCCCGCGTCAGCCACACCGCTATAACGGCAACGATGAGATTCGTGATGAGAAAGAATCGAGAGGACATCCAGGCGAACGAGAGCAACACCGCGATCGGGAGGGCAGCGATGAGTGCCGGCCAGAGACCACGCACTGCCAGGGAGGCGAAAAATGCCGTGGTGAAGACGTACAGGACGTCGACAGCGACGGCGTTCACACTGCTTCGACGGATCTCCTGGCCAATGATGACCAGCGTCTCGAGGACGCTGCGTCCGTCGTCCACACCGCTGCCGACGTCGGCCACGTTATGCCTCGTCGTCCCCGACCGTCTCCTGGAGCACGTCGTCGAGCGCCTCGGTAATCGGCTCGACGTCTTGATCCGGTTCCGCCCAGAACCCGAGCAGTTGCGACCAGAACTCCGCCTGGAACGGATCACCGAGCGCGTCGTCCAGGTCGGGGACGAGTTCGACCTCGTCGGCCTCCTCGGTGAGATCGCGCATGACGTCGAGTTCGTAGGCGTCCTCGGAGACGTCGACCGCCGTGGGGACGAAACCGCCGCGTTCGGTCCAGACCTCCTGTCCGTCGGCCGAAATGATCGCCTCGAGCGCGTCTCTCGCCGCATCTGGGTCGTCGACGTACGCGGGGATGGTGAACCAGTTGATACTCGTCACCATCGCTTCCGCCCCGGGGAGCATGAAGTAGTTCAGATCCTCGGGATCCTCGATCGCGCCGAACGCTGGCGTCCACGACCCCATGAAGTACAACGGCGTCTCGTTCGACCAGAAGAACTCGTACTGGATCCCGAAGTCACGAACCTCGCTGAAGTATCCCTCGAGGTGGAGTTCCTGGAGCTCCTCGAACGCCGTGATGATCCGGTCGTCAGTGAAGTCGGCTTCCCCCTCGATGAGGTCGACCTGAAGCTCGTGGCCGTCGTCCTGTCGAAGGATGAAGGCCTCCGTGACGTCGCTGAGCGGCCATCCGTCGCCGTTTCCTGAAGCCAGCGGCGCTTCGACGCCGTCTATTCCGTCGATCTCCGCGAGCAGGTCGAGGAACGCGTCGTAGTCGTCCGGTTCCTCGAGGTCGTGATCGTCGAAAAACGACTGGCGATACCAGAATCCCGGCTTGAGATCGCCGCCGAACGGCGCGGCGTACACCTCGTCGTTCACCGACACCGTCGCGTGATCGGTGGTGTAGTCGTCCTCGTCCCAGAGGTCGCCCACCGGCTCGAGGTGGCCGGCTTCGCCGTCGCGTCGAACCCGACCTTCCATCGGCAACACGACGATGTCGGCGGTCGCGATTCCCGTCTCGTAATCCATGAGGGTTTGCGACAGGAGTGTTTCGGTGTCCCGGGGTGCGTAGGAGATGTCTATGCCGGTCTCCTCCTCGGCGTAGTCGACGACGGCGAGGAAGTCTTCCTCCTCGTCGTCTGTCCAGACCGCAGTGACGGTGACCTCACCCTCCTGCACGGTCGAACGAGCCTGTACGTTGGTCGCCCCTGCCAGACCCACGGTGCCAATGCCTATCGCTTCCAGTACGGTACGTCGATCGATTTGCCAGTCGGACTCGCCCATAGCTGTACGGGCCGATGTCGTCGAATATAATGTGTTGAGACGGTTGTCATCGAAACTATACCTTTCCGATTAGACGTCTCCACTCAACTGAACACATATCGAACTGTTTCGGCTGTTCTGTCTGTATCACGAACACTCTGCAGGCCATCACGGTATCGAGTGCCATTCGCGGCACAGAAGGACAGCCACCCTCGAGCAGCGAGACGTGATTCAATCGTCGATGGAACCGTTCGACTCGTCCGGGGTACCGTGACCAGTATCGCCGTCGGTCACAATTTGAAGCGTCCCTCTCATTCTACTTTCTTGAGGAGTACAGCGATATTACTCGATGAGCAGCGCTCGAGACCCAGCGTAAAACTGTGTTCACGTGGTGACGATCGGTCACTCGAGGCGTGACGTCAGCCACGTTACTGTCGAGATCCACACGGTTGGAGGCGTACAGTACGGGCAGACACGTCCGACAACAGCTATCGTGGTTCATTTCACCGGACGATTTCCTGAGACATCTGCATCGTTCAGGGTAATCGAAATCGGTTCGTTTAACCTGCTGAGGCGAGAAGCCCGAACCGCGTGCGAGGGTAGCCAAGCGGCCAACGGCGGCGGACTCAAGATCCGCTCTCGTAGGAGTTCGTGGGTTCGATTCCCTCCCCTCGCATCGTAACGAAGCGCATGCACGCGCTGAGTGAGATGCCGGAGGGATTGAATCAGGGAGCAGGTTTCCTGCGACCGTGGTTCGATTTCCTCCCCTCGCATCCCAGTGCGGCGCGAAAGCGCCCACCAGGGATGCAGAAGGTCCTACGCGGGATCTTCCCTCGCAAAACTACTTTCGATACCACTCTCGAGGAGCGACTGCGCTCGTCGGCCACCCCACCCGAGCGACTGTGCCCTCTCTCGAGCGCTCGAGTCAGGTAAGCATCCTTAAGCGTCGCGACGAAAAGGGTCTCGTATGCACCCACGCGATCTGTCCGACCACGTCGCCTACCAGGCGGGTCGAGGCATCGAGGAGGTCGCCCGTGAACTCGGGCGCGATCCGTCGACGTTCGTCAAACTCGCGTCGAACGAGAACGCCCACGGCCCCTCACCGGCGGCCGTCGAGGCCATCGAAGCCGCTGCACCAGGGGTCAGCTCCTATCCAAAGGCGACACACGCCGACCTCACCGCTGCAATCGCCGACCGGTGGGACGTCGAGTCGCCGCAGGTCTGGCTGGCGAACGGCGGCGACGGTGCGATCGACTACCTCTCGAGGGCGATGCTCGAGCCGGGTGACGACGTGCTCGTTCCCACGCCGGGATTCGCCTACTACGGCATGAGTGCCCGATTCCACCACGGCGACGTCGCCGAGTACGAACTCGAGCGAGCGAACGACTTCGCCCAGGACGCGGACACCATCCTCGAGGCGTACGACGGCGAACGAATCGTCTACCTCACGAGCCCGCACAACCCATCGGGCTCGACGATCGACCTCGAAGCGGTCGAGGAAATCGCCGGCGAAACCGACGAGGAGACGCTGGTCGTCGTCGACGAGGCCTACGGCGAGTTCGCCGACGTCGACAGCGCCGTGGCCCTGCTCGAGGGTCGAGACGGTTTCGCGAAACGCGACGATGTGGCCGTGATCCGCACGTTCTCGAAGGCGTACGGCCTCGCCGGGTTACGTCTCGGCTACGCCGTCGTTCCCGAGAGCTGGGCGGACGCGTACACGCGGGTGAATACCCCGTTCGCCGCGAGCGAACTGGCCTGCCGGGCCGGACTGGCCGCCCTCGACGACCACGAACACGTCGAACGGACGATCGAGACGGTGACCGCCGCTCGAAAGCGGATGTCAGAGGAGATCGATGCCCACGTCTGGCCGAGTGCGGGCAACTTCGTCCTCGTCGACGTCGGCGAGGCGACGCCGGTCGCTGACGCGATGCAAGAACGCGGCGTTATCGTCCGTGACTGTACGAGTTTCGGGCTGCCTGGGTGTATTCGGATCACCTGTGGCACCGATAGGGAGACCGGGCGAGCGATCGAGACGCTCAACGAGGTTCTCGAGGCGGGCGCGACGAACCTATCCAACCGTCCGCAGACGGGAGGTGCCTGACCCATGCGCGTGGCCATCACCGGCACGCCCGGAACGGGGAAGACGACGGCCTCGTCGCTCCTCGAGCCCCGTCTCGAGGGTTACGACGTCATCCACCTCAACGAGGTACTCGAGCGGGAGGGGCTGTACACCGAGGTCGACGAGGAGCGAGACAGCAAGGTCGCCGACCTCGACGCGCTCGCGGCGTGGCTCGAGGGACGGAAGGACGTCCTCGTCGAGTCGCACCTGGCTCACCACTTCGAAGTAGACCGGGTCGCCGTGTTGCGGTGTGAACCATCGCAACTCGAAAATCGGCTCCGCAATCGGGGGGAATCCACGGCGAAAGCCCAGGAGAACGCCGAAAGTGAGGCCCTCGACGTCGTCCTCGCGGAAGCAGTCGATATCCACGGGCAGGAATCGGTCTACGAAATCGACACCACCGACCGTGACCCTGAAGCGGTGGCGGACGACCTCGAGGCGGTCGTTCGCGGCGATCGGGAACCGAGCGCTGGCACCGTCGACTTCGTGGGGTACCTGGCATGACGCTGGATAAGCTTCGTCCGTACATCTCTGGGTTCCTCGATCCGTTCGTGAACGGGTTCGATCGGGTGGGGATGACGCCAGACGCCGTGAGTGTGATTGCCGGATTGATGGCAGTCGCCGCGGCGGCCGCGTTCTACCTCGGCGGTGTCGCCCATCCGATCTGGTACGTCGGCGGTGCGATCTTCGTGTTCCTGAACGGGTGGCTCGACATCATCGACGGCGCCCTCGCACGGAAACAGGAGGTCGCCTCCGCCGCTGGTGACCTGCTCGATCACGTCCTCGATCGCTACGCCGACATCATCGTCATCGGCGGCCTCGCCGCCGGTATCGGCGACTATCTGCTCGGCTTTCTGGCGGTCACTGGCGTCGTCATGACCTCCTACCTCGGCACGCAGGCGCAGGCCGTCGGCATGGATCGCGTCTACGGCGGGCTGGTCGGTCGAGCCGACCGCCTGGCGATCATCGGCATCGTCGGCTTTCTCGCCTATCCGCTCGAGACGGTGGACATCGCGGGGCTGGGTCTGATCGGCTGGCTGCTGGTCTTCCTCGCCGTCATCGGGCACATTACGGCCGCCCAGCGGTTCTTCTACGCCTGGAACGTACTCGACTAGGTGAACGGATTGCACCCTCGTGTAGACGGAACAGTCCCAGCGCCGTATCCTTTATCACGAGGGACGCGCTAGGGTCGATCATGGTTCAGTGCGAGATGTGTGGCGCCGAGACGTCGTCCCCGAAGACCATCAAAGTCGAAGGCGCGAAGCTGGACGTGTGTTCGAACTGTACTGATTTCGGAACCGAGGTGAAAACACAGTCCACGAGTTCGAGCACGTCGACGAAGTACTCGACGGGATCCGGTAGCGGGTCGGGATCCCAGTCGAGCACCAGTGCGTCGAGTTCGGGCGGATCGAGCGGATCCGGGCGATCGCGTCGCCGGGACATGTTCGACGACATGGACGAGATCGTTCCCGACTACGACGATCGAATTCGCAACGGACGGGAGCAGAAAGGCCTCAGCCAGTCTGAGCTGGCGAACGAACTCAACGAGAAGGCCAGCCTGATCCACAAACTCGAGCGCGGCGACACGCTTCCAAGCGACCGCGTCCAGGGCAAACTAGAGGGGTTCCTCGAGATCAGCCTCACCGGCGGGGGTGGCTCAGCCGAGGATTCCGACTGGGACGGTGGGTCGTCGACGGGCAGTTACACGCTCGGTGACGTCGTCAAACGGAAGGACTGATACGGTTTACTGTTACTTTTCCGGTGATTGCCGATCTGATAGGGCAACTACCGGTAAGAGACTACAGCAGACCATATGAGCGACGGGCTGGCGGGCGCTGACAGCTATTCGGGAGTCAGCGATCTCACAAACTATTTTGCGTGCGGGCACCGCGTCTCCAGTATGTTCGTGCTGATCAATCTCAAGACCTATCCGTGCGACCCCGTTTCGGTCGCCCAGGCCGCTAGCGACGTCAACGAGACTACCGATGCCCGCATCGGGGTCGCAGCCCAGGCACCACACCTCGAGCGCGTCGCCGCTACTGGCGTTGAAACATGGGCCCAGCACGTCGACCCGATCGAGTACGGGAGCAACACCGGACACACCCTCGCCGAAGCGGTCGACGACGCCGGGGCCGTTGGCACGCTGATCAATCACTCCGAACGCCGACTGACGCTCGCCGATATCGACGGCTCCGTCCGGGCGGCCGAGCGAGCCGGCCTCGAGACGGTCGTCTGTGCCAACAATCCGGCCCAGATCGGTGCCGTGACCGCACTCGGCCCCGATTCAGTCGCCGTCGAACCGCCCGAACTGATCGGCACGGGAACCCCCGTGAGTCAGGCCGATCCGGACGTCGTCGAAGACGCCGTCGAGGCAGCGGCCCAGGTCGACCCCGACGTGACCGTCCTGTGTGGTGCCGGCATCAGCACCGGTGAGGACGTCGTCGCCGCCGGCGAACTCGGCTCGAGCGGCGTCTTGCTCGCCAGTGGCGTGGCGAAAGCCGACGACCCGGCGGCAGCACTGGCCGACCTGGTCGACCCACTCTGAGAGCGATGAGCCAGGAGAACCCGATCGAGGTCACCCTCGAAAATCGCCTGATGAGCCAGGGCGTCTACATCGAGGCGTACGAATCGACCGAGGGAGGCACTCGGATCGAGTACGAGATGGTACACGACGCGCCGGGCGTTACCACACACGAGGTCAGCATCGTCGTTCGGACAGTGCTCACCATCGTCGAAGAGCGCCCGGAGTGGGAGCCGGGGAGACTCGAGGCGGTTTCCACAACGACCGACGGAGCTATTCGTGGTACCTGGTTCGTCGACGCATCGTGGTTCGAGCAACTCGGAACCGAACTGAGTGAGGTCGAGTTCTCCCAGCGCGTGCTCGATACGGTCAATAATAAATATTCTGATAGTTAGACAGATTCATTATTGAGCACTGTCTTGAGGGCTGTAGACTAGCCAATGACCGGAGAACAGGTGTTCGTGTCCCACGCACCAGTCGACCTCGAACTGGTACAGGAGCTGTTCTCGACGGTCAAGAACTTCCCGTTCGGCGTCCACATCGCGCTCGAGGAGGTCGAATCTGGCCGGTCGAGAAAACGGTTAGAGGGGAGACTCGCTAACAGCGACGTCGTCGTCGCGGTGTTGACCGACAATTCTGCGAACAGCCGGTGGGTCAACCAGGAGATTGGATACGCGCTCGCAAAAGGAATACCGGTGTTGCCGTTATACGACGACGAAACCCTTCGAGGTGGGTTCATAGACGGCGTCGAAGGCGTCGCAATCGATCGAGAGAATCCGTCGTTTACGATCTTCAACCTCCTCTGTCGGTTGCGAGGAGAACTTGCCCCACTGGGGGCGCTCTCGGTACCCAACTGGTACATCCGCTTTCCCTGTACCGTCCCCGACTGTGGGCATCCAGTGACGCTCGATATCACGTCGGGACAAACGAAACTGTGGAAACTCTCCCAGCACGGACAACGTCTCGAGACGTCGTGTGACGTCTGTGCAACGTCGTACTACTTCGATCCGGCGACGATCGGATTCCTCGGGCGAACCGAAGGCAGTGTCTGATCTGCACCAACCAGCTATTTGAGCCGATCGTAGGCTTCCTTGACGAGCTTGAACGCAGACTCGCTTCCGCTCCGTTTGTCGGGGTGGGCGTGTTTGATCTGGGTGAGAAATGCCTGGCGAATTTCCTGGGTCGTCGCGTCGTCGTCCACACGAAGAATCTCCCGCGCTTCGACCGTTCGCATTTTGACCCCGCTGACGACCCCTTTCTCTTCGGCCAGTTCCTTGCAGTCGGCACACATCTCCTCGGTCCGACCGTCGATCGTCGTCACGTGATAGCGCTCTTCGGTAACCCACTCGTGGCACTGACTACAGAGCTGTCGCCGCGTTGCGAGTTCAGTCGTTTCCACCCCTGATCCGGTATCCGGGTGAGTACGGCCACCCTCACCCTCAGTAGACCCGGGTGAATCGTCAGTTTGCCCTCTTCCCGCGCCGTGGCCGGGAACCTCTTCGAGGCACGCAGGACAGCAGGTGATGACGGTGCCATCGGTGAGGACGACGTCCTCGAGGTCGTTTCGCGAGAACGTCGACCGACAGCCATCGCAGGTGGCGTGCGTGTGCTCGAGCGAATCGAGTTTTCTGGCCGCCTCGCGGGCGTGTGGTTCACAGGAGGGACAGCAGGCCAGTCGTTCTCCATCCGGCATCGTCACGGTCGTGAGATGCTCGAGGGTGACGGCTTTCCCACAGCCGTCACATCGCTCGCGACGTTCGTCGACCACAGCCATCTGCCATTGGGTTCGTATTCGTGCTATATTAGTCCTCTCTTACCCAGACACGGTCGTGCGATCGGGACAACACTGGCACGGACAGTCCGGGACGGTACAGAACTGTTTCCATCGCGCGGTCGAACGGGTACGCAACGAGCGGCGAGAGTGGACTCTTCGCGCTGATCGTACACGATATCGGAACCGATTTCGATTGTCATTTGGATTCGTTACATACCTGGTGTGACAAATCTGAAACAGGCCGTCGAATGTATTCACTGATTAATCATTTTGAATGTGCCACTGGCACTCTCGGTTGGTAGCCAATTTAAGTCGTCCCAGTCATGCGGTTAATATCCTCCACCAATTATTTAATACAGATTTTATGTCATAACTGCCCGATAATCAGTGTTTGTTTCTAGCCCATGTGCGCGTGTATAAATGCTTCATAAGTTATGGCGATAATACGCTCTAAATACTGATTAGGGACGAATCCTATATCGGCTAATTATGGGAAACGCTTATATGCATATTCCTCATAGAATGAGATAGATTATGGCTGGATATTACGACATTGTTCTTGGACTTATCCCGGTCGCACTGCTCGGAATCACTGCCGCACTGACTGTCGTCGGTATTCCACTGACGACAGCGGTTCCGGTCAGTGCCCTCGTCGCGATTGGTGTCATCGGCCACGCAATGTTCGTCAACGCTCCGATCGATTCGTCGGAAGAGACTCCAGCCACCCATCCGACGATCAATTCCGACTAACGTCGTCTTCTGAGCCACGCTCTTTTTTATCGATCGCGCGCTTCGTGTTCGTATGACCGACCTCGTCTTTCTCACCAGTGAGGACGTCACCGGGCTTGCAACGGCAGCCGACTACGTCGACGCCGTTCGCGAGGCGTATCGACAGCGCGGTCAGGGCGCGCCAGCCGAACCACGAACCGCCCTGTTTAGATCGGAACCTGGCGGCCTTTTCACCAGCTATACGGCCCTTCTGCCCGAAACCGGCGCAATGGGTGGATACATGTACAGCGCCGGCTTCGGTGCCAAGGACGCCTGGTTCATGACGCCCCTTTTCGACGCCGATAGCGGCGAACCGCTGGCGCTGCTCGACGGCGCACACATGAACCCGTTCAAGACGGGTGCTGCCGGGGCCGTCGCCGTCGACGCACTCGCCCGGACGGACGCGCGTACGCTCGCGGTCATCGGTACCGGCCCGCAGGCACGCGGACAGCTTCAGACGACCGCGACTGTCCGAGACTTCGAGACGGTTCGCGTCTTCTCACCCACAAAATCGAACCGCACTGCGTTTGCCGCCGACTTCGACGACCGCCTCGAGGCCGACGTGGTCGCCGTCGACTCCAGCGCGGCGGCCGTCGAGAACGCTGACGTCGTCATTACGGCGACGACCGCGACCGAACCCGTCTTCGACGGCTCGTTGCTCGAGCCCGGAACCCACGTGACGGCGATGGGTCAGTACCACCCGAAAAAGCGCGAACTCGACACGACGACGATCGAACGGGCGACGTACGTCCCCGACCTCCGCGAGCGAGCGACGTCCGATGCTGGATCGTTTCTGGCGGCGCTCGAGGCCGGGGTCGTCGATACCGATCACATTCATGCAGAACTGGGAGAGGTCGTCGCCGGTGAACACCCAGGACGAACGAGCGACGACGAGATTACGGTGTTCGACAGCGGCGGGACGGGAATCGAGACCGTCGCTGCGGCGGCCATGTTGTACGAACGGGCGGTAGAACAGGGGCTGGGAACGACGCTGTCACTCTCACCGGCGAGCGAGGCGTTGACCGGGGAGCGACCCTGACACTGATACGGTCGGCTGTAGTCTCTTACCGGTGATTTCCCTCCCGGGTGGGCACTCACCGATAACAAGGTACAGCAAACCGTATGACTGCTCGCGGCTCGATTCCGTCTACCGGCGTCAGTCGCTTTCGACGCCGACGTCGTGGGCGACGATGGTGAGGTGGGTTAGTTTGGGCGGCAGGTGTTCGGGTTTGATGTCGATGGTCGGCTCGACCGTTTTCAGGAGCGGGTCGTAGGTCAGTTCCGCGTTCTGAGCGATCGCCATCGGCCCAGAGATGATCGAGCCGGTGAAGTCGACGCTCCCCGTGCCGATACAGACGTCCGCCCAGTCGGCATCGGGTGAACAGTCTGCATTGGGGGCGTACTCCTCGACCACGTCGTTCGTCCCCTCAGCCGGTTCGTCACGCGGTGCGTAGATCGTTCCCGTGAACTCCCCTTGCCCGATCGCGAATTTCATCTCGGAGGTCCCATAGAGCTGGAATCGCGACGGATCGTCCGATTCGACGGAAACGCCGCTGCTTCCGCCGCCGATCGCGACGTCGCCAGTGGTATAGACCCGGGCGACATTATTCGTTCCTTCCGCGCCAATAACCTCGATCTTCGCGTTATTGAGCCCGATGTAGCCGTCGACGACGAGCGTCACGTTCCCTTCGCTCAGATCGATCGTCAGGTCGTCCGGCAGCGATAGGTTATCCGTCAGGTAGGTGCCGTTCTCGAGCGTCGATCCTTCGATCGGTTGCGCGTCGTCATCGACCGTCTCGAGGAGGTACGCGATGTCTTCGTCGAGCGGACGCAAGTCGAACTCTTCACCGCCGGTACAGACGGTCGGTTCCTCGCAGGTGATATTGACGTCCCCGCTCGCCGTTATCGATCCGTTGACCGAGGGCGTTCCGCCGTTGTCCTTCACGTCCCCCTGTGCGTAGACGGCACCGTCGTAGGAACCGTCTGGCTGGGGTTGTCCAAGCAGAACGGTCACGGTCTCGGATTCGTGATCGACGCGTACGTACGACGCATCGACCTGGCGCTCGTAGTGTTCGGCCCAGCCGACGTAGTAGGGACTCTCGATCGTGATCCTGACGAATCGACCCGCAACGTTCGGGCCGTCGCGCGTCAGATCCTCGCTCCCGAGCTTCGATAGTCGAATCCGGTCGTTCGACACCGACTCGACGCCATTGAGGCGCGTGACCGGGAGATGCAAGGTTTCCTCACGGAACTCGACCTGCGGCCCGGAGAGGAGGCGGGTTTCGGTGCCGCTGCCGCGGAACACCGCTCCGCCCTCGTAGGCGACGACGGTGTCGCCGTCGCGGTACTCGATCGACCGGAGCGGTTCGTCGATAATCGGGTCGTCGACACCCGCAACCGTGATTGTCATATGGCCGGAGTCGACGAGCGAGACGTCCCCTTCGGCATCCTCGAGCCCAAGTGCTACCGTCCGCGTGTCACTGCTCGAGGCGGCGACCGTGTTCAGATCGGCACCGAGTTGCGTAAAGGATTGCTCAACCCGTTCGTCCTCGAGTCCATCCGCGGACGAGGACAACGAGGCGCTGCTGACGAGGAAGATTCCGATGCTCGCAACGGCGACCATGCCGATCAGCAGCGTCAGTCCGAGCACCGGTGTGAGCCCACGGCTATCACGCCACCGGCCGGTCATCGTGTCGCACCGTCCAAGCCGATTTCCTGTTCAAAACGTCGATACGAAAACCCCCGCTCTATGCCCCCCGAAATCCCCCGATTGAGTTGGCGCAAGCGGATCATATACGAATGAAACAACGTCACGGGTTATGATGTTTCCGCTACCTTCCATTTCGTGAACAAGAACGTTTCACCGATATCGATCGTAAAACCAACGTCGACTGGTGGACTCACTCTCGGCCGATTCGACCCACAGATCTCGTTCTCGAGACCGTGGCAGCGACCGGTTATCGGCCCTCCCAGTCGGGCGTTCGATCCTCGAAGAAGGCGTCGATCCCTTCGTTCTTGTCGGCGGTTCCGAATAACTGGGCAAACAACTCGGCTTCGTACTCGATACCCGTCTCGAGTTCCATCCGCGAACTCGCTCGAACCGCCTGTTTCGCGAACTCGAGGGCGATTGGACTCTTCGTCGCCATCGACTCCGCCAGGTCGTAGACGTGCTCGTCGAGTTCCTCGGGTGGATACATCGCGTCCACTAGACCGATCTCCCTGGCCTCCTCGGCGTCGATGAGTTCCCCGGAGAGGATCAGACGCATGGCCTGGCCCTCACCGACGAGTCGTGGCAGTCGCTGTGTCGCGCCACCGCCTGGGATGATCCCCAGGTTGATCTCCGGCTGGCCGAGTTTCGCGCGCTCGCTCGCGATGCGAACGTCACAGGCCTGGGCGAGTTCACAACCGCCACCGAGCGCGTGGCCGTTCAGGCGGGCGATGACGGGTTTCTCGAGATCGTCGACGTATTCGTAGACCCGCGGCCGCTTGCTCGCCTCCCGCTGTTCGATCGGCCCGCGCTCGCGAAGCTCCGCGACGTCCGCCCCGGCGACGAACGCCTTCGCCTCGTCCGCGCCGGTGAGCACCACGACGCGCACGTCGTCGTCCGTTTCCACGGCCTCGAGCGTAGCCTTCAGCTCCCGGCGAACCTGTGCGTTGAGCGCGTTGCGCGCATCCGGTCGATTGATCGTGATTGTCGCCACGTGCTCGACTCGTTCACCGATCTCGAGGTCGACCACCTCGCGCTTACTCCCGCCATTGTGCTCACCGCTTTCGTCATCGTCGCTCACTGCTCGTCACCCCCAGGTGCTGACGCGTACTCCCCGCTCACGCCGACGATTTCGCCGTCCTCCCACACGTAGAACCCTTCACCAGATTTGCGACCGAGCTTTCCTGCCCGGACTTTCTGGCGCAGGATCTGTGGCGGCCGGAACCGCTCGCCGAGTTCCTCGCGCAGGTGCTCGAGAATGTCGAGACGGACGTCGAGACCTACCACATCGCCGAGTTCGATCGGTCCCATCGGATGATTGTACCCCAGTTCCATCGCTGCATCGAGCGCCTGCGGGTCGGCAACACCCTCCTCGAGCATCCGCATCGCTTCGACGCCGAGGGTGACGCCGAGGCGGGAGGTCGCGAATCCGGCCGAGTCACGAACGACGACGGGCTCTTTATCGATCCCTTCGACGAAGGATTCGGCCGTCGCGACCGTCTCCTCGCTCGCCTGTTCGGGGACGACGATTTCGACGAGGCGCATCAGGTGAACCGGGTTGAAAAAGTGCAGGCCGATTGCCCGTTCCGGGCGCTCGAGCGCGCTGGCGATCTCGGTCAGCGATAGCGAGGACGTGTTCGAGGCGATGAGCGCGTCGTCGGGAGCCAGCGACTCGACGTCTTCGACGGTCTCCCGCTTCAGGGACATGTCCTCCGGGACGGCCTCGATCACCAGGTCGGCCTCTTCGACCGCTTCGGCCAGATCGATCGTTCCGTCGATGCGCTCGAGGGTGGCCGCTTTCGTCTCGGAACTGACTTTCTCCCGGTCGACACCCTCCTGCAGATTTGATTCGATGGAGTCGATCCCGCGTTCGACGAACTCGACCTGGATGTCCCGCATGACGACGTCGTGGCCGGCCATAGCGACGACCTGGGTGATGCCGTGGCCCATGGTTCCGGCTCCAAGTACACCAACGTTCATGTACGAAATGCCCGCGGCTGGCGGGTTAAACGTTTATCTCCGGCCTGGCGCGACTCCCAATCTACGCGAAAAGGAGGTGTGTCGTCCCGCTCTGGCTCACTCGAGCGGCCGAACCTTGAACCCGTAACGGGTGACGCCCTCCTGGGTGTAGATCCGCCTGATCGTCGGCTCGACGCGTCCGCCGACGCTGAATTCACCTGGTTCGGCGTCCGTTCCCATCGCCGGCGCTGAAACCGTCCCACCGGAACCATCCTCGGCCTCGAAGGCGACGATCACCGCGGCGTACTCGCCGGTCTGGGACTGGTACTCTGCGAACTCCGGCGGTGCACCACCCTGTGAGATGGTCGTGACGGCTTCGAGCCTGGCTTCGCCGGCGAGTCGGGTTTGCTCGTAGCCCTCGAGTTCCCCGCAGTCCGGACAGGCGCCCTCGGGAGGGAACGCGAGTGCGTCACAGGAGAGACAGCGTCCCGCGACGAGTCGGTACCGCTGGGGAAGCGACCGTTTCCACGTTGGAATGCTGACGTACGCACCACCCCCCGACGGTGGCCCCGACGTGACGACGCCACGCTCGCGGAGGTACTCGGCGTAGGAAACCGACGTCCCGTCCTCGAAACGGGTCTCGACCGGCACGGTACCATCACACTCGAGGACGAACGCGTCGCTTCCCGCTCCGCTTCCGTAGGAGACCCCGAGAATCGACTCCGCGCCGTTTTCGAGCGCCTTCGCCAGAGTCATTGGTACGCTTGCAGCACCGAGATCCCCGAGTTCGTGGACGGTCGCGTACTCGGTGATCGGCTCCGTCTCGAGGCCGAGCGCGCCGGCGACTCGATACGGGCGCTTGCCGTCGGGTGACTGGATCGCGGCCGCGTCGACGGCTCCGAGATAGTCGCTGTCGGTTTCGAGCGAGTCGACCGCGCCGGCCGTCGTTTCACGAAACGCCTGTCTATCGTACGCAGTGACGCCGAGTTCCGTGGCGGCGGCCGACCCAGGTTCGCGAAATCGGGTGCCAGGATACGCCGCGGTGTACTCGCCACGGTCGACGATTGCTGCCTGGCCACCGACCTCGAGGACGAACGCTGCTGCCCCCGCTCCGGCGGCGTGTTCGATGGCCTCGTCGGGGTGGCCCGCGGGGGCGTCAGCGGCGACGACCAGCGCACGGGTCGCGTTGCCGGCCTCGAGCGCGTCAATCGCCCCCCAGAGCGCGCGCGTGCCAGCGCGCGTACTCCCCGTGTACTGGTGAGTCGTCGCGTCCGCGGGGATCCCGCACATCGCTCGGACTCGGGCCGTCAGGTCGCCTTCCTCTAGTGGCGGGGTCGTCGAGGCGAAACCGAGCCAGTCGATCGAATCGACGGGGGCGGTACTGGAACCGCTCTCGGCCTCGAGTGCACCGGAATCGCCACCTACCTCGAGCGCCCGCCGAGCGGCTTCGACGGCCATCGTGAGAGCGTCCTCGTCCGCCGCAGGCACGGCTTTCTCGGTGACGCCTGGAGCCTGGAACTGGCCCCAGGCGTCCCGAAACTCGTCGGCGCTGATCCGAAACCGTGGGGCGTAGGCTCCGGCGGCGCTGATGCCGACCTGCCCCGGTTCGTCGTGTTCGCGGTCACGATCGGTATCGACGCTCATGCGCCCACCTCCTCGAGCGGCTGTCGTTCGAACACGTGCACCACGGCCGCGCCGCCGCTGCCGCCGACGTTGTGCGTGAGTCCACGTCTCGCTCCCTCGACCTGCCGATCGCCGGCCGTTCCCGAGAGCTGTTTGAACGCCTCGACGACCTGGCCGGCCCCCGTCGCACCGATGGGGTGCCCCTTCGATTTGAGGCCGCCGGAGGTGTTGACCGGGAGGTCGCCCTCGAGCGTCGTCGTGCCGTCGTCGATCAACTCACCGGCGTCGCCGCGGTCACAGAAGCCGAGATCTTCGTAGGCGAGCAGTTCCGCGATGGAAAAGCAGTCGTGTACCTCCGCGAAGTCGACGTCCCTAGGAGCGATGCCCGCCATCTCGTAGGCTCCCTCGGCCGCGCGTTCGGATGCCGGGATCGATGCGAAGTCCGCCCGCTGGAACAACCCCACGCGATCGCTGCCCGCGCCGACGCCGGCGATCCTGATCGGGTCGTCGGTGTACTCGGCGACCACGTCCTCGCTGACGATGAGCGCACAGGCCGCACCGTCGGAGGTCGGACAGCAGTGATACAGCGTGAGCGGATCGGCGACGACCGGCGCGGACTCGGCGTCCTCGAGCGAACACTCGAACCCGAGCTGGGCGTGCGGATTGGCCGCCCCGTTGGCGTGGTTCTTGACGGCGACCTTCGAGAGTTGCTCGCGCGTGGTGCCGTACCGTTCCATGTGGACGCTGGCCATCTGCGCGTAGGTGCCCGAGAAGGTCGTCCCGGAGAGTCGTTCCCACTCGGTTTCCCCGGAGACGCCGAGCCAGTACTTCGTCGCGTCGGCGCTCGTATCGCTCATGACCTCGAAGCCGCCCGCGAGGACGACGTCGGCCATCCCCGACCGCACCGCCTGGACGGCGTTTCGCACCGCGAACCCGCTCGCTGCACAGGCGTTTTCGACGCGCGTACAGGGAACGCCGTGGAGTCCGACGTGTTCGGTGACGGCGGGCCCGGAGAGCCCGAGTTGGCGCCCGCCGACGCCGAGGGTACCGATCACCGCTTCGTCGATTGCCTCGGGCTCGAGCCCCCGCGGCACGCTCCCAATCGCCGCCTCGAACGCCGTCTGAAACAGGGTTCGGTAGCTCTCCTCCGGGAACGCCCCAAAATCGGATTGCCCCGCACCCACCAGATATACCTCTCGCATACCCTTTCGTGGAACCGCCGGGACAAAATACGTGCCGGAGCCACGTGGCGAGGTCAGTACTTCGTGCGGAACCCGGTTCAAGGGTCACCATCGGATCGTGTCCGTTTCCGCGGAAATCAGGCTTGACGCTCGACAGAATGAGTTATATACTTACTATAGCAAATTACTATAGTTTCTGTAGTCCTGCTCAAGAGCGTGAAATAGGGTGTCCCGACACGACGACTCCCGGAATCTCAAATCATACGTCGGTGTACCGAAACGATTACCACCCGCTCGACCGACGGGCGGAATATGACTGGAGTCGACGGCGCTCGAGCGAGTGACAGCCGGTCACGCCGCTGGATGCAGATGCTCGCCATCGGACTCGTCGCCGGCCTCACGCTCCTCGTCCCCGCCCTCCGCCCGTTTCTGGCCGGGCTGCTCGTCCTCGCCGGGCCACTCACCGTCTACGGCGGCCTTCTCGCCTTCTTGCGTGGTCATCTCGGGATGCGGAGTGCGAGTCGACTGATGGCCGGATTGGTGTGTGGCGCGCTCACGCCACTGCTTCTCGGTCTGGCGCTGATCGTCGACTCGAGTACGGCCACCCTGATCGTCGGGCTCGCCGGGGTCGCCTGTAGCGCGCTCGCGCTGTTTTTCGCCGCCGCGGCGTTTACCCGCGAACGGACGACGACTGAGCGGTACGTCCCGCCGCTCGACGGGTGAGGGCGGGTTCGAGTCCATTCTGATCCCCGGCTTGACTGTTGGGACGATATCGATTGGTTTGTTCCGAACCACTCGAGTTCGACCGGTTCGTTCCGGACTACTCGAGTTCGACCGACGACACCGGTCGGCGGCGTCCCGCAGTAGCTCCGTGTCGTTCGGTACTTGCACGATCAATGAGAATTTCGGCTCCCTCGTATTTTGTCTCCGTGCCGGGAAGGACGGTGATGGCGTCCACCAGCAACGGTGCAACCACCCCGGCGACGACCGTCCGCGGATCCGACAACGGTGCTTCCACAACGACCCGATCGCCCGTCTCGAGTCCCCAGTCCTCGACCACCTCCCTCGCTGCAGCGAGCACCGTCCCGTGGTCGTACGTTCGTGTTCCGTTCGTGAGTAGCGGCGTCTCCGGATCGATCTCGAGCGGCGGGAACGACGGGTTCTCACTCCAGAGGCCGGCATCGAAGTGGTGGACGGCGGGATTCGTCGGCTTTCCGCCGTACCCCACCCGCTGGGCACCGGGTGGGAGATCGTACGTATCCAGTTCGTCCACGGGCGCGACGACGGTTCGAAGCCCGTCGATCGATCGACCATCTCGCGGCGGATCGAACCGAACCGTTCCCTCGAGCAGCCCAGTTCCGAATAACGCGAGGAGCGCGAGTGGCCCCGACCCCGAAATGCCGACCGTTACCCCGCGTCGAACGCCCGTGTGACGCAGAAAGTTCCCGGCCTTCCACGCCGACGTCCGCAACCAGTGGGCGTCGAACGTCCGTCCGGTTCCGTCCTCGAGAACCGGTCGCTCGCTCCGGCGATCGCGTTCGAAGCAGCCTCCGAGCGTGTCCATATCCGATGCTTGCCGGTACGGTTACAAAAACGCCTCCACTTCGAACCTGGTGACGACAGCCACTGCAACGGGCTGGGAGCCAATACCCACCCAGAAGAGCGCTCAGAAACTCCGTTTGATCTTCTCGAAGAAGCCCTCGCTCACTTCGATCTCCTCGCCGCCGGCTTCCGCGAACGCCTCGAGCGCTTCACGCTGCTCGTCGTTCAACGATTCCGGGGTGACGATCTGCACGCGGACGAAGAGGTCACCCTGACCGTAGCGCTGGAGCCGAGGCATTCCTTTGCCCTCGAGGCGGAAGGTCTCGCCGCTCTGGGTCGCCCTGGGAATCTCGAACTCGGCGGCACCATCGAGCGTCGGTACTTCGACCGTGTCGCCGAACGTCGCTTGCGGGAACGAGATCGGGAGCGTGTAGTACAGGTTGTCGCCGTCGCGTTCGAAGTCGGGGTGGTCGGCGATCGAGATATCGATCAGGAGATCGCCGTGGGGGCCACCGTTCGGACTCGGCGCCCCCTCGCCTTCCATGCGGAGCGTCTGCCCGTCGTCGATCCCGGCCGGCACCTCGACCGTCAGCGAAGCCTCGTTGCGGACGTAGCCCTCCCCGCGACAGTCGCCGCAGGTCTCGGAGTACAGCGTCCCTTCGCCCTCACACCGCGGACACGTCGTCGTCTGCTGGACGCGTCCCAGCGGCGTCTGCTGGATCTGGGTAACCTGCCCCCGACCCTGGCACTCCGGGCACGTGGAGGCATCCGCATCGGCCGGATGGCCCGCGCCGTCACAGGTATCACACTCCTCCGGTCGCTCGACGGTGAACTGCTTTTTGACTCCCTCGAACGCTTCCTCGAGGTCGATCTCGAGGCCCGTCCGCAGGTCACGGCCTTTCCGTGGTCGGTTTCGGCCGCGACCGCGACCGCCGCCGAAGACCTGTTCGAAGATGTCGCCGAGGCCGCCACCCATGCCGCCCATGCCGCCGAACGGATCGCCCCCAGCGCCGCCGAAGGGATCCTGGCCCGCGTCGAAACCGTGCTTTTCGGCCTGTTCGAACCGGTCGTGACCCATTCGGTCGTAGGCCGCTCGTTTGTCCTCGTCAGTGAGAACCTTCTTCGCCTTCTGGATTTTCTTGAACTTCTCTTCGGCGTCCGGCTCGTCACTGACGTCCGGATGGTACTCCGTGGCCTTCTTCCGGTACGCCTGTTTGATCTCCTCGGCGGAGGCGTCTTTGCTCACGCCGAGCACGTCATAGAAGTCCTCGCTCATTCGTTATCATCCGATATAGCGTTGAGACACTTGAAACGAACGTTCCTGTGCGCACCACGAGACTCGAGGGTAACCCGATCAGATCGACGTGACCACACGCAGGCACAGCCAGCTCGTACGGACTGATGAAACAGTTTACGGATACTATCGCGGGTTGGTACCCGTACCCACCGGCCGGGACGACAGACCGTCTCACTCCTTGCCTTGCTCAATCCTCGCCGCTACTCACGCGTACGCGGGCCGGACGAATCACGTAGTCCTCGAGTTCGAATCCCGGCGCAAAGACGTCGACGATCGTCCCCGCAGCCCACTCGCTCTCGACCCGCTCAATGGCTTCGTGGCGGTGCGGATCGACCGACGATCCCGGCTCCGGATCGAGCCGCGTGACGTCGGCCGACTCGAGTGCCCGATCGAACCGCTGGAGCGTCAACTCGACCCCCTCCCGAAGCCCGTCTCCGACGTCCTGCTCGAGGGCGCGAACCAGGTCGTCGCGAACGTCGAGAAACGACGAGAGCACCGACCCCGCCGTGCGCCGATCGCGATCCTGCTGTCGGGCTTCCGTACGGCGCTTGTACGCCCGCGCGTCCGCCCGGGACTGCTCGAGAGCCGACTCGAGGTCGGCGATACGCTGATCGGAGGCCTCGAGTCGATCCTCGTACACCTCGATCGTTTGCTCGCGGTCGTCGAGGGCATCTTCGAGTTTCTCGATGTCTGCCTCGAACTCGGCTGTGAGCTCCTCGACGTGTGTCGTGAGTTCTTCGATGCGTGCCTCGGGGGCAGCGGTCGTCGCCGCGGATCGGGTATCTGACCCCGAGGTCGACGTCGACGGCGACGTGTCCAGTTCGGCGGAAGTCGACTGGGCCGGTGACGATGATGAGACTTCAGCGCCGAAACCGGCTCCCGTAGCCTCTACGGGAGTACTCTCAGCAACGCTCCCGCCGCCAACGCTCTCTCCGGCACCCCCCTCGTCAGCGCGCTCGACGCCGATCGCCACGTACAGATCGCCGTACCCGTCAGCATCGAGTCGCGGCATCCCCTTCCCTTCGAACCGGAAGCGATCCTCGCCGTCCGTGTCGGCCGGGAGATCAAATCGGACGCCGCCGTCGAGTGTCGGTACCTCGATTGAACCGCCCTCGACTGCTCGCGCTCCTGATACCGACAGGTCGCAGAGAAGGTCGTCACCGTCGCGCTCGAACCGATCGTGCGCCGTCACGGTGACCTCGAGGAGGAGATCACCGGGGGAATCCCCGCCGTTGGCGGGTGTCCCCTCACCTTCTACCCGGAGTACGTGTCCGGACTCGACCCCCGGGGGAACCTCGACGGCGAGCGTCGCCTCCTCGAGGGTGGTACCCGCTCCCCGGCAGGTGGGGCATCGATCAACGACCACGCCGGCACCGTCACATCGTCTGCACGTCGTCGCATTCAGCCCGAATCGGCCCCTCGATCGGCGTGTGTTGCGTCCCCGACCACGACAATCCGGACAGCGTCGACTCGTCGCCGTCGATGGATAGCCCAGTCCGTCACACTGTGAACACGTTGCTGGCCGCTCGAGGCGTACCTGCTTCGTCGTTCCCGAGTAGGCGTCCTCGAGATCGATCTCGAGGGCCTTTCGGACGTTCTCCCCGGATTGTGATCGTCGTTTCATCGTCGCCTCGTCTCGTACTCGTTCCCAGTCGATTCGTCGAGTCCACAGTGAAGCGCTGGCTCAGACCTGACTCGATACCACTTGCTCGCGAGGTATCTCGAGCGGTGTCGAACGAATCAGTGAGCAACGAGGCAGCGGCGGACTACTCGTCCTCGTCCTCTTCGACGTCTTCGAAGTCAGCGTCGACGAACTCCTCGCCCTCGTCGTCACCCGCCGGGCCAGCGCCTGGGCCAGGGTTGGGGCCGTCGCCCATGTCTGCGCCAGCGCCAGCACCAGCACCGGCACCAGCGCCGCCAGCACCCGCTGCGGCGGCTTCCTGGTAAATCTGCTTGCCGATTTCCTGCAACTCGTTGCTCAGCTCTTTGGTCGCGGCTTCGATGTCCTCGGCCTCGGCGTCCGAATCGTCGATCGTCGCCTCGAGTTCGTCGACGGCGGCCTCGATGTCCTCGCGCAGCTCGTCGTCGACCTCGTCGTTCTCCTCGAGGAGCGTCTCAGCGCGCTGGATCGTCGCCTCAGCCGTGTTCCGCGCTTCGATGCGGTCACGACGCTGCTTGTCCTCTTCGGCGTGCTCCTCGGCTTCGCGCTGCATGCGCTCGATTTCGGCGTCCGACAGTCCGGCACCACCCTCGATGGTGATCTCCTCGCTGGTGCCGGTTCCTTTGTCCTCGGCGCTCACGTTCACGATCCCGTTCTCGTCGATGGAGAACGTGACCTCGATCTGGGGCGTTCCGGCCGGCGCTGGCGGGATGCCGGTCAGGTGGAACTCGCCCAGCAACTCGTTTTTGTTGGCGAGTTCGCGCTCGCCCTGGAAGACTCGTACCTGGACGGAGGTCTGGTTGTCCGCCGCGGTGGTGAAAATCTTCGACTCTTCGGTCGGAATCGTGGTGTTCTTCTCGATCAAGCGCTCGAACAGGCCACCTTTGACCTCGATCCCGAGACTGAGCGGCGTGACGTCCAGCAGGACGATGTCGTCGACTTCGCCGCCGAGAACGCCACCCTGAATCGCTGCACCCAGCGCCACAGCCTCGTCGGGGTTGACGTTCTTCTGGGGTGCCTCTCCGATGAGTTCCTCGACCTGTTCCCCGACCTGGGGCATCCGGGTCGATCCACCGACGAGAATGACTTCGTCGATGTCGTCTTTGCCGTAGCCTGCGTCCTCGAGCGCCTGTTCGGTCGGTTCGACGGTTCGCCCGATCAGATCCGACGTCAGGGATTCGAACTTCGCGCGCGTGAGCGATTTCTCGAGGTGGATTGGGCCGTCGTCGGTGGCCGTGATGAACGGCAGGTTGATCTCTGTCTCCTTGCGCGAGGAGAGTTCGATCTTGGCTTCTTCGGCGGCGTCTTTGAGTCGCTGGAGGGCTTGTCGGTCGTCGCGCAGATCCATGCCGTGTTCGGCCTCGAACTCCTCGGCCAGCCAGTCGATAATCGCGTGGTCCCAGTCGTCGCCACCGAGGTCGTTGTCCCCGTTGGTCGCGACGACTTCGTAGACGCCGCCACCCAGGTCGAGGATAGAGACGTCGAACGTCCCGCCACCGAGGTCGTAGACGAGCACGGTCTGATCGGAGTCGTCGTCGAGGCCGTAGGCCATCGAGGCCGCTGTCGGCTCGTTGATGATCCGCTCGACTTCGAAGCCGGCGATCTCGCCCGCGTCTTTGGTCGCCTGGCGCTGTTTGTCCGAGAAGTACGCCGGCACCGTGATCACGGCCTTCTCGACGTCGTCACCCAGGTAGTCCTCGGCGTCGCGTTTGATCTTCTGGAGGATCATCGCCGAAATCTGCTGTGGCGTGTACTCCTCGTCGTCGATCTCGACGGTGTAATCGTCCTCGCCCATGTGGCGCTTGATCGAGGCGATCGTCTTCTCCGGGTTCTGGATCGCCTGATTCTTCGCCGGCTTCCCGACGAGGCGCTCGTCGTCGTCCGTAAAGGCGACGACGGAGGGTGTCGTTCGATCGCCTTCCGCGTTGACGATGATCTCCGGGTCACCGCCTTCCATCACCGCGAAGGCGCTGTTCGTCGTCCCAAGGTCGATTCCGAGAATCTTGTTACTCGCCATCTACTACCCCTATTGTGCGCACTTTGTTTTAAAGGTTACTACACCGGCCGAGGTGACGAATATAATTCAGATTCGGACGGTCGTTGTGACCCGTCGAGCACGGCTCGAGGCGATTACGCACCGTGATTTGACACCGAGAAATGAAGTTCTCTGCTGGCCGGTCGGATCTCAGAACAACTCGACGGCTATTCCGTCCGCCTCGAGTTCCGTTTTGAACGCCTCGGCATCAGTTTCGATCGGGTCGAACGTATCGTAGTGAACCGGCAGGACTAACTCCGGTTCGACAGCCCGGGCGAAGGCCGCTGCCTCGTGGCGATCCATCGTATAGTGGCCGCCGATCGGCGGGATGAACACGTCGGCTGAAACGGACTCGTGATGGGGCAGAAAGTCCGTATCCGATGGGAAGTAGACGGACGTCCCGCCCATCGTCAGAAGGAGGCCGATCACTTCGCCCTCGGCGTGGAACGGATTTCCGTCGTCGTCGACGTGTGCTCCGTCCGGGTCGTTGTAGGCTGGCACGGTACGGACATCAATCCCCGAAACGGTCACCGCTCCGTCCTGGGGAAGATCGACGACGTCACCCTCGAGAGTGGTGGAATCAACGGCCTCGTATACCGCGACGGTCGTCTCTGCTGTCGAGACGGCCGCAATGGCTTCGGGGTCGTAGTGATCGAAATCGTCGTGGGTAACGAAGACGATGTCCGCCGCCGTCGGGTCGTCCTGAAGGACGTCCGACCAGGGATCGATGTAGACGACCGTTCCGTCCCCGGCTTCGATGCGAACGCTGGCGTGACCGAGTCGCTCGAACGCGAGTTGGTTGTGCGTGATTGCCATGCTCGAATAGACTGTTCACGCGATTCGTCTTAGACCCCACCGTGCCGATACCACTGATTGCCCATGTCTCGTCGCTCGAGGTTGTCAAGGGCAACCCCTACATACGTGGCTGGTCTGTCACAATTCAATGAGTGTTATCCTCGAGTTCACCGTCGACAACGAGCAGTTCTTACTTGGACGGGTACTGTCCGGCGCACCGCCGATGCAAATCCAGCTCGAACGTATCGTCCCGACAGGCGACACTGTTATACCCTTCCTGTGGGCGACCGGAGACGACTTCGAGACCTTCGAGCGAACGGTGTTTGATCACCCACACGTTGAAGATTTCGTCGCCATCGACAACGTAGAGAACAGCACCCTCTATCGTGGCGTGTGGGTCGACAACCACGACAATCTAATCCAGGGAATTGGGGACGTTGACGGCACGATTCTCGAGGGGCGGAGTGCCGATGGGCAGTGGGAGTTCCACCTTCGATTGCTCGACCACGATAAACTCTCGCAGTTCTACAACTATTGTTCTGACCACGGGATCAGTATCCACATTGTTCGGACATTTACACTAACTGAACGAACGGAGAGCGTCAAGCAGTTCGATCTCTCGGAAGAACAGCGGGAGGCGCTTATCCTGGGTCTTCGTGAAGGATATTTCGACACACCGAGCCGAGTCGATCTGGACGAACTCGCCGATGAACTCGGCATCTCCCAGCAGGCGCTCTCGAATCGAATCCGCCGGGGGACACAATCCGTTCTCACAGAAGCCCTTCTCTCGTCGCCAGACACCGACTGACCTCGGATCACTTAACTGCATTGTTCAAACAACGTCTACACTTTACAGGAGTGGTATATTACCCTCTTGCAAGAACGATGGCTAACGACAATCGTGCACCCCCCGGCGGAATCAATTCCATAGATCGGTTGTTCTCGGCCCTCTCAACGGAATGTGCGCTCCACACCGTGCACTACTTCAGGGAAACATCCGAACAGGTTTCTTCACTGGAGGATCTTGCCGATTACGTGGCTAGCCGTAACGGTGAAACAACCCCCAGTGACCCGGAGGACGCCGCCATTCGTCTGTATCACTGTACCCTCCCGATGCTGACCAAAGTAGGAATCGTGGACTACGACCGGCGACAGCAAACCGTCAGGTACAGAGAACATCGGGCAGTGGAGGAGTACCTGTCGTGTCTGGAGGAAGCCGACGAGAACGTGCCGCTGCAAACGGTGTTGTCGAACGTCTCCGCAATCTCACTCGAGGAGTAATACGACCGCATAGCAGGCTTTCTTCGTTCGGTTTTCTTATCGGCGGCGTGAGAAACTCGTCCCTTCCCGCCGTTCGCCGATCCTGGCTGGACTATCGGCGGTAAATTGTTACAACATCTCCTACGAGATGGTGTCCCCGGCACCACACGCCCTCACGCTCGTTCGCAAAATACAACCTCAGTCTTCCAAACCGGGGTCGAGACGAACGTCACCGTCTCCGTCGACGACGACTTCGTATCCGGCGTACTGAAAGGTAACCCGCTGTACGGTTGTAATGGGTCGAGAGGCAAATAGCGCGTTCAACGCGTCCGGATCAATGGCGCTGGACAACGGTGGCAACTCGAGCGGATCAGTTCCAGTTGCCGCAGCTATTTCAGCGACTACGGCGACCACCGGCGAGTTCGTGGACGATCGATCCCACGTGGTCGAGAGTGTCGTCGACGGTGAAGAGTCGTAAGTCTTGACAATAGGAATATCTTTTGACACGTCAGTTGCTGTCTCGATCAGGGATAAAAAGCTTTCCAAAACAGCCCAGGTTATGGATCATCGATCAGAGTCGATCGAGGCGTTGGATAATGGCTGTCCGTTCATCGCGAACGAACGTCGTTACCCAGTAAACACGGTTTTCCGCGGCCAGTAAACACAGTATGCATCAGCCACAGGCAAGTAACTGGAGACGGTGGAACGGTAAGTGGCGTATACAGACCAGCAACAGCGATAGAATCTCCGTGCCGCCGGGAATCATTTCGGTAATCACAACCGTCGGTTAAGCTGAAGTTTCTGGACAACTGGATCAATTTCAAGTTATTTTGGGAGTACCCTTATCGACGTTCTGTCGTAAGTCTTGGTTACGATGACAGACGGAATCGGCGAGACGGACGGTCGCCATCAACGGACGATTTACCAAGCACTGAGTCACCACCGGCGACGACAGATCCTCGACGTCGTTGTCACGTGCAACCACTCGATCACCGACACCGAACTAGCCGAACGAGTTCTCGAGGGATGCTCATCCACGGACGACTCGATCCAGCGCCTGCTCGTCGATCTCCGTCACGTACACCTGCCCATTCTCGACGACGTGGGTCTTCTCGAGTGGGAGCGAGCGAACAACACGCTCACACTGACCGAACAGCTCTCAGAATCGACGTTGACGTCGCTTCTCGAGGCGGCCGACGCGCTCGGCGACGAGCAACTTGCTCTCGTCACCCACTCCCGGCGACGGCGAGTTCTCTCGACTACTCGAGAACGATCATCGCCGGTTTCCATCTCAGAACTGGTGGACGATCTCCTCGAGGCTGAGCATGACGGTTCCGAAGCGGCGAACACACCTGCGCGTCGTCGGGAGCTACGCCTCTCACTCGCTCACACCCACCTTCCACGCCTCGACGACGCAGACTTCCTCGCGTTCGATCCGGCAGATGACACCGTTACGTTCGACGGCCACGACGATGGAAGCACGACGCAATTGACTGCGAAGCACTCGCGAGTATTATTCACCGCACCGTCTCTCACGTGAGACAGAAGCGTTCGACCGGATCGACAGGAACGGTGCTCGAGGCTCGAGAACCCGAGGTCAGGAGTAGTCTATCAGACTCTACACAGATAGACTCTAGACATCGACGTACTGCGCTTCCCACGTTCGACGGTCGTCGATTTGTCCCCGGCCAGCATCAGTGATGGCGTAATAGTTCGTCCGGCGATCGAGTTGCCCTTTCTCGACGAGTTCTCTGTTGACCAACGTGTCCAGGTTCGGGTAGAGCCGCCCGTGATTGATGTCGCTGCTGTAGTACTGTTCGATCTCTGTTTTGACCTCCTGTCCGGAGGGTCGGTCGGCACCAGCGATTACGTACAACAGGTCTCGTTGAAACCCTGTGAGGTCGTGCATGATACTGAACTGGGCCACCTATCGAGTAATTGTAATAAATAGCATACACACCAATTCCCATTCGTTGTCAGTCCCTACTGCTCGAGGATCGAGAATGACAGGTTGTGACTGCTCCCACGACTAAAGTCGCGGGCTTTCTCCTGAATCCTGTGTACCGGCGTCAGTCGTGAACCTGTCAGTGGATGCCCCTCTGCTGTCGAAGTGGCGGAAGCGTGGCAATCGTGTTCGGGTTCAGCGTCCCTGACGTCAGCGTACACTGACAGAGTGCGCCTCCACTCGAAGACGTCTGCCCCGAGTGGAGTCGGTTCAAGAACTTGGAAGCGATGTTCTGACTCGCAGTGTGAAAGACGGCCAGGCACGTTTTACACCACGGCCGAGGTCCGCTCGTTCGTGACTCCACTCGGCGTCCGAGCGGTATGTCGTCACTTCTTGCCGAGGTTCTCGGGTTGGTGACCGCCTACGCTGTCGGCGAAAACAGAACCCGGGGGTAGTCGTGGCATTACCTTACCGGGTGAGGACAATATCTTCGTCTGGGTACCATCAGGTGACCGTGACACTCGACGTATCGAACAGGTGCCGGATTGCGAGACGACGATCGCCAAGTTCTCTAGCGGCGATTGCGTGGTTGGAACCGGCCCGGCCCGCCCGAAATAGACGCCTGGTCGGACGCGAGCAGGGCTGGGGATGGTACCGAGAATCTGACCAGCGAGGTGAGCTGCCGTGACCACACTCGAGGAAATCGTATCGCGATTCAAAATCGAATTCGTCGCCCAGTTCGTCGCCGTCGGTGCTGGGGGGCTATTGCTCGTGTTACTCGCTCGATTGCTCGAGCCGGCCGAGTACGGCCTGCTGTTTCTCGCGATTGCCGTCTTTGGCGTCCTCGGCGTCGTCAGTAAGCTCGGCATCGCGAAGTCCGGAGCCAGGTACGTCGCCGAGTACAAAGAACGAGATCCGAGCCAGCTCCCCCACATTCTCCGCACCTGCCTCCTCTACAATCTGGCGACGATCGGCATCGTCGTCGTCGCACTTGCCGTCGGCCACCAACTCATCGCAGACGCCCTCGGCGAGCCGGCACTGGCTCCGCTGTTGGTGCTCGGGATCGGTTACGTCGTCGTCGAATCGCTCAAGGTGTACGTCCGGCTCGTTCTCCAAGGATTCGAATCCATTCAGTTCGCCGGAACGATCTATGCACTCGATCAGGCGAGCCGGCTGGTGTTCGCCGTTACCTTCGTCTTGCTCGGGTTCGGCGCGCTAGGTGCATTAGCGGGTTACATCCTCAGCTTCACGCTCGCGGCCGGCATCGGCTTGATCGTCATCTACGTTCACCACTACCGGCCTCATCGTGGCGAGGGGGCTGTCGAACCGGGACTGCGACGCCGGATCGCCGAGTACACCGCGCCCCTCACCGCGACGAGTACGGCGAACGTCCTCGACAAGCAAATCGACACCGTCCTCGTCGGGTTCTTTCTCACCCCCGTCGCCGTCTCGTACTACGTCCTCAGCAAACAGATCGTCCACTTCGTCGAAACGCCGGTGAAGGCGCTCGGATTTACCATCTCGCCGACGTTCGGTGCGGAGAAAGCCAGCGGCAATTCGGCTCACGCGGCGAGAATCTACGAACAGGCCCTGATCCACACGCTCTTGCTCTACATCCCGATCGCCGTGGGACTCGTCCTGGTCGCCCGGCCGACAATCGCGTTGATCTTCGGCAGCGAGTATCTCGAGGCGGTGGTCGTCCTCCAGGTGCTTTCGGCGTACATCGTCCTCCAGTCGATCACGACGCTCACGAGCAACAGTCTCGATTACCTCGGCCGCGCCAAATCGCGGGCGATCGTCAAGGGGGTCACCGCCGTGATGAACGTCGTCCTAAACGTCATCCTGATCCCCAGGCTGGGCGTCGTGGGCGCGGCCGTCGCGACCGTCATCACCTACTCGCTGTACACCGTGGCGAACGTGGTGATCATCCACCAGGAATTTCCATTGCAACTCGGCCGCGTCGCTCGTTCGATCGGACAGATCGTAACGATAACGGGCGTGATGGCTGCCGTCGTGTACATCGTTCGCGATGCGGTTCACGGATTCGTCTCGCTGTTTAGCGTCGTCGCCCTCGGCGTCGTCGTCTGGGCGGTTCTCGCCATCGCGACTGGCTTGCTTTCCAGACAAAAACTGACTTCGATAGCATGAGTGACTCACCGTCGTCCACATCCGTCCACGACCCTTCAACCGAGGTATCGATCCCGTATCACTGCCCGCACTGTGATCAGCGGCTCACACGAGACGCCCTCGCCTGTCCGGCGTCGAACTGTCGCGGTGGCGGCACCTGGCATAAGTCCGTGGCCAGTTTTATCGAGGATTCCGGGCCCGTCGACGCGTTCGGGCAGGATCTCGAGACGGTCGCGATGGCGTTCGAACAGGAGCCGACTCGAGACGCCGTCGGTTCTGCTATCGGCGGCCAGTCCATCTCATCTGAGCTCCGGTCGGAGCTGTTCGACGTCACCCGAGAGAGCTGGCGGGTTCTCACCAGTCGGCATATTGGCGGCCAGTGTCTCGAACTAGGCGCTGGCCTCGGGCGTCGATCGATGCTCCTGGCCGAGCAGGCCGACACCGTCCACGCGGTCGATCCTTCGCTGACGAAACTCCGAATTCTCGAGGCGCGGACGGATTACGATAGCGCCTCGCGCGTTCAGTCGGTTCACGCGACCCTCGACCGGCTGCCGTTCCCGGACGGGACGTTCGATACGATCGTCGCCGATACGACGGGATCATCGGGGCCAGCTCCCGTCGACCGTCTCGAACGGTTTCGAAATCTGCTCGACGACGACGGGAACCTCCTGTTTTTCGCTGACGGATGGAGTCGCCGGCTCGGGTTCAGTCAATTGCTCGGGCTCGAGTCCGACGATCGTCGGGACGGCGGTGTGACGGGGATAGAATCGTCCATTCGCGTGGGAACGCCCGCACGATATGCGTCGCTCGCGCGCGAGGCCGGGTTCGATTCGGTCTCCGTCTACGCACTCTTTCCGAGCGCGAGCAACCCGCTGTTCGTCTTCGACGTCGGCCACGACGACGCCATCCGGACGATGATCGATCTCCTCGAGGGAGAAACCACCGATGGCCTCAAATCCTTGCTCATGCGGCTTGGGCTCTCTACTGCCGTCTCGAGCGGAGTATTCGAACGGGCGTTGCCCAGTTATCTGATCGCGTGTTCGACTGGCGACCCGCCGGCTTCGGATCCGTTCGCGTTCGAACAGCCGCTGGTCATTTCGGGTCGGGCTCGATCGGTCGTCCTCGATACGCCCGACGGCTCAGTTCGCCGAGCATGGAAGGTCCCCAATCGGAAGGGCCACGCCCCGCTCACCGAACGGGAGCACTCGGTACTGTCAATGTTGAACGGAAGCGATCAGCGAATCGGACAGACGATCCCGAAAGGCGAGCGACGACGGACGCCGTTCGGCCTTGCCCGCGTCGAAGAGCCCGTCTCCGGCACTCGACTGGCCGACTCGTTCGACGGCAGCGTGGACTCCTTCGAGTACGTCCTCCGACAGGGGTTCGAGTGGCTCATCAACTTCCAGCGAACTTACGGGAGCGACCCGGTCGTCTGGTCGCCCGAGTTCGTTCGCGATCAGCTTCGCTTCGAACCGGCCGGGGTCTACCCACCCGCAGTCGAGGAGCCGGTGTCACTTTTCACCACTCCAGTTCACGGCGATTTTATCGCACAGAACATCCTCGAAGCGGACGGGCGGGTGTCGGGCGTCATCGACTGGGAGTACAGTGCACCCGAGGCGAATCCGATTATCGATGCCGGCTTTCTCGTCCTCAACACACTGACGTTCCTCGGCGGGGATCCGCGTGCGGCCTACCGAACGCTCGTTTGCGACCCCGACGACGAGTACGCACGGGTGGCTCGACGATGGATCGAACGATACTGCGACGCAGTGGACGTTCCCGTCCGAACGTTCTCCCTGTTTCTCCCGGCGGCCTATCTCCACCGTCTCGAACTCGACTGGCGATTCGACGCGGTTAGCACCTACACCGACAAAATGGCCGCCAGAGCGGAACTGGTCGAGTACTTCCACCAGCGCTGGTCGGAACGAGAATCGACCGGACTCACAGCGCCACCTGTGGGCGACGATCAGCGAAAATGGCTCCCGACCAGCAAGCCGGACACAGACCCGGACGAGTACGGGGGATCCATCGTTAACGATTGATTACCCGCGTTGTTGATGACGGGAGTAACTGACACGCTAGCATCATAGTATTGGTGGAAGCGCAACCATCTCGAAATCATATGAGTTCAAATACTGTGTTAATATATGGATCATTTTTTAGTAGATGGTCAGGAATCCATGAGTGTTCGATGCATTTATTCAGTATATGCCGATAGACTTATGATCCAATACCTTCAGTGATCGTACTGCATGGCACGCGAACAGGCGGATTCAGACCGAGAGACATCTGTAGATCCGGATTCTGGACGAGTTGAACAATCGACAAAACATACCCTCAAGCGCCGATCCTACCTGACCCTCGCCGGAGCGGTCATTGGCGGCGGTGCTATCGCCGGTAGTGCGAGTGCGAGCGAAGACTACGACGTGATCACGCTCAGCCGCAACGAGCGTCGCGTGGTCCGAGTCGGCGACAACGAGACGTTCGAAAACGTCATCTTCGATCAGACAGCATCCGGCGCTGCAGCCGTACTGGTCGCCCACGGGACGAACTGGACGGTTCGAAACGTTGGCTGGCGCGGGCCGATCTCGGGCGAGAACCGGGCGTTCACCTGCTCCGATCGGGGTGGGAACACGTCCGTCGCGGAGAACCTCTACATCGGCGATGGCGTAGTTCGAGACTCCGCCTCCGACCGATACGATCCGAGCCTGGGGATCTGGGTCTCCCCAAAACACTCCGGGCACATCGACTTCCGAAACATCTACATCGAGGGCGCACTCGACAACGCGTTCTACTGCTCCGCGCCGGGGTACACCGGTGCGGGCGGCACCGTCCACATCGATAACTGTTACACGAAAGACAACGACATCTCCCACTACCGGATCTCCTCGAGCGGCGACAAAGTGACGAACTGTGTCGCGGTCAACACCAGCGGCTACAACGGTCGCGGCGTCTGGGCGTGGGGTCCTGGACCGGTCGAACTGGAGAACTGTCACCTCGACGCCGGCTCTCGGAATTACGCGATCGTCGCGGGTTCGGGCAACAGCGGTGGGTGTGACATCGACTGTACCGACGTCCAGTACAACACCGACTTCAACGGCGGGATTCGCGATGGATACGGTTCGACGGTCTCGTTCAATGGTAATTCCGGAACGAATCCGCGAGACTTCGTCCCCGAGGGGGTTCCAACCTCACCCGAAGAGGCTGCAGCCGGTATCTCGTCCGGTTCCGGGAGTCTGGAACCCAGCGAGCCCGAAGGTGACGTTCTGCGAATGGAAGGCGCCGGTTCGTATTCCTTCGAGACCGATGGCACGGTCGAACCGTCGTCCGCGCTTTCCCGGTACCTCACCGAGGGCGAAGCCCACGGCGACGACTGGGCCGACTGGTACCTCACTGGGTCGTGGACGGAGTGGCACGTCACCGGCGACTTCACGACCTTCGAGGTCGACACGTACGAGGATCTCGATCTCGATCTCACGTTCTACCTCAACGGCGACGAGGTCGAACCAGCGGAGTTGGGCGTTAGCGGGCTCGAGAAACGCCACGATGACGACTCGAGCGAGTCGATCCTCCGAATGGAGGGGGCCGGCGACTACGCCTTCGAGACCGACGGCTCGGTCGAGCCGAGCCCCGAGCTGGCACAGTACCTCACCGAAGGCGAATCCTACGGTGACGACTGGGCGGACTGGTACCTCACTGGATCGTGGACGGAGTGGCACGTCACCGGCGACTTCACCTCCTTCCAGGTCAGTGAGAACGAAGACGGCAACCTCGACCTGACGTTCTACCTCGACGGCGAGGCGATCGATCCCGAGGAACTGGGTGTGACCGGCCTCGAGGACGGCGGCTCGAGCGAGTCGATCCTCCGAATGGAGGGGGCCGGCGACTACGCCTTCGAGACCGACGGCTCGGTCGAGCCGAGCCCCGAGCTGGCACAGTACCTCACCGAGGGCGAGTCCTACGGCGACGACTGGGCGGACTGGTATCTCACTGGTTCGTGGACGGAGTGGCACGTCACCGGCGATTTCACCACCTTCCAGGTCGCTGCGAACGAAGACGGCAACCTCGACCTGACGTTCTACCTCGACGGCGAAGCGACCGATCCCGAAGAGTTGGGCGTTAGTGGGCTCGAGAACGACGGCACCGGCGCCGACTCGAGCGATTCGATCCTCCGAATGGAGGGGTCGGCGGACTACTACTTGGAAACCGACGGCTCGGTCGAACCCGACCCGAATCTGGCACAGTACGTTACCGAGGGCGAGGCCTACGGCGAGAACTGGGCGGACTGGTACCTGACCGATTCCTGGACGCAGTGGAAGGTCTGCGGCGAGTTCACCGCGTTTGAACTGAGCGACGTCGACGGACAGGCCCCCGACGTGACGGTCACCCTCGACGGCGAGGAAGTCGACCCGTCGTCTCTCTGAATCCCACACCGTTTTGCACTCGAGTCGAGTCGTGTGACTCACAGTTTCCGAATCTTCGACCACCTCGATCCGAACAGAAGAATGAGGAGCGGGCCGGTTCCGTTCCCTGTCCCTCACGGAAATGTCCGCGTCAGCAAAGCGGGCCGGGCGCGATTTGAACACACGGTCGGAGCAAAGCTCCTCCCTGCGATTCAAATCGCGTAATGGCCGCTTCGCTCGTCACGTCCGTTCCTCGCAGAAGCGGGCCGGGCGCGATTTGAACACGCGACCGTCTGATTAAGAGTCAGACGCTCTGCCTAACTGAGCTACCGGCCCTGTACCCCGGACTTTTTCCCCGCTGGTAAAATAGGTTTCCTTTGAACACCGTTATGCCACGTATCGACACTCTAAAACGGCGGTCACAAATTCGACGTGCAACGGAAACCGTAACGGTCTTCGGGAACGTTAAGTACAGTCGGTTCAACCAGACTGTCACATGAGTACGGGGGTTACGATCTCGTCGATCTCTGACTACGCGATTCTCGGCTGTGGCAGCGTCGGGTACGCCGTCGCCGAAGAACTCGTCGATCAGGGGAAAGACGTCCTGATCATCGACCGCGACGAAAGCCGCGTCGAATCCCTCCGCGATCAGGATCTCGACGCCAGAACCGCCGACATCCGCGAACCCGAGGCCGCCGAGCTCGTCGCCGACCGCTCGGTCGTCCTCATCCTCGCCTCCGATGTCGAAGCGAACAAACAGGCCGTCGAGCGCATCCGCGACACCAACGGTGACCGCGATCAGTTCATCGTCGCGCGCGCGAGCGACCCCGTTTCGGGTGACGAGCTCTCGGATCTCGGCGCGGACATCGTCATCAACCCCTCGACCGTCATCGCCGACTCCGCCCTCCGGGCGCTCGAGTCCGGCGAACTCGAGCACAACGCCGCGACGCTCGCGGACATCGTCGAGGAAACGAGCGGCCGACTGGCGATCGTCACCCAGCCCAGCCCAGATCCGGACTCGATCGCGAGCGGGGCCGCCCTGCAGGCGATCGCATCCCATCTGGGCGTCGAATCCGATATCGTCTACCTCGGCGATATCGGTCACCAGGAAAACCGAGCGTTCGTCAACTTACTCGGGATCGAACTCCTGCAGTGGGACGACGTCGAGGAACCGTCGATCTACGATACCGTCGCGCTCGTCGATCACGCCACCACCGAGGAGATGGAACTCGAGGTCGACATTCTGATCGATCACTACGAACCCGACGAGGAGTTCGAACCGCGCTTTACGGACATTCGACCCAACATGTCCTCGACGTCGACGATCATGACGAAGTACATCCAGGAGTTCGACATGAACGTCTCCGAGGAGGTCGCCACGGCCCTCCTCTACGGCATTCGCGCCGAAACCCTGGATTTCAAGCGCGACACGACCCCAGCAGATCTCACCGCCGCCGCGTACTTGTATCCCTTCGCGAACCACGACACGCTCGAGCAGGTCGAATCGCCGTCGATGTCGCCGGAGACACTCGACGTGCTCGCCGAGGCCATCGCAAACCGTGACGTCTCGGGGAGTCACCTGGTCTCCAACGCGGGATTCGTCCGCGACCGGGAGGCACTGATGCAGGCCGCGAGTCACCTGTTGAATCTCGAGGGCGTCACGACGACGGCCGTGTTCGGGATCGCCGAGGAAACGATATTCCTCGCGGCGCGCTCGAAGGACATTCGAATGAACATCGGGAGTGTGCTGGCCGATGCCTACGGCGAAATCGGAGATACGGCGGGCCATTCCACCCAGGCTAGCGCGGAGATTCCGCTCGGGATCTTTACGGGCATCGACATCTCCGACGACACGCGCGAGACGCTCCTCATGCTCGCCGAGGAAGCGGTGAAGCGAACCCTGTTCGACGCGATGGGCGTCGAAGGCGAGGGGTCGAACGGCAGCTAAACCGGCTACTGGATCGTTGTCGTGACGTATCGCCGACCGCCGACGACAACGTCGACGATCGGTAACCACCTGTTACGAAAGCCCTCCTCAGGCGACGATCTCTTCTTCTTCCTCGTCCGGTTCCTTGACCCGCTCGACGACGTCGGTGACGAGGATCACGTCACCGACCGCGCGAACCCACCGGTACGGGACGATGACGCCGCGTGCGGTGGTCACGTCGTTGCCGAAGAGAGTGTAGTTGAGATTGCCGAGCGCTAATCCGGTGACCGCTTCGCCACCGACGTTCAGTCTGAGGTCTTCGACTTCGCCGACGAAGACGCCATTGTTCGAGTAGACCTCGCGGCCGACGAGCGAGGTGATCTCCTGTGGTGTGTCGTCCATAGTACCGACCATGTATGGCTCACTCTTAATTGTTAGTCAGACGGTCGCGGTTCGCCATGGATGTCGACCTACCGGTGGCGGGTCGGTGTGTGGGTCCAAGCCGCCATCGCAGCGCCGTCCCAGTACCGAACGACTTTGGAAGCCGCCTCGAATGTGCGGGTATGACCTCGCTGCTCGAGCAAATCCGCCCGATCGCTCGATCGTATTTCGACGGCGACGTCGCGCCAGCACACGACTGGCACCACGTCGAGCGCGTCGAAACGAACGCTCGTCGACTCGTCGTCGAACTCACATCCAACCAACCGACCCACGACGTCGACGAACAGGTGCTGTATTCTGCCGTCCTCCTCCACGATATCGGTCGGCCGGGCGAAGAACAGGGCGTCGTCGACGATCACGCAGAGTGGGGTGCCCAGGAAGCCTCAGCCGTTCTCGAAGCGTTCGACCTCACCGATGGAACGGTCGACGAAATCGCCCACTGCATCCGTGCACACCGATTTTCGAACGACGTCGAACCACAGTCGATCGAGGCTCGCCTGTTGTCGGACGCAGATAATCTCGACGCCCTCGGTGCGATCGGGATCGCCCGCGTATTTTCCTACGGCGGCGAACGTGGCACGACGATCTACGATCCCTCGTGTCCACCCGCCGAAGACGACTCGCGTGCCGGCGAGACCAGCGTCAATCACTTCCACAAGAAGATCCGCCTGCTTCCCGAGCGGATGTATACCCAAGCGGGCCGTGCGCTCGCTGATGATCGGCTGGCGGTCGTCGACGCGTACCTGGAGTCACTCGCGGACGAGATCGGAGCCGAAGAATCGGAGGCAGTTTTCCTTCTTCACCAGTAACTCGAGGCGCTGGTTCTCGAGTCTCTGTTCGAGGCGAGAACGCGGAACGATACCAACCACCTCTCGTCCGCCGGGATCTGGCTCGTCTCCGGTATCAAATACAATCGGCAGGTGATCGCTCGAGAAGCGTCCGAACGTCCGCCCTGATGTACTCTCTCACCGTTTTTTCGGCATCTTCGGGTACGTCCAGGTGGTGGAAGTCGTTCATGATGCGAACCATCGCCATCGCCGCATAGAGCGGCCTGGGGGTCGAGACCGCTTCGGCGCGATCCGGCGCGACGGATCGATACCCCGCGCGCATCTCCTCGCGAACGAGCGACCGTCGGTCGGGAACGTCCGGTACCCCCGCGAGGAAGGCACCGCTGTAGAGGTAAACGGCGAACTCGAAGTCGTAGGCTGCCGGCACGGCGAGGGTGTACCCCCAGTCGAGTACGGCGGTGATCTCGCCCGTGTCGGGGTCGATCAGGAGATTGTGCAACCCGTGGTCGTTACGTCCGAGGACGGGATCAAACGGCCCCTCCAGGGCCTCGACCCCCGCTTCGAACCACCGGGCCAGGTCGGGCGTAAGCGCGGAAAGTCCCGAGTCGACGTGGCGCTCGAGCGCGCGGTCGACCCGTTCCTGGAAGTACGTCGACCATGCTGCCCGGGGTTCCCCGACGGTCAGGGTTGCCGGGTCGCCATCGGGTTGCTCACCGCGTAGCTGCGGGCCGTCGTAACGGACGTGGCCGAAAGCGTCGACTGCCGGCACTGAGTGCAATTCGGCCAGGTACTGTCCGGTTTCCCTGGCAAGCCGTCCGAGCGCGTCGTCATCGAGTCGACCGACCCGCTCGTAGGCGACGTCTTCGCCGGGGAGCGCGTGCATGAGGTACGCCGGGGTCGGGAGCGTCTCGTGGTCGTCGACGACGCCGACGACCTCGGGGACGGGAATCGACGTGTGAGTCGCGAGAACCGCCTGGAGCCGGGCCTCGCTCGGAATCGCCCAGGGACGCCCGTCCGGTGATGCCTTTACGTACAGCGTTCGGGTCGTTTCGCCGTCGACCGTTTCCCCGTTAGCCGTCTCGACCCGGTAGACCGAGCAAAATCCCCGTTCGGCGGGCCTCGCCTCACGAACCGTCCACGTCGGTTCGATAGAACGGACGATGGCCTCGAGGTCGGATCTCGAGAGCGTTCTTGCTTCCGGGACGTCGTCCATATGGCAGATGACTCACGTGATCCCCTAAAGGTGCGGGTGCTGTCGGGTGCCACGTCGCGCTCGCGGGCAGGTAGCGTCAACCCGTAGCTATAGGGATCGGGCACGCCGATATCGATCCGACCCGAGACTCACCATGAGCCACTACGACCTCTCGCATCCGCTCGAGACCGGGATCACGGGCTATCCCGACGATCCGCCGGTCAATATCGACCGAGTCGCAACGGTGGCCAACGATGGATACGCCGTCTCGACCCTCGCGTTCGGCTCTCACGCAGGAACTCACATCGACGCTCCAGCACACATGCAAGCGGACGGCCCGACGCTCGACGACTTCGATCTCGAGACCTTCCAGTTTCGCGCCGTCGTGGCCGACTGTCGACCGCTCGAGGCCCGCGAAGCGATCGACGGGGGCGACCTCGAGGCCGCCGTGGACACCGAGATGGCCGGTGTCGATCTCTGCATCTGTCGAACGGGTTGGGACGCCCACTGGGGAACCGACCGATATCTCGAGCACCCGTCTCTGACCGCCGACGCCGCCGACTGGTTGCTCGAACGTGGCCTCCACGTCGGCATTGACGCGTTAAACGTCGATCCGACGTCGACGTCGGCGTCGACGTCGACCGAATCTGCGAGCGACACAGCCGACGAACCGACGGATTACCCGTTCCACCGGGCAATGTTCGCCGACGACCGACTCCTCCTCGAGAACCTCCGGGGGCTCGAGGTGCTCCCGCCGAATCGATCGTTCGACGTCCACGCCTATCCGCTCTCTGTCGCGAACGCGGACGCCGCGCCGGTTCGAGCAGTTGCCGTCCTCGAGTGAGACGCCCGATGCGCGTCGATTCGTCAAACCGGTACAGCCACTGTAACACCCATCACGGAACGCTTTTCTCCCGCTCGTCCCATCGTTTCGCCATGATTCCGTCGTCGGTTCTCGTCACAGTCGTCGGACTCGCGGTGATCGGACTCATCGCCGCCTTCGTCTACCGCGACGCGACCCGCCTCGAGTTTCAGCGACCGTGGCTGTGGGCTGCCTTCGTCGCGACCACGATGCTCTCGGGGCTCGTTCTGTACGTTGCCGTCGAGACGGTGCCGGTTCCCGGACTACTGGTGATCGTGCTCGTCGGCATCGTGTTCTACCTGTTCGAGCGGGACGACGCCATCCACGGTGACGACGAGGCAGACCCACACGAACTGCCGGTTCAGCCAGGGTCGGATGGCGACTCGAGGGCGCCACTGGAGCGCACTGACGATGATCCTGAACCGACCGCATCCGGATCGAGAACGGACGCTGACGAGCGTTGAGCAACTCGAGTCACAGTGTGTAACCCGAGTTTTCGGGCATCCCGCGCCGGTGACCCCTTCGATCGCGACAGAATCGGTGTACCGAATCAAGAGAATGGATGCAGCAGAGTGATCGGCTTCGTTTCGATTCAGATGTGCTAATTCAGCCGCCTGGGAAACGTGCTAATCGGTCATGCGATGATATCGGGCATTCAGACATTCCCAGACAAGATCACTCCGCAGCATCAATCGTCGTCCTCACCGCGGAGCAACACGACCGTCAGCACGAACGCAGAGATTCCAAGTATCCGTGTCATCGGGATCACCCACGATTTCACGGTGATGTCGTCTGGATTCTTGTAAGCGAGCGACAACCCAAAATCCAGGTACTGACGCGGGACGACCGCTGCGGCTGATCCTAACAGGCCAAATACTACGCCTACGACACCCGAGAGGAATCCAGTCCGGCGTACGAGGAGGAGAAGGTACCCGATCCCTTCGAGGCGGGCCATCGGGATGGTCCACCCGCGGAGTATGGCGTCCTCTGGGTTCTCGAACGCTACGGTCTCAGCAGTTTTGACGATTCTGCGTGGAATCGACACCATGAGAAGAGCGATAACCGCCAGCAGCGTTCGGAGCATACTGACCCTTCCCAGGCCATCGAAATAAGCGTTTATTGGCGACCAGAAGTCACAACAGGCCTCAGTCAACACGGCCGATACTCCTCATACCCGAGTTATTATCCGTTCTACGGACGTGTCGGATCTATGGCGCCGATAGCGGTTCACGATCTCTCGAAGTATTACGGCGATATACGAGGGATCGACGACCTTTCGTTTACGGTGAAAGAGGGCGAGGTGTTCGGATTTCTCGGGCCGAACGGGGCAGGCAAGACGACGACGATCCGGACGTTGCTCGGGCTGATGTCACCAACGTCCGGCTCGGCCACGGTGCTCGGGGCGGACATCCAGAACGAGTCCGAACTCATCGAGGCGAGACGGAACATCGGCTACTTGCCCGACCACCTCGGGTTCGACGAGGAGATGACGGGCGCTCAAATCCTCGCGTATCACGCCGCCGTCAAGGGTGATGCTCGCCGAGACGAGCTGGTGAAGCTATTTACACCGCCGCTCGACCGCCCCGTGAGAGGCTACTCCAGTGGTAACAAGCGAATGCTCGGGATTATCCAGGCGTTCATGCACGATCCGGATCTCGTGATTCTCGACGAGCCGACGTCCGGGCTGGATCCGCTCAAACAGGAGCAGTTCAACGAATTCATTCGCGAAGAGCGAGCGCAGGGCACGACGATTTTCTTCTCGTCGCACATTTTGAGCGAAGTCAGACAGATCTGCGACCGCATCGGTATCGTTCGGGACGGGACACTGGTCGAACTCGAGGAAGTCGAAACGTTGCTCAAGCGCAGCGGAAAACGCGTTCGGGTGCAAACGACACCGGACGGACGGGACGCGCTCGCCGCGCTCGAGGGCGTCGTCGACGTTCACCAGTTCGACGAACGGATGCAATTCATTTACACCGGTGAATACAACGAGCTGTTCCGCGTATTGTCGAACCACGACGTTCTCGAGGCCGACATCAGCGAGCCGCCACTCGAAGACATTTTCCTGCACTATTACGGCGAGGAACCGGACGACCCGGAAGGTGAGCTCGATGTTTGAGACGACGCGGTTCGAGGCCAGACGACGGCTCCGGGGAACCGGCATTCTGGCCGTCGGATTGAGCCTCTATTCGGCGTTCATCGTCTGGTACTTCACCGTCTGGGAGGGTGCTGATATCGAAGCGATGTTCGAGGAGGACGTGCCGCCGGCGATGATCGAGGCGTTCGGCATCGAGGCGCTCGGGACGATCGAAGGGTTCCTCGGCGGACAAATCTATACGTTCCTCTGGTTGCTCGGACTCGGGATCTACTTCGCGTACGCCGGAGCAGGCCTCGTTGCGAACGATATCGAACAGGGACGGATGGATATCCTCGGGGTGTTCCCGATTTCCCGGGCACGATTGCTCGGTGAGAAGTTCAGCGCGTTGCTCGTCCCGATGCTGGGATTGAATCTCGTCGTCGGAATCGTGATCTACGGCCTGGTGTTCGCCATCGGCGAGTCGATCGATCCCGTGCATCTGACGCTCGTACACGTGTTGTCGATCCCGTATTTCCTCGTCTGTGCGTCACTCGGGATGCTCCTCTCGGTCGTCGTGGATCGAGGGAGTATCGCGGAACGAGCCGCGATCGGCCTGCTCTTTCTGTTCTGGTTGGGGGAATCCGTCGTCAGTGGGTCGGGCGATTTCAGCTGGCTCGCCTACCTCAGCCCGACCCAGTACTACGAACCGACGCCGATCGTTATCGACGGCACGTTCGATCCGGTCGACTCGGTGATTCTCCTGGGTGCGTTCGTGGCGCTGCAGGCACTGGGTATCCTCTTGTTCAAGCGGCGGGATCTCTGAGACGAATCGGTGTAGGAGCACCGGTGAGTACCATTACGGGTCGACGATCACTGGTGATTCCCCGTCCGTGCCACCCACGGCGTCAGGTGTGGCCGCCTCGAGCACCGTTTCCGTGCGCTCCCGTCACATCTTTCCCCGCAGGCGACCTACCCACCGACATGGCACAGGCACGCGCAACGTTCGGCGGTGGCTGCTTCTGGTGTATCGAAGCCGCGTTCAAGGAACTCGAGGGAATCGAATCCGTGACGTCGGGCTACGCCGGCGGCCACGTCGACGACCCCAGCTACGAGGCCGTCTGCACCGGCGAAACGGGACACGCCGAAGTCGTCCAGCTCGCGTACGATCCACAGACTATCGGCTACGACGAACTTCTCGAGATCTTCTTTACGGTGCACGATCCGACGCAGCTGAACCGTCAGGGCCCCGACGTGGGGAGCCAGTACCGCTCAGCAATCTTCACTCACGACGACACCCAGCACGAACTCGCGACGGCGTTCATCGACGAACTCGAGGCTGCCGACGTCTACGACGACGGCGTCGTCACGGAGGTCGAGCCACTCGAGACGTTTTACCCGGCCGAGGAGTACCACCAGGACTACTTCGAGAAGAACCCGACCGACGCCTACTGTCGGATGCACGCCGCGCCGAAAATCGATAAGGTTCGGGAGCAATTTACCGATCGGGTGGCTGAACCCTCGACCCGGTCGTAGCCACGGTGAGACGTCCGTCTTCCTCAGACGCTAGTGGAGCTTACACCTTCCACGTCGACCGCCCCCACGAACCAGCGAAGGTACGCCACGCCCTCGAGAAGGTACTGACCTTACGGCGAAGCGGCAGAATATCGGCCGCGAGTTATTAGTATCTCTCCACGAACACGATAGATACGACCACGGCAATGGACGAGGTACTCACGACTCGCGACCGCCTGCTCGAAGCCCTCCTCGAGCAGCGCTACACGAAACCCGAACTCGTCGAGTCGCTCTCGATTTCTCGTTCGACGGTCGACCGCGGCATGGCAGCGTTGCTCGAGTCCGGCTGTGTTGACAAGCAGGGTTCCGACTATCGGGCGACAGAGAAGGGGCGACTCGCCATGGAGGCGCGAAATCGGTATCTGAATGATCTCGAGCACCTCGAGGCGGCTGAACCAATCCTCGAGCAGGTGTCGCTGGAATCGATCAGTATCGAGTTTCTCCGAAATGCGACGATCGACCTCCCCGACCAGCAGGCACCGTGGACGGCACTGAAGCCCAGCATGCGATTGATCTACGAGGCGCGATCGATCGAGGGAACGGCACCGACGGTCTTCGAGCAGTACTTCGACGATTTCGCCGCGTCGATCGACAACGGCGGGCTCTCGGCGGAACTCATTCTCGATGTTGCGCTGTTCGACGGGATGTCCGAAATCGAACGCACACGCCTCCGCGAGATTATCGACGCAGACGGTGGCCGACTACTGACGACGGAACTGTCGGATTCGTACGCGATCTGGATCGCCGAGAACGACGAGAGTGTCGTCGCCGGTATTACCGTCTACTCCGAGACAGGGCTCGTTGGCGTTGCACACTCCGACGACCCGGACGCAGTCGCGTGGGCTCGAACGGAGTATGCGAAGCGACGAGACGACGCCACCGTCGTCTGGGACTATTCCTAACAGGCGCACAGCAGATCACCGATTCGTTGCTGCTGTAGTCGGCGATTTGCACGGTGACACGGCTATACCTCTATTACGGGTCATTACCGAGCGGAATCGAATGTAATCGCCCGATTTCGCCCAGGAGTTCAGGCGTGGAAACCCACTATAGTAGCCACTGCAAGCCATTGCACACCTGATCGCCAGACGTATCGGCGATCAGTGTGTGAACCGTTTCAGTTGTTACGATAGCACCAACACCTTCAGTCGTTCAACGGGCGATTCATACCGACGGGGGTCGAGTGTCCGACTAATGACGTCCGCAGACGACTCGAGGGAACCGGACGAACCCGAGACCGTCCTCGAGAACACGCCCGGGGCCGGAAAGACGCCAACGGCACAGCCGATTACCCCAGGCACACCCGAGGAGTTCGGCCTCGTTCAGGTCTGGTGGGGAGATGGAAAAGGAAAAACGACGGCTGCCATGGGGATGGGGCTTCGCGCCGCCGGCAATGGGTTTCGCGTTCACATGCTCCAGTTCATGAAAGGCGGCGCATCGAGCGTCGAGGCGGTTCGGGGCGAGTACAACGCGATCGAGGCACTTCCGGGATTTAGCTACGAAAATCTCGGCCAGTACGGCTGGCACGGCATGGCCGACGGGAGCGACGAAGTCGATCACGAGCGGGAAGCCCAGGCTGGCCTCGAGCGAGCGCGTTCCCTGCTCGAGGGCGCCGATGACGCTGACCTCGAATCCCCGTTCGACCTCGAGGCCGATCCCGTCGACGGCGTGCACATGCTCATCCTCGACGAAATCCTGTACGCGGCTGACATGGGGCTCATCGACACCGAAAACGTTCTCGAGCTGGTTCGCTCGAAACCCGACGCTCTCGAACTCGTGTTGACCGGCAGCCACAGTGAGCCGACGTACGTGCTCGAGGCGGCGGATCTCGTGACCGAGGTGCGAAAGCAACGCCATCCGATCGATGCGGGCCAGCGAGCGCGACGCGGAACGGAGTACTGATCGCTCGCTCGACGGGGTGAACGGGTGGCGCAACCGGAGCGGCCAGCACGCTCACGAGTGACAAGTGGATAGCAAGGATGGCAACTGTCATCCCTGGCCACAATGGGCAGCACTGTTATTACACGACCGTACCCACACGCATTCGATGGCTGTACTACGGGCAACGAACCTCGAGAAGTCGTTTGGCTCCGTCGAGGTGCTCTCGGGACTGTCGTTCGAGGTTGGCGCGGGTGAACTCTTCGGCGTCCTCGGGCCGAACGGTGCCGGAAAGACGACGACGATCGCCATTCTCACCGGACAGCTCACGCCGGACGCCGGGGAAGCGTCCGTCTTCGGCACCGATCCGACGAGCGAACCGATTCGAACCCGTTCGCGGGTCGGAATTCTGCCCGAACAGCAGCCGCCGCCGAGCTTTCTCACCCCGCGAGAGTACCTCGAGTTCGTCGGCTCGATCCGGTCGATGGAACCCGAACTCGTCGACGACCGACTCGATACCTGGGCGACCCGGCTGGGATTCCGGGAAAAACTCGATACGCTCCACACCGACCTCTCACGAGGGCAACAACAGAAGGTGATGATTAGCCAGGCGTTCCTCCACGACCCCGACCTCGTCTTCATCGACGAGCCGCTGGTGAACCTCGATCCGCTGGCACAGGAACAGGTGACGGCGTTCCTTCGCCGGTACGTCGACCGGGGGAACACCATCGTCGTCTCGACGCACAACATCGACGTTGCGGAGGGAATATGTACGCGCGTGGGCATCGTCGTCGATGGCACCTGCCGCATCGTCAATCAGGGTACCGGCGAAGCAGTTGACCTTCGGAAGCACTTTCTCGAGGCCGTCGAGACCGACGACGACAGAGATGGGGCGTCGCTCGAGGCGACCGCTGCCAGTGCCGAGCACCGATGACGGGGCGCTTACACGCAAGACGAAACCGATTAGCTGGCCATCGAGACTGGATTCTCTTCTCCACCCTGCTCCGGGAGGAGTGGCGTCTGCACGTTTGCCTGTTCGGCGGCCGCCGATTCTACGTGTTTCCGCTCGCCGTCGCCCTTCTCGTTGGATTGGCGGCGACCGTCCTGACACACAGCGGCTACTCGAGTGGCCGGCTCTACGGCGGGCTGACCGTCACCGTGGTCGCCTTCGGCCTCTACAGCGGCACGGCTGCCTTCGCCGGTTCGGACATGCTCGAGAACGTGTTCGGCGAACTGTCACTCGTTCTCGGCACCTCGAGCACGCTCCCGCTCTCACGGCGTCGCCTCCTCGGCCACTTCCTGGTCAAAGACGCCCTCTTTTACGGACTCACGATCGTCGGCCCGCTCTCGCTCGCGGTCGTCCCGATCGAGGGACTCTCGGTGTGGACGCCACTGGCAGTCGTGATGGCGTGGCTGTCGCTCTTCGGGTTCTTCCTAGTCGGCATGGCAGTGACCGTCCTGCTCATCGCACTGGGAACCCGGGGCCTCTCGGCACGCTACGTCCTCGCTGGCGGCCTGATGGTCGCCGCAGGCTGGTGGCTCCTCGAGCCAGACGTCTCCGTTCCGTCAGCGACGGCGCTCACGGAACCGATCTGGGTGGTGCCGATCGTGTACGCGGTCGCCGTCGGCATCGGCGCGTTCGCGATGAAACTGTACGATCCGTCGTACACCACGCCACCGCGAACCTATCGCCGGCGGTTCCGTCGACTCGAGTCCCTGCCGGGGAGCGATCCACTCGTCGCGAAAACGCTCCTGGATCTCTCGCGCTCGAGTGGCGGGCTGTTCAAACCGATCGTATCGGCGGCGATCATCCTCGCAGTGATCGCGTTTCTGGTCGGGGTCGTTCGCGAACTGACCGGGATCGAACCGGCTCCCGGAATATTCTTCGGGAGCGTCCTTGGACTCTCGGCATTTACCACGTACAACTGGCTAACGCAGTTCGACGCCGTCGAATCGTACCTTCCGTATCCCGTCTCGGTCGAGGCCGTCTTTCGTGCGAAGCGGATCGCCTTCTTCCTGGTCGGCATACCGACGATGGCCGGGGCATACCTCGTCGCAATCGTCTGGTTCCAGCCGGCGATGCTGGACGCGTTCGTCGGATTCGTCCTCCTGATCGGGCTTGCCATCTACTACTACGGCCTCACGGTCTACATCGCCGGTTTCGACCCGAACGAGTTCCTGTTCGACGGCGTCCGCTTTCTGACGTTCACGATCGGCGTCACGATAGTGCTCCTGCCGACGCTGATCGTCGGCTTTGCCTCGAATCCGGTGACGGCCTCGAGCGGTGCCATCCTGGCTGGCGCTGGCGTCTTCGTTGGTGCTTGTGGGCGCTGGCTCGCGATCCGGGCCGGGAACCGCTGGGCTCGGCTGTACCGCGATGGATCCGTGTGAGCACGTCTCGGGCTTCGAGAGGCGTTCGGTGGTTGCCGTACGTTCCCGCATCGACACACCGAAGACCCTCGCCTGCGACCGTCCGGTGACGAATGGCACGGACGATCCTCGTCGCCGGCACCGCGAGCCACGTCGGGAAGTCGACGGTGGCGTCTGGATTGTGTCGAATCCTCGCCGACCGCGGCGTTGCCGTCACGCCGTACAAAGCCCAGAATATGAGCAACAACGCTCGCGTCGTCCCGCGAGTGCTCGGCGCTGAGTCGGTTCGTGGCATCGACGAACGGATCGGGGGGACGAGCGACTCTGCGAGCGGTGATACGGAGGGCGACGGGGCAGCCTGGGGCGAAATCGGCGTCTCGCAGTTCGTCCAGTGCCGGGCGGCTCGAGTCACCCCGACGACGGACGTCAACCCGGTGTTGCTCAAACCCACCGGGGACGGCGAGAGCCAGCTAATCGTCCAGGGACGGGCCGTCGGCTCGTTCAGTGCCGGCTCCTATTACGACGATTGCTGGGCAATGGCTCGAGGCGCGGCCGAACGTTCCTACCGAAGACTCGCCGCCGAGTACGACGTCGTGATCGCCGAGGGGGCCGGGAGCATCGCCGAGATCAACCTCCACGATCGGGATCTGGCGAACGTCGAGACGGCACGGTTCGCCGACGCCGATATCATCCTCGTGGCCGACATCGAGCGCGGCGGCGCGTTCGCCAGCCTCTACGGCACTCTCGAGCTCATGCCCGACGACCTCCGCGATCGAGTGTGTGGCGCGATCATCACGAAATTCCGAGGGGATGCGTCCCTCCTCGAGTCCGGTATCCGCCACCTCGAGGAACGGACGGGCGTTCCGATACTGGGCGTCATCCCGGCAGCCGACACCGGATTGCCCGAAGAGGACAGCGTGAGTCTTCCCTCCCCGGACGAGGGTCGCATTCGCGGTGCCGACGACGGTGTTCCCGACGAGCAGTCGATTACGATCGCCGTGCCCCGGTTCCCCCGGCTCTCGAACGCGACCGACCTCGAGGCCCTGCGCGCCGAACCCGGTGTTCGCCTCGCGTACGTGCCTCTCGAGGGGGCGGGTGTAGGGTCGCCAGGTTCGGGTTCCGGTCGCCAGCAACCGTCGCTCGCGAACGCCGACGCCGTCGTCCTCCCTGGTAGCAAGAACACGGTCGACGACCTGCGGGCGGTGTACGCCGCCGGCTTCGATGCGGCGCTCGAGCAGTTCGACGGCCCGATCGTCGGCCTCTGTGGCGGCTATCAGATGCTCGGCACCCGGCTGTGTCACGTCGAGCGCGAGGGGACGGATCTGAACGCGTCGGCTGCTAATTCTGCTCCCGACAGGAACGAACGAGCGCACCAGGGAACCGGCAACGAACTCACCGGCCTCGGTCTGCTCCCCGTCGAAACCACCTTCGAACCGACGAAACACCTCGAACAGGTGACCGTCCCGGTCGACGGCACGGCGTCGCCCCTGCTGGCAGGCGCTGCGGGAACGGCGACGGGCTACGAGATTCACGCGGGGCGAACGCGCATCCTCGAGCCATCGGCTGTCAGTCACCCGCTCGGCCCGGAAAGCGCCGCCGCTGGCCTCGTCCTCGGCACCTATCTCCACGGGCTCTTCGACAACGATGGCGTCCGATCGGCGTTTCTGGACTGCGTTCGTCGTCGAGCGGGCGTTCCGACGGGGGAGGTACTCGCGGACAGCTACTCGGAATCGGAGCGCGCTGGTCGAACCAGCGATCGATCGGGCGCCCCTCGAGCGGGCTCACCGTACGACCGCGCGCGTGATCTCATCGACGCACACGTCGACCTCGAGGCGCTCGAGTTGGGGTGAGGAGGATGTTGTACCAACGTACCCGTCGATCGCCCCTACAGGATCTGTGCTCTGCGGTACGTGCTACAACGACCCCTCTGAACCTGCAACGATCCCACTGAACCGACGGAGCCAAGAGGGAACCGTCGAAACCACCGTCGACTACCGTGCCCGTTCGTCTCCTCCAGTACTCCGACGTCGAAAACGCCTGCGACGACCCGCCCCGAATCGGTCGACTCGTTGCAGCTCTCGAGCACTTTCGTGACGACGAGACAATTCTCCTCGGTACCGGTGACAACACCGCCCCCGGCGTGTTACCGCTCGTCACCGACGGGAAGCAGGCGCTCCGGTTCTACGAGGCGATCGACCCGGACGTCGAAACCTTCGGCAATCACGACTTCGATTTTGGGGTCGAGGCGACCCGTGAGATCGTCCGGAACTCGCCACAGCAGTGGGTCACCGCAAACGTCAGACGAAACGGCGCGCCCTTCGCTCACGACGTCGGCGTCGAGCCGTGGACGCTGCTCGAACGGGCAGAGGCGACCGTCGGCATCACCGGCGTGACGACGCCGCGGACGGCGTCGTTGAACCCGATGGCGACCGGCCTCACGTTTCGCGACCCGATCGAGGCCACTCGGGAGGCGATTTCGGCACTTCGGGACGCGGGTGCTGACTCCGTACTCGTCTGTTCCCACCTCGGGCGGGGCGACGACGCGTTGGCTCGGAAAGTCGACGCGGACGTGATCCTCGGCGGCCACATTCCGAGCGCCCGTAACGAGGTGATCGACGGAACGCTCCTCACCAGACCCGGCGACGGCGGCACGGCGGTCGTCGAGGTCGAACTCGACGATGACGGCCCGACCGCGGCGATTCACCCGACGACCGAGTTCACCCCCACTCGAGACGTGGTCCACTCGTTTGAGGCCCTCCAGTCGACGACAGGCCTCGACGAGGTGGTCGCCTCCGTCGACGAGCCGATGGATCGGGGTGAGACGACGCTCTTCGGAGGGGAGAGTCGACTCGGGAACTTCGTCACCGACGCCTATCGCTGGAAGACCGGTGCCGACGTCGCCCTTCAGAACAGCGGCGGAATTCGGACGGGAACGACGCTCTCGGGCGATGTGACGGCCGCCGACGTGATCGGGCTCGTTCCCTTCGACGAACCAATTGCCGTCGCCGAAGTAACCGGACGCCAACTCCAGTGCATCCTCTCGGAGGCCGCCGGTCTCGAGCTTGGCTTTGCCGAACCGGACTGGTGGCACGGTCAGGTCAGCGGCGTGACCCTCGAGTGGAACCCGACCGACCACACCGTCGACGTTCGACGAGTCAACGGCGATTCGCTCGATCCGGATGGACGCTATCGACTCGCAACGTCCGATTACCTGTTTCACACCGACGACGAGTTCCCGTCGCTTCGGCCGGCAGACCGAATCGAGAAGACCGAAGGCAGCCAGTACGACGTGTTACTCGAGTACGCCCGCCACCGGGGGGTGGAAACGCCGCTCGAGGGGCGTATTCGGCGAATCGATCGATAATCGCCCATACTCCAGCATGCATAGTCAAACGGTATAATATTTATAGCAGTGGCTACCGAAAGGTGAAACGGACTGGTACCACGGACTACAGTGATTGTCGACGTACACGAGCAATACTCGAGAAGGGGACTCCAACAGACCGTCTGGGGCAGGTGATCCTGCGTGCAGCGTTAAGCCAACGGGCAGAGAGGTAGGGTACCATTGCACAGGAGTAGTCACGAGTGAAACGTTTACCAACACGGGGCGCGTTTCCACTCGTGATGACGCTGGTCGTGGTGCCCGTTCGATATCCCCTGACGAATCACTCTCGTCGAACCCTCGAGGAGGCCATCGAGGTCGCTCGAGAGCGAGATGCGGCGTTGACTGTTCTCCATGTGAATCTCTACCAGAACGGGAAGAGCGTGACGCGGACGGATCTGAAAGACGCCGTCGAGCGCCAGTTCGGTCGCCTCGATAACGCCCGCTACGTAGTTCGCCCCGGCTTCCTCGTCGAAGAGAGCATTCTGGACGAGGTCGCCGCCGAGGAAGCCGACGTCGTGGTCATCGGTAGCAAACAGGCCAGTCGATTGCGGCGGCTGTTCCGCCGGTTTACCGACAATCCGGATATCGAGGCGTATCTCAACACGCACCTCGAGTGTGACGTGATCACGGTCGAGCGGGCGATGGCCTGAGAGTGATACGTGGAACGCTCGAGCGTGACCGTCTCCGCTCGAGTGTCTCAGGACCTCCAAGAATTGCTATGAGTTCGGATCGAGTCCTCGAGTGAACACCGCCGACGACTGCGGTTCGAGGCACACGGGTTTCTGGCACACCCACTTCATCGCTTTCTTCGTCGTTTCGTGTGGTCTATAGTGGCCACTGCACGTCATTGTACACCTGATCGTTAGACGTGTCGGCGATCACCGGATGAATCGGTGCAGTTGTTACGCTATTCTTCAGCCTCCTCGGGGCAGCGTAACTCGCTCGAATGCCGTCATTCTCCCAGCACCGTGTCCCTCGCTAGAGGGCCGTGACGATTCGCCTCGAGAAATCGCTGTCGACCGCTCCGACGGATTCATCCGGGATATTACCGGTCGTCGGCACTGATCTCCCCTTCGGCCTCGTGGTTCCCCGTCGTGTGGGCCACTTCCGTGCTCGGATCGACCCGTGCCACGTGTGCCGTGCCGCTCGTGTCGTCGAAGACGTGGTGACGGTGTGGGTACGCGAACTCGATCTCCTCGTCGACGAATCGCTGGCGTACTCGCCGTTGGACGTCGGATTGAACGACCGTGAGTTTGTACGGGTGTTTGGCCCAGAACCGCAACTTGAGCAGGATGCCGTTATCCCCGTACTCGACGACATCACAGGTCGGCGAGGCGGCGTATCGAGCGCTCCCGATCCGGATGTCGGGGCCGCCGGCGATCACGTTGTCGACGCTTCGAGCACCCCGCTCGGCCACGCGAATTGCTCGCTCGAGGTCGCTCTCGTAGGTGATCTCGAAGGTGACTTCTACCCGCGTCCGCTCGTCCTCGGCGGAGTAGTTGATCACGTCCCGGCGGTGAATCTCCGAATTCGGGATGACGATAAACGTGTTCTCGAGGGTGAATATCTTCGTGTACCGGATCGTGATATCTTCGACGAAGCCGCGATGCCCCTCGTCGGCGACTTCGATCATATCACCGATTTCGAAGGGGCGGTCGGCGAGGATGAACAACCCATTGATCAGACTACCGATCAGCGGTGCGAGCACGATCGCGATCACCGCCGAGATAACGGTCACCGAGAGCAGGATTTCCGCACCGCCGAGCCCGAGAACGCTCGCTGCAACCAGTGCCGTCAGCGCAATAATCGAGATGCGAACCCCCCGGAGTACCGTCCGGGTCACGCTCGGGCGCTCGATTTTCTGGGCCACCGTCCGACCGGTGAGCCTGACGGCAACCTTCGACAGGTACCATCCAATGACGAGGATGAGGAGTGCGAACGCGACGTCGACGAGCACCGACGGTATAATCTCGGGGACGTACGAGCGAACCTCCTCCCCGAGGGCCGTCTGATTGCCAGCCGTCGCGTTCTCGCTCATACCCCCACTGTTATGCGCACGCTGGTTAAGCGTTCTGACGGATACGCACGTCTCACAACTGAATTCTGGAATGAGGTGCTACTCGAAGCATAATAAATGATTTAGCACTCGACTCGAATGAGCACTGTATGGCAACAGACGAACTGCGCTCGACGGTCGAACGCGTGGGCGATCGGTTCAATCTCGGGGAGTACGAGATCGATGCCTACCTCACCGTGCTGGCTCACGGCCAGCTCACCGCGAGTGAGATCGCCGACCGAACCGACATTCCACAACCGCGCGTGTACGACACCGTCCGCAGCCTGAGCGACCGCGGCCTGGTCGAACTTCGCGAATCGCGACCGATGCAGATCGTCGCGATCGATCCAGGCGATGCTTTCGACGACGTCCAGGACGCCCTCGAGGAGATGGTCGACGAACTCGAGGCCCGGTACACCGCGCCGGCCAGGGAAACCGAGGCCGTCTCGCTGGTGAAATCCCGGTCGACGATTCTTCGGTACCTCGAACAGATCATCGAGCAGGCCGAGTACGAGCTGGCACTCTCGCTGACGCCGGATCTCCTGAACCGCTTCGAAGACCAGCTTCGAGCCGCAACGGCCGACAACGTCAGCGTCGATCTGATCGTCACTCCGGCCTCCGAAGCGCCCTCGCCCGAGGAGTTCGAGTACCGCTCGGTTTCGACGACCGCTCGAGCACGGCGGGGCATCACGACCCCGGTGATCGCCGTCGCCGACGGCAACTACTCGATCTACGCCACCCAGGACGCCCTTCGGGACGATCAGGATCGCTACGGCGTCATCTTCAACCGCTCTGCGCTGGGCTTTCTCGTCTCCGGGTTCTTCGGTACCGTTCTCTGGACGACCGCCGAGACGACCCTCGGCGAAAACGGCGAGGGTCGCCCCTACCCGCGAACCTACGCCTCGATCCGTCGCTGCGTGAAAGACCTCATGGAATCGGGTGGGGAGTTCTACGCGACGATCGAAGGGCGGGACGTCGAACAGGGTGGCCCCCGAACGGTTCGCGGCCGAGTCACCGATGTCGCCTTCGAGATGACCGAGGAGGTCGCCAGCCTGACCATCGAAACCGCCGACGGAACGGTCACTATCGGTGGCCGCGTCGCCGCTCTCGAGGACGTCGAGGCCCACGAAATCCACATCGGTCGCCACGAACCGCCGACGCTCGAGTGATCTATCGGGCTCGATGAGACCTGGGTCAGACCGTGGGTCTCGAACCTGCACCAAACGGCCAGCTGGGAGCAACCGTCGACGACGGCAGAATCGACCGTCACGACAGCCAAATCGGACAGTGTCAGTCGAATCGGACAGAACTATTTGAATCGGACGGAACCAGCTACATCCCATCCACTGTCAAAGAAGAAAATACTTGACTGGGCTGTCAGAAGGACGCGGTATGGATCCACGCATCCGCGAACACGCCGAAATCATCGTCAATCACTCCGTCGACGTGCAACGAGGCGACAACGTGCGAATCAGCGCCCCGCCGCTCGCTCGCGACCTCGTGATCGCCCTCCACGAACTCCTCGGTGAGCGAGGTGCCCACCCGTCCCTCTCGCTTCGAGACAGCGCCGCGACCCGCGCATACCGACGAGCCGTCGACCCGGAGGATCTCGAGTGTCCGAGCCACGTCCTCGCCGCCGCCGAGGAGACGGACGTGTTCATCGCGATCCGGGCGTCCGAGAACACGTACGAGACGAGCGACGTCGATCCCGAGGTGACCGCCGCCTTCGGCCAGGCCTACAAGCCGATTCAGGACGAGGTCATGGGCAAGCGGTGGGTGGGCACCCAGTTCCCCGCGCCGGGGAACGCCCAGGACGCCGAGATGAGTACCGAGGCATACGAGGAGTTCGTCTGGAACGCGATCACCAAAGACTGGGACGCCCAGCGTGAGTTCCAGCAGCAACTCGTCGAGATTCTCGATCCCGCGGAGACGGTGCGGATCAAAAGCGGCGAGGAGACCGACCTCACCATGTCCATCGCGGGCAATCCGACGGTCAACGATTACGGCGAGAAGAATCTCCCCGGCGGCGAGGTGTTCACCGCGCCGATCCCGGACAGCGTCGAGGGCGAGGTACTGTTCGATAAGCCGCTGATGGCACAGGGTCGAGAGATTACGGGCGTCTACCTCGAGTTCGAGGACGGCGAAGTCGTCGATCACGCCGCCGAGAAAAACGAGGACGTGCTCTCGACCGTCCTCGAGACCGACGACGGCGCGCGTCGCATCGGCGAACTCGGCATCGGGATGAACCGGGACATCACCGCGTTCACGTACAACATGCTGTTCGACGAGAAGATGGGCGATACCGTCCACCTGGCGATCGGTCGCGCCTACGAGGAGACCGTCGGCGAGGACAACGAGGGCAACGACAGCGCCGTCCACATGGACATGATCGTCGACATGAGCGAGGATTCGTTCATCGAGGTCGACGGGGAAGTCGTCCAGCGCGACGGCACGTTCCGGTTCGAGGACGGCTTCGAGGCGTAATCGAGATCTTTTTGCTACAGATTTTTGCCGGGAGAACCGTGTCCGTCCGCAGAAAGCGTCGGCTTGAGCCCCCTGATCTGTGAGTCTCGAGTCCAGTTGGGTGTGCGATAGTCGAGGACGGTAGACGCTCACAAAGTGGAACGAGCAGTGCCCTCGTCGACTATCTGTGACTCGAATTCGGGAAGCGAGTTAGAGCCGTCGCATAAATTCGGGCAGGATACCGCGTTCACCCGTCCCACCACCGGCCGGTGTCGGTTCGACACCAGGCCGATCGACGCTCGATTCCTTACTCGAGGTCGCTCCGTCGTCGCCTTCGTTGCCTTCATCGGATTCCGGTGCCTCGTCGTCCCCGAGGGCATCAGCGTCCGCCTCAGCCACGGCGGATTCGAACTCCTCGCTGGTTTCGGGACCGAAGTAGTACGGTTCGACGGGATCCAGATGCGCCATCAACTGCAGATTTGCATACCCTGCGACGACCAGCGCGATTGGGAAAATCACGTCCGGAAAGAGGATGACGAGGAAAATGGCCAGCGGTGAGTAGACGAAGTAGGCTGCAATTCGAAACCACGTGCCGACGTAGCCGTCGACGACGTAGGTGTAGAGTCCGTACACGCCGATAATAACCCCGATATCGAGATAGAGTCCGACTGGCATCCAGACGCCGCCCGCGAGCACCGTGTGGGTGTACAGCGCAATCGCACCGGTCAGCACGGTCGCCCGATTGACGTAGGTCTCATCGAGAGCCATCCCGAAGACGAGGATACCCAGCTGTAACACTGGGGCGGCGATCCACCACGGCAACGATTCTACGATGAGTCCCGAGTACACGTCATCCTCCCTGGTCGCTCGTGTCCTCGAACTCACGCGTAACGTTAAAACGTTCGTGCCGTTTCGGGTCTCGATACGAGTCTCGAGTCGACCACAACCTATCAGATGACAGATTAGATCCGCAACAATAATGCTCTTGTAACAGCCTGGTGTAATGTATGGCCAAAGATACCGTCAGATATCCCGACGACGTGGTCGAGGAGATCGACGCACTCGTCGACGACGGTATGTTCGAGAGCAAATCGGAGTTTTACCGATTCTCCGCGGAGTACGTCCTGACGCTGCTCAATCCCGACCACGAAGTCGAGACGTTCAATTTCGACGAAATCAAAAACGAGTTGAACATCCATCAGCCCCCACACACCGAACCCATCGGCACCGACGGCGGTACGTTCTTCCTCGATGCGATCATCACCGTCCGGAAGTTCGGCCTCCGGGGCAACTACGAGGACGCCGAACGGTTCATCGACACCCACTACGATCAGACCGATCAGGAGTGTATCATCCTCGAGGAACTGCTCGGCACGTATCGGGACGGGGCGAACGCCTGACCGCTCGCTGCCACCGGTTCCGAGCGCTCCCGGAAAGATAGTCCTTTACCCACCGATTGCTTACCCGCGGCTATGCAACCGGTTGTGATCGACGACGGTCGGACGGTCTACGTGGCGGAGACCGACGGGGACATCGGCTCGAAGGGGCCGTTTCTGATCGCCTACGAGAGCCGTAACCGCGAGTCACGCTACGGCTGGTTCTGTACGAACTGTGAGACGGTGGACACCGCGATGGATTCGATGGGACGTATCCAGTGTAACCAGTGTGGAAACCTGCGGAAACCGACCGAGTGGGACGCTGCCCACGAATGAGCCACTGACTCGAGTTCGGACCACACCTTCAAATCACCCCGTCGAGTTTTCACGCTCGAACTCGAGTGTGACGTCGACCACCCTCTGCTCGAACATACGCCCGTTCTGGAAGGGTGTCCACAACGTTCGGACCTATGCAAATGTTTATCATGGTAACCGTTGTAACGATAATTGAATGGGCTCTGTTAACATGCGACTCGTCGAACAGGCCAGGTCGATTTTTGCAGAACTCGGCTACACAGTCGAGGGCAACGGGCCGGACTTCCGAGCAGAACGCGAGTGGAAGGTCGTTCACGTCAACGCCGTCTACGACATGGAGAACCTTCCGCGTGGCTCGGGACAGTTCCACTGTTTCGTCGCCCAACCCGAAGACGCAGACGAACTCGAGGAACGCCTTCACAGCCTCGATCCGGCGTACGAGTGGGCGATTATCGTCGTCGACGGCGAGGAGTATCAGGTCGAACGAGCGCCGCCGGGGCCAACCGTAACCGCCTGACTACCCGGATTCCTCGTTCGCGATCCGGTTTTTTACCGCAGCGCTTTCCGACACGCAGCGACGCCGCCCTCCGGATCCACGTCCGCGCCGAGCGACTCGAGGGAGTCCCCGAGCGCCGTCACGACGAGGGCCACGTTTTCGGGTCGTGCGGAGTAGCCCATACAGCCGATGCGGAAGATCTCACCCGCCAGATCGCCGAGTCCGCTCGCGATCTCGAGATCGTACTGCTCGAGCACGTCGGCACAGACCTCGCCGTCATCGACCCCGTCGGGGACGCGAACGGCGTTGAGGCTCGGCAGCCAGTACTCCTCGGGGGCGTTCATCTCGAGCCCCATCCCTTCGACGCCGGCTTTGAGCGCGCCCGCGAGACGGCGATGACGCTCCCAGCGGTTCTCGAGGCCCTCTTCGGCGACCAGTCGAAGCGCCTCTCGGATCGAGTACACGTTCGTGATCGGAGCCGTGTGGTGGTACGATCGATCGTCACCCCAGTAGCCCTCGAGCAACGAGAGGTCGAGGTACCACGACCGGGGGGACTCCTCGCGGCCGAGCACCTTCTCCATGGCATGGTCCGAGAGGGTGAGCGGACTGGCTCCCGGCGGACAGGAGAGACACTTCTGCGGGCCGGAGTAAGCCACATCGATGCCCCACTCGTCGACCTTCAGCTCGACGCCGCCGAGGGAGGTGACGGTGTCCGCGATGACCAGCGCGTCGTGGTCGTGAGCGGCAGCCGTCAACTCGGAAACGTCCGGCTGGACGACGCCCGTACTGGTTTCGGCGTGAATAAATCCGAACACGTCGGGGTCGTGTTCGGCCAACGCGTCCGAAACGTCCGCTGGCTCGAGGGGCTCACCCCACGGGGCGTCCACTTCGACGATGTCGCCGCCCGCGCGGCGAGCCATCTCGGCCATCCGGCCGCCGAAGTAGCCGTTGGTGGGGACGAGCATCGTATCTCCCGGCTCGACGACGTTTCCGATCGCCGCCTCCATCGCCGCCGACCCCGTCCCGGAGACGGGAATCGTCCACTGATTGTCCGTCTGGAAGGTGTACCGGAGTAACTCCTGCACTTCGTTCATGATCTCGATAAACGAGGGGTCGAGGTGTCCCACGAGGGGCGTACTCATCGCCCGCAGCACGCGTGGGTGGACATCGCTTGGCCCTGGCCCCATCAGCGTTCGGGTCGGCGGTGTGAGTTCGCCGACCGACGGTGCCGATTCGCTCGAGTCGCCGCTAGCTGGTGGCATACTACACTCTGGACTCGGGATCACCAAAAACGTTCACTCCGCGGCGAACGAGATGCTATCGTAGCTACTGGAAGTCGTTGTACACGTGATCGCCAGACGCATCGCCGATCAGTGTGTACATCGTTTCAGTCGTTACTATACCTCCGCTGATATAACGAGAGGAAGTGATCTCGATGGACGTGCTGTACGCAGGGCTCGCCCGAGCAGCGAATCCGCTGTCTCGTTTGTGAGGTGAAATCGCACACGGTGACCCGTGTGAGGATGGCCCATGCCCCGCCGTCTCCCTGCGAACGTGAATCCGTGCCCTTAAGTGTGTGACCACGAAACGATTCTATCCGTAAGAAA